>DKPV01000030.1 GCA_002471375.1 Flavobacteriales bacterium UBA7325
CTATATATCAGAACAATGCATGTACGAATGTTCTGTTTTATATGACATGGGGATATGAAGATGGCTACGAATTCAGACCAGAAGTTGATTCTTACGAGAAAATGGCGGACAGTATCGAAAAAGGGTATCAGTACATAGGAGAGATCTACGACGTGCCAGTGGTTCCCGTTGGAATGGTTTGGAAAGAGGTTAAGTCTTCTACTGAGATTGATCTTTATTCTGATGATAGAGCTCATCCAAGTTCGAAAGGGTCTTACCTCATTGCAAATACTTTTTTTGAATCGATTTTTGGAATTCCAGCTACTAAGAACCTTTTCATAGTAAGAGAACGCGATGCAGAGAAAATTCGCGAGTCTGTTACAGCAGTGTTAGAAAGTGATCGCGCAGAATACAAACTTGACCGATTTCAAATTTCTATTGAACCTAGAATAGTAGAGCCTTCTGACACTGTCAAAGAAGTGAAATTTGAGGTTGAACATGAAGCTTCATTTCCTGATGCTGACTCAATCCTATGGTCATTTGATGATGATTCAACTTCAGACGAGTGGTCAGGGATACATTTGTTTACTGATGATAGCCCACGCCAAGTTAAAGTTGTGATTACCGACCGATGTGGAGCTAAGAGAGTCTATCATCGACAGATTTTATTCATAACAGCTGAGAATCGACGCCTTAGACGAAGGCTAGAACGAAAGGCTAGGAAGGGTAAAGGCTAACGATCAATACGCACTTTTAGCGTTTCTGGGAGACGAAGAAAAGCTTATCAAAGAATTTTTTTATTGGGCTAAGGATGAAGTCTAATTTCAACTTGATCCAATCAAGATACTTAATAAGTAGTACAAACGTTGCAATAAATAGCGATGCACCAATAAACACTTCCCAAGGACCAAGTGACTTGTGACAGTAATCGTTGATCCCAATTCCAATCACACTACCATAAAGGATCATCATGTGAATGATGTAGATTGTAAGGGTGTTTTGCCCAACCTTAAGGAACAAATTTGTGTCTTTGATTCGATCACCTATCAACTTGTCTATTGTAATCAGTATACCGAGAATCAATAGTACCATACCGACTTTCTCGTAGAGCCAATTCAAGTGCGCGAATTTGTAACCAAATGAAGGTGAGATCCATTGAGCAATAGAATCTACACCATTGAGTAATTCAGTAGGATAGAAGAAGATCAATGCGCCAATGACCATAAAGGAGAAAGGGAAATAGAACTTCGTTACTTTATTATGAAAGGCAAAGACGAGCGCACCAATCATACCACCAAACATTGTAAATCCCATGGAAGGGAAGATGGGGAAAATTGCATGGTTTCTAGGTCCATGAAATGCATTTTGCGCAAAGTGCCATAGACCTTTTGGCCATGGTTCCCCCTCTGGTAATTCTCGAAAGAAAAGGTAAAAGCCGAAAACAGTAAATCCAGCAACGAAGAAATAAATCCAGAGTGGGATGAAGCGCACGAGTTTGTAGATACCGTAGATTATCAGGATAGTGAAAATCCCAACTGCGATACACTCTAAGACATGGAATGCATAGTATTGTAATAAATAACCCCAAAAGAACAACTCAACAACACGTTTAAACCCTTTTCTGACTCGTAGATTACTGATATATCCTTTATCTCCATTCTTGAGTAGTAAGTAAACAAATATTAATCCTGTTACCGTCAAGAACATTGGTGCAGTAAAGCCTCTAATGAATACCCATGTAGCATAAATTGCATTGCTTGGATCTCGTGCTTCTAAAATCAGTGAATCGTCCACGAAATGCCCCTCTAACATTAATAGGATCGCCAAAGAACGAGCCATGTCAATGAACTTGAGTCTCACTCTTGGTTTACTAGCTACGGCGTTTGTTAGTGACATTTCTTAGAGTTGATTTCAGGCAAAATTAAACAAATTAAACTAACGCTCTTCTCGTTTAGTTCGGACCAATCTTTTTGGTATGGACTTAATGACTCTCATCACTCCAGGTTGAACTTTACTTAACAGCGCAAAGAACAAGATGAACCCAAAGGCACCAAGGATTGTTTGCGTTGTTGAAAGTGAATCTTCATAGTATGTTTTTATCCCAATACCAATGATTGCACCATAGAGAATAATTACATGAAGAATGTAGATTACTAGTGTATTTTGTCCCATTAAAATGAATAGTGTAGTTCTTTTTTTCACGATTCGTTCTACATACATTAATATCGTGAGCAACAGTAATATTTCAGCGAATCGATAAAAGAACCAAACGCTTCGGCGAAAGGCAACTTCTGGTTCTAACGCATAGTCGATAAATGTAAAAACACCTTTGAACGCAAAGCATATGATCACGCCTACAAGAAGAAACTTGATGGGAAACCACTTTCCTCTAATTTTATCACCAGCGGATCGAACGTAAGCTCCAACTGCACCACCTAGTAGTACATAGCCCAACCATGGGGTTAGCGGGAATATGGAATGAGGACCGTGGAAAATATTCTGAATTACTTCATGAGCGCCAGAAGGAAAGTGATGATCTCCCAATGATTTCAAAAGAGGATGCAATGTAAATGCCGCTATTCCTAGAATGGTAAGCATTAGCCACAGTGGAATTGTCTTGATGATTTTATGGATAATGTATATGGAAATGATAATTAATATCCCAACACCAATGCATTGTAACACATGGAAGGCGTAAAAACGACCTGTTACCTTTCCAGCCATATAATAGCTGAGGTTCTTATAGTTCAATTGTAGTATGTAACCCCAGATGATGATTGTGATAGCTCGTTTTACTCCGCGACGTACACGTTTTTGTTTCCAAATGGGTTGTTCATTGGGTCCAGTAAGCAAGTAAACAAAAATTAACCCAGTTATGGAGAAGAATAGGGGGGCAGTAAAACCTCTAAATTGGAACCAAACATCGAACAAGATACTTCCTGATGTACCATTTGTGGAAATAGTACCGCGCATTACGTCATAATCTTCGAACGTCAAGGAGATGAAATGTCCCTGTAACATCATGATAATCGCTATACTTCGAGCGGCATCAATGAACCAAAGGCGCTTACTAGTAGTCTGTGTCAAGATTCCAATATTTCGCGCAAAGTTAACAAACTACTTGATCTCGGTGGAGATGTAGAGACGTAATTCCTTGTCCGAATCTTTGAGTTTAACGTAGATTGATTTTACAGCGAATCCAATGATGTTTTCTGTGTCGACTTTCATCTTAACTTCAGTTGATTCACTTGGAGCAAGTACCTTAGTCTCGGCATCTGCTGAAGTACAGTCACATGGAATCCTAATGTTCTCGATTTCTATAGCCTCATTTGATCGATTCTTAATGGTAAAGGTCGCCTCAAGGACATCACCATGTTTTGTTTCTCCTAGATCAATTACAGGTTGATCACTGATGAGCGCAAATTCTTCATCATCATCTAAGTAACTAACACTTTGAATCTCTATTTTCCGTTCGATAGCAGCAGCTCTTGAGTAAACAGAATTTTGAACATCATTCGGATTATCACTTGTCAGTTGATTTGCCGTGTATTCGCCAAATGGGACATGTGAGAAAATTACTTTCCCGCCATTCTCCGCCGTAGCATCAAGATATTTCACAAAAATTCCATCATCGAATTCACGCATGTAATTGATAAGGGATTTGATTCTCCTTTTCGTCAGATTGACATTATAATCTGTCTTTGCTAATGGACTTGCAAATCCTTTTATGGTAATATTAATTTTTGACCCTTTATCTAGCTCTTCTAGCAATAAGGTTCGGAATAGTTTTAAATCTGAGACTCCTTTATCTACATATTCGATAAAAAAGTTTTCAATGTCTTCTTCCGCGTCATCAGAATTCGTTCCAGATAATCCTTTTGAATACTCCTTTTTGTATTTCTCCAGCATGGCTGTGTAGCCATTGTAAGAGTCTATATAATTGATTTTTGTCGTTGTATCTCTTGTTCTAGGATTAGGCTCATCGTTGTGAAAGTAGAGGGTAACAGGTAGGCGTTTGTTCAAATCCGCTAGTGTTTCTTCCGGTGTGGGTGGAATGATCACAACAGGTGGCTTCAGACTAAAAATATCACTACAACATGTAGGGTTCTTACTATAAAGTACGCCTATTCGATTGGATGTAATGTAGCCTGTATCTATATCTTTGAAATAATAAAGATCATTTGCAGGACTATTGATAGGAAGACCGGCATTAAGCGGTTTTTCAAATTTCGTAGTATAGGTTGAGTAAAATACATCATAGCCTCCAAATCCGTCATGCCATGCTGATGAAAAGTATAGTTTTTGTTCTCCTGAATTCCACCAAGGGGTTACATCATTATCTCTTGTGTTCAGCGCTTTAATTGCTCTAACCTTACTGTATTGATTGCCATTTCTAATCTTACTGGTATAAATATCCATTCCTCCTTTACCGCCTTCTCGATCTGAAGCGAAAATGAGAACTTCTTGCCCTTTTAATTCAGCAATGGTTGGCATACTGGTATTAGTGCCAGGTTCATTTATGATCTCACTTAATGAATCTAATGCAAACCATTGACCATTGCCATATTGCGCTACCATAATCTTGCAGGTGTACTCAAAGTTCCTTTCAGTACAGAGACTAAAGTAATAACGACTTCCATCTAAGGAGAATGAGCCATTACCAGTATTTAATTCCTCAATGAAGAGTTCCTTGATTTGTTCAGATGATTCAAAAGTCAAGTCGGATTTTTTACTTCTATAGAGAGACGTTTTGTAAATTGGAGAGTAGACTTCTTCAGAGGCACTGATAGAATCAGCCCTGAGGCTAGAGAAGATCAGTTCACCGTTGTAGATTCCATGACCAAATTCTGAGTTCTGAGTGTTTACTGTCTCTGGCAGTCTACTGAATTCAACATCTGCAGTATCGATCAATGCGCTTTTTGCCCAAATCGTACTGGATAATTCACGCTTCGACTTTTGATAGAGATAACCTTTCTTCTCCTTATAATATTTCTTTTTAGCAAGCTTGAACGTTGCAATGGCATCATCATACTTTCCATTTTGTTTTTGCATGAGCCCCCAGTTTAATAAACTCGATGGGTAAATAGCGGCCTCTTCACGACCATAAACTTTTTCGTAATAATACTCCGCTTTGCGGTAATCCTTATAGGCACGAAGGGTCTGAGCATAATTCCAGAGGATATCAACAGTTGCCGAATCGATCTCCATAGCTTTTTCATAGTACTGGAGCGCATAGAAGTAGTCTCCTTTGTCATATTGTTCCTGAGCAAAGTCTAAATACTTGGAAAGATTATTCTGACCAAACAACATAGAGCTAGTGCAAATAAATGCGAAGACTAAATATAATCTGGACATATTCTGTGTACGATCTTTTTTGGTTTAAAACGATGCATGATATAACGAATGGCGATCTCTAGCCCCCCTCTTAATCTACTAGCGGGAACGAGTTTGGAGAAGTTGATATCATAGCTTACTCCTACGAACCAACTTTGATAATCCATTCCAACCGACAGACAAGCTGCATCCCGGTTTCTATAGAAAGCACCAGCATATAAAGCTCGATACTCACCCAAACGGTTAATGAGCGTGTATTTCACTCTCGAGCCTATTAGGAATTCTCGATATGATCCTTGAATATTGAATTGTATGCCCGGTACTAAATCCCAATCGTAATTTAATTTATAGATTCCTTTAGCAAATATGTTCGTGCGTATGTCGCGCTCAACGGTTGCTCCAAAAAATCCTTGATTCGGTTTATTTAGATTAAAGACACTAAATCCACCTGTAAAATTAAAGCGATCATTTTTGTAGTATTGATAAACAGCGCCCATTCCTAGGGAGAAATTACTCTGTCGTTCTGATTGAAAGGTCTCATTTGTGGATAGAGCTGGATTGAACTGCGTACCGTCAAATTGACTATCGAAGTAGAACTGATCTGCGTTAAATTGCCTATGATTTAGCCCAAGATTAAAGCCTGGTCGGACAGAATGCATTGAATCTGCAGTCAACTTAAGTAGATATGACATGTTCAATTGGGCTTCCATTGTTCTGAATTTGCCGTCTCCTACAACATCATGAAAGAGGAGAAGACCAAGCCCTAAGTTTTTATTAAAATTTGGCTTGGTATCGACTGATAAAGAAACGGTATTGAAAGGAACTGTGACAGATCTCCATTGATCCCGATAATTTCCAATGAAGCGAGTGTCACCATTAAATTGACCAGTATTAGCGGGATTTTGATAGATTGGGTTATCATTAAACTGCGACCAGTGAATATCTTGACTCAATGCTATAGCACTCAGTAGTAGTGTGAAAATGAACGAATATGTTTTAATATTTGTCAAATGGTCGTAATCTAACGATCAAGTTACGAAAAAGAATTGTCATCAGTGTGTTCTGACTTGCGTCAATTATAGATAACAATGATGACTATATCTCTCCAAGAAATACTAAGAGTAGAATTATTGCAATCACGAGAAGAAAAAGAAACATTTTCGGGTCTCGAAACAATGGCTTCTTTCCACGTTTAGTTAATTTTTCATAGTCGTGGTGGAGACGCGAGAAATCCTTCTGACGCTTAATCTGAGCTTCAGATGGATTCAAATCCTTTTTATCTTTATTTAGGGTGAACTTTCTCATTTGTCGTTCTTCCACATTTTATTAATTCTCTCTAAAATACGATAAGTTCGCATTTTAGCATTCGCCTCCGATATTTTATAGATTTCAGCTATTTGCTTAAAACTCATTTCCTGAAAAAATCGAAGTTCAATGAGGTCTAAATGATCACCTTCCAAATTGTTTAACATCTCAACCAATTGTTCTTGTTGATCACTTGTCATATACTCTGTTGAAAGACTAGCTTCAACTGCAACATCTATAACTCTGTTCTCATCGATTGGTACAGCAAAATTCTTTTTCAGTTTTCGAAAATGCATCGAAACTTCATTCTGCGCAATTCGATAAAGCCAACTACTAAATGGTAATCCTCGATCTTCATATTTCTCTATGTTCATCATCGCTTTTATGAAGGTTTGTTGTGTAATATCTCCTGCTAAATCTTCATCACCACCGAGGCGTTTGAAAACAAATCGGAAAATCTGGTCGAAATACTTGTTATAAAGAGCACCAAAGTAGGATTGATCCTTTTTTGAAAGGGCAATTACTTCAGATTCTGTGTGTTGAGTGATATTTCGTTTAGCTGCCAAAAAAGCGTTCGTTTACTATAGAATGTTACATATTACAAAAGTAACAGGAAAGATTGAATTCAATTGAGACCTTGTCCCAAGGAACTCATCCCAGACCTTCCGCTTAAGGAGTGCTTAAGGAAATAGGAATGATTTTACCGTTCATCCACTGATCTGCATTCAATGAAAAGTCGACGATGTACTCGGCCATTTTCTCCGCAGAAACAGGTGCTTCATACCCTGGGAAAGCTTCTTCTAGCATCTCTGTTTGAGCAGCGCCTAGGCATAGGCAATTCATTGAGATCAATGTTTCCTTATATTCCTCTGCAAATAATTCAGTAAAACTACACAAGGCAGCCTTAGATGTTGAATATGCTGTCAAGCCCGGAAACTTAACCGAACCTTGGAATCCACCGATAGAGCTAATGTTAACTATGTGACCTTTCCTCATTTTGGGAATAACAGCCTGCACGGTTTCGATCACTCCAAATACGTTTATCGAATAGGAAGTATCCAAATCAGTCCGAGTGATTTCCGTGAATGCCTTATTCACTAGGAAGCCCGCATTATTTATTAAAATGTCAACAGTTTCTAGTTCTGAAAATAGCTCCTCACAAGTGTTTCTAACATTTTCTGAGCCGAGATCTAATCTCTTGCATGATACATTTTGTAAGTCTCCGAACTCAGAGTTCATCCTTTCAACATTTCTTGATAAAGCTAAAATCTGATACTCAGAATTAAATGCTAATTGTTTAACAATCTCACATCCAATTCCACGACTTGCACCAACTACAACAATTGATTTAGTCATCGTAAGTTACTTTAAGTTTTTCACTCGCTGGATGGGCTTGACATGTCAATATGTATCCCTCTTCCACGTCACTGTCTGTGAGTGAATAATTGATTGACATATTGACCTTCCCTTCTATTACACGTGCCTTACATGTTGCACAGACACCTCCCTTACAAGAGTATGGTGCGTCATAGCCTTCTTTATTAACCTTATCTAATAAAGAGGGTCCGTCAGAAGCAAGCTCAAAATTAATTTCTTCATCATCCAAAATTACGGTCACAGCACTAGCTCCCGAGTAGTCAGTTTTTTGACTATCCTCGATACCTTTGAGTAGAACAGGGGCTGTAAATAGTTCATAATGAATCTTAGAAGCATCAACACCAAAAGTTTCAAGAACAGCTAATACATCAGCGATTAATCCCTCTGGCCCACAGACGAAAAAACCATCCGATTTCAAGAGTGAGAGATCACCTTTAATGATCTCTGAAAATGCATCCTTATTTATTCTGCCTTTGCCGAATCCGTCTTTGGTTTCTTGGCTTAGAAAGTAGTTAGTTTTGGTTTTAGTGAGGCCATCTAAATCTGACTTAAAGATGATCCCGTCTTCAGTTTTTGACCCGTAAAATAACTGCATAGATCTTTCAGAATTTTCAGTTGCCTTAGCAATTGCCATTAGAGGCGTGATCCCGGATCCAGCTGCAATTCCAACGATATTTTTAGCTTCCTTAGGTCGGGTGAAATTTCCTTCGGGTGTAGCAATATATAAAGGGTTCCCTACCTCCGCCATGGTGTTGAGCCATGTTGATACTTTACCATTTTCAACCTGTTTAACCGCAACTGCTAATGGTTGATTAGGACCACTGCAAATTGAATATGATCTGCGTTCTTCATCGCCGTCAATCACAATCGCGAAGTTCAAATATTGTCCAGGGGTATAGCTGAAAAGTGGTTTGAGTGATGCCGGAATATCCAGCTCAACCTTTACTGTATCTGCGGTTAATTTATCGATGCTTAAGATTTCAATTGAATGAAACCCTTTAGGTGCTTTAACTTTATCACCTTTTCCAAATAGTTTTTTAAACAAAATAGTCAGTTTTAATCGTCAAATGAAACAACAAGCTTATCACTTGTTGGATGTGCTTGACATGTTAATATATATCCAGCTTCCACTTCGTCCGCTTCTAGGGCGTAATTGACATCCATGGACGCACTTCCTTCTAGTATTTTTGCTTTGCATGTGCAGCAGACACCACCTTTGCAAGCGAAAGGAAGGTCGGCACCAGTTTTTGAGGCTGCATCCAAAATGTTTTCTCCATTTGATTCTAAGTGAAGTTTAAATGTATCGCCATCAATAATAACAGAGACGTTCGACTCAACTTTCGGAGCATTGTCAGCTTCCACTGGTTTTTTTGCTTCAACAGCTGATGTTGTGAATAGTTCGAAATGAATATTCTCCAGCTTTACACCTTTTGTAAGCATAGCGTCTTTGACGCTGTGAATCATTTCCTCGGGACCACATATATATACATGGTCGGGAATCGATTCTGCGAGGAAGCTATCAAATAATTGATTCGTCTTCTGAAGGTCAATCCTTCCGTTTAATATAGGTGCCCCTAAATTTTCCCGAGATAAGATATGTACCACTCTGAAAGAAGACATATATTCATTCTTTAATCCTTCAATTTCTTCTTTGAAGATTACCGACTGAATTTGCTTGTTCCCATAGAAGAGTGTAACGTTAGAATCAGGCTCATTTTCTAATATCGATTTTACAATCGAAATAATTGGTGTTATACCGGATCCGGCAGCGAACAATGCATATGAGTTCACTCTGGCAGAATCAGGTGTGAATGTGAAGTTGCCCGCTGGTGTCATCACTTCAAGTACATCTCCTGATGAAAGACTACTCGTTGCAAAAGTTGAAAATTTACCATTTTCGACTCTTTTTATTGCCACGCGCCACTCGTTCTCTGTCGGTGAAGAGCACAGTGAATAGGAGCGACGTATGTCCTCTCCATTTATGTCAGTCCTCAGTGTAAAGTATTGACCTGCAATATACTTGTAATCCGATTTTAGTTCACTAGGAATCTCGAAACTTATAGAGACGGTATCTTCCGTTTCAGATTGTACTTCCTTGATTTTTAACGCGTGAAATTTCGGTCTCATGAGTATTCTTATTTGCGCCCAAATTTAAGCAATTTTCATTACTAGTGATGCGGTTTTTAAATACAATCATATTAAGGAATTTTTGTAAATTTGTGAAGTAAGAAATCCCCGTATGAAAGAACTTGATATTAAGGAGCTAGAACAACGTTTTCAAGAGAAAATTGATAATGATCAAAAAATTGAACCGAATGATTGGATGCCAGATAATTATCGGCAGACACTTATTCGCCAAATATCTCAACACGCGCATTCTGAAATAGTAGGAATGTTACCTGAGGGAAATTGGATTACACGCGCTCCTAATTTGCGCAGAAAGGCAGTCTTACTCGCCAAAGTACAAGATGAAGCTGGACATGGCTTGTATCTTTATAGCGCCGCGGAAACTCTAGGAGCTGATCGTGAAGAATCCATAGATGATCTTCATTCAGGCAAAGCAAAGTATTCATCAATTTTCAATTACCCAACAGTCTCATGGGCAGACATGGGCGCTATCGGTTGGTTAGTGGATGGAGCAGCAATTATGAATCAAGTTCCTCTATGTCGGTGCTCATATGGCCCTTATGCCAGAGCGATGGTAAGAGTTTGTAAAGAAGAGTCTTTTCATCAGAGGCAAGGTTTCGAGATAATGATGCAATTGGCAAAAGGGACACCTGAGCAGAAGGAAATGGCTCAAGATGCCTTGAATCGTTTTTGGTGGCCTGCCCTCATGATGTTTGGGCCTGGGGATGCTGACTCAAAGCATACTGCACAATCGATGAAGTGGAAAATTAAGCGCCACACAAATGATGAATTGCGCCAACAAATGGTTGATTTTACGATTCCTCAAATTGAAATTCTTGGACTTGAAGTTCCGGATAAAGATGTAAAATGGAATGAAGCGACAGGACATTATGACTTTGGTGAAATCAATTGGGATGAATTCTGGAATGTTGTGAAAGGCAATGGTCCTTGTAATAAAGAGCGT
>DKPV01000007.1:0-16949 GCA_002471375.1 Flavobacteriales bacterium UBA7325
AATATCGTGTTCGATATTTCTAATCTCATTTTTAATTTGCTCAGACTCATGCAGTGCATCTAGTCCAGTTCTGTAACTCTCGACCTCACGATCGTAAACGTTACTTTCTTTATAGATTACTGAGTTGAATCTTCTTTTCCAGAATACATCGTCGTAACTCATCCATTGTGAATCATTTTTATCGTTGTATACAAAATAGTTATTGAATACAAATCGACAATGTGGGAAATACAACCAGAACAACTCACGCGTTCCAGAGATACTCTTGTTCCCATTCGCATCGATATCAGTTTTGTAAACAACTGGCGCTAATGCAATGATTCGTGTATCCAGTACAGAACGTTGTTTATCAAGGAACCAATCCTCTTTCAGTCGATACTGAACAATATTTGATGAATTATACCAAACCGTATCCGGTGGATCGTACTTAAAAGTTTGTGTTCCGTCGGGTAAGGTGATTATAATATTATCACCATACTCATCTACAAGCTCTGTAGTACCTGGAGGCCCTAATTCACCAATGTACTCCATTATCGTTTCTCGAAATGCTGTGTCCGTATAAAAATTCAACCCTGGCTGTGGATCAATCGGGTACTTCAATTGGTCACCGTCGATTGCTCCAAGTCCATAACTTAAAGGATTATATGGCGAGAATACACGAAGGTCACCATTCAACACGTGTTGTCTGATTACTGTCCACAAGCTCCAACGCGAAGCATTACGCACCCAAGCATATGCAGTTACTTCATCCAACGGGTAATACAATGGATGATTGATTTTCTCTCTCAAGTCTATATATTGCCACACTCTACGACTCCAGATCGCATCTGCCTCACGGACATTTGCATATGGAATCATTCTCTTCGTTGGAATGTGTTCTTGAATGTACACCCCATCGATGATTCCTTCAGTTGGAACGTTTACAGGTCCACCGTTGATCTCTTCGATCTGACAGTTTGCTGTAGTTCCGAGAAGAAATACTCCTACTACACTAATGAATAAACTTTTCATAATCCTTGGTTTAAAAATTAAATCTTATACGCTCCAGCTAATTTACGCTGGATACCATCGGGACCAACCACAGTACAGATAAAACTCACTTGACTACCAGATTTAACGGCACGTAACAAATTAGACGCAGCGGAAATATTGCTCCCTGGTCCTTTAGGTGGTCTACCCATTGCACCTGGAACTTGACATTCCCAATTAACAATACTAAATGTTGCTTTCAAAGGTATTTCCGGTGGGTACTTCGCAAACAAAGTTGTTTGAGATTTTGACGCTTTTCCACCACTAGCAGTCCCCCCCCAATACAAGGATGGTTTTGGTAGATTCGAACATCTAAATGTCATTGTTTTAAGAGACACTGATTTACCATCAGCCGTTCTTCCTGAAACAGAAAGTGTTGCGTTTTTAGCACGACCTACAGGCTTAACAATATAACCTTCCCCTGAACGAGAAATACTAACTCCTGAACCAGTCAATGAAGTTTCCGGATAACCAGAAGCAGTAGCGTTTACCTTGTTAGCATATCCTCTATAAAGAACATTCATATCTGGAAGTTCAATAGAACCAGATGGCTTCATAACCGTTACAGTTTTCGTCCAATCTCTTTTAGTCATGTCTCCATTCTTCTTTTGAATAGCAACAGTACCTTTCAATTCCATTGTTCCACTAGTTCCTTTCAATTTAAGACGAGCTTTACCTTCAGCTGCTGCAACTTTTTCACCGTTGAAGATAACTTCTGGTTGCTTGTCAGTATCGAATGCTGCCATAAGAATCTCCACTTCGAACTCTTCGTTTGAGTTAACAACTTCAGGTCCGTATGCAAGCGGCATAACTTTGTTGAAAGAATACTCACCACCACCTACTCTTGCTCTAAGAACAGATACAGCGTGAGCTCTAGCAGATAAAACTTTCATCTCCAATGAAGTCAACGACGCGATTGCCGCAACTGATGGAGAATGATCAAACGTTTTACCTAACCAGTGTACACCAGCTACTTCGTGAACTTCTGAAAATTCTACCATAGTAAGTCCACGGTACATATCAATGATTTCATTAATATCTTCTTCATTCACCGTCCCTTGTCGATCGATGTCTTTTCTCAATTTCAAACCAAGATCTGTTTGATCTTTAAACTCCTTTACATCTGGAGCTTTGTACTTGAACTTTGTGTTTAGAGTTGCATTCCCTGCAGTATCTGCAGTCACTTGCGAACCTGCAACTTCTTCACAAAGTACATTTCTAAACTTTTTAATCGATTCCCACAACTTCATTCCTTCACCTGCTGGCTTCTTAATATCAGTTTCTGCTCCAAGCATAACTGCCATAGGAACATCATATTGATCTTTTGCCTGCACGTGCATTAAATCCATACGAGTAGGACGCAATGGGTCCTTCGTATCGTAAGCTGCTGTGATAATAGATTCTTCTTTACCGATTGACTTCATATCCTCTCCACTCTCAGAAAGAACTTTGATTTTAATGTCATCGATCATTTTGATCTGATCTGCGGTAATTTTATCGATACGTCCAACAGCCTCAATAAGCAATTTTGCTTTCGCTGATGCTCCTGGGTTCGATTTATCGCCCTGAACGTCTGTTAGTCCTCCTAGTTTTTCTTGTCCTCGGGCGTACTCAGTCAAACAAGCTTGTTGCATGTTTTCCTCAATCGCAACGAAAGCATCTAGAACGGCTTTGGATACGTTTAGTGCAAGAAGAGCGGTGAGTACTAGGTACATCATTCCGATCATCTTCTGTCTAGGGGTTTCTTTTCCTCCTGCCATGATTAATTAAATTTCAATTGGTTAATAATAACTTGTTAATGCTAATAAAACGATAGGTAACAGATTACTCGAAAATTAATCTCGAGTTATCGTCATCGCTTTAAGCATGTTACCATAAACCGCATTCAAGTCAGTAAGGTTCTTAGACAACATTGACATATTCTCTTTGTACAGACGAGTATCTTCAACTGAATCAGAAAGATTCTGCATCATATTAGTTACTTGACCTTGGAACTTCTCAGTTGCTTCTAAGTGAGCAGATGATCCTTTCAATTGAAGCTCATAAACATTGTTCAAAGCAGAAAGGTTTTTAGAAACCTTTTGCATTTGCTCTCCAAATGATTCTCCTTCAGCTTGAGAAGAAGTCATACCTGAAATAGTTACAGACGCTCTTTCGTAGGCTTCAGAAAGATTAGAAACTTTATCAGATGCTGCTTGCAGGCTATCCACATATGAATCAGTAGCTGCTACTGCTGAAGTAACACCTTTCAACTGATTTGCATTGTCTCCTAATGCCCTCATTCCGTCACCAAGACGCTCTAGAAGCTCCCCATCAATCTTAGCTTCCTCAAGCATTTTATCCAATTGATCAGTAATTCCAGTGCCACCGTGTCGACCACCTGCTGCAGGCAAAGATTCGTGATCTAACTCGTCAGAGTGTCCTAATGCTAACTCTGGGTATACTAACTCCCAGTTTGGATCCTCATGAATTGGCTCAAATGCCGACATGAAGAAAATAAATGCTTCAGTACCTAGACCTGCAATAAGCATTGGTCCCGCACCTGGCCAGTGTTGTATTTTAAATAGCGCTCCTACAATTACTACAGCTGCACCCCAGCCATACAATTTCGCCATAAACTTTTTCCATCCTTTACTTCCTGGTTTCATAGTTTTCCTTGTTTTTCGGTTTAATTTAAATTGTTGTTGTTGTTGTTGTTTATTTATTGAGCAGATCTCAACTGTTTAGCGAAGTTGAATATCACTGCCAATTTCTTCACCGCCTTCTTTAGTAAAGTCACGTCCACCTCTACCTAGGTGAGTTGCAACATTTCTAAATCCGACATACGATTTCGATGTATCTTGGTATTCATACGTACGAGTCGCATTTCTAAGGTAATATCCGATATCTTTCCAAGAACCTCCTCTGATGACCTTGCGTTTCATCGATGGTGGATCCCAGTCCATTGCATTATATCTGTAATCTGTATTCAAATCATGAGAGAACTCATACATTGACTCGTCGTAAGCAGTTTCACACCACTCAGCAACGTTTCCAGCCATACAGTATAGTCCCCAACCATTCGGATTGTAAGAGAACACCTTCACAGTATGGAAACCTCCATCCTCAAAGTAACGTCCACGCATTGGCTTAAAGTTTCCTAGGAAACAACCAGATTCGTTTCTAATGTAAGGCCCACCCCAAGGGTATTGTGATAAATTCAAATCACCACGTGAAGCTCTCTCCCACTCTGCCTCAGTTGGCAAACGGAAATCATTCACGAATAAATCTCCCATAGAACTTAACCAGCTATTCAATAACTGCGTTCTCCATACGGAGAAGGCCTTCGCCTGTACCCATGTTACTCCAACTACTGGGTAGTTGTCATATGCTGGATGCCAGAAATACATGTTCGTCATTGGATCGTGGAACGAGTATGTGAAATCACGAACCCAGCATAACGTATCAGGATATACATTAATGATTTCATCAATAATAAATCGTTGACGATTCGCATGACCACGAAGTCCATTAGACCCCCCAATTTTGTTTATCCCATTACTCATGTCAAGATCTTGACCTTGAGGCTCCTCAGTAAATGGATGTGGAGGCGTCTCTAACTCTCTATGATCTTGAACTAGCTTATTCCCTTGGCTATCGTAAGCATTCGGAGTGATATTAATTCTACCACGACGCGCTGCCTCAACGAAATCGATCCAATAGTAACGGAACATCAACTTACGTGTATCGATTACACGACGTTTATAGTAACGTTGTGGCTCTGGATAGTACATATCCGCCAATAATGGAACGATATCAGGATCATTGTAGTAGAATCTGCGATCCCAGTTCAAGTTAAATACCTCACGGTTTAACTCACGATCTGACTCATCGTATTCAACATACTCCAACGCACCTTCGTCAAAATAAAGTTCTTGATAATTGATGTAATCACTTGCATCCTCATCCTCTTCAAGACCATAAAAGATCTTATCACGAGCAATCGAATCTCTTACCCAATCCACGAACTGACGATACTCATTATTTGAGATCTCAGTTTGGTCCATGTAGAACGCTTGAACAGAAACCGTCTTCGGTCTTGTTTGATGTAAGAAAGGAACATCTCCATCGTTCTCTCCCATCTGATATGCACCAGAAGGAATATAAACCATACCCAATGGAATTTGTGGATGGTAAACTGGCCTATTCAGAGTACCAGTTAAGTGCCCTGTTCTTGATGTACAAGATGCAAGCACCACACTAACTAAAGTAAATAACAAAAGTTTCTTCATTCTACCTCTTTTTTATCTTACCGGATATCTCTATTAACAACTTACAGGATCAAACTATTCTTCGATATAACGGATTCTATGCTGAAATGGTTACAAATATTTTTAAAAAATGTTTTTACAACCATCTCGGGTGTTTCGCCTTTTGAATTGGAACAGGCGGTAAATAATAACAATACTTCAAAAGAATTTCGTGTGAGCCTCTTGAAATACTTGACAATTTATTAATCGAAATATCATATGAATAACCTACGATGAAATGATCAAGTGGTGTGTTAATATTGTTCATTATTTTAAATGGCTGAGCACCTAACATAACAGCAACGGCATCAGACGTCCTATATGTCAATCCTCCGTAAGCCATATTATTCCAGATTGCACGCACATTGATGTCAGACGAAACTTTAACTAAATCAGTTCTAACCAAAACGTTGGCATCAATATCAATTGGTCCACCAGAAATCCCTAAGAATTTCTTACCGCCCATTAGATAGTAGTGACGTGCAGTATTGTAAGTAATACTAGTTGCAGTAGTTGGTGAAACAACAGATTCAGATAAATGTGTTGATGAAATTCCAACATAGTAATCTTGCACACCTTTGAAATAAATACCAAAGTTCAAATCAAGGTTAGTAGCTCCAAAGCCTACAGGCAAAGTAGGATCTGGTGCATTTGTTGGCGGAACCCACAACGGATTCATTCCAACATTCGTTATCCCAACTCCTGCTCCAACTCCTAATATTCCTACTCCCTGAATTCGAATCGGGAAAGAGTAATTCAACAGAACATTATTCTGACGAGTGAAACCAATTGCATCGTGATAAAACGAAATACCAACTCCTCCCGGGAAGAATCGATTAAGATTCGCTTCAACGTTTAAAACGGCTGAATTTGGCGCTCCATTAACTTTATCCCATTGGTTACGGTACAAAGTTGTAGCACAAATACCTTCGTTAATTCCAGTTGACCCTGGATTTATACTCATCTTGTCATACATGAAATGTGTGACCAATTTGTCTTGTTGAGCAAACGCTGTAACGCCCGTAAATAAAGCGAATGCCGAAAAAACTAAAAGTTTTCTTTTCATAAAATAACTAGTTTTCCTTTTAGAAATACTTGCTCTCGCATGAGACACAAACACACTATGGGCGTCTAAGTTACGAATTTTTCTTGAAATCGATTGAAATTTTAACAGATGTTGAAGAAATAATCAACAATGCGCTAAATGCATTTAACCAATCTTAAAAATTGGGATTTACGACAACTTCTGGAGAGTCTTCCACCAGAGATTCGGGATCTGGTTATTCATGGCACCTTCATAATCGCTTTGCGTGCAAGGAACGAGTTGGTGCCGCTCATATTTGCCTTCTTTTCCTGACGGATACTTCACTTCAAGCCACCATCTATTTGACTTGTCACTTTTCAAAAAGGTAAGATCATCGGCAAAATCTTCCATATGCACATGGAACTTTGTGTAATTCTTGAGTCCACCTATCGGGAAGTCACCGTAACGACCAGATACTCCATCGATGAAATACCAAATAATCTGAGCAAGTAAACTAGAAGCAGTTGCGTTTTGTTTAGGATGCAAATTAAAAATACCCAGACAACTTAACTTATCACTAACGCCACTATACTTTGCTATTTGACAGATTTGATCCGCGTAAAACCCGTTCGGATTTGTATAACAATTTGCATCCGTATCGGCACATTTAATGCTATTGAAATCGATTGATATAACATCTGAATTTCTCAGGTGTGGTTCGGCAATTTTGAAGTCCATATTGAACTCCCCCAGCCTGCATGTATCAAAATAAAGGTTATCGAATAAATCAATCTCACGCTTTGAGGCTAGAGGACGTTGCAATCCAATATTTGCAAAATTGAATAGGAAGCATGGTCGCTGCATTAACAAATGACTCACATACCCGTCAGCGGTTGCCGCTTCAGTTGGCTCGCCGATATCCAACGAATGATCGATAGAACAAATATTTATTAATCGCTCTAGTTTTTCAAACCCTTTATAGCAAGCCAACGTTAAATTCTGACTTCCACCTAATATGATTGGAATAATTTCTTTCTTCACCAACTCTGCCACAACTTGAGCCAAGGCAAAGAATGTATCATCAATAGACTCTCCTGGAAGAATGTCTCCCAAATCATAAATGTTATCCACCCATGCATCGCCTTTATTTAACAGGTAAAGGCTCTCTCGAAAACTATCATTACGTTCCTTATGGACCTCTTTTGAATTTCTATACTCCGGAACGTAGACAATTGCCACACCTTTTTCTGTAAGCTCAGGAAAACCTGATTCAACATGAATTTGGATTGCTCTACCGAGGCTCTCTTCGCTTATTGCGTAATCATTAGAAACTGGCGAAAAATAAATTGATAAGTCCTTCATTTAACAAAGAAATAAGTATCTCAACATGGGTTTTCCCAGTTGATTATAGACAAAAATGAGGAAATAATGTTCACGCAACTCAGCATCGCGCAAATTCATTTAAACACCCACTCGTTAATTTACTTCTTCTTTGCCTTTGGTTTGGCTTTGGATTTCGCTTTAGGCTTAGCCTTTGCTTTTTTCTTCTTTGGAGCTTTTGCTTCAATAATCGCCTCAACTTCTTCCAAAGTTAATGCTTGAGCATCTGTAGTTTTCGGTAATTCGATTTTAATCTTACCCTTTATAATGTTAAATCGACCCCATCGAGCTTTTTGAACTGAAATACCCTCTTCCTCCCAGATATGAATATATTTCTCTATCTCTTTTTGTTTTTTAATCTCGATTAGCTCTTCTATGTTAGCCTCAGAAAGATTATCAAAATCATACTTCTTGTTTACATTGATGAACAAGTCATTCCATTTAATAAACGGTCCAAATCTACCCGTACCCTTTTGAACAGGATGACCATCATAATGTGCAATCGGCGCATCAGCCTCTCGCTTTAATTCTATAAGCTCAATCGCACGTGCTAGATCAACACTTCCGATCTCCTCACCCTTAGGAATTGAGACGAAAGCCTCCTTAAATCTAACATATGGTCCAAATCGTCCTTCTGCGACAACCACATCTTCCGACTCATATTGACCTACATTCTTAGGAAACTTGAATAACTCTAATGCCTCCTCTAAGGTTATTGAATTAATTGACTGCTCATTTCTAAGAGAAGCAAAAATGGCTTTCTCGCCATCTACTTGTTCATCACCAATTTGGACCATTGGTCCGAATCTTCCAATTCGAGCAATAATTCTACGACCATTCTCAGGGTGCATACCTAACTCTCTTTCACCAGTAACACGATCTGAATTCTCAAGGGTATCCTCAACATTGGAATGGAACGGTGTGTAAAAGTCATGTAGCATCTTCGTCCATCCTACAAGTCCTTTTGCGATCTCATCAAACTCCTGCTCTACTTGGGCAGTAAAGCTGTATTCCATGATCTTCCCGAAATGTTCAACCAAGAAGTCAGTTACCAATATCCCGATATCCGTAGGGAATAATTTATTTTTTTCTCTTCCTGTGATTTCAGTTAATGCAACTTTTTCAATCTCACCTCCTTTCAATCTCCATTGATCATAAGCTCGTTCCTTTCCGTCTCGCTCAGGTTTCTCAACATAACCACGCTTTTGAATTGTCGAAATTGTTGGAGCATAAGTAGAAGGTCGCCCTATTCCTAAACCTTCCATTTTCTTTACAAGAGAAGCCTCAACATATCTTGAAGGCGCTCTAGAGAAACGTTGAGTTACTTTTATCTCTTCAGTATTTACCACGTCACCTTCTACAACTTTAGGTAATAAACCTGAAGTATATGAATCTTCTTCTGAATCATCATCCAGTGTTGTCTCTAGGTAAACTTTCAAGAAACCTTCGAATTTAATCACCTCGCCTTTGGCAACAAAAGTATCAGCAACCCCGTCGCCATTCAGCTTTATGGTAGTTCTCTCTAACTGAGCATCCGACATTTGTGATGATATCGCCCGCTTCCAAATTAAATCGTAAAGACGTTCCTGATCTCTTTCACCTGTGATAGCGTGAGTTGAGAAATTAGACGGTCGAATAGCCTCGTGAGCCTCTTGCGCTCCACTCGACTTGTTCGTGTATTTTTGCGGGTTCGAAAACTCAGTCCCGTACGCTTTTTCAATTTCTTTCTTTGCTGCTTCAACTGCCGTATCCGATAGATTAACCGAATCCGTCCTCATATATGTAATACGTCCAGCTTCATATAATCGCTGAGCAACCTGCATCGTTCTAGAAACATTAAAACCAAGTTTCAAACTCGCTTCTTGCTGAAGTGTTGATGTTGTAAATGGAGCCGTAGGCTTTTTAATAGCTGGCTTCATTGTAACATTAGACACAGAAAACGGTGCGGTCCTACATGACTCTAAAAGCGTATTTACTTCCTCCTCAGAACTCAAGTTTCTAGACACTTCTGCCTTAATTCCACCTTTGGAAGTCTTAAACTGAGCGACTACCTTATAATAGGTACTCGTCTTATGCGCTTCAATTTCACGTTCTTTCTCAACAATTAATCGAACTGCAACTGATTGAACTCTTCCGGCAGACAAACTAGGTCGTACCTTTCTCCATAGAACAGGTGAAAGCTCAAATCCGACAAGTCGATCTAATATTCTTCTTGCTTGCTGCGCATCGACTAATTCTTTATTGATTTCACGTGGTGATTGAATCGCCTTCGTAATTGCTGTCTTTGTAATTTCGTTGAATGTGATTCGCTTAGTTTCTTTTTTATCTAAACCAAGTGTTTCGTATAAGTGCCAAGATATAGCTTCTCCCTCGCGGTCCTCATCCGTCGCGAGCCAAACAACGTCCACACCTTTTACAATTTTCTTAAGGTCTGAAACAAGCGTTTTTTTGTCAGGAGAGATCTCATAAACAGGAGAAAAATCATTTTCCACATCAATGGCAACGCCCTTTTTGGCTAGATCTCTAACGTGACCAAAACTTGATTTCACGACAAAATCTTTTCCTAAGTATCCCTCAATCGTTTTCGCTTTCGCGGGTGACTCGACAATAACTAAATTTTTGGCCATGGTGCTTCTGTATTTCAACGTAATATGCTTCATTAGGATCGATTTCCCTCTCTTGCATTCGGCTGCAAAATAAGAGGAATTAATTTTTAAAAGCAATTAAAAGCCAAAACAAAATGGTTCATCCGTCATCAATCTGTTAAACTTTAACCTCTGATTAAAGGAATTTCCCTCCTAATTTTTCAACTTCTAAAAATCCTTCCTTGCCTAGACTGCACGACGTTTTGTGTTAAGAAGTAGCTCGGAATATATTAGATTATGGAGCCGACTAATATCTTTCATGAAAAAAATCTAAAGGAGGCCCTGAGTTAATAAACCATAATAAAGCCTGACATTTTGACACCTTTTTGCTTTTTTAACTAATTTTGTAGACCGAATTTTGAATTAGATGAACAAAGAGAATAATAGTAAGGAGATCGACGAAAGTCGACAAGGGGAAGCTACTATGGTAAGTCCAGGTCTTAAAAAAAATGGCAAAAAACTATTTGTAGAGAGTTACGGCTGTGCGATGAATTTTTCAGATAGCGAGGTCGTTGCTTCTATTCTTGCCGAACAAGGCTACACCACAACGAGTGATGAAAAGGAAGCAAATGTTATTCTGATCAACACATGTTCGATTCGAGAAAATGCTGAGACACGAGTTCGACGAAGATTAACGAACTTTAAAAATCGTAAGAAGCATGAGCCAAGTTTGGTAGTTGGCGTTCTTGGCTGTATGGCTGAACGACTAAAAAAGCAACTACTTGAGGAAGAAAAACTCGTTGATCTTGTCGCTGGACCTGACGCATATCGTGATCTACCGAATCTTATTGAGGAAGTTGGTTCTGGACAAAAAGCGGTAAACGTTCTATTATCTCGAGAAGAGACATATGCCGATATATCACCTGTAAAACTGGATAAAAGCGGGGTTACTAGCTTCGTATCAATTACCAGAGGTTGTGATAACATGTGTTCATTTTGTGTGGTCCCATTTACTAGAGGTCGTGAGCGATCAAGAGACCCAGAGACAATTATTAAAGAATGTAAAGACCTATTCGAACTTGGTTACCGCGAGGTGACACTTCTGGGTCAAAACGTTGATTCATATCGCTGGAACCTGACCTCGAAAGGTGAAATTAAGGATGATTCAAAACCAACAACCAATTTTGCTGAGTTGATGGAAATGGTCGCTAACGTATCGCCTGATTTACGCGTTCGTTTTTCTACCTCTCACCCGAAAGACATGTCTGATGAAGTTCTAGAAGTTATTGCTAAATATGAAAATGTTTGCAATTATATCCACCTACCGATTCAATCAGGAAATACGGAAGTGTTGGCAAGAATGAATAGAGGCTATTCGAGAGAGTGGTACCTCGAGCGCATCACAGCGATCAATCGAATTCTACCTGATTGCGCAATCTCTACTGATCTTATTACCGGATTTTGCAACGAAACAGATGAAGAGCATGCTGATACTATTTCTATCATGAAAGAAGTTAAATGGGACTTCTCCTACATGTACAAGTACTCAGAACGGCCAAAAACATTAGCAGAACGAAGATTTGAAGATAATGTGCCTGAGGAAGTAAAAGGTGCACGATTAACGGAAATTATAGACTTGCAACAGGTACATTCTTTAGAAGCGAACAAGAAACATGTCGGAAGAACGTTAAAAGTGCTAGTTGAAGGACCATCTAAAAGAAGACCAGACGAATTTATGTCCGGAAGAACAGGTCACAACACCAAAGCGGTATTTCCAATTGGTAATTTTGAGAAGTGTGATTATGTGATGGTCAAAATTAATGACTGCACTGCAGCAACACTCTTAGGAGAGGTTGTAGAAATTCTTCCAGCCTCTAAATAATTAAGTATGGATGTTCAACAGATAAAACAGCGATTTGGGATTATTGGAAATGCACCATTACTGCATCGCGCTTTGGAGGTTGCCATTCAAGTTGCTCCAACAGATATATCAGTTCTTGTTACTGGAGAAAGCGGAACAGGAAAGGAAATAATTCCTCAGGTCATACATCAATTGAGCTCACGCAAGCATGCTGAATATATCGCTGTGAACTGCGGAGCCATACCTGAAGGAACGATCGATTCTGAGCTCTTCGGACATGAAAAGGGGTCCTTCACCGGAGCAAGCGGAAGTCGTAAAGGATACTTCGAAGTAGCAGATGGAGGTACGATCTTCCTTGATGAAGTTGCCGAATTACCAATGCAAACTCAAGTTAGACTTCTTCGTGTCCTAGAAACTGGAGAGTTTATTAGAGTCGGAGCTTCAAAACCGATTAAAACGGATGTTCGTGTGGTTGCTGCTACAAACGAAAACATGCAACAAGCGATCAGCTCAGGAAAATTCAGAGAAGATCTCTTCTATAGATTAAATACTGTGCCTATCTCGCTCCCTCCTCTTCGAAAACGTAATGATGATATTCACCTGCTCTTCCGTAAGTTCTCAAGTGACTTTGGAGACAAGTATAGAATGCCATCTATCAAACTTACTCAAGAGGCGATCGACCTAGTAACTCATTACAGTTGGCCAGGAAACATTCGCCAGCTAAAGAACATCGTTGAGCAAATATCCGTAATTGAAACTTCAAGAGAAATTGACGCAATAACAATTGCACCCTACCTCCCTGAAGTAGGTAGCCGAACTCCTGCTGTCATCAATTCAGATTCAAAAGAAAGCATTGATGAGAGAGAGCTAATGTATAAGTTTCTCTTCGATATGAAACGTGACCTCACCGAATTAAAAAAATTAGTAGTGGATATCGCCTCAAATGATGGAAACATCTCATTGAGCAGTGACCAGACGAGTGTTGTGAATCGCTTTTATGATGATGTAAACTCGGAGGGATCTGTAAGTCATATTCTACCCCCTGTAAAGGAAGAAACATTTGATTATCCTAAACCGACAGAAGAGAATTTTGAAGAGCATGAGGAAGTGGAGGAATCTTTGTCTCTAGAAGATAGAGAAAAGGAACTCATTGAGAAAGCGCTACTTAAACACAAAGGAAAAAGAAAATATGCAGCTGCAGAGCTAGGAATTAGTGAGCGTACGCTATACCGTAAAATAAAGGAATATAATCTAACAGATTAGTGAGAGGCATTTTTATTATAGTATCGATTTTCACGCTGACTTCATGTTGGCCAACCCGAGTTGGATTTAAAGATCAAAATTTCCCGGAGGAATGGAAAGTATTCCATGTAAAGACCCTAGATAATAATTCGTCGAACACCCCACTTAGTTATCCAGCGAACCTCTCTGAAGCAATCAAAGATGGAATCCAAAACAACACTAGCCTTGCTTTAGGAGTCTCGCCAGATGATGCGCAGCTCCAAATTGAAGGAACAATTGGCAGTTACACGATAACACCTGTTGCAATTTTAGAAGGCGACCAAGCCTCGCAAAATAGATTGACAGTTTCTGCGACATTCAACATATATATAAATGAGCCGGAAGAAGATGAAATGACACTTCGAAGTACACGGTTTATAGACTACGATGCTTCCACAGATTTAGGTGTTGTAGAATCAACTTTGCTTGATGCAGTAAGTGAACAAATTGTTCAAGATGTAATAAATCAATTATTTTCGAACTGGTAATGTTGAGCATCCAAGATATAGCAAATAAGATCGCTGAGCCAAATCAGCAATTGGTCGAAAATCAAATGGATTTTAAGTCTCTTGCAGATAAATACCCATACACCCAGGTATTCTCGATTCTATATTTAAAGTCATTAAAGCAAAGTGGTGATGTTCATTTCGAAGACGAATTACTAAAACATTCCTATAGAATTTCTGACCGAGTTCAATTGTTCAACCTGATAGAATCACAAAGCTTCAGAGATGTTGCTCCGACAGAAGTTGAAGAAATTATTCCAGAAGTAATTGAGAAACCTAAGTCAAACAAAGTCGAAAGTGAAATCACTCAAGTGACCACAGAAGAGGAAGTCCATGAGACATCTTTGAAGGACTTGGTTATTGAAACAGAAGCAACACCAACGATTGAGGAAGAATCTTCAGAAATTCAAACCGAATTAGAAGAAACCGAAACAATTGATAAGGTTGAGAAAATTGAAACTAATATCGATTCTACTGATCAAGAATATTCAATTATTAAGGAAGAAGAGAAATTATCTTCCGATGCGAGTACTGAGAAGAAAGACAATCTCGAGGAGAGTATTCTTCACCATGCTTATGCCGCCAATTACAATTTAGAAGCCCTAAGCCCAGAAGAGGAGGCTCGCCTCGAGCAAAAAGATGCGATAGAAGAAGTCAAGAATTCAGAAATTGAAACTAAAGGCAATGATGAATTGGACTTTACCTCGTGGTTACATGCCAATGTCAATTATATTGAGCCCGAAGAAGCTCAACTAGATGCGCCACTTGTAAATAATTTCTCCGATTTCAACCCTTCAAACAACCTCTTCGGAGAATATGACAAACCAAAGAAAGAATTCTTCTCTGCCCCACGTAAAGCGCGGAAGAGTCTTCTGGAAGATGGCCTTCCTGTGAGTGAGACTTTAGCAAAAATATATGTTAGTCAGGGAAATTATCCGAAGGCAATTAAAGCTTATCAAGATTTGTGCTTGTTAAATCCAGAAAAAAAGAGTTTCTTTGCAAGCCTAATTGAAGAATTAGAAGAAAAATTAAACATAGAATAGATGGATACGTTATTTTCAGTCATCATAGTTATCGCTAGTGCATTGCTAGTTTTTGTTGTCTTTGTTCAAAACCCAAAAGGTGGTGGATTGAGTTCAGATTTCGGTGCCGCTCAACAACTGGGAGGTGTTCAAAAGACTAATGAGTTTATTGACAAGACTACATGGGGCTTGGCGATTGTAGTTGCAGTACTTAGTATTGTTCTTACAATTCGTTCAACTACAACATCATTTGAGACTCCTACTGAGGATCCTCAAACAGAAGCACCTGCAGAAGGATCTGGAACTCCAGTATCGAATACTCCTGGATAGGATTAGCTTTTAAAACACATTTAAAATGTCAGTATGTCAGCATACTGACATTTTTTTTGCTCTTTTTGTGCTACTTTGTCTGACTTAATCAAATGGCACATTTTGTGACAGTAGAAGGAAGAATTAAACAGAACAAATCATTTAAATAAGATAGACATATGTCAACTCAATTCAAACCATTAGCGGATCGTGTTCTAATTGAACCAGCTCCAATTGAAACGAAGACAGCAAGCGGAATTATTATTCCTGATTCTGCAAAAGAAAAACCACTACAAGGAAAAGTAATCGCAGCCGGAACTGGAAAAGTAGACGAACCAATGACTGTGAAAGTTGGTGACGAAGTATTGTACGGACAGTATTCTGGAACTGAAATCACGCTAGACGGATCAACATATTTGATCATGCGAGAATCTGACGTATACGGAATCCTTTAATCAGATAAACATATTTAAACAAGAACAAGATGGCAAAAGATATATACTTTGATATTGACGCTAGAGATCGCCTTAAAAAAGGTGTTGACGCACTAGCAAATGCAGTAAAAATAACACTAGGACCTAAAGGGCGTAATGTAGTAATCGGACGAAAGTTTGGAGCTCCACACGTAACAAAGGATGGTGTTTCTGTTGCAAAAGAAATTGAATTAAAAGATCCAATCGAGGACTTAGGCGCATCAATGGTGAAAGAAGTTGCATCAAAAACAGCAGATATCGCTGGAGATGGAACAACAACTGCAACTGTATTAGCTCAAGCTATTGTTAATGCTGGGATGAAAAATGTAGCTGCCGGTGCAAACCCAATGGATCTTAAGCGAGGAATCGACAAAGCAGTTTCTGCGATTGTTAAGCATCTTCAAACTATTTCTAAGGAGGTTGGATCTGACAATGATGAAATCAAACAGATCGCATCAATTTCAGCAAATAACGATGAAACTATCGGAGCACTAATCGCGGAAGCAATGAAAGTTGTAGGAAACGATGGTGTAATTACTGTAGAAGAGGCTAAAGGTACTGAGACAGAAGTTAAAACTGTTGATGGAATGCAATTCGATCGTGGTTACCTTTCTCCTTACTTCGTTACGAATACTGAGAAAATGATCACTGAGCAGGAAAGCCCAATGATCTTAATCTACGATAAGAAGATTTCTAATATGAAGGAGCTTCTTCCAATCTTGGAACCAGTTGCTCAAGCCGGGAAACCATTATTGGTGATCGCAGAAGATATTGATGGAGAAGCATTAGCTACGCTCGTGGTAAACAGAATCCGTGGATCTCTGAAAATTGCTGCAGTAAAAGCTCCAGGATTTGGTGATCGTAGAAAAGCAATGTTGGAAGATCTTGCAATTCTTACTGGTGGACAATTAATATCTGAAGAAAGAGGATTGACGCTTGAAACAGTTACTATGGACATGCTAGGAACAGCTGAAAAGGTAGAAATCGATAAAGACAATACTACCATTGTAAATGGTGCTGGCGATTCAAACGATATCAAAGCTAGAATTGGTCAAATCAAAGCTCAAATTGAAGTTTCTACATCGGATTACGATAAAGAGAAAATGCAAGAGCGTTTGGCTAAGTTGTCAGGCGGAGTTGCTGTTCTTTATGTTGGTGCTCCAACAGAAGTTGAGATGAAAGAAAAGAAA
>DKPV01000007.1:17278-23389 GCA_002471375.1 Flavobacteriales bacterium UBA7325
AAAGATCGTGTTGACGATGCATTAGCGGCGACACGTGCCGCTGTTCAGGAAGGAATTGTTCCTGGTGGTGGAGTTGCACTAATTCGTTCACTAGATGGCTTAGATAAGATTGATGCAGAGAATGATGATGAAGTAACAGGTATCGCTATCGTAAAACGAGCAGTTGAAGAACCATTACGACAAATTATTTCCAATGCTGGAGGTGAAGGTGCTGTGATTGTTCAAAAAGTTAAAGAAGGTGAAGGAGACTTCGGATACAATGCGCGCACAGACACATACGACAACCTGTACAAAGCTGGTGTTGTAGACCCGACTAAAGTAACGCGAATCGCTATCGAAAATGCGGCTTCAATTGCATCTATGCTATTGACGACGGAATGTGTTATCGCAGACGAACCTGTTGATGAAGCGGCTGCAGCTGCTGCAATGGGAGGAGGAATGCCAGGCGGAATGCCAGGAATGATGTAAAACGTATATTAAGAGCATAAAGGGCCAGCTACGGTTGGCTCTTTTTCCGTTTCTGCTTTCCCGACTAGTTTCGGATAAGCAGAGCGACTATATATAAGAAGCCCTTATCTTTGAGCAATCGAATTTAAGGGCTTTGTTTTTAAACCAATCACAATGACTGAAAAATACGAGATTATCATTGAAACTGAAAGACTGACCCTACGCAAGGTGACACTGGATGACATGCCTGAGTTTTTTAAAATGGAATCAACTCCAGAAGTCAATAAGTACACTGGTGAACAAGTATCACCATCGATTGAGGACTTAGAAGCAAAAATTAAAGAAAGTATCTTAAAGGATTACAAAGAAGTGGGCTTCGGCCGATTGGCTGTGATTGAAAAATGATCCGGATCATTTATCGGCTGTGCAGGACTCAAATACCTTCCTAAATTCGACCAAGTTGATTTGGGATACCGATTTATGCCTCAGTATTGGGGCAAGGGTTACGGAACTGAATCTTCTCGAGCCTTACTTCAATAGGGGTTTAGTGAATTGGAACTCGATAGAATCATTGCATTAGCAATGCCGGAAAACAAGGCCTCAACTAAAATTATGGAAAAGGTTGGGATGAGCTTCGATAAATTCGCTCCCTATGATGAAGGAGGACCTGATGCTGTTTGGTACGTTATCGATAAATAGGAACTGATTAGCCATTCAGAATTTCATCACCACATTGATTGCAATAAATTGAACCAAATGGGTTATCATTCTGACAATTCGGGCATAAATTATCTTTTTCCCCTCTTTTGAATTTGGACATTTCAACCGTAATGAGTCCAGTTGGTACGGCTATAATCACATAACCTGTAATCATCATCAGCGATGCGAGGATCTTACCTAAATCCGTTGCTGGAGTTATGTCTCCATAACCCACGGTAGTCGTCGTTACGATCGCCCAATAGATACTTGCAGGAATACTATCAAAACCGTTCTGTCTATCTTCTATCACATACATAATAGTTCCTGTGAGGATCATCATCATCAAGACAAAGAAGAAAAAAACCATGATTTTATAGTAGGAAGCCTTCAGTGAATGAAATAATGCCTGTGATTCTGAAGTGAATCGATTCAATTTTAGGATTCTAAAAATTCGCAGAAGTCTCAGTGCTCTTATTGCTCGGAACGAGTCATATCCAGACAAGAACGGAGTTAAGAAAGTCGGTAAGATTGATAGTAAATCTATTAGTCCCCATGTGCTGAAAATATATTTCAGTGGCTTCGGAGCGACTACAATACGTAATATATATTCAATGGAAAAGATGATGGTAAACACCCATTCCGTGTAGAAGAAGAGGTCAGCATTTTTCTTTCCCCAGGCCGGTACGCTTTCTACCATTACCAGAAGCACAGAAATAACAATGAGGACAAGCAAGGCCAAATCGAAATTTCTTCCAGATTTAGTTGTAGTCCCAAAAATCACTTCATGTAGATTTCTCCGCATAATAATGCATACGTAGAGTTTTTGTTTCGGTTTCAAATCATTAGAGTTTTCCGAAAACAAAAGAGGCCATTCTGTCGAATAGCCTCTTCCCTATTTAATTAATTCTAATTTATCTTGCGATTACGATATCTGTGGTCAAAACAGTTTTTTCTGTTGTCACACGAACCATGTATCGCCCTTGAGCCAATTCTGATCCATCAACAATTCCTGAGGCAAGGTCTGTTGGTAGAACAATTACTCTTCCTAACATATCTACAACATCAATCGCCTGAATTGTTCCTTCGTAGCTAACCGTGAAGTATCCATTCGATGATGGATTAGGGTATACGAGTAATGAATTCAAAGTAAGATCTTCAATTCCAACAGTGGATAGAACACAAGCCGATGTGTCTACACAACCATTTTCAGTAATGATTACTGCGTAATTCCCACCATTCGTTGGAAGGAATGCTTGTGAAGTTTCACCTGCGATATCTAATCCAGTATCACAATCCATCCATTGGTAAGTCACCCCCGGATTAGTGTTATTTGCAAGCATGGTTAAATCATCACCGCCTAAAGTCGTAGAGACATCAATTGGGGGGTTAATCGTCACATCTTGAGTTTGTGAGCTTGTATTTCCACATGCATCTGTATACGTCCACGTTACAGTAGTTGTCCCTAATGCTGTAATTGGGAATACTACATCAGGCACACCTGTAACAGCACCATTACAATTATCAGTGGCCGTAGCATTAGCAGGTGTTACATCACAGTTGGCTGTCACTTCCGTGAGCAAAGTAATATCAGCAATAGGAGCATCAAAATCCTTCACTACAATTAATTGGTCTACCAATGTTTGATTTCCGCAATCATCCGTAATACTATATGTTCTTGTTATAGTCTCAGGACAAGACAAGCCATCAGACACATCAGACTCCCAAGCAACTGTTGGAACAGCAGTACAGTTATCAACCTCACCAGCTACCCAACCAACTGCTGGAGCAGGAACGTCACCGATACATTGTACATTTATTGCACTTGGGTTAGATGCAACTGGAGCTGTCACATCTTCTATAATGATAATTTGAACCACATCGATGTTGTTTCCAGTTTGGTCAGCGACATTATAAGTTCTAGCAATCGTATCCAAACAACCATTTCCATAGATCGTATCAGACACAAATGTTACAAGAACAGCACCTGTACAGTTATCAGCTTCGTCATTTACCACTGTCTCATCAATAATTGCATCTCCAGGACACTCATAATATGCAGTGTCAGGATTAGATGCTGTTGGAAGCGTGACATCTGTAAGAATTACATTTTGTGTTTGCGTCGAAGTATTGCCATTTCCATCATCATACGTCCAAGTCACCACCGTAGTTCCTTGAGCCGTAATTGGCAAGATTGCATTATTCGTCACTAGCACTGTTCCTGCACAGTTGTCAGTTGCTGTTGGATCGATAAGTGCAGTCACCTCACACTCCGCAGTTACATCAGCCAAAGTTGGTGAATCACCAACTGGTGGAGTCACATCATTCAGAATAACATTCTGTGTTTGTGTTGAAGTGTTTCCATTTCCATCGTCATACGTCCAAGTCACTACTGTAGTACCTTGAGCCGTAATTGGTAAAGTGGCATCATTTGTAACGGTCACAATCGCAGAACAGTTATCCGTCGCAGTTGGATCTGTTAATGAATTCATAGTACATTCTGCAGTCAGATCAGCCAATGTAGCTAGATCAGGTACTGGTGCAATTGCCTCAACACTTGTAAGTACTAACTCGTAATTACCTTCATTTGAAGAGAACCCACCAACGACTACATAGTAAGTAGCTCCGACAGTTGTCATAAATGACGCTTGAGATTGGACTCCCACAAAATCATCATTCCCTGTTACACAGTTTAAAGCAGCACAAGCTCCTTCGTATACCCAAATCTTAGTATCATAGTTCGTAAGCCCACTCACTGTTGACGCTGTCCATGTTGAACCGTCTCCAATAAACGTATACCAGTTCGCTCCTCCAGAACCTAGACTAGTTCCACAGAATGCTTCGGTTGAAGGCGTGCCACCTGTAGTACTTCCAGTAACACTTGTTTGATCTCCACATGGATCATGCGGACCAACAGCTATTGCGTTAGCACATTCAGTTCCTGCACACCCAGATACATCTAGAATCACATTGAAGGTACATGTAGAAGTGTTTCCATTTCCATCATCTACTGTCATTGTTATCACTTGATCCGCGGTAATCAAAGTTCCCGCAACAGGTGACTGTGTAATTACAGGAGCACCTCCACAATTATCTGTGGCTGACACTAAAGAAGTATAATCTGGTAAAATCAAATCACATATTGCACTTGCAGTTTCAGTTTGATCACCAGGACATGTAGCTACTGGAGAGATTGTATCCAATACAGTTACAACCGCAACACAGTTTGCTGTGTTCGTATTTCCATCTGTTGCCGTAAGTGTTACGTTGTTTGGCCCTAGATTGGCACAAGTAAACGCTGTCACTGAAGCACTCAATGTTAATCCTGCACAGTTATCTGTAGAACCACCATCAATGTCAGCTGCTACAATTGAAGCGTTCCCTGATCCATCTAAGAAAACCGAAATATTTTGACATACTGCAGTTGGCGGTGTAACATCATTAAGAGTTACATCGAACGTACAAGCAGAAATATTTCCGTTAGCATCCGTACTTGTCATTGTAATTGTAGTTGTTCCACTAATTACTGTTCCAGCCACAGGGCTTTGAACAAGTGTAGGCACCCCACAGTTATCAGTAGCCGTTACTAATCCCGTATAATCAGGCAATGTAAAGTTGCAACTCGCATCTGGTGTTTCCGTTTGAAGTCCTGGGCATGTAACCACAGGGGAAACTGTATCAGAAACTGTTACGCTAGCAATGCAAGTAGAAGTATTTCCACTTCCATCCGTTACAGTTAATGTAACAGGCGTTGGTCCAGGAGCAGCAACATATGCGTACGCTGCAATTGGCATTGGAGTAGGACTAGTAGCATTTGTTGTTTGACCATCAAATACATTGATTCCTGAGAATGACCAGTTTCCAAGTTGGAATGAAGAACCATCAGGTCCAGTTCCTGTGTTACGAGAAGCCCATCCATCAAGATAATCCCATGGTTGCCCCGTACCATCAACGTTAATATCACCAAAGACATCAATCACACCTCCATTGAAGAATAACTCCACAGCATCATCTCCATTAATTGACATTGCTCCAGTTGTATAATCAGGAGCGAATCCGAAGAAGTTTGTAAACTGAGTTGATTCACTAGACACATAAATAAATGTTCCTGCTGTTGCAGGTACTGCAGGGAATGTAAATTCTTCCCCATCCGTTCCTCCGCCGTTGTTGGCAGATCCAAGTCCATATTGACTCAAATCAGCAATATTAGCGAGAACAAATAGCTCTACTCCTTTTGGAGTTCCGCCAGTTAATGGACCATCATAAGCTCCTGTAATAACTAAATTACTTGCAGGCGCACCAAATATATTAGAGCAATCAAATGTAGTTTGAGATGCACTTAAAGAGACAGTGCCACAGTTATCTGTAGAACCTCCATCTATATCAGCAGCAACCAGTGATGCGTTGCCAGATCCATCCAAGAAAATGGAGATATCTTGACAAACTGCAGTTGGCGGAACTAGATCCGATACATTTACATTTATTACAGTTGGCAAGGATTCACATGCACCTACCAATTCAGTAGCTCCGAATGTATACATCCCATTCGAAAGACCGCCAACATTAAATGTTGCAGTCGCTGGCGGCATTGGGACAGTTCCTAATAATGTAGGTACGCTATTGTAAAATCCAAGACTTCCAGAACCAGAACCTGTTGCAGATAGAATCACATCAGAACCAGGGCAAACATTCAATGGAGTTACCACTGAAGGTGCAGCTGGCGGCGTTGAAATCGTAACAGATACATTTGAACTATTCGGACATATTCCAGTAGTAGTATATGTCACAGTATATGCTCCAGGTGTGGATGCTGATAAATCAATAGCTCCTGTTGATGCATTGATCGACAATCCTGCTGTAGAACTAAATGCCCCTCCAGCTAATCCAGTAATTGTTGGTGTTGGATCTGTATCATTTGCACAATAAGATGCTGCACTATAATTAAATGAAGCATCATCCAATGCATTG
>DKPV01000055.1 GCA_002471375.1 Flavobacteriales bacterium UBA7325
TGAGAGGCATTATATTTCACGAAGCCATATCCAGCTTTATTAAAGAAATCCTCCATTAAATTCCAACATCCCCAATCCTTATAGCCCATGTAGCCATGCAAGAAAATGATGATTCGATGATTCCATGCAGATGGTACTGTTAAATCATACAGGCTTTCTCGACCGGACGCTCCGACAAATTTGGAATTTATTCTTTGAATGCTGTGCATGATATAAATCTAACAATACGAGTTCTAGTAGCAAGATTTATTCACAGATTAATTACCTTCGTAGGAATGAAGTTATTTTATTTATCAATCTCATTTCTACTTCCACTATTAGCTCCAAGTTGTCAGGGCGATGCTGACAATAAAGCAATTGGTGGAGAGCTAACTTTACACTACGAAAATAAGAGTGATCAGAAGTTGGCTGAAGAATTACTTATATTTTGGAAGGAGAATGATCTAGTTACTGGTGAAAAGCAAGATATTGAACTGAAAAAGATGAAAGCATTTTATCGAGTATCTATGATTGCTGCTGATACTAGCTTGATTGAAATGATGCCTTTTCGAGAGAAGAGGCTCTTTAACGAATTGAAAACGAAATTATGGAAAGAAGTGTTCGATGAGAAAGATTTCGAGCTTGTCATTTCCGATGATAAATTTAAACCTCTTTATACCGTTGGTGAATGAAAATATCTGCCTCCATATATAGCGATAAAAAACGCCCGTTAACTGAGGTGATTCACGATTTAATGGATCATCAAGTCGACCTATTGCATGTTGATTGTAATGATGATTTATCAGTGTTTGACGATATAAAGTCGATACGAGAGTTTTGTGATATCCCGATAGATCTGCATATTATTACAGAAGAGCCTTCAAAATATTATCAATTATTGGAAGAAAACCCAGTTGAGTATATCACGTTCCAATACGAGGACTTAAAGGAACCTCTTGTTATTCCAGACTCGGTTCCTGGTAAGAGGGGAATAGCGGTAGTTACACCGACGAGTGTCTCCATATTTGAGGAGTACAAGGAATTCGATTTCATTCTCATCATGGCTACCATTCCTGGACAAAGTGGAGGGAAATTCGATATCGTGAATTTTGGGAAGATAAGATCCTTTAGAAATCAATATCCGGGAAAATCAATTCATGTTGACGGTGGAGTTAATGCGGAGGTTTCCTTTATCTTGAGGAATATGGGGGTCACAAGTTCTGTATCTGGTTCTTACCTCTTTAACGCTTCGAGTATTGGGAATGCACTCATGAATTTGCAGTCGCGTGAAGTGGAATCTCATTTTGAAGTGAAAGACTTCATGGTCCCTCTTGACGAAAGTCCCGTTGTCTTGGCTTCGGAACTATCCTTGGAATCAGTTCTCATTTCAATTGATGCAGGTAAGCTAGGATTTACTTTAGTTACGGATACATCAGGTATGCTCAGAGGTTTGATTTCAAATGCAGATGTTCGTAAGGGTTTACTCAGACACTTGGATGATCTAAATACTATTTCAGGACAGGAACTAATCAACACTAATCCTGTATGTATTCGTGAAGATGATACGGTACTAACCTTACTTCAAATGATTAAGAAAAGTACCTTCCCGATTATGTATTTACCCGTTGTTAATAGTGCTGGAAATGCGAAGGGAATTGTTACTTTTGTCAACCTTATAAAAGGAGAATTATGATACTACATCTGAAGAAATCAATTTCTGATGAACGCGCTACTGAAATTGCGAATTCAATCAATGCTTTTCACTTCAAAAAGGAGCAGCATGTTCTAATTACTGGAGCTGCAATGAAGGAAGTTCCTGGTGCAATAGCTGGAGAAGTTGAGGGATTTTGGGTGTTTGATAATGATATCCAACTAGCCTCCAAGAAATATCGTTCAGCAAAAAGATCCGTATCAATCGGAAAGACCGTTATAGGTGGAGAGTCCAATAAAACGATTCTTATTGGTGGGCCTTGTTCTGTTGAATCGGAAGATCAAATCCGTGAATCGGCTGAGCTAATCAAGGGAATGGGGTTGACTACACTAAGAGGTGGATGCTATAAGCCGAGAACGAGTCCATACTCATTTCAAGGGATGGGTCTTGATGGTCTCAAGTTATTAGCAAAGATGCGTGATGAGTATGGTTTAAATATCATTACTGAAGCGCGTGATGCGACCCATGTAGAAGAGGTGATTGAATATTCAGATGTTATTCAGGTTGGAGCGAAAGCTATGTATGATCAAGGAATCCTGCGTGCTTGTGCAAAGTCGTCTAAAACAGTTTTGATAAAAAGAGGTTTTGGTACTACGCTGAAAGAGTTTGTGCAGGCTGCTGAGTTTGTTCTTTCAGGTGGAAACGAAAACGTGATTCTTTGTGAACGTGGATTGAGAACATTTGAAACGAATACGCGTTTTACCTTAGATCTTTGTGGTGTTGCTTGGCTACAAGAGAACACTAATCTTCCAATAATATTAGATCCTAGTCATGCTATGGGACTTGCATATGGAGTTACTCCATTATCAAAAGCTTGTGTGGCAATGGGAATAGATGGACTGCTAATTGAAGCACACCCAAATCCGAAGGTCGCAAAATCGGATGCGGCTCAGCAATTGACTCATACTGAATTTAAAGAATTATTAGAACAGGTTATTCCAGTTGCTAAAGCTGTCGGATTTGAAATGATGTAATACATGAATTACCTCGAAGAAAATATAAAAGGCATTTGCGAGAAGTTTGGTTTAGACTTCGTCGAATTCATGGATGACATGGATGCAGAAAATGTGAGTGAGCTAACAATTTTTGATATTGAAGCAATCGCCGATGAGTATGATTCAGACCTTTATTCCATGCTCTTTAATCGAAGCTTCACCACGAGTCACATTGCATCGAAAGTAGAGAATATAAAACTTCTTATCCTAGATGTAGATGGAGTGATGACGGACGGAGGGATGTACTTTGCGGAGAGCGGTGAACAAATAAAGAAGTTCAATACTAAGGATGGTATGGCTATTATACATTTGACAAGAAATGATTTTCAAGTAGCAATTATCTCATCTGGATTTAAAGGCGAAGCTGTCAAGAAACGTGCAGAAATGCTCGGAATCCAAAACTGCTACGTTGGACGTGATTCGAAATTAGAAGTGCTTAAAAATATGTGCAATGAATTGTCAATTTCTTTAGAGGAAGTGGCAATCATTGGAGATGATATAAATGATCTTGAGGTGATGAGAAACGTAGGTCTCTCATTTAGCCCAAAAGATGCAGTGAGCGCAGTGAAACAGCAAGTTGATGTTGTTTTATCGAAACGCGGAGGCGAAGGATGTGTACGAGAAATGATCGACCAATTTATTTTAAAAAAACCTTTGAATAGATAAATCTATGAACACTATCACAATAGGAGTTATTCGAGAAGGAAAGGTGCCGCCAGATAAGCGTGTGCCATTAACGCCGAGGCATTGCCAACAGTTGCAAGCTTTATATCCGAATTTGAATATTATTGTTCAGCCGAGTCCAATCAGAGCCTACAAGGATCAGGAGTATTGGGATTTAGGAATTACGATGAAAGAAGATCTTTCAGAATGTGATATTCTTTTGGGAGTAAAAGAGGTGAATATTTCGGATTTGATTCCGGAAAGAAAGTATTTGTTTTTCTCTCATACCTTCAAGAAACAAGCATATAATCGTGATTTGTTAAAAGCGATTATCGAAAAGAAAATCCAATTAATTGATTACGAAGTTCTAAAGGATACTAAGAATAAGAGAATAATTGGATTTGGTAGATATGCCGGGATCGTTGGAGCTTACAATGGGTTTTTGACATATGGTTTGAAACATAACCTGTATAAGTTGAAACCAGCAAACCTATGTGCTGACAGAAAAGAAGTTGAGGAAGAACTTAAAAAGGTAGTACTACCTGCAAATGCCAAAATTGTTTTGACAGGATACGGTAGAGTAGGCCATGGAGCTCGTGAGATCATGGACCTTCTTCCTATTAAAGAAGTTACGCCGGATGAGTTTTTAAATGATTCGTTTGATTCTCCTGTTTTCACGCACCTCGAAGTAGAAGATTATTACGATAAGAGGGGTGGTGGAGATTTTGAAAAGCGAGAATTTTATTCGCAACCAGACTTATACAAATCATCTTTTCCAAAGTATTTGCCGCATACAGATATGTATATTCCTTGTCACTACTGGAGTAATAAGGCAGACTATATAATGACGCGCGACGATTTGAAAAAAGAGAATGTTCGCCTATCCGTTGTCGCAGATATTAGTTGTGATATTGATGGGCCAGTACCAAGTACACTTCGTCCAAGTAAAATAGCGGATCCAATTTATGGCTATTGCCCATCATCTGAATCAGAAGTTACATTCGATACAGAAGGTGCGATAGCAGTAATGGCGGTGGATAATCTTCCTTGTGAGCTTCCATTGGATGCATCAGAAGATTTTGGAAACGAGCTCATTAAGGAGGTGTTTCCAGCCTTGATCACCGATGATAGTGATAAAATCATTGCGCGAGGTTCTCAAACAAATCTTGAAGGTGAATTGACCGAGTATTTTGATTACCTTGAGCCATATTTAGCTGGAGAAGAGTAATTCATGGAAAAAGGGAATAAGAAAATCATTAGAGGTTGGGTATTTTACGATTGGGCGAACTCCGTCTATAATCTAGTAATCTCATCAGCAATTTTCCCGATATTTTTTGAGACAGTTACAACGAATGCCTATAAAGAAAGGATTCATCCTAACTTAAGTCCAGAAGAACTTAAATTGATCTCCGTGAGAACGGAAGATGTAACTTCCTTCTTTTTTGGAATGGAGATGACAAGCTCAGTATTGTACTCATACATCTTATCAGCATCATTTTTAGTTGTTTCCTTTCTCTCACCAATACTTTCTGGGATCGCGGATTACTCGGGAAAGAAGAAGCTATTTATGAAGATATTCTGCTACATAGGAGCTCTTTCATGTGGAGGTTTATTCTTTTTTGACCCTGGGAATATGGAAATGAGTATGATTCCATTTTTCTTAGCGAGTATAGGTTTCTGGGGTAGTTTGGTGTTCTATAATTCATTCTTACCTGAGATTGCGCTTAGAAAAGACCATGATAGGGTTTCTGCAAAAGGTTTTTCAATGGGGTACTTTGGGAGCATGCTGCTCTTGATTATCTGTCTTGTCTGGAATAAAGTGCTAGGTTTCGATATTCAGTACTGCTTCTTGTTCGTCGGAATTTGGTGGGTTGGCTTTAGCCAAATCACCTATAGTGTTCTACCTAGTAATGTTTACAATCGCAAGCCTGAGAAAGGAATGCTTTGGAAAGGATTTCGTGAGCTAAAAATGGTCTACGCAGAATTTAGGACAATAAAACCATTGAAGCGATTTATTACTTCGTTCTTCTTCTTTAATACTGGAGTACAAACTGTGATGCTAATGGCGACACTTTATGCTTCAAGGGAAATTTTCAAAATTCCAGAAGAAATTAGGAAGACGCTCACGGCTGATGAAATATCAACGAGGGAAGGACAAGCAACTGCGGGGTTAATAATAGCAATTCTTCTGATTCAAATTCTAGGTGCCCTTGGAGCATTCTTAATTTCCCGCTTGTCAACAAAGTTGGGAAATATTCCAGCGCTGACATTGGTGGTTCTTTTTTGGGTTCCATTGTGTGTGTTTGCCTACTTTATAACAGTTGGAGCACATACTCAATTCTATATTCTAGCATCAGGAGTTGGACTCGTAATGGGCGGTGCACAGTCTTTGAGTAGATCAACTTATGCTAAGCTACTGCCTGATACAAAGGATCATGCAAGTTATTTTTCATTCTTTGACGTAACTGAAAAAATAGGAATTGTTCTAGGGACATTCTTCTTTGGATTCATGGAATATGTAATGGGCGATATTAGAGCTTCCATACTCTCAGTGATCTTCTTTTTTGCGATGGGATTGGTTTTACTACTCAGAGTTCCACGAAAAGCTACAGCGCCACGCAGCGAAGAGGGTGCCTAGGAATTTTACACCCTTTTTTTTATTTATCAATAATCCTACTAAATTTAAACAACCATAGCAGACAAATACAATGACAGACACAATCGATGAAGCAGGTAAGATTAGAGCAATTGTTGCTCACATTACACTGATCGGATGGATAATCGCAATCGTCCAAAACAATCCAAAAAATGATTTCGCGAGTTTTTACATTCGTCAAATGCTTGGGCTCTTAATTCTGGCTCTAGGAATGCAAGTGCTAAGTATGCTTTTCGCGGTTATACCTTTTTTAGGTTTTATCATGTCAATGATCTTTATGCTCGGTTCTCTTGGAGTTGTGGCATTATGGGTGATAAGCTTAATAGGTGCTGTGAACGGAAAGAAAGAACCAACACCATTCATTGGACAATATTTCCAAGATTGGTTTAATTCTATGTAATTCAAATAGGAATACATAAAAAAGCCCTGAACATTTCCGTTCAGGGCTTTTTTATTGGTGTCTAAAGTAAACAGCTACTTTTTGTAGAATGGAAGTTTAACAACTTTCGCTTTTACTAGTTTATTTCTGATCTCAATCATTAGGTATGTATCTACTTTACTACTGTCGATAGTTACATATCCTAGTCCAATTCCAACCTTCATAGAAGGTGACATTGTTCCTGAAGTAACATGACCGATTTCGTTGCCGTCTGCATCTTTGATAATGTAATCATGTCTGGGTATTCCTCGATCGATCATTTCAAAAGCTACTAACTTTCGAGTGATTCCTTCTTCTTTCTGTTTTGTCAAAAACTCCTTATCTACAAAATCGTCTTTTGCTAATTTTGTGATCCAGCCTAATCCAGCCTCGAGTGGAGAAGTGGTATCGCTTAGGTCATTTCCATAAAGACAGAATCCCATTTCCAAACGGAGTGTGTCTCTTGCAGCAAGTCCAATTGGTTTAATTCCAAAATCGGCTCCAGCTTCCATTACTTTGTCGAATATCTGAACTACCTCACTGTTCTTACAATAGATTTCAAAGCCTCCTGATCCAGTATAACCAGTTGCTGAGATAATTACATGTTCGATACCAGCAAATTCTCCGACTACGAAGTGGTAGTACTTAATTTCTGACAAGTTCTCAGATGTTAAGGATTGCATAGCTTCCACCGCCTTAGGTCCTTGAATGGCTAAAAGTGAATAATCTTCAGATAAATCACGCATTTCGGCGCCAAATGAATTGTGAGATGTAATCCAGTCCCAATCCTTTTTGATGTTTGATGCGTTTACCACTAATAGGTATTTTTCATCATTAAATCTATAGATGATTAAATCATCAACTACTCCTCCTTTACCGTTTGGCATGCAGCTATATTGAGCTCTGCCATCCGTAAGTGCAGAAGCATCATTCGATGTTACTTTCTGAATCAGATCTAGTGCATTAGGACCTGTGATGAAGAATTCACCCATATGGGAAACATCAAATACACCGACTGTATTCCGCACAGTCTCGTGCTCGATCGATACGCCTTCGTATTGTACTGGCATATTGTAGCCAGCAAATGGGATCATTTTGCCTCCTAAGGCAACATGCTTATCATTGAGAGTAATATCTTTCATTCTTATTTTATTTTGAAGCAAAAATAACACTATTAGTAGCGCAGCAATAGCTTATGATTGGAATATTATGGATCATATGAATAGGCTACGCCTTATCCTTGGTGATCATCGTAGCAAGGTCTTGTCCAACTAGTGATCCTATAGCAACTCCCATTCCTCCTAAACGTACTCCACAAAAAATCGACTGAGACACTTTCTTTACGATGGGTTTTTTAGAATTACCTACTCCCATGATCCCACTCCATTCATGGTCTACTTCAAAAGTTATGTCTGGCAGAATGATTGTCCTTAGTAGGTATTTCAGAGACCTCATGATTTCGTCAGTAAGGGCAATCTCTGTTGTTGTTTCTCCTAGTTTATTAAGGTTTCTCCCTCCACCAAAGAGTATTCTGTCATTAATGTTTCTAAAATAATAATACCCTTGCTGATAGTGAAAGGTTCCTTTGATTTTTAGGTTTGGGATTGGCTTCGTGATGAGAACTTGTGCTCTTGCAGGCTCTACTTCTTCGTTAAGAAGTTGTTTTGCAAAACCATTAGTGCAAACCGCAATTTGAGCTGCTTCAAAATCGCCTATCGAGGTTTGAGCTGTAGCGGAGGATTGATTTTGAGTAATCTCATTCACCTCAGCTCCGAATAACACTCTAATATCTGCAGCAATTACTTTTTGATAGAATGCCTGATTCATCATTCCTGTATTGATCTGCCCTTCAAGGCGATTTGAAATACTATTATTCACATTCTTAAATCCAAATCGATTAGCAACATTAGTATCAACTGTATAGACTTTTTGTTCTCCGGTGATTTCTGCAATTTTGACATTATAATAGTCGATTTTTGGCACTACACGCTCGTAAAGTGAATTCTCAGCATCGGTGATTAAATCCCAGGATCCGTTTATTTGAAGATCGAGAGAATCATCTCCAATTGTTGCCCTCAATGTTTGAAGTCCTTTCCATCTTAGTGCAACCGTCTCCCAGACTAGTTCTTCTCCATATTGCTCGATGTCATCAAAGATTTCGGTTGCACTTCCGAAGCATGCAAATCCTGCATTTTTCGAGCTTGCTCCGGAAGGAAGGATTCCGCGTTCTAAAATGACGACTTTTGCCTCCGGATTTTTTTCTTTTAATGAAAGTGCTGTTGTATAACCAACGATTCCAGCACCAATTACCAGAAAATCAATGTTTTTCACATAATTTTCGCATTCCCAATAGCTCCATTTTTCATTCATTGCTTCCCTCTGATAGTGCCTAAAACTCAACTATTTTAGCCATATTTGTAATAATATTAAGATAAAATTAAACCAAATCTGTAACTGGTTGTACAGAGTTACGTTTAATTGATGTAGTATGAAGTATTTTATTGTCGGTTTTTTACTGCTTCTGAGCACCATAGGATGGTCTCAGGAAGTGAAGTTTCTCTTTAGGGGGAAGGTTCAGAACATTGACTTAGGAAAAAAAGAAGGTGGAGTATCTGTTGCCATTCTACAAAGTGGTCGAACAGTTTCTACCGTTCAAACCGCATCGAGCGGGAAGTACACATTAAGAGGTGGACTTAACGCTAAATCTCCATTTGAAGTTGTTTTTTCAAAAGCTGGTCTTGTCAGCAAACGTGTGAAATTTGATTTTTCCGCGATGAACGATGAAGATACACCTGCATCTGCAGAATTTGAGCCAGTTGAATCATTAGATATTGATCTTTTTAAGGATCGACCGGGATTAGATTTTAGTTTCTTGGATACAGAACCAGTGGCATCGTTCGACTGGAGTTCTAAAAAGTTAGCCCCACAATTAGATACTGGCGCAGCTAGTAGAATGCGCAGAAAAATTGATGATATACTTAATCAAGCAGAGAAAGATAAGGCTGCAGCAGAAGCAGCTTATCAAGCTGCAATTAGAGATGGACAAGCATTTTATGATGAACAAAAATATGAAGAGGCGCTTTCAAGATACGAGGAAGCTGCTGGAATTAAGCCTAATGAGCAGTTACCGGCCGACCGAATCGTAGAATTAGATGCCTTAATAAAGGCGCAAAAAGAGGCCGCATTGAGTCAGGCACAAGCTGATTCAGAATACAATAACTTGATAACAGCTGCTGATAATTTAAGAGATAAAGGTGAATTAAAGGCGGCGGTATCCAAATATACAGAGGCCATTTCTAAGAAGGCTGAACAATATCCAAAGGATCAAGTTGAGCTTTTAAATGCTCAAATCGCTGCTGCTGAAAAGGAAAAAGAAAATCAAGCTGCATACGATGCTGCAATAATTTCTGCGGATAAATTCATGAAGCAAAACAGTCTTCGTGCTGCTAAGGACAAGTATACCGTAGCTTCTAACCTAAAACCTTCCGAGCAATACCCTAAAGATAAGCTTCAGGAAATTGCAGATAAAATGGGTGCTCTTGAGGAAAAAGAGGCGCTTAAAAAGAAATATAATGAGGCAATTGCTGCTGCGGACGCTCTATATTCGGCTGAAGACTTTAAGAATGCTAAAGAGAAATATCAGGAGGCACTCACATATGAAAAGTCTGCAACCTATCCGAAAGAGCGTATTAAAATGTGTGATACTGCCTTAGTGGAGTCGGAGGCCGCTGAGGCCTTTGCTCAAAAAATTGCAGATCTAATTAAGAAAGGAAACGATGAGATTACAGCGAATGATCTCGAAAATGCGAAAGCATCCTTTATGGAAGTATTAGACCTAGATGCTGCAAATGCTATTGCTCCTCCAAAATTGGAGGAAATTGAGATGTTAATCCAGGAAGCGAACGATGTCGCTGCTCAAGAGAAGAAGTATAATGATTTGATTGCTTCGGGAGACGCTAACGACGATGCAAACAAATTAGAAGATGCTCTTGCGGATTATACTGAAGCAAAGGGAGTGAAGAGTACGCCAAAGGTTCAAGCGAAAATTGATGCAGTTCAAGCAAAAATTGACGCGGCAGCTGCTTTGGCAGATAAGCAAGCGTCGTACGATAAGTTAATCGCAGATGCTGGGCAAAAAATGAGTTCGAATGATCTCACTGGTGCAAAAACCGACTATGAGGCCGCGTCAGCTATCGATCCAACTCAAGCACTTCCAAAGGAAAAGATCGCGGAGATTGATGCTTTGCTTGCAACTAAGGCAGCGGATGCAGAGATGAAAGCAAATTACGAGACTGCCATGGCAGAAGCTCAGCAATTACTTACTGCTGGTGATTTAGATAATGCGAAAGCAAAATATACTGAGGCGGGTACTATAGATCCATCGCAAAGTGAACCAAAAGAAAAAATCGCTGAGATTGATCAAGCGATTCAGACTAATATGGCAGCGGCCGAACTAGATGAAAACTATAACAACCTGATTACAGAGGCAGAAGGGCGAGAATACTCAAACGACTTAACTGGTGCAATTGCGTCTTATCAAAAAGCTTCGAATTTGAAACCATCAGAAATTTTGCCGAAAGATAAAATTCGTGAGTTACAAGAACTTGTTTCTAGTAATGAGATCCAAGCTAAGCTTGATGCGGATTACAATGCTTTACTACATGCAGCAGCTTCAAAGGAAAGTGTGAATGATCTTTCTGGAGCAATTTCGGAATATCAAAAAGCTTCGAATCTTAAACCAAGTGAGTCGCTTCCTAAAGAGAAGATTGCCGAACTGCAAGGTTTAATTGCTAACAATGCGAATCAGGCACAATTAGATGCGGATTATAATAAGCTTATTAGCGAAGCGGGAACGTTAGAAGCAAGTGGTAATGTTGACGGAGCGATTGCGAAATACCAAGCTGCATTAGGGGTGAAGCCAACTGAACAGCTTCCGAAAGATAGAATAGCCGAATTACAGAGTCAAATTGCTAATCAGAGAGAAATTGATCGTCAATATAAGGAAGCAATGGATCGTGGTGATCAACTGATGACAGATGAGAATTACCTTGATGCGATTACCGCTTTCAACGAAGCCCTTGCGTTTAAACCAAGCGAGCAAGAACCTGTGAAAAAAGCGGCACTTGCGGAAGAGCTAGAGCGCAAAAGAGGTGGTGTTGATGCGCAATACGAAAAGATTTTATCTGTTGCACAGAAGAAAATTGATGCGGGTGACCTCAATAAGGCAGAGGAGCTAGCGGGAAGAGCAAAAGGACTGAAGCCTGAGGATCCGAGGCCTGATGCTTTATTGACGCAAATTGCAAGAGTCAGAGCTATTCAAGCTGATTACGATAAGAACATGTCTCTTGGAGAATCTAGCGCAACAGCAGGTAAGTATCAAGAAGCTATCGAATACTTCAATATTGCTAAAACTGCTAAGCCAACAGAAACGCTACCAGAACAGAGAATCACTGAAATGAATCGATTGTTGGGTGATCAAAACTCTGCTGCTCAGAAAGAGAAGTTGTATCAAGATAATATGGCAAAGGGTCAAGCGACTCAAGGAGCTTCTCGTTTTGAAGAAGCATTAGGTCACTATCAGAATGCACTTGCTGTTAAACCTGGTGATCAACCGGCAACGGATAAGATTAGCCAAATTCAACAGCTCTTAGATGACATCTCGAATGCGAACTCTGATGAAATCGCCAAGAAAAATAAGTTTGATGCCCTAATTAAAGCGGCTGATCAGTTCTTTAGCGATGGAAAGTACGTTGGAGATGGAACGTCCTTTGTGGCAAAAGAAACATATGAGCTGGCGCTTGCTATATATCCTACCAGTTCATATGCTATAACAAGGCGTGATGAATGTGTTAAGCGTGCACGTCAGGAAGCAAATGCCGAGGGTGAGGCAGCTTATGCTAATCTACTGAAGGTTGCCGATAGAAAGTTGAAAGAATTGGATTATCCGAAAGCGAAGGAACTGTATACCCGAGCTGTAGGAATAAGAAATGCAGATCCGTATCCAAAGGCTAAATTAGCAGAGATTGAAGCGATTTTGAATCCACCATTGGCTGAATCTGTTGAATTGGAAGATTTAGGAATTCCTTTTGATGCGACTCAAATTGATGGAAATTTTGTTCTAGCACAAGATGAGCAAAAGAGAAAAAGCATTAAGAAAACTAGATTAGAGCGCAAGGTAGCCAGAGCTTATAGAAAAGAAGTGGAAATGACTGCTGTTAAAACAACAGATAGGTTGGATGCACGAAACGAAATTGCACATGTTCTTAGCTTGATCGTTGATAATGGTTTGGATTCTGATGATGGTCGACTCGAATTAATCGAGGAGTTAAGATTAGCAGATGAAGAGCGTGATGTGCTAGAAAGAGGAAATCAACAATTTGAGACTGCAGAGAATCTTTCAACTCAAGGGACGCTAGACTTGATTGCCGAAGAGGTAACCCTTCAGAAGCAAGAAGATGACCGCGGTCACATGGTTAATACTGATAAGGTAAACGCCATACAAACTGCCCAGACAATTGAACAAGCGTCACTTGGAGCTCAATACGTGGATGTGTCTTACGAGCAAGATGAAAGAATTACGGGTTATGTAACTGCAGCAATCGAGGAGACGAAAAGTGATTATGATGATCGTTTAGAGATCGAAAGAAAAGTCGATGGTGCAGTAGATGTAGCATACGATGTGAACTATAGTTTGGCTGATGGACGAGCGGATGTGGCAAGAACGCAGCAAGATGGAATTGATGGGGTTTACGAGGCGAAGCGCACAAAGAATGTGGAAGCTGCAGCTGTTGCAGGCGACAATAATGAAGAGCTAAAAGTTGTTCAAGGTCAAGTTTCAACAACAGCTGATAATTTTCAAACTGAGAACAGGGCTCATGGATATCAAACGGATGCCGAAATTGCGGAAGTTAATCGTTTGGTTATTGCCGACAACACAGGATTTGACAAAGTTCGCAAGGAGGCAAATGAACGCCTGAAGGATGTAACAGAAGATCGTCGAGAGATGGATCGAATTGCTTACAATAGTGAGATGGAGAAGTATCTTGCTAATCAAGCAACAATCAATACTGAGATTGAAAAGAAGAAAGACATTCAGGAGTTGTCTGATGCTTCAATGGCGCAGAAAATTGAGGACGCTGAAATTAATAAGGAGCGAGCTCGTCTTGCAGCTTCACAAGGTGAAATGAATGATCTCGCAGCGAGACAGAATGTAAGTCAGTCAGTTGATCTTGTAGAGTTAAGTATTGAAGAGAAAGATTTGGTAGGTGCTGCGAAAACAAAAGAAAACTCTGCAGTGCTTGCGGATGTAAATAAAACGAAAGTAGAACAAACTGCCTTGGATGCGCAGGTTCAACAAGATAAAGCTTATGCAAATGCAGAAGCTATCGGTGATGTTGATAATACTCCTCAAGAAAAGCCAGTCATCAAGAATGCGCTGGGTAAAGAGTATCCAGAAGGAGTTTCTCAAGAGTCGTTTAAACAAACTGACAATGAGGGACTAGTTAAGTCGATCATTACGCGTAGAATCGTTGTTGTCGAGGGACACGCTAATGTGTACGTAAGAACACAGACAACTAATGGGATTACTTACAGTAAGAACAACAGACCAAGTTTAGCAAATGTTTGGAATTCAGAGACGCAAGGGCCAGATTTGGTTCGCCATTATTAGTAGCTTATTTCTCCTCGCTTCGTGTAGAACTGTTTCCACACCGCAAGAGCAACTTGGCGGAGAGGTAATTGGAAATACTCAAGGCACAACGTACAACATCATTATTGCGAATGAGAAGATCAACTTCACCAAAGCAGAAATTGACTCTATCCTGCATGATTTCGATTTAGCGTTATCAACTTATCATGATAATTCGGCGATTACGTTATTGAACAATACCAAAGTATCTGCTTCCGCTCACGACCCATTTGGGTATTTATCATCGTGCTATAAACAGAGTAAGGAGGTCTATCAATTAACCAGAGGCGCCTTCGATCCATCTGTATTTCCTTTAGTTAAGGGTTGGGGCTTCATGGAGAATGTTGATGAACCGATGTCCGATGAAGATATCATTGAAGTAATGGATTACGTTGGGTTTGATAATTACCATGCTATTTCGTTCCGCGATGATTCTGTTCTGTTGAGTAAAGAGAAACCGGAGTTTAAATTGGATTTCAATGCAATCGCACAAGGATATTCAGTAGATGTTATTGATGAGTTTTTGAAATCGAGAGGTCAAGAAAACTACTACGTTGAAATAGGTGGTGAAATAATCGTTCGTGGGAAAAATAGAGATGGTGACCGATGGCGCATTGGCATTGATGCACCCAAAGACGATAATACTACGCATGAACTAGAGAACATAATGCACGTTTCGGATGTTTGTATAGCAACAAGTGGAAACTATAGAAAGTTCTACGAAAAAGATGGAGTGAAATATGCGCATACTCTTGATCCTAAAACAGGCTACCCTGTTACTCATTCTTTATTGAGCGTAACAGTGATTGCTGAGTCTTGTGCTGAGGCAGATGCATATGCAACGGCATTTATGGTAATGGGTGCGGAAATAACCCTTGCTTTTGTTGATGCTCATCCTGAGTTAAAGCTTAAGGTTTACTTGTTGGAGTCAGGAACAGAAGATGAAATCATTTCAAGTTCCAATGATGCATTTTCTCAGTACTTAGCAGAGTAGGTTATCCTCATTATCATGTGAGTAAATCCCTTTCCCATTGGTTCATACGGGAAATCAATTTTCTATCTTCACAAAAAGCATTTCTCATGAAGAATAAGAAATTAATCCTTGTCATCCTCTTGATTGATTCATTGGTGTTCGCTGGATTTATCATTAACTACTACTGGTCAACGAACGAAATGGGAGCTATACAGACTGTTCCGTTTTACCTTATGTTTATTGCTATCGCGTATATAATCGTTCAAATACTAAAGCGATACCTCACCAAAAGTCAAAATTGGTGGGATTGGATGTACTATATCGGATTAACATCGATGATGTTGCCAATATTCTTTGTTACAACGGAAAATCTGGAGATTTTCAATGCAATTACGGATTATGGATCCTTTTTCTTTGTCATTCCTGTTGGTTTTGATCTAAAGGCAATGTTAAATAAGTCACAAACGTCAAACTCATGAGAATACACTTTATAGCAATTGGCGGAAGTGCCATGCACAACCTGGCAATAGCATTATCTAGAAAGGGAGATCATGTTACTGGATCCGACGATGAGATATTTGAACCTTCTCGAACAAGATTGGATCGTCAAGGAATTCTTCCAGACCAGATCGGTTGGAATGATTCATCAATTTCGGATGAGCTCGATGCTGTCATATTGGGAATGCATGCGCGAGCGAATAACCCAGAGCTATTGAAAGCTAAAGAGCTAGGGATTCCAATTTATTCCTACCCTGAATACCTCTATGAGCAGAGTAAGGACAAGCAAAGAGTAGTAATTGGTGGCTCGCATGGAAAGACGACGATTACTTCGATGCTATTGCATGCGATCAACCATCTTGAGATAGATGTTGACTATATGGTCGGAGCTCAACTAGAAGGGTACGATTGCATGGTGAAGTTGACTGACGATGCCAAGGTCATGATATTAGAGGGTGATGAATATTTGAGCTCTCCAATCGATCGACGCCCAAAATTCCACCTGTACAAGCCTGATATTGCGATTATCAGCGGTATCGCTTGGGATCATATCAATGTGTTTCCAACGTTCGAGAATTACCTAGATCAATTCGATGGCTTTTGTAAAGTCATAACGGATAACGGAACGCTCATCTATAATACAGAAGATGCGGAAGTTAAAAGGTTAGGTGAAAAGTACGCTGCAAATCTAAATGCGGTCCCATATAGCACGCCAACTTACAAGGTCTTGGAGCATGGGACGCGCTTGAGTTTCGAAGGAAAAGAATATCCTTTATCTATTTTCGGTAGGCACAATCTTCAAAACTTGATGGGAGCAATGAAAATTGCTAAAGCGATGGGGATTAAGCCCGACGATTACCTGACAGCTATGGAATCATTTACAGGTGCAGGGAAGCGACTTCAAAAGGTAAGTGAAACGGAAGGATTTACGTTATATAAAGATTTTGCACATTCACCTTCAAAGTTGAAAGCTACAACAAGCGCAGTTAAAGAGCAATATCCAGATAGGATAGTGGTGGCGTGTATGGAACTTCATACGTTCTCTTCTCTTAAGAAAGAGTTTTTGCCGCAGTATGAGAACGCCATGAATGCTGCAGATGTCGCACTTGTGTATTTTAGTCCAGAAGTCGTGGCGCATAAAAAACTGGAACCAATCTCGGTTGATATGGTATCAGAAGGATTTGGTCCAGGTGTCAAGGTTGTCACTTCTACAGCTGAAGTGCGTGCTTTTTTAGGAGATCAGTCGTGGCCTAACTCTGTACTATTGATGATGTCATCAGGTAATTTTGACGGGATCAATTACGATGATTTAGGGGAAGGGATTGTAGAGGATCTGTTGTAGTAGGTGGGGTTTACTTTACTACAATTCTTTTGATCCCGAGAGATTTAGAGTTTTCAATAAGCTGTATCAAGTAAATTCCAGATTTCATTCCTAGATTAATATTTTCAGAATAGGGCATTCGCATAATTTCTCTGCCAGAAACGTCTAGTAATCCGATCTCTGATGCAAATATATGCTCATTTAAGCCGATATTGAGCTCGCTCTTAGTTGGGTTGGGTGAAATTGAAAAGAACTCTTGTTTAATATTAACAGTGAAAGTCAAGAAGGCATGGGATTCGTTTGAAGAAGCGTATGAGTATGATGTATCGATGAGTCAAATAATTGATGATTCCTCGCCTATATCGATCGAGTCTACTCCTGGGACGAGCAATATGTATAATTTCAACTATTGGAAGTTTTTAGGAAACGACACCTTATTTTGGTCCCATGAAACTACCATGACGTGGTTGGAAGATCGGATCCCCTCTGAAGCATTTTGGACGTTAGATGATCCCGTGGAGTTCGATAGCTCTATCTTTCAGCCTATAAATTCTTTACCAAGCGAAGGTTGGAATCAAGCTTGGGAGCAAGTTTCTGATTTAGAGATTGTACGTCTGTATAGGACACAGAATCCTACTTCTAGAATAGGTATTTCGAGAACGATAATATGGGAATACGATCCAGAGTTGAGTTTCAGTAATCCGACTGAGAAGCACCTCATATTTATGGTGAAATAATCAGTTACTCGCCTCGCGGGAGCATTTGATCTCGGAAGATCAACTTTCGATAGACAACTGTCAGGAAAATACTATTGATGGTAGACAAAACGAGCATTCCAAGCAGCGAAACAGTCAACGCTGATTTAGCACTAAACATGGCCTGTTGATTACCTTTCAGTTGAGATCGAATCTCCTCTTTCGTCATAATCTCAAATTCAGCATTCGAAGCTTTAAGTTCTTTTAACTGCTCAGGATCGTTCAGAAGTTTGTCCAACTGAATTTCTGATTCCGCTAGTTGATGACGGTTAAATTCGGGATCAATGCTCGTATAATAAACGTATAAGAAGACACTCACAATAAGCGTGTAAGGTACGCCTGCTCTCATTGAACTTTTAATGTCATCGAGAGCCGTGGTATGTGTTTTTTGTCTTCGCTTTGAAAGGTACAACCCAAACGCCATGCTTGCTAGTAAGCACATAACATTGATCAAGATTGGAACCTCCAAGTTATAGCGTGCCTCGCCAGTTAAAGTATAGAACAAGATCATCTTGTAGGTGATCCATAAAGCTGCAAAGCCGAGTCCAAATTTTACGGTAACCTTCATAGTTTACGAGTAATCAAGGATTAGCCATTCATTGTTGCAAGAAATTCCTCGTTCGATTTTGTATTCGAAATACGATCTTTCAAGAATTCCATTGCTTCAACTGGGTTCATGTCCGCGATAAATTTACGCAGCAACCATACACGTTGAAGGACTTCTTTATCCATGAGTAGATCTTCTCTACGAGTACCTGAAGATGTAATGTCAATAGCTGGATAGATTCTTCTATTTGAAATCTTACGATCCAATTGAAGTTCCATGTTACCAGTTCCCTTGAACTCCTCAAAAATAACCTCGTCCATTTTGGATCCTGTCTCTGTCAACGCAGTAGCAAGGATTGATAATGATCCACCGTTTTCAATTTTACGGGCAGCCCCGAAGAATCTCTTAGGTTTGTGTAACGCATTAGCATCAACACCACCAGAAAGAACCTTTCCAGAAGCAGGTGATACTGTATTGTATGCACGGGCAAGACGTGTAATTGAATCAAGAAGGATGCAAACATCATGTCCACATTCTACCATTCTTTTTGCTTTTTCCAGAACGACATTTGCCACTTTAACGTGACGATCCGCTGGTTCATCAAAAGTAGATGCGACAACCTCCGCATTTACTGAACGTGCCATATCTGTTACCTCCTCAGGACGTTCGTCAATTAGAAGAACGATTAAATATGTCTCTGGATGATTCGCTGCAATAGCATTTGCAACATCTTTCAAGAGCATCGTTTTACCTGTCTTAGGTTGTGCAACGATCATTCCGCGTTGTCCTTTACCTATTGGCGCAAACAAGTCCATGATTCGTGTCGACAAAGTCTCTTGTCTATGTCCTGTAATTGTAAATTTCTCGTCTGGAAAGAGCGGTGTTAAATATTGGAAAGGTACACGATCTCTGATGTAAGATGGTGGTCTTCCGTTAATCGATTCAACTTTTACAAGCGGGAAGAATTTCTCTCCTTCTCTTGGCGGTCGAATTGTACCATTAACCGTATCCCCAGTTTTTAGTCCAAATAGTTTAACCTGACTTTGTGATACATAAATATCATCAGGTGATGGTAGATAATTGTAATCTGAAGATCTCAAGAATCCGTAACCATCTTGCATGATTTCTAAAACACCCTCAGATGCGACGATTCCAACCAAGTTGTATTTTTCCTCTTCTTCTCGGTTAGGACGATTGTCTCTATTCTGATTTCCTCTATTCTGATTATTGTTCTGGTTGTTATTTTGATCTCTGCGCGGGTTCGGCTTATTTCCTTGACGTCTATTGTTGTTAGCGTTAGACTCTTTGGATGATTGCTCAAAGTCTTTCGAATCTTTAAAATCCTTAGACTCTTTTGCCGCTTCAGATTTCTCTTCTTTGTTCTTAGACCTGTCAACTTTACGTGGAGCAGGCTTCTCTTTTTTCACAACTTCTTTTTCTGAAGCATTCTCTTTTGGATCTTCCTCTTTTTCTGTGGATTGCTCAGAAGAGTTTGCTTCCTTTTTTTTAGCTTCCATTGATGCCGCAGCCGCAGCAAATAAAGTTCCTTGTTGTTTTTCATCTTCCTCCGCTATGACGCGCTTGCGCTTACGTTTTGGCTTCGATGATGACTCTTCGGTATTCTCAGCAGCCTTACTTGATGTTGAATCACCACTAATGGCATCTACTAATTCTGCTTTTTTCATCTTTTCAGCACCTGCTACGCCAATAGCTTGGGCAAGGTCTTTCAATTCAGGGAGCTTTTTGCTCTGCAATTCTTTTTTATCCATTAATGATAATCGTGATGTATATAAAGAGGGGTGTTTTTTCTGGAAAACTGAGCGCTTGAAACGCGCTCGACATTGCAATAATACAAATATTCTTGTTTTGTACAAGCGATGGGCTAAAATTGTTGTCAACAGGCGAGGTTTAATATGTAAGCTAAGGCGGGAATACTGCGACTATTTCTATTATTTCAATTAATTTTGCAAAAAAACATTTGAATGGATTTTTCAATATTAGTTACGTGGGATGGGCTAACTTATTTAGTAATCCTTTGTCTTCTTGAAATCGTTCTAGGGATAGATAACATCATCTTTATCTCAATCATCTCGGACAAACTTCCGAAAGATAAGCAACGTACTGCGCGAAATCTTGGTTTGTCACTGGCGCTTGTGGCTAGACTTGGGCTCCTTGCTGCGGTAGCTTGGGTTATGAAAATGACGGACCCACTTTTTACGGTATTCGGTAAGGATATTACGGGGCAAAGCCTAGTGCTCTTGCTAGGAGGCTTATTTCTAATCTATAAGAGTACAATCGAAATGCATAGTGCGGTAATCGGGGAAGAGGAGGTGGAATCCAAAGGAAAGGTAACGCTACCCTCTGTGATTACTCAAATCGTATTGATCGATATTGTCTTCAGCTTTGATTCGATTATCTCTGCCATAGGTATGACAAATGATTTGGCTTTAGAAACGGGTAAGAATCCAATGATTATTATTTACATCGCAGTGATCATATCCATGGGAGTAATGTTACTCTTCGCAAAACAAATTTCAACGTTCATTAGCAAGCACCCGACAATTAAAATGCTTGCGTTGAGTTTCTTAGTGGCTATTGGAGTTATTCTCGTCGCAGAGGCCTTTGGAGAACATGTACCGAAAGGTTATCTCTATTTTGCATTTGTATACGCATTGCTAGTGGAGGCGCTTAACATTAGAACACGTCGAAATAAAGCTAAGAAAGGGAATGACTGAAGCAGAGGCCTTGATATATTTCCCTAATGGGAGAGTTGAACTTGAAGATGTGTTCTCGGAAAAACTCTTTGAAATTAAGCAGTTTTTATTATCGCGTTTTCCAAATTCTAAAATTTTTCAAGGAAGAATTGAAAAGCTACGAAGCTTTCAAGATGCATTCGAGGTTCTAGGTGGAACACTGATGAAAAAAAACTCAGAGGGATATTCTTTTGATGTGACACTTAGTTCAGTTAGGAAGACTGTTACTGACTATACGATTGCTAGGAATGCTTTAAAGATGAGCTTATTAAGGTCAGAAGATGGTGAATCGATCAAGCAGGTATTGGATAACTTAATTCATGTGACTACTATCTATGCGTCAGCTTGGAGCCATCATGGAGCAGTGGGGGATGAAGACATCCTGATCGGCAAAGAGCCTGATCCAATGGAGTTAATGAATGCCCTAAAAGAGTATGAGACTGATGGCTATCAATCTTTTAAAGATTTAGTCCATCTTGAGATTGAAAATCCATTGGTCAAAGAATCGAAACGACTATCTTTGTGGTTGAAATTTGAACAAAATGACAATTGATCCTTATGCGAAACTACGTGAACAGCTTGAGCTGAATACATGGCCTGATGTGTACATGTTTAAATTTATCGTTCCGAATCAATCTGATCTTGTTGCGAGAGTCACGGCTCTTTTCGATGAGGCGGCTGAACTTAAATTTCGGCCTTCAAAGAATGACAAGTACATCAGTATAGGGGCAAAAGAAATGATGTTGAACGTTGAGTCAATTATTAATAAATACAAACAAGCTGCAGAGATAGATGGCTTGGTAGCACTATAAGATATGGTATTATACGGTTTTTCATTGATGGATACACTCACGTCTGTTCTTACAGTGAGTATAATTATTCTGATGATAATTATACTTTATCGTAGGATGTTGAGGAGATTTAGTCGAAACGCACCCAATAAAGAAGAGTACTGCGAGTTGTACAGCTTAGAACAAAATCCTGCAGTTGGTGAACTAGAATTCTACTTCATATCCCAGAAAGTTCGGGACTTTAAGCTCTTAATCTTAGATCATGACATGGAGCTAATTCAGGAGGTTGAGAATAAAGAATGTCATGTTGGCGGTAACATTATCCGGTTTGATTCGTCAAAGCTTAAAAATGGAGACTATTTCTACTGTCTGGAAACAGAGAATCAAAAAACCATGAAAAAAATGGTCGTTGTGAACTCGGTAGCATGACAATTTGACGGAGAAAATAATCTGGCAATATTATTGACATTAATCAATTAGAATTAACTTTATCCCGAAGTATGGATCTTTACGAAATACTGAAGGAAAACAAATAAAATAAAAGAAGTATGGCATTAGAAATAACAGATGCAAATTT
>DKPV01000039.1 GCA_002471375.1 Flavobacteriales bacterium UBA7325
AATCATACATTTCTTGAAAATCTTCTTCGGTCTCTCCAGGATAACCGGCAATTAAAGTAGTTCGAATTGCTATTCCTGGAACGACAGCTCGTATATTTTTAATTAACTCTTCTGTTTTTTCACGCGTAATTCCTCTACGCATTGCCTGAAGAATTTTGGTTGATCCATGCTGCAATGGAATATCTAAGTAGTTACATACTGTTTTGCTAGCATTCATTTCGTCAAGAACATCCATTGGAAAACCAGATGGGTAAGCATAATGGAGACGAATCCATTCAATACCATCAACACCCTTTAACTTACTAATTAGGTCAGCGAGAGCTCTCTTTTTATAGATATCCAATCCATAATAGGTTAAATCTTGAGCAATCAGCATTAGTTCTTTCACCCCCTTAGCAGCAAGTGATTTTGCCTGTGTAACAAGATCTTCCATTGGCGTAGAAACATGCTTCCCCCTCATAATTGGAATTGCACAAAACGAACAAGGACGATCGCAACCTTCCGCAATTTTAAAATATGCAAAATGCGTTGGAGTTGTCAGTAATCTTTCGCCAATAAGTTCATGCTTATAATCTGCCTTAAGAGTTTTCATAAGGTTGGGCAATTCTTTCGTCCCAAAAAACGCGTCAACTTCCGGAATTTCTGAAATAAGATCAGCTTTATATCGCTCTGACAGACACCCTGTCACATAAACTTTATCCACCATTCCATCGTTCTTGGCTTCAGCAAAACGCATAATGGTATCAATCGACTCTTGCTTGGCATGATCAATGAATCCACAAGTATTAATTATAACAATCTCAGAGTCATCTTGCTGAGCCTCATGCTCAACTTCAAATTTATTGGCTACCAATTGAGCCATCATAACCTCAGAATCGAATATGTTTTTTGAGCAACCTAGCGTCACCACATTCACCTTGTTCTTCTTAAGTGTCTTCGTTTTCATGGTGCAAAGATACGTAAACTATACACAGAAAATAGTATTCCTGTTTTGTTGAATTTTCTATAAATAAACCTGTTTATTCCACTCTTGGTATTATATTTGAATCACTGCCAGTGAAACCATAAAAAACAAAACATGAAAATTCTATCAGCATTTGCTATTTGCACCCTATTATTTGCGTGCGCGAACTCACGAAAAGCGAATAATAACATTGAGGAAACTAAGCAAGAACCAGTAGCAGCGCAATTGGGCGATGTAACTGCGGACTCTGACCCACTTACAATAAAAAGTGCTTCAATTGATGGAAACATCGTAACAATTGATGTTGAGTATTCAGGTGGATGTGAAGAGCATTGGGTTGATTTAGTTGGAAGTTTTGCTGTTATGAAATCTTTACCTCCAAAGCGATCAATCAAGTTGATGCATACAGCGAATGGAGACGCTTGCCGAAAGGTAATTAATGAGACATTGGTTTTTGATATTAGCGCACTAGCTGCAAGCCAGACTCCAGGAAGCGTGATCACTCTTATTCTTGATGGCTTTAAAGGAGAACTTACTTACACTTACCCATAGGATCATACATGAAAATTGGAGTTCTACTCTCAGGTTGTGGAGTCTATGATGGCGCCGAAATTCAGGAAGCCGTATTGACACTTCTTGCAATTGAAGAAATTGACGCTGAAGCCATTTGTATTTCAGTCGACCAAAATCAACACCATGTCATTAATCACCTCAATGGGGAGGAAATGAATGAACCCAGAAATATTCTTGTGGAGTCTGCCCGTATCGCAAGAGGCTCTGTCACAAATATAAACGACATTAGTCCAGCAGACCTTGATGCACTGGTAATTCCTGGCGGATTCGGGAGCGCTACGAATTTTACAAAATGGGCCTTTTCTGGTCCTGAAGGAGAAATACTTCCCGAAGTTAAGTTGCTTCTTGTCAACCTAATTAACATTGGAAAACCAATAGCTGCATTATGTGTAAGCCCTGTTGTTCTGGCAAAGGCATTAGAAGGTTCTTCCTTTGAAGCTTCGATGACAATTGGTACGGATCAAGAACCTTCCCCTTATGATATCAAAGGTTTTACGGATGGGCTTCGAACTACTGGAACACAAACTCAAATGAAATCTGTACGCGAAATACATCTAGACGAGAAAAACAAAATTGTTACTGCTCCGTGCTACATGATGGATGCTAGCATTCTAGATGTCAGAAAAAACATTCGATCAGCTATTGAAGCGCTCCGAGACTTGGTTTAAAAGATTCTAAGATTTTTCTTCGATCATTCTTTCAAGGCAATATCATTTATTCGTGTTTGTTTTGAATAAATGTTGTTAACAAGATTTCTTTAGATTTGTGGGAAACTAGTGACTAATTTCATAGAAAACTCGTTTATAATGCCTTAATTTTGTTAATCACAAACAACAAGCAACATAAGCTTGAAAATAATTTATATGGATGTATTTGGTAAGATAGGAAACAATGCAGATTTGAATGCCTCGATCGGTTTAACGAATCTTGGAAATCAATTTTGGAATTTGACACCTTCTGAGTTAATTGAGGATACCATCCTCACTGGACAAGGGATGTTGACAGATACTGGCGCTATAGCTATCGAAACTGGTGAATTTACAGGACGATCTCCTAAGGATCGATTTGTAGTGTGTGATGGAAATACTGAAGATGCAGTATGGTGGGGAGATATCAATATTAAATTTACACCCGAAAAATTTAAGGCCCTTTACAATCGAATGAAGGCCTATTTAAATGGGAAAGATGTTTACATCAGAGATGCTCATGCCTGTGCTGACGAAAATTTCAAAATGAATTTGCGTGTTGTCACTGAGACACCATGGTCGAATCAATTCGCAAGCAACATGTTCCTTCGTCCAACAAATGACGAATTAGTGGACTTTGATCCAGAATGGCACATAGTATGTGCTCCAGGGTTTATTGCGGATCCAGAAATCGACGGGACGCGTCAACACAATTTTGCCGTGATCAACTTTACAGAAAAAATGATCATCATTGGTGGAACTGGATATACAGGAGAAATCAAAAAAGGTATTTTCTCTGTATTAAACTTCATACTTCCACACGAGAAGAATGTTCTTTCGATGCACTGCTCAGCGAACATTGGTAAAGATGGTGATACAGCTATCTTCTTTGGATTATCAGGAACTGGTAAAACAACACTCTCGTCTGATCCTGAGCGGAAGCTAATTGGTGATGATGAGCATGGATGGGCGGATGACACTGTTTTCAACTTTGAAGGTGGATGTTATGCAAAGACAATCGACCTTTCAAGAGAGAAAGAGCCTCAAATTTATGATGCCATTAAATATGGTGCCATCTTAGAGAATATTGGCTTCCACGAAGGCACTTCAACACCAGACTATGAAAATTGTGAGATAACACAAAACACTCGTGTTTCTTACCCGATTCATCATATTGACAACATCGTGACTCCATCAGTTGGATCTTCACCGAAGAACATATTCTTCCTGACAGCAGATGCATTTGGTGTACTACCTCCAATTTCACGTTTAACAACTGAACAGGCAATGTATCACTTCATGTCAGGATATACTGCAAAGGTTGCAGGAACTGAAATGGGAATTACTGAACCGCAAACAACATTCTCTGCTTGTTTCGGAGCTGCATTCTTACCGCTTCACCCTGCTAAATATGCTGAGCTTTTAGGAAACAAACTTGAAGGAACTGATATCAAAGTGTGGTTAATCAATACTGGGTGGTCTGGCGGATCATATGGAACTGGAAGTCGAATGAAGTTGAAATACACTCGTGCGATGATTACAGCTGCTATGAACGGAAAATTGGATAACGTTGAGTTTAAAACACAACCAATATTTGAACTAGCAATCCCAACCGAATGTGAAGGTGTACCAAGTGAAGTATTGAATCCAGTGGATACGTGGGAAGATAAAGCTGCATTTGAAGAAACAGCTCAAAACTTAGCAAGTCAGTTCATCAAAAACTTTGCTCAATTCGAAGCTGAAACAAGTGATGCGATTATGTCTGCTGCGCCAAAAGTAATGGCCTCGTAGATAAATTAAACATATTTCTTAAAATCCCGACTCCTCATGAGTTGGGATTTTTTTTTTGCATTTACTTGACATGTCCCGGAATAACTAAATTCTAAGAAAAGAACGAAAACTATCGATCATAGGCTCACTCTGATCATCTAACCAATTGAATTTCAAACTATACTGTTTCATTGAGTATATTCACTCAAAGTCCATACACAATGAAAACACTCCTCGCACTATCAAGTTTTGTTATTCTATTGACCGCTTGCTCCGACCCGATTGAAATGAATTCAAGTGAAGTATTCAAATTACTGACTCAAGAAGAAGGTACAATAGGGGGTATCATGCTCGGCGACTCCTGGGCCGAGGCTGAGGGAAGGATGAAAAACTACAACGATCTAATCGTCGTAGAATACCACCAAGTTCTCGGTACTTTTGCAATAGACTATGGACATGAAAATCGAAGGTTTGTTATTAATTGTAACCTGAAGAATGACATCATTCAAAGTCTAGATATAAAGATTGTGGACTTAAAAAAAAACAAAGACAAAATTATCAAGCTTCATGATCGCTTAGCCAAACATTACACGGAGGAGTACCCTGATGAGTGCACGCGATACCCCGGTGATTTCGATAGTGATTTTGGAAAATGGCGTGTAATGAATGGCGAAGAAAGTTTAAAGATCAATTCACCTACTCTTATTGGACTAGCCCCCGAAGCAACTAAATGCTACAATATCGATATATCCTTAACCAAAGAATTGTAGCTACAAGCTTTTCATCAAATACTCATACAGAGCGACCATGGTATTTATATCGTGTTTATAGACCAACTCATCTGGTGAATGAACATGATCCTCTGGCGCACCTATAAAACACCAATCAATTGGTAGATCTGATTTTTGCAAGACTCCCCCATCGCTTCCTCCGGCCGACTCAACTTCTAATTGAAATTCAATCCCGGATTCCTTGGCAAGGGCAATGATTCTATTGAGATAGGATCTTCTTGGTATTCCAGCATCTCGCATCGAAATAGCAACTCCTCCAGAATGCTTAACTCCGGGCGTCACCCAGGTAATATCGGAAATCAAAGATTGTCGCACTCTATAATTGTCGTAAAGATATCTAGCACAGAAACCGACAGAATTACCGCCATGTTCCTCATAAGTTGAGAAAACAATTGCACCGTTTTCTAGGGTCTCTGCAACTCTCAACGCATTCCAAATCCCCAATCTATTATCAAGATATGGTGATTGCACAGTGTCGTTAGTCTCTCTGAAATTTGGTTTAAACGTTAGAACAGTACCTCTATCAAATTCCCGATCTGATACATACTTGAGGGTTTTCGGACCATCTTCGGAATCAATAATCATCAATTCCGTCTCAATCTCTCCCCCGCTATCAGAACCAACAAGAGGCATTCCATCAATTGCCCGTGGGCCACCAATCTTAATTAATTCTTTGTCGTAACCGATTGAATAACCGATGCTATCCATATGAGCATAGATTGCTGTTGTCGGTTCCCCAAAGACAAGAATTAAACAATCCTGAAACCCTTCTCCATGAACAATTTTAGGCTTAACCGCCCAATTATCAGAAGACCCTCCGACGTATTGTAAAATGAATTCCTTCACTCTCGATTCATCCCCTGAGACACCTCTAATCTCAACCAATTTCTCTAATAACTCCATCTTAATATGTTCCAATTGAATCTATTTCAACACTTTCTAAAGCCTTGAGCTCGTCACGAATTCCATCCGCTTTATATAAGGGTAAATTTGTTTTAAGCTCACAGCTCAGCTCAAAAATATTGTCAACCATCTCCAACTGATACTTCTTTAATATGTTCATTACAGAAGCCATGGAAATGTATTCGAAGCTAATCCTTACCCATTCAAAAACTTCACGCTCTACAATACGAGCTCCGAGCAGAGCTTCTTTGGCAGCTGTTCTATAAGCATTGATCAACCCGCCAACTCCTAATTTGGTGCCGCCATAATATCTCACAACTCCAATAAAAACGTTTGTAACCTCAAATGACTGGAGTTGTCCTAGGATTGGTGCTCCAGCAGAATTAGACGGCTCTCCATCATCATTAGCTCTATAAACATCTCCATTCAATCCAAATCTATATGCATAGCACAGATGCCGTGCCTGATGATGCTCTTTTTGAATCATTGCTAACAATTCCTTCGCCTTTTCAGCGGAAGCGCAGGGTACACAAACACCAATAAACTTCGAACCCTTCTCTTTGTAGAGTCCCTCAGAGCGACCATTAACAGTCAAATATGTGGATTTCACCTCCAATTTGTTTACCTTGCTAGAAATAGAAAAAATGCGTTCCGTTTATATAATTATTGCAATGTTAACCATTTTTTCTTCGTGTAAGAAAGAAAAGGAGCCAGTTGATCCTTGTACAAATGGCTTTTTAGATCCAGGAGAAACAAACCCTGATTGTGGAGGAAACTGCCCCCCTTGTTCCGAAGAGACACAGGAGTATCTCACCGTCCAACTGAATGGAGAACAGACCGTCATGGATTACAGTAGCCTATTTTACGATGGAAGCGCTTGGAGTTTACAAATTTCAAATGATTCGATCTCTATGCAAATTAGTTTAGGAAATTCTGGAGCGATTCAGACTTCTAATATACCTTCATCAGGAACTTATTGCACGATGAACAGTATCGATTACCCAATTCAACAGAATGGAACATATTCGATTAGTGAACACAATCTTTCCGAACATACAATGAGTGGATTCTTTAATATAGACTTCCTATTGCAAATCAGTTCTATGCCACTTGTCTACGATACAATATCTTTCACGGGAGGTCAATTTGAATATTTCAACTACTAAAATATTCATTTAGCTTCACTAACGAAATTGATTAAAATTCTAGAGGGGCAGGATTAGTCGATCGATTAGATTTACTTAAAAACCTTATTATGAAATCAGCTATACTCGCAACGATAGCTTCATTATATTTATTCATCTCTTCAAATTCGATTCTTGCTCAAGGAGATGATTGTGCGACTGCAATTAACATACAAACACTGGATGGAACTAATTGCGGCTTGCAAAAATTCCACAAATATTGATTTTGACAAAGTTAGAATTTTCATCGTTAGGGATAATGTTACTGGAATTGTTCAGAAAATATTAACTCATTAAGGGCTAATTTATGGCACCATAAGTGAGATAATACTATAGTAAAGGAAGTGATGATATCGCTCCCTTTATTCTGTATAATTACCTCTCGAACGAATTATCATCACCTTCTTCAGAAAGGCTAAATTCACTTCTACACACCCAACTCTGCAATAAAAATGGCTCAAATAGCAGTGATTTAATATTAAATTTTAGATGAAACGCTATATTTTTCCATTGAAAGCAGATAAAATATCGTTTAACGCAACCTTATACAAATTTTATGCGTCTCTTTGCGGAACGGAATCATGCGAACACTAAATCCAATTTTTAATGAAATATTTCCAAAATCTATCAAAATGAAGATAATCCTATCAGCGATTTTACTTTCAATGAGCTTCGCCTCTCAAGCCCAAC
>DKPV01000016.1:0-17164 GCA_002471375.1 Flavobacteriales bacterium UBA7325
TGCCTGAGTGGCCGAAAGGACTTGTTTGCTAAATAAGCGTACCTCAAAAGGGTACCCAGGGTTCGAATCCCTGTCTCTCCGCAACAAAGCTCAACCAAAAGGTTGGGCTTTTTTCGTTTTAAGAGACATGATGAGAACTCGTACGAGCCGGAACGCTGTGGAGCCCATCAAATCGCTTTACTTTTGATTTTGATCTACTAGACGGTGCGTTTACTGTAGCGTCCCGAATGGAAAGTGGACTTATTTTAAAGAAAATGGAGATACACTTTATTCTGAATTTTGGGATAATGAAATTATCACGGAAAGAGCGGATTTCTTCAAAAACTCGTTTAAAACACCAATACTCATAAATATCTATTTTTCAGTACACTACATACATAACGGAGTGTATGAAACATTAGAAGAAGTGATTGAATTTTGCAACGACGGAGGAGGAATCGGATTGGGATTAGATATCGCTCATCAAATATTACCGGGAGATTCTCTCGATCTCAACGATCAGGATAAATCTGATTTTATTGAGTTTTTAAAAGCATTGGCAGATAGGTCTTTTGTTGAATCAACGAATTAGAAAAAAGAGCACAAAAAAAGAGTCTGTTTGAGAAAACAGACTCTTTTGTGTTAATTGAATTACTATTATTTGATCACAATTCGTCTTACTGTGCTTAATTCATCATTGAACAGTCGAACGAAGTACACTCCAACTTGAGTCGAGTTTAATTTGATTTCTTTCGAAGAACCTGAGAGCTCATCTTTGTAAATCACTTGTCCAAGGGTATTGATAACGTGAACGTTAACGTAAACATTCGAATTCAGTGTTAATTTGAACTCTCCGTTGCTGGGGTTCGGGAATACGTTGAATTGCAATTGATCCAGCTCAGAAATTCCAACTTGCGAGTTGACTACGTATGAATCAGTAATTGTACATCCGTTTGAATCGGTAACAGTTACGTCGTATGTTCCTCCAACTAATCCAGTTGGGTCTTCCACTGCTGGAGCTCCATTCGTCCAAGCGTATGTGTAAGGAGGTGTTCCTCCACCTAGAGTAAGATCAATTGATCCATCCGTTCCAGAGATTTCATCCGAAGTCGTTCCACTCAACGTAAGAGCTGCTGGTTCTGAAATCTCCACTGAATCTTGAATAGTACATCCGTTTGTGTCAGCAACACTTACGCTGTACCATCCAATAGCTAAACCGTTTGCAACACTTGTCGTGTCTCCATTTGACCATGAGTATGTATATCCTGGAGTTCCACCCGTTACGGCCACGTTAGCTGATCCTCCAGTAGAATCTCCAGAACAAAGAAGGTCTTGTCCAGTAATCGAGAGGTCAAGTACTGCTGGTTCGTTAATAAAAACGCTGTCCATACCTGTACATCCGAGACTGTCAGTCATCATGATTGATGTGTAACCTCCTGATAAATTTAAGGGATCATTTACTCCCCAGTCAACAGTAATCAGTCCAGTTCCACCTGTGGCAACCGCAGTTGCAGTTCCATTTGTTCCACCGAAACAAGAAATATCTGTAGTGATAAAAGTTGATGTCAATGCAGCAGGCTCGGTGATTGTAACAGAATCTGAAGCAATACAGCCATTTTGGAAAGTAACTTGAACATTATATGTTCCAGCCCCAAGATTGTCAATGATTAATGTCGAGTCACTTGTACTCCACAAAACAGCTGATATTGAACTCGGTGCACTAATATTCGAAACACCCGCAGTAGCACCTGTTCCGCATGTCCAATCTGTATTGGTATTTGTATCAGTATTTGTAGATCGCGATAATGAACCTGTTGTGCATCCTCCAGTGACACCATCACCAACCCATTGAGAAGGATTTAGCACCAAGGTGTTACCGTTTACTACAGGTGCAAAAGTTGAGATATCAGCGGCGCTCCATTCCCAAAAAATGATGTCAACAACGTTATTAGAAGGATCACAAATAGCAACCCACCCTGGAGATGTCCCAGCGAAAAACAAATTGTTTCCCCAATAATTTGCTCCCGCATTGTCATCCCTGAAATCGATCCAACCTGCAGGAAGTGTTCCTGAAAGGTTCCAAGTAAGTGCATTGGCAATATTTATATTACCGTAATCATTACTGCAGGATACATAGTAGCCTGTTGCATCAAAATTGACTCCAGATATGTTTTCAATTTCAATAAGGTCTGGACTATTTCTGTCTACTTCTGTGATCATTAGTGGTGAAATTGTCGCATTAATTGGATCCTCTACTGAAAGTGCGGCAGTTGAATCTCCAAAACAGTTGAGGGTAGAATCTATGGAGATGTTAATATCACACTGGGAGTTAGCGTTTGTGGATAGGGAAACTGCGGCGAAAAGCGCTAATTTCTTGAGTACGCTTTTGGGCGCAAGTAATAATGATTTTTTCATTTGATTTTTTTTTGACATTAAAACAATATCTATTTGATTTTTGAAAAGGTATTACTAAGTGATTTGAGAACGCTTCCTTTTCCTGAAATTAGATGATCTATGATCAAAACTAACAAATAATAAACGTTTATGTGCCTTACTACGCCTAAACCTTTCATCTAAAGAAATAGCAGCTATTCAAAATATATCGCTAGTATGCCTTAAAAAAAGACACTAGCCCTTGGAGCACATTATGGAATTGGGCACTCGGTTTTTTTTTATGTTGATCATATCTCTGCCAGGCACTTGAAATTGGTTTATCCCTCTTAAGGTCAAAAAATAGGCATTGGAAATTATCTTCGAACTATCAGAAGCGTAAGGGAGGTAAGAGAAGTACACTAAATTTAGATGGACTGTGGTATTTTAATCGTGCCTCAACTCGTGCTGATCATCACTTCGAGTAGAGAATGATGTGCTAACAAATCTATTCTTAACTTTGTAAGAACAACTTTGGTGGCGAGCAGAACCACGCATACACCAAATTTAGACTCAATCTTGAAATCGGAAAAAAATTAGGGCCACCATGAACGCAAAAAGTAAATACGGGAAAAAGCCCTTAGAGAAAGCCGAACCGATTGAACTTCAGGATGAAAAAAAACCTGCCAAAAAAATCAAGCGGCAAGCTACCCAGGAACAACTCGATCATCCTTTACATGGTGTGAAACTATTCGAAATACTAGAAAGTCTGGTGGATTATTATGGTTGGAAATACCTCGCAGATGAAGTTAAAATTATGTGCTTCAAAGTCAACCCAACGATGAAAGTAAGTCTAAAATTTTTGAGGAAATACAAGTGGGCTCGCGAGCATGTTGAGGACATTTATATGGACATGCTGGAAGACGAGCGATACCAAAGAAGACAGGCAAAACGAAATAGCAAAACCTAAATTACGCCAAGCCGTAGCTTACTCTCTAATTGTTTTCAGAAGTTCAGCCAACCCAATTCCTTATTGCAAACAACTATGCACACACAATAAGTGTTTTGTTAACGTATGTTGGCGCCCGCCTTGCATTAAATGTCTTGAAATTCAAAAGCAAGACGTATGCCTTAATTAATGAAATGGAAGTGAATGATAAGGCTCCATCACAATAAGATGGGCATTAAACAAAAAACAACTGTAAAACGAGAGATTTCACAACAGCATGGACGAAAGAAGAAATGAAAATCTAAATCCTGATCTATTGTGCAAACGCCGATTTTTCAGAGTCAAAAGATGAACTCGATTTTATCAAGAACAAAATTCAATCGAGCAATTTTGATGCAATTCATAAAGAATTTGACATGGATAATGATTACCAAAGTCTAGAGAAAATAAAATCTACAATCGACCGATTCAGCTATACAAAGGATGAAACAGAGGTACTTAAAAATGAGATGAAAGAGTTGTTTAAGAGCGATGAGAATTTTGATCCGCTCGAACAAAATATGTTCCTCGGATTGAAGAACATCCTTTCATAATTCAAGTGCTTTTAAGGTTAATTCCTTGTAGAATTCTGAAATTGCTCCACCCCCTTTATTCGTATCCGTTAAAGCAGGTAAATGTTGTGAAAAATAATGCTGCTGATGTGCTCCCTCAATTACTGTTGAAATCAACATATGAGGATATTTATAGCCTGGTGAGATTTCAAGGATAATGCTCCCTACTCTTTGCACTACTCCCTTGTACGCCTTAAAACAACCTTTCTCATTTTCCTTATCGACTTCGACGGTATGGTAAGCTTTTATAGACTCTGAAAAAATGATCTCGCTCAGTTTAACCTCGTTGATGTACGAGAACGAATTATCGATTAAAACAGGCTTTGTTAGGATATCTAACGAACGTATTAACCGCTCTTTTGGCTCGTCAATATTTATGGTCGCGAATACAAGGCGATATTCCGTCCAATACCAATACCAACTCGTCAGATAGACAAGCAAGGAGTGTTTGTTCTTGAAGTACCTGTAAATTGAACTCTCCGGAGATTTAATTACCTCCCCTAGTTTTTTAAAGGTGAATGCTTCAAAACCAATTTCGCTTATTAATTCAATGCTATAAGAAAGAATACTTTGCCCCAATTCTGAGGTGTCGGGATTCTTTAAATAAAGTTCGGGACTAATCTCAATATTTACACGAAGATTCTTCATTAAGAAAGGTTCTTTACACAAAGATAAGAGGATTACGGTCAATCGGTCTTATTGAACCACATAACCACGCGTAAATCAAACTCTTAAACGGTAGTTTCAGAAAAAAGTCCATTAAGCGAGCTATACGCTCGTTTAACAGACTAGTTTCAAAAGTATTTGAATTACCTTATTAGATCAAGTCAACTTTTCCAGTTGCTACATCGTAGATTCCGCCGACTATTAAGATACTTTTCTCATCTTCCATTTCTTTAAGAATCGTACTATTAGAACGAATCAGATCAATTGAATACTGAACGTTCAGTGCAGCTACTCTTTCGATCTCTTCGCTAGAAATCTCATCAGCGGCAGGTTGTACCTTTGCTACGGATGGCTTAATTTTCTCGAGAAGTGGGGTGATATTTCCTAACTCTACACCTCTACACGCTGCAGTTACTGCACCACATTTAGAATGTCCTAGGATTAATACTACCTTAGATCCAGCGACCTTGCATCCATATTCGATTGATCCTAATACATCCTCATTGATAATGTTTCCAGCGACCCTCGTACTAAAGATGTCGCCAATTCCTTGATCGAATACCAACTCAGCTGGCACTCTTGAATCAATACAGCTATGGATAACAGCGAATGGAAATTGACCTGCACTTGTTTGATCAACTTGCTCTAGTAATTCACGACTTGTATTTGAGTTTTCGACAAATCGACTATTGCCATCCACTAGCATTGCTAACGCTGCTTCTGGCGTTAACTGATCTTGTGTTGCTTTTGTTTGAGTAATCATTTTATCTAGTTTTTACTTAATTTATGACGTTGAACTGGATTCTCTGACTGAGTTTTATCTAGGTAGAGAACCTCTACTTCTATATTTCTACTACCTGCGCTTGTTTGAAAATCTTCGATAATTTCGATGACATCATGATGAATGAATCGGTTAGCGCTTGCATCAATTGTTACACGTGTATTATCAGGAATTTCCGTCAATGAATTCTGGATAGACGCTTTATTCAAGAATGTAACATCCTCTGAAAGAAGGATTTTCAAACTATCCCTTCCTTCCAAACTCTCTCGTGTCATTTCGTATGGAATTCTGTAGTTGTTTCTTAAGATAACGAAAACAGCTACAACCAACCCAAGTGCAATACCCATTAATAAATCTGTGAAAATAATCCCGGTAACTGTCACCACGAATGGAATAAACTGTCCCCATCCCTGTTTATACATTTTCTTGAACAATGCTGGTTTCGCAAGTTTATATCCAACAACAAGCAGGATTGCAGCTAGAACTCCTAAAGGAATCTTATTTAAAATCGTAGGGATTGTTACAACACTTACTAGTAATAAAACACCGTGCATTATTGTTGATGCTTTGGTTTTACCTCCGGATTGCTGATTAGCAGAACTACGCACAATTACCTGTGTAACAGGTAATCCTCCGATAAATCCAGCTATCAGATTTCCAATTCCTTGAGCTTTCAGCTCACGGTTAGTAGGTGTAATCCTTTTCAAATCATCCTGCTTGTCGGATGCTTCTACACACAAGAGCGTTTCCAAACTCGCTACGACTGCGATGACAACTGCTGTGATATACACCTCTGGATTTTTTAAACCATTTGCAAAATCAGGCATAGAAAAATTATCAAAGAAGCCATTAACGCTGCTTGCTACTGGAACACTTACCATGTGCTCAGTACTGATTGCCAGCGAAGGATTCGTTGCAAAAAATATGCCCAAAAAAACACCTAAAGTAACAACAACCAAGGGCCCTTGGATTAGCTTCGTGAATTTCATTCGCTTAAATAGCTTTGTTTCCCATAAGATTAAAATTAAGAGAGACACGACAGAAACAATCACAACACCGGGACTAATGTTTTCCATCATATATCCGATTTCTTCAAGCGTATTATGGCCGTCAACTTGACTGAATTCAAAATCTCCTTCCGGATCTTTATCATACCCAAAAGCATGTGGAATCTGTTTCAGGAAGATAATTATTCCAATACCAGCTAACATTCCATGAATTACTGAAGATGGAAAATAGTAGGCGATAATTCCAGCCTTTGCAAACCCCATGATTAATTGAAGCACGCCGGCGAGAATAACAGCTACTAAGAAGATTTCAAAGCCTCCAAGATCAGTTATTGCGTTCAATACGATAACAGCTAGTCCGGCAGCTGGTCCACTTACACCTAACGGCGACCCGCTTAATGCACCTACGACGATACCGCCGACGATTCCACTAATTAACCCAGAAAAGAGCGGCGCTCCAGAAGCCATTGCAACACCCAAACAAAGTGGCATCGCTACTAAAAAGACTACTATACTTGCCGGAATATCATCCTTAAAGTTTTTGAATGGGCTTAATTTATTATTTGATTTCATTTGTATTTAATTTGGCATGGCCAGGTCATTTAAATTGACTGGTACACAGGTAATATATTTTATTGAAAGACCACGAATGACGTTCGGTGGTCAGCTAAGTTAATCTTAGCGGAATTCAGGAGGCGGCAGCGAAATCGACAGCCATGAGTCATCAATCCCTGAATCAAATTCAGCAAATCTTGTTGATTTAGACTTTCCTTGATCAAGCTCGAGATGTAGCAATGAACCCATTTTATCGGCATCATCTTCCTCAAGTAATTCCTCTTCACTCGTGTCCTCTTCTTCCGACTGATCTTCCTCTTCCTCCCACTGAACTATCGACTGATCGTCCTCATTCACTGGAATGAAAATTGAGCAAACGGGTTTCAACAATACAAGAAGAACTAGGAGAAACAGAGCTCTCTTCAACAATTCGATGCCAGATAAATCAATAGTAGAAATTGTTTTGTTCTTCATGCTTTTAATATGCGATCGAAAATACATAAAATTCATTGGTCTCTCTTGACTTAAGCGTCTCAATGTAAAGAATTCCCATCGTCTTAAATGCAAATATAATAGTATTACTCTCAATAATAAAAGGTATGCTTGTATTTCTCTAGCTATTATCAACTTTTAACATGACATTTCTCATATTGTCAGCCATCGAGGTCGGTTACCTTTAACTGTAAGATAAAGCGAAAAAAGAGTGAATCAGGAAGATCAAATCACCCGCCAAGTCTTAAAAGAGTACCAACTTAATAAACAGTAAAATGAAAAAAAGAACGCCCATCTCGAAGATAATGACATCAGATATTATCAGCGTAAACAAGACACAATCGATAAAAGAAGTAAGCGAATTACTTGACAACAATAACATACATCACATGCCGGTAATGTCTGGAGATGCGTTAATCGGAATGTTGAGTAGAACAGATTTAGAAAAAATCAGTTTTGTAAACTCAATGGAAGGTGAAGGATTAACCACAGCTATGTATGATGTTCTATCAATTGAGCAGGTAATGACAAAGAATTTATCAGTTGCTCAAGCCAGCGATACAATTCATGATGTAGCCGTTACATTATCAAAGAATGAATTCCACGCGCTTCCTGTTCTTGAAGGAGGGAAAGTTACTGGGATTGTAACAACTACAGATTTGATAAAATATTTGATCGACCAATACTAGAGATAGTAACCTACTGCAAACAAGAAAACTTCAACCTGAAAGGCGCTCCTGCTTTACAGCCGATCGGGTTGAGGTTTTTTATGGTCAATACACTTGGAACTAAACAAGAAAAGGTCACCCAGTTGGGTGACCTTTTAGATTAATCTATTTATCGAGTTACGCTGTAGCGTTCTCTGATTTAATCAAATTCAATGCAGAACCAGATTCGAACCACTCAATTTGAGGAGCGTTGTATGTATGGTTAAGCATAATCGTATCAGATGATCCATCTGCATGATTAACCTCTAACGTTAATTGCTTCTTAGGAGCAAATTCTGCTAAATCTGAGAAGTTGAAAGTATCATCTTCTTTGATCTTATCGTAATCACTTTCATTAACAAAAGTCAACCCAAGCATTCCTTGCTTTTTCAAGTTTGTTTCGTGAATACGAGCGAATGACTTAACAATAACTGCTACAACACCTAAGTGACGTGGCTCCATTGCCGCATGCTCTCTCGACGACCCTTCACCATAATTGTGATCTCCAACAACGATAGAAGGAACTCCAGCTGCTTTATACGCTCTTGCCGTGGCAGGAACTTCACCTTTAGCACCAGTGAGTTGGTTCACAACTTCATTTGTTGCTCCTCCGAATGCATTCACAGCGCCAATAAGACAGTTGTTTGAAATGTTATCAAGGTGTCCTCTATATCTCAACCATGGTCCAGCCATAGAGATGTGATCTGTTGTACATTTCCCTTGTGCTTTGATCAATAATTTTGCTCCATTGATATTTTCCCCATTCCATGGTGTGAAAGGAGTTAATAATTGAAGTCTTTGAGAATCGTTACTTACAACTACCTGAATACCGCTTCCATCTTCTGCTGGTGCTTGGTAACCATTGTCTTTCACATCGAAACCATTTGGTGGCAATTCAAAACCTGTTGGTTCTCCAAGTTTAACCTCTTCTCCGTTTTCATTTGTCAACGTATCAACAAGCGGATTGAAATCAAGCTTACCTGAAATTGCAACTGCTGCTACCATTTCTGGTGAAGCAACGAATGCATGCGTATTCGGATTTCCATCCGCACGTTTTGCAAAGTTTCTATTAAATGAGTGGATAATTGAGTTCTTTTCCTCTTTCTCTGCTCCTTCTCTCGCCCATTGCCCTATACATGGTCCACATGCATTTGTAAATATGCGAGAAGATTCGAATTTTTCAAATGTTGCAATGAAACCATCTCTCTCTGCAGTGAAACGTACTTGCTCAGAACCTGGGTTAATTCCTAACTTAGCTTTCGCTTTCACACCTTTAGATACTGCGTCATCAACAATAGATGCCGCACGTGACAAATCTTCATACGATGAATTTGTACAAGATCCGATCAATGCCCATTCGATATCCGTTGGCCACGCTTCTGCAGCTGCTTTCGTTTTCATTTCAGAAACTGGAGTAGCTAAATCCGGAGAGAAAGGTCCATTAATATGTGGTGTCAATTCATCAAGGTTAATCTCAATAACTTGATCAAAATATTGTTCTGGATTTGCGTATACTTCAGAATCACCTGTTAAGTGCTCAGCAATTTCATCTGCAGCATTCACAACATCCTGACGACCTGTAGCAGCCAAATATCTTCTCATTGAATCATCGTAACCGAAAGTTGAAGTCGTTGCTCCAATTTCAGCTCCCATGTTACAGATTGTTCCTTTTCCAGTTGCTGACATTCCTGTTGCACCTTCACCAAAGTATTCAACAATCGCTCCAGTACCTCCTTTTGCAGAAACAATACCTGCTACTTTAAGGATAACATCTTTAGGTGCTGTCCAGCCGCTCAATTTTCCAGTCAAATGAACACCAATCAATTTTGGCATCTTCAACTCCCAAGGCATTCCTGCCATTACATCAACAGCGTCTGCACCGCCAACACCGATAGCAACCATACCAAGTCCACCTGCGTTCACAGTATGCGAATCCGTTCCGATCATCATTCCACCTGGGAATGCATAGTTCTCTAGAACAACTTGATGTATAATACCAGCACCTGGCTTCCAAAATCCGATTCCGTATTTATCACAAACAGAGCTTAGGAAGTTAAAAACCTCATTGTTTTGATTAATTCCTTCTTGCAAATCTTTCGTTGCTCCTACTTTCGCTTGAATCAAGTGATCCGCATGGGCTGTAGAAGGAACTGCAACTTTAGCTTTACCTGCTTGCATGAATTGCAAAAGCGCCATTTGCGCCGTAGCATCTTGCATTGCAACACGATCCGGAGCAAAATCAACATAAGAGTTTCCTCGCTCATGAGCTGAAGTTGCCGCTCCATCCCAAAGGTGAGCATATAAAATCTTCTCTGATAGCGTTAAAGGTTTCCCAACTGCGCTGCGTGCTGCGGATATCCTTTCCGGATATTTTGCATACACCTCCTTGATCATGTCAATGTCAAATACCATATATGATGTTGTTTTTAGTTCGTTTTTGCCCTGCGAAACTACGGAAATCTTCATAAATTTCCTCGGAGAACAAGCACAAAATTGTTGGAAATATTAGAACAAGGAATTATCTGTTCATCAGTCAGTCAACCCACTCTCCTCCACAACTAGCAAGGTAAAGCAAATAGAACTCATAGAAAATGATCGGAAATTCTATACGGCATTTAAGTGACAGTCTATCTCTGAGGCCTAAAAAAAGATCTCAATTATGTTCAAAATCAATTAATATCCATATCTTTGCCGCCCGACTAATGAAGAGTTGGGAAAAATTAATACAACTAACAAAACACGATTTTATGAATTCTTACGAAACTGTTTTCATTTTAACTCCCGTTTTGTCTGAGGAACAGACAAAGGAAGCAGTGCAGAAGTTCGAGGGTGAGATCAAGTCATTAGGAGGCAAAGTAAAGCACTCTGAAAACTGGGGTCTACGCAAGTTGGCTTACCCTATCCAAAAAAAATCGACAGGATTTTATTTCTTGATCGAATTTGAAGGACCAAGTACTGTAATTGGCGATTTTGAGCTAATGCTCCGCAGAGATGAGCGCTTGATGCGTTTCTTAACTGTCAAAATGGACAAAGATAGCCTAGCATGGGCTGAACGTCGCAGAACCAAAATGGGCGCGAAGAAATCCGTAGCTGCTAAAGCTTAATTACAAACTTATTTAAATTTAGACCAATATGGCTCAAAATGATATTCGTTACTTGACTCCGATTAACATCGAGATTACAAAAAGTAAATATTGCCGTTTCCAAAAAAGCGGTATCAAATACGTTGATTACAAGGATCCAGATTTCCTTTTAAAATTGATCAACGAACAAGGTAAAATTTTACCACGTCGACTTACAGGTACTTCAGCTAAGTACCAAAGAAGAGTGAATAAAGCAATCAAGCGAGCGCGCCACATTGCTATTCTTCCGTATGTTGCTGATATGATGAAATAACCTAGTGTTAACACAAAATTTCAAAGAAAATGGAAGTAATTTTAAAGAAAAACGTTGATAACTTAGGATATACAAACGACCTAGTATCTGTGAAAAACGGATACGGACGTAATTTCTTAATCCCACAGGGTTATGCAACGTTAGCTACAGCTTCTGCAAAGAAAGCTCATGCTGAAATCATGAAACAAAAATCACATAAAGATTCTAAAATTCTTGCTGAAGCAGAAGAGCTTGGTAAGAAATTGGAAGCTACTTCAATAAAAATTATTACTAAAGCAGGTGATAAAGGAAAGATCTTCGGATCTGTAAATACTGTTCAATTATCTGAAGCATTAAAAGCTGAAGGAGTTGAAGTTGACAGAAAATCGCTTAAAATTAAAGATGAGCCAATTAAAGAAGTTGGATCATACGAAGCGACTGCTAACCTTCACAAAGATGTTAAAGCTACTTTGACATTCGAAGTTGTAGGAGAGTAAACTCTGTTACCAAAAAAGCTAAAACGCCTTGACTAACGTCAAGGCGTTTTTTTTTGTCCTAAGCATTTGTCGTAGACATATGTGGTCAACTTTACAAGAAAGACACAGAAAAGCTGCACACGCTATCAATTAATTTTCAACCGACATGAAGAGTTGAAAAGACGCTGAATGGCTTTAACTTTAAGGCCAGGCTTTCATTAGTACTATCAACATAGGATATTATCCGCAGCATATTGAAAGCATATAGAACTATGAGCTATTCTTCATAAAACAAAAAGCGTCGTACCAATGGCACGGCGCTTAATGCTAATATTTATTCTATCCATTACTCAATAATAGTAACATGCCCTGATTGTACACGACGCTCATCTGACTCACGTATCTTGAACTCTAGTGTCCATGAATACGTACCAGACTGAACCTTCTTACCTGCATAAGTACCATCCCAACCTACATTGAAGTCATATGTTTCATAAATCACCTCACCCCATCTGTTGTAGAATAAAATTGTGAAATCAAATGGATCTACACCAGAAGTGAAAACAGGTTTAAATGACTGATTGAACTCATCACCATCTGGCTTGAAAGAATTCGGTATGAAGTAGATCACTTCTTCCGCAATCTCGATAACAACATATGTCGTATCCGTGCAACCAACGGGCGAAAATGCTACTAACTCTACATTGTAATTTATGCTATTCTCACTGAAAAATTCATGCGAGGGAGCAAACTCATTACTTAATGGTAACCCATCTGCAAAGTTCCACTGATATGCTACAGCTCCCGTTGAATTATTTAAGAAGTCAACTGTTTCAGGCTGAAGATTAGTAAACTCAGCGTTCGTCACTCCTACCAAAGCAACAGGATCTGTTGCAATCACATAATACATTGCGGTTGTATTCGGATAAAAATCTACACCATTTACAATACCGCCAGACCATACATAAGTAGTTATTGCTCCTGTTCCTAATAAGTTTACAGCTTCACCAATACAAATTTCTACATCGGTACCGGCATCTATAACTAATTCTGACGCTATAATTATGGACACCACTGAAGTATCATTTGTCACACATCCTGTTACAATGTATTCAAAATTATATGTCCCGGCTGCTAGTCCAGCAGGATCGAAATCTGTAGTTACTGGATCAAATTGTCCTGTTACCGACATATCCTCAAAAACACCTCCAGCATCTGCTCCTATTAGAAATCCACTTAAGTTGAGAGCTCCTGAGTTCAAACAAACTGTTTGTGTAGAATCCTACCCAGCGTCCAGAATTGACTCAGAGACAGTAATATTTACTACAGCCGTATCTTCTGGACACACCCCTGAAAGGGGAGTTATATACTGGAAGGTATAAATAAAACTGTTAAAAAAGGAAAAACTCTGTATGCTACGAATACCCTATTAAGATACCAGAGAAAATAAGACGGTTAGAAACTATGATTCAGCTTCCATACCACGACGTACAACTCGTTGTACTCCGTCTACCTGCTCAAACTTTTCCATCAGATTATTCAGGTGTTCGGTATCGTAGACCATAACCTTCATATTACCTTCGAAGATACCATCGTTTGTCTCAAAAGAAATAGAACGCATGTCTACATTATGTTGATTCGATATAATCTCAGTAATCCTATTGACGATACCTACTTTATCGATACCTATTACCGTGATAGCAGCCAAACTCTCTTTCAAATCATCACCCTTCCATCTAGCTTTGATGCATCGGTACGCCATCTTCGACATCAAATGTTCCGCGTTAGGACAACTATTCCTATGGATTTTAATCCCCTCACTGATTGTAACGAATCCAAAGATTTTATCTCCTGGAATAGGGCTACAACATTGAGACATCTTATACTGAATATCTTTGAAGTCCTCTCCGATCACAATCGTATCGTTCTTCTTGTCAACTTTGGTGATACTCTCCTTCTTAATTTTTCTTGGAACCGGTTTTGGTTTTTCTATTTGAAGAAAACCGTTTTTGTTCTCAAGTTCTCGAAGTTTCTTCAGATCAACTTTCCCTTTTGCAATTCGGAAGTACAATTCCGTAGCAGTAGGAACCTTGTAATATTTCTCTAAAAAAGAAATGTTAGCAGAGTCAAAGCGAATATTGTGTTGCTTAAATTTACGGTCCAAGATTTCTCTACCGTCCATTGCAATGGCCTTTCGAACCTCATTCAGAGATGACTTAATCTTTTGTCGTGCACGAGCAGTTACCACGTAGCGTAGCCACTCTTCATTCGGCTTTTGTTTCACCGAAGTAATAATTTCAACTTGATCACCACTTTGAAGCTGGTAGCTCAATGGTACAAGTCGGTTATTCACCTTAGCACCTATACATTTATCTCCTACCGCAGTATGAATATCGTACGCAAAATCTAGAATAGTAGCACCAATTGGAAGAACTCTTAATTCCCCTTTTGGCGTGAAAATATAAATCTCATCGTTGAAGAGGTTCAATTTGAACTCCTCAATAAAGTCCATAGCATTAGCGTCTGGATTTACCATCAGCTCTCGAATCTCTGAAATCCAACGGTCAAACTTCGTCTCACTTGTTTTGGATTCCTTATATCGATAATGAGCTGCGAGACCCTTCTCGGCAATCTCATCCATTCTTTCAGAACGTATCTGAACTTCAATCCATTTTCCCGTGGGAGACATTACAGTTGTATGCAGAGACTCATAACCATTTGCTCTTGGCGTTGAGATCCAATCACGCAGTCTGTCAGGACTTGGCTGATAAAAATCAGTAACTATACTGTAGACCCTCCAACAGTCAGGCTTTTCTAACTCTGGCGGGGTATCTAAAATAATTCGGACAGCAAATAAATCATAAACCTCCTCGAAAGGCACCCCTTTCGTCTGCATCTTTCTCCAAATTGAAGAAACCGACTTGGTTCTTGCTTTTACATTATAGATATATCCCTCATAGGTCAGAGCCTCTTTAATCGGAGTGACAAACTTTCGAATAAATCTATTACGTGCATCTTTTGTTGACTTCAGCTTCGCCTCTATTTCAGCGTAGACACTTGGTTCAGTATATCTAAGCGCTAAATCTTCAAGCTCGCTCTTCACAGAGTTTAATCCCAGACGATGAGCTAAGGGAGCATATAAGAACTTTGTTTCAGACGCAATCTTCATCTGCTTGTCTGGCCTCATACTTTGAAGCGTACGCATGTTATGAAGACGATCTGCGAGTTTTATTATTACTACACGAATATCATCGGAAATGGTAAGAACCATTTTCCGGAAGTTTTCCGCTTGTACCGATGCATTTTCATCAAATACTTCAGGAATTTTTGTGAGTCCATCAATAATCAACCGAACTTTCGGGCCGAATAAATCCTCAACGTCCTCTAATGTTATATGAGTATCCTCCACTGTATCATGAAGTAATGCGCATACAATGGCAATTGGACCAAGACTCATTTCCTCCGCACAAATACGTGCAACAGCGATAGGATGGTAAATGTAAGGCTCACCAGATTTTCGACGCATCTCTTTATGCGCCTCAACGGCAACATCAAAAGCTTTACGAATTGTACGAGTATCCTCCTTGCTACGATCTTTAACAGTTCGCATTAAGCCACGGAAAGCATTTAAAATTTCTTTACGCTCTTGCTCAATCTCTAACTCTGTTAACTCCTTACTCACCTCAGTCTATTTTGCTGGTAGTACCTTTGTCGAAACTTCACCGAATCCAATACGAACTCCATCAGATTCTGAATAACCACGCATGATTACCGTATCTCCATCATTGATGAATTTACGTTCTGTGCCATCCGACATTTGGAATGGCTTTGTTCCTTTCCAAGAAATCTCCAGCATCGAACCATACATTCCAACTTCAGGTCCCGAAATTGTTCCAGACCCCATGGCATCGCCACAGTTAATATTACATCCATTCACAGTATGATGCGCCAATTGCTGGTTCATATTCCAATACATATGGCGGTAATTTGATCTACCAACCACGTTTTCATGTCCGGTCTCAGGCTGGATGATCACGTCTAAATTGATATCAATATGCTTATCACCGGAATACTCTAAGTAAGGTAAAATCTTTGGATCTTCCTGACTAGGACCACTCACTCTAAATGGCTCCAAGGCATCAATAGTGACAATCCAGGGAGACACACTAGATGCAAAACTTTTCCCTAAGAAAGGACCAAGCGGCACATATTCCCATCCTTGAACATCTCTTGCACTCCAATCATTAAAGAGTGCCATTCCGAAGATATAATCATCCGCTTCTTCAGTTGATATCGTATCTCCTAACGGCTTACCTTGATACGTGAAAAACACCGTTTCGAGCTCAAAATCTAATAGATTAGATTGTCCAAAAACTGGTACATCTGCTGTAGGTGGCTTTTTTTGTCCTTTTGGACGATGAATCGCCTGACCTGACACAATAATAGATGATGCACGACCATGGTAACCTACAGGAATATGTTTCCAGTTCGGTAAAAGCGCATTATCAGGATCTCTAAACAGACATCCTACATTGAAAGCATGCTGTTCACTTGAGTAAAAATCTGTATAATCACGTATATCAATCGGCATCAGCATTTCAACCTGATCCATTGAAATTAAAACTTGATCTACATGATGTTCTTTACCCTTAAGATCTGAAGAACCTTCTGAAAATAGTTTAGAAAGACGCTCTCTTAATTTGCGTGTCCCTTCTTTTCCTTTCATCATCATTGTATTCAATGTACATGAATCAAAATCCGCAAGGCTAAAAGGTAAGTTTTCTAAGTATCCAAGAACAAACAATGCTTTAATATCAATCGCTTGATCACCAATTCTTGAGGCAACTCGAGCTGACTCGCCGTTTACCTTAATTATTCCAAATGGAATATTTTGAATTGGGAAATCTGATTTTTCAGGCACATTTACCCATGATGTCAATGCTGGATTATTTGCTACTATACTCATCTTTTGTTCTTGTTTGTGGTATTACTAAATTAAAATTCTATCGTAAAGAAATTCTACAATTTCTTTTAAACGTTAAATCTGAAGTGCATCACATCTCCGTCTTCTACAACGTATTCCTTCCCTTCGACTCTAAATTTACCTGCATCTTTAACAGCTGCTTCAGAACCGAATTCGATGAAGTCATTGTACTTCATAACCTCCGCTCGAATAAAACCTTTTTCGAAATCTGT
>DKPV01000016.1:17486-17911 GCA_002471375.1 Flavobacteriales bacterium UBA7325
ATGAATAACTCCCGCTGCTTGTGGCGCTGTCATTCCAACGTTTATTGTCCACGCTCGAACTTCTTTTTCGCCGGCCGTGAAATATGTACTCAATTTCAATAATTTATATGCTGATCGAATCAAACGGTTAACGCCTGTTTCTTCTAACCCAAGTTCATCCAAAAACATCTGACGCTCATCGTATGTTTCCAATTCTACTATATCTGCTTCGATTGCTGCTCCTAATACTAGAACTTCCGCATCCTCATGTTTTACAGCTTCTTTAAGTGCATCTACATAAGCATTGCCACTTTTCACAGACCCCTCATCCACATTACACAGATACATAACAGGTTTAGCCGTAATCAACTGGAATACTCTCATGATTGGCTGCTCAGAGTCATCCATCTCTACAGTTCTTGCAGATTTACCCGCAGTTAACGCCT
>DKPV01000045.1 GCA_002471375.1 Flavobacteriales bacterium UBA7325
GCTTAGTTCTTAGATTAATCAGAATGGTTCTTAGCTAAGAAGCCGTAAGGGCTGTTTAACGGGAATGAGTTTTACAGATAAGAATAGATTTTCTATCAAGGATTATGAATCGAAGCGTAACCCCCCTAATGCTTCTTGGGTGATGTTATGTGCATCAAAAAAACCCCACATTGTTGAAGGGCTTAGCTGAATTGTTATTCTTCAATCTTCATCACGCGCTCTCGCGTTCCATCACTATATATAAAAATCAGCGGAGTATTAGGTTTGAATTCTGTTTCTCGACCCATAAAGTCTACAATCATAATTAGTTCATTTTCATTTTGATGTAGTTCCTCAATTCCTGTATAGTTCATTATTAGGGTTATCGTTATAACACTGTCACAGCCTACAGCATTCGGAATGGTATCATTGAACACACCGTTCGTTGTATAGACAGCACCACTTGGTGCGGTATACGAATCCAGTGCAGTTTCGGAAATACTGCTTGCCGTTGCGCTGTTGACTGTAAGGTCGATGGTAATGATACTGTCGCAAGTAACAGCATTTGCTATCAGAGCTGTATAAATTCCTGAGGAAGTATAAACTATCCCATCTGGCGCGGTGTATGTATCACATGTTGTCTCTGTAATAGACGAACTCGTATGTTGCAAAACATTTACAAAAACCGAATCATTGTTCTGACAACCGATGGAGTCTGTTCCGGTCACATAGTAATATGCCGAATTTGATGGTGTAAATGCAACGCCATCTGTTACTCCTCCTGACCAGGCAAGGATATTCACCCCGCTACCTGATAAAGCTATGCTATCGCCATCGCAAATATCCACATCTGTTCCTGCGTCAACTTGTGGATTGCTCACGGTAATTGTTACACTATCCGTATAAGTGGCGCTTCCACCTGCAATAGTTGCATAATAAGTTGTTGTCACTGCTGGTTGAACATAGATGCTTGACGCAGTGTCTCCAGTAGACCAGAGGTATGAAGCGTTAGAATATGCATACGTATTAAACGGAGTGTCATTGCTCCAAGTTGCTCCATTTGTTGAGCCAGAATTTCCTAACTCATCTGTCATGTCACCGTTAAAATGCATCAAATAAATTGTGTTAGCGTCATTTAGAAACTCATTGGCTGGGGGAGTGAAATTTGATGTGTACCTAACCGTATCTGACACTCTTAATTCATCGAAAAATCCAGATAGTCTTGCTGATGACCCCGATGCCCACGTGTGATGATTAATAGTAATATTTCCAGACCCGGGAGTAGAAGTTGCGGCATAAGGTTCTGATAAAGCTAAAACTCCATCTATGTATAAATAGATAGTACTACCATCTCTAACGCCTGCTATGTGTGTCCAACCACCTGTTAAATAAGGTATATAAGTTTGGTCTCTTAAAAAAGTGAGTGTGTTACCTGCATTGCCTATACCAAAGTAAAATTTCTGTCCATACCAATCCATACCAAATATATGTTCATCTCCACCTGCAGATCCAGTTTGCTTGTACCAGAATTCTACAGTGTATTGATTTGCTGTGCTAAAAAAACCATTATTAGGAATTGTAGCATATTGTCCTTGGATAAATCCTAAACTATTGGTATTCGTTCCTCCGCTAAACATGTTTAATTGAACACTATCTCCAATACAAATAGTCGTATCTGTTTGATCAATATAGGTGTTTCCAGCAGAAAATTGCCCGAAAGCATTTAAGCCAAGAAAAATTGTAGCGAGGAGTAGTAGTCTTTTCATTATTTTCTTTTTAAAAACGTAAAATTACGAATTCCATACGTAAGTGCATATAATGTTTTGAAGCTACGCAACATACGGGTTTCAAAGATTGTTTTCTCGAAGCATGATCACGCACGGGGGTATAGGTTGTGTTGGGTGTAGTCAAATTTGTTTATCTTAAGTCAAATGGATCTAGTGAAGTTTATTGAGACTATAGAAAAACTGTCAAAGAGTAAATCGTTAAGAAGTGGAGATGTTGACTCATTTTTAAAAGAATTACTCCTTAGCACTACATCGGCATTGAATTGTTCTAGAGCAAATGTGTGGAAATTTAATGAAAATAGAGATGCTCTAGAATGCTTGTCGTCATATTCAATTGATACAGACTCTTTCGAAAGTGGCTATTCTCTCAAGAAAAAAGAGTATCCAAATTATTTTAAATTCTTAATGAAGAATGAATTGATTGTTTCAAATAAGGCCTTGGATGAAAAGATAAATATTGAGTTGATAGATACTTACCTTTTGCCTAACAAAATTAGATCAATGATAGATGTTCCATTGAGATCAGAGGGAGCAATGATTGGGGTCATATGTTTTGAACAAGTTATAAATGAGCGCGAATGGAAACCAGAAGAGCAGAAGTTTACTCAATCAATTGCTCAATTGGTTTCTTTGGCATTAGAAACTAAAAAGAAAAGACAGTATCGTGAAGAGCTGGAAAGTATAGTAAAGCAAAAGGACCTTTTACTATCAGAGGTAAATCATAGGGTGAAAAATAATATTTCAATTATTCTGAGTCTAATCAATTTACAGAAACATAAAGTTAAGGATGAATTTCATGAATTGCTGTTTGATGAGATTAGAAATAAAGTTTTTTCAATCTCTGCGGTTCAGGAGCAATTGCATCTAAGCGAGCACCTTGATAAAATTAACACCGAGCAATATTTACGTGAATTGGTATCCAATTTGAATAATTCGTTTGCGAGGGATAAAGCCTTAACCATTTCATGGAATTTAAAACCTTTATTAATTGATATTACACAAGCCATTCCGCTTGGTTTAATTGCAAATGAGCTTATCACGAATTCATTTAAATATGCATTTGTACCTGATAATTTGACTCCTTTTTTGCATATAAGTTGCACCGAAGAAAATGGAGAGATTATTTTTAAAGTGAAGGATAACGGTTCTGGCATTAACTCTTCTTCTAAAGGGGGGATGGGGATGGAAATAGTAGAAAGTTTATGCACCCAAATAGACGCGAAACTTTATCGGAAATTTGACAATGGTTTGGAAACAACGATTGTGTTCTAAACTTCAGTTACTTCGAACGTTTTTCGCCAGAAACTTTATGGCTCTTAGCTAAAACTTGTTTATTGAAGATAGTAATGATTTTCTAACTAGATTTTATCAAACGAAGCAAAATCCCCGTATGGTTTTTAGCTCGTGTTATAACCATTGGTATTTCATTAAAAGTCCATTTCGCAGACAATAAAGTTTATTTGACAACATTTTTTTGTTGGATTGTGGATAATTATCATTTTTCTTAAATTAAAATGATTCACTAATGAAGAAACTACTACCGATTTTCACTTCCTTTTAATTGAATATCTATAAAAGCTAGATCCGGCTTAACTATATCGATAGCAGCAGCTAATGCATATTCCCCATAGCTTTCTTCTCGGTATTCGTGAGAGAAAAGGCTAGTCGAAATGTATTTATCAATGAAGAAGAGCACGTGTCTTCCTGCTATTAACTACTTGTTAATGAATGTTTTAACACTTGAGTTGTTTTCGGCTTTTTCTTGTATTGGAGAATCTAAATTATGATAGAAGTCTATTCCTGTAATTTCTTCAATTACGTCTATAGAAGTAGCAAATGAGTATAGTGATTTATTACTTTCTGAATGAGGCAGAAAGAAACCCAACCCCTTGACCTTACCATCTTTAAAGGCTAATAAAGTTTTATAGTAAGCTCTTGGCACAATGACATTATTGACGCCTATTGAATCGATAGGGTCGTCTAATATTGGACCTGTAACGACAAAAATCGAATCATTGTTTTCAACCCAAAATCTAACTTTTTCTTCCAGTCTTTTCCAAACACCTCGATTAAACCCTGGTATTTGCGGACTCATATTGCTCATAAAAAAACTATGGCTCATACTTTCACTATTCATCTTCATACTGCCCGCTGGCGCCATATGCCCTCTATCGTAACCTGAGTACCGATAGTCCTCAAGTCTTGCCGAACCAGTATAAACTAGAGGATCTTCCCTGTAGTCATTGTTTCTTCTAATATTCACTGAAATACTAGAAGTCGTTAACTTATAAAAAACCCATTCCGCTTGCTCAGCACGCTCGTTATAAGAAAGGCAATAACCCGTATGATGGATGATTTGATTCCCTGTTGAGTCGGGAATCAAAAGGAGATGTTGCGCTGGGTCTTTCGCTAGATTTATAGAGTCACCACTACTTTGTGATAATCCCAAAAACAAAAGGGAGAGAACATTAATTAAAACCAATATTATTCGATACATAGTTTGTTTTAATTTTCTTAAGGAAAAAAAGTTATGTTTAAAGCGATTTAATCTGGTTTATTAAATCTTGCTCAGCTTGCTCTATGTTCCCATCACTCGCAGCCAAATTGCTTAGCATCCCGATTACTTCATTCAGTTTTTCTTCAGATGAAAATGTTACATCCGCTTTAGTCAAAGCAGGAAGTTGGGGGGTGTTCATGAGATCAAAAAATTCAGACTTTTCAGTTGAGGTGAACTCGTCGATTGAATTAATGCTACTTGCTAAGAACTTCTTCTCATCTTCTTCAATAACTCCATCTGCTTTGGCAAGGTAAATCATCAATCGAATTTCTTTTTTTCGATCCTCTTTTGATTTGAACTTCTTTGTTTTCAGCATCTTACCAAAGAATCGACCTACTTTTTTTGTTGCATCTTTAACATCCTTCTTTACTTCTTCTGCGGAGTGGTGGAACTTTAGCTCAGCTCCGTCGAAGAAGTTGAGAACTGAAATCTCATGTTCCTGATTGGTTAGCATGTGCGTGTAACTTACGGTTACGCACGGTATTACCTGATATGCCAATTCCTCTTCCAGAATTTTGTCAAAAGTATCCAAAGAAAGAGAGAAATCGGACTGAAATTGCTCAGCATATTTTTCTACATGCTGATCTCGAGAAACTTGGGTGTTATCATTTATATTGACAAGAGTTCTGATTTTTGGTGCGTCTTTTACTGCATGATTGAGAATTTCTAACTCGCTAATCCCAGAAAGTGGAGAGCCATTGTCAAAAAGCTTATCGCCTTGGTGGTTATTTAGAGTAGTCTTCACGAATGATATGTATCCCATTTCACCTTGTGCCAGGCACTGTGGACAATCAATCATTCCGTATCTATCTTTATCTCCGTAGCACTCCGTACAGGTAATTTGTTTGTGTCCATCACAGTTTGAGCAGGTGACTTTTCCGTTCCCTTTACACTTTTTACAGGTCACTTTTCCTCCATTACAATTGTTGCACGGTTTTCTTCCTTTTCCAGAACATTTCTTACAGTCTTTCTTAACTACTCGTGTAGATCTACTTTTGCTGCTAACTGCGCTGAGAGTATCGAGTTTATCCATAACCTTTCCGTCTCCACCACAGCTTGAACATCTGATCCATTTTGATCCACTACAATCTCCACAATCAAGTCTTCCGTTACCTGCACACTTGTTACACGTTACTTGCCCTTTCGCGGCGCACTCGACGCAGTCCCAAATATGTCGGCCAGAGCATTCATTGTCGAGACATGTAATTATTTTATTACCAGAACACTCATCACATTGTTCTTTGTAAGTTCGATCTGCAATGAAATATAAGTCCTGAGTTGGATTAGGACCATTTGCATCGACGTCTATTGGGAAGTTAAAATCACTTGGTAAACTAGCTCCATCGGTGGAAGCTTCGATTTTATGTTTAGAGGATAAAGTATCAATAATTCTCTCAGAAGGAAACTTTGATAGTTCTCCATGTTTAGCATCTCCACCTTCAAACTCTAAGAAGTTATCCGTGATTGATCCGAATACCGGGAAGGTGAGCTTAAGAGAATCTCTATGTGCCGATAAAGCCCTATAGTTAACGTAAAAATAATCGCATCGGCTCACACCGGTGTCTGACGCAATTATCATTTTGTCAAACTCACTTGGATTAAGTTGTTTGATTTTGGTGATAACATCAGCCAACGATATATCACCTAGATTTTTATCTGCATTTTCTTTCATTGTAGTAGCATTAGAGTGTCGGTTCGAATTTAATATTCTTTTTTGTAAATGTCTAATTTTTTGTCATTGATGAGAGGACATCGATCATCATTAACTATAACGATTAGACTATGAGCCGTTGAGTTTTTTATAGTTAATTTAATTTCCGAACAAAATAGCGTGCAGGCCAAAATGATTTATCATTCGAAGCGAGATTTACAGCAATTGAGTCTAGGTAGTGTTATAATTATCTTTACTCTTCTTTGAAATTATCGTATTGAATTTTCAAGTCTAACGCCCTTTCTCGGATTAGGTTTTTAATTTCCACACTGCGTTCAAGATGATTTCCACCAATCATGTCGGAATGGTAAAAAGAGATTAAATAAGAGATTTGAGCTTTCTTATAATTCAGCCAAACCTCCTGAGTATGATAAAGCAATTTCACAGATTCACCCGATAAGCTATCTGACAATAGTCTGTAATATTTATTCATTTTGATGGTCCATTCTTCTTGAGCGATCCCTACGCAAGATACCATTGAATTTGTACTCGAATTTGAATCGAGACTCATGCACTGTTCACATTTTATATCTATTGAATCCTTGGAGTATTGGGAATAACCTATCAAGGGTAAGATTAAGACAACTAGAATAAGTATCTGTTTCATCGAATTCATTAATTTTAACGATTTGGCTAAACTGCGTTTCGATGCAGTTTAGGTTTTGTTATTGTCATTTGCTGCTATTATCAGGTTAATTAAATAACACCAATCCCCCGTTAGAATTATATTTTTCAATGCGCCCCTTGATAATTGTGTCACTGCGTTCATTTAACCCCGTAAATGGTCTCATTACATCTAGAAAAACCGTGTCTTGGTAATAAAATAAATAGCTTTGATTTTCAGAAAGTTTCATTTCAATATTGTGATTTGACAATTCAATTGAGTCTGTTTTGGTTATAATAAATTCTCTTCCTGTATCGTAGTATTTATTTAATAGCTCGTTCAATAAGGTTTTCTCATCGTAGGGTTTTCCTTTAAAAAAGTAGTTATATGCAACTATCTTAACATTATCACGCGAGGATTCAAGTGTATCCGCCGTTAATTCGTTAAAATATTCCTTGTTTAGGGTTAGTTGTAGTTCTGTAGAGTCATGTCCTATGTTGGTATCTGTTTTATTAGTTGTTGGGTTTTCTCCGATATAATCTTTGGAACCTTCACAGGAAGCAAGCATATATGAGCATACTATAATAAGGATGTACTTTGTTTTCATATTATATGTATTAGGCATAACGTTTTGAAGCTAAGAAGTCGTAAGGACTTTTTACTAGAAATGAGTTTAAAGATAAGAATGATTTTCTACCGAGAGCAATGTTACGAAGTATTGAGCCTTTGCTTCTTAGGTTATGTCATGGTCTAAAATACGACTTGATTCTAGCAAGTGAATTTAGACGAATATCTTCCCAAAACAGATTCACATCTCCTACATGATAATGTTTCATAGTAAGCGCCATTAAACGATATGGGAAATGAGGAATAGTAATCCAAATAGCGCCATCAATTGTATTCGTTTCAAAACTTTCACTATACATTTTTCCATTTGTGAAATAAAACCCTTTATGCAAATCTCTAGAAGCAAATTCTGATGCATCCCAAGTTACAGGATTTATTACAGCCTTACCTTTATACCAATTATGATAGTTAGGCTGATCATAGTTCCTTTTGAATGTATTCCAAGTAACATAACCTCCAACAGAGTCAGGGTGAGTCATTAGCTTAACTTCTTTAAATTCTTCTTTTCTAATTCCAGCTCCAGGTAGGTAGGCGGCAACCAGTTTTTCCTGAAGTGGTTTACCATCAAAAAACTCCTTGATTAATTCCGATAACATTACACTGCCTTGACTATGTCCTGCCAAAATAATTGCATGTCCATTATTGTAATTTTCGAGATAATACTTGAATGCAGCTCGAACATCATTATATGCAAATCTTAATGCTGTTTCCCCATCGTTTTCAATATTTCGGAATGCTTTAAGATTAGCTTGTCGATAATATGGTGTGTAAATTGTTCCGGCTGAACACCATGCTGATCCCTGCATCTTTATTGAATTAATAGCACTTGATCTGTGAGTTGAATCATCAATATTGTAATTCCATCGCTCATCCCTTTTATCAATTAAAAAGGTGGGATAAAGAAAAAAAACGTCCACTTGACTAGCAAGAGTATCCTTTTCGACAAACTCGGGCCACAATATACTATCCCCGGGAAGATAAGCCCAATTGTAATTGTCGGAATAATCTAAATCTTGCGCTGATGCACAAAAAGATATAAGTGCTAAAATGTAGAAGCAGAAATAATGCATATCCACAAAGATAAAAAACCGGAACAATTAATTTAAGCAACTATTACTGCCTTGTATAGACAAGATAGCTGCACTTCTTTTGCAAGCTCTCTCTGATTAGAAGGGATTTTTTAGCGCTTTATTTTCGGGAGTGGGCAATAGGCTATAACGGTTTGTGTATTATTAGTTGCTTGATTTAAGAATCGAATTTACTAAATAGAAACCGAATAGAAAATCCGAGAGGATATTTCACAGATAGGCTTTATACAAGCAATTAATTTTACACTGTGTTATAACCAGTATTTTATTCAGTTCAAGATTAAATTTAGTTTTTGATCACAACCATAATTTTAAGAATACGATTTGCGTAATTCAATCAAAACCACATCCATCTAAACCGGATAGATCCTTAAATTCGGCTTTTACGGTGTCATTACATTCGTTTTGATTGTTGAGATTACATTATTCAATTACATATAAATAACGATAGTACACATGTGCATTACCCCTCTATATTCATTATTTATTACCTGATTAAATTGCAAATTACCTTGCACCGAAAGCTGCAACGAAACAAAAAACAGTATTACTAGAACCCGTTTTTAAATGAGTCTAATTAATTATTCATCGCTTCAACCAATCCCATCACATACATACGGAGCACATCATTCGAATTGATTGTTTCAGATCTCGTAACCTGGTCTTTGTTAACTGCTAAGCCCTGAATTCCGTAGGTTTTCTCGAAGCTTTCCGACCGTAGTTTTTCAAAATCTTTCAGTACAACTTTTCTTGAATCAATTTCATTTTTTTCTTTGTCTAATACTTTAATTCTGAGTATCAATTTTGGTTTTAATTTCGAAAATGATTTGGCTCCAAAAGATATTTTCACGCCTCCCGTGGCTGCAATGTGACATTGGATTTCAACAAAAATGTTTAATGAATCGTATGTTTTTGTTGATTTTCTGAAGGTATTAGCTGGCAAATGCATCAAATGTTCAGGCAAGGCTGGTGAGAGTAATTTATCCTCATTTGGTCGCATACTTGTCATTGTCGCGTTCAATAATTCACCGATCATTTGTTCACTGATCAATATTAACGTATCCGAAAGTTCTTTTGGCATTTCTTCAATTGTTGAAAGATTCAGGATTTTGTAATCCTTGTTTTGAACTTCCATTTGAGTAGTTAACTCGTCGTCAATTCGGAATGAAAAATTGTAGATTACGCCACTTTGTGCAGTTCCTGAGAAGCAAATAAGCGCAAGCAAAGTTGTCAAAAATAAGTGTTTCATAATTAGAATATTTGCTTTATAAGCTGTTATATGCTGTTTTTTCTTTTTGTATCAATTCACTAATAGCATCCCATAGTGAAATCCTTTTCAGTAATGATTGTTTTGCAACTGCTAAAGTTTCACTCCATTTTTGGTCGTCATCACCACAAAGTTCGGAAATCATTTTTAGAGATAGCGGTCCGTGCTCATCTCCATCTAATTCTATATGCCTTTCAAGGTAATATGCCAACTTGCTATGTGACTTGTTCTCAGAATCAGCATTTTTGAGTATTTCAATAAACATATCAGGAATTACATCTTCTCGTCCAAATGTAAATGAAGAAGCAACAAGATGTGCCTGATTCGTCTCAATGATTGAAAATGAAAACTTAACAAAATCAGCAACCCTTTTGTCAATATTAATTTCGTTCAATGAATATGGAACGGTATTGTTAGATTTAAGGAGATTTATAAATTTATTAATCTCAGTCGTATTTGCTTTTGATTGTATCATTGCATCCAAATACATTTCAAAATGACTTTTAGGTTCTCCTAATTCATTAATATCACTTTCTTCCCCGTGAACTATTTCATTTATGAATCTAGAAAGTGTTGTGTTTTTAGATGGTATCCAGGGTGTTTGAACATTTGTGAGTTTTATTTGAAGAGATTTCAAAAGCGACATAAAGTCCCAAACAGCAAACACGTGATTCTCCATAAAAACTTTTATGTCATCTACATTCTTTAGATTTTCATAAAGTGTATGATTTTGTAATTGATTTCTTAATTCGGAAATCTCGTTTTCTATATTTTGTATTCTATTCATACTTCTTTTATTTCTTGCATACAACGTTTTACAGCTATGCTATTGCCACATCGTTAAAGATAGTTGAATTCCTTGAAAAATAAACCACGGTGGAGTATAGTTGATGTTATACACATTCATTTTTCACCTATTCAACAATAAATTATTTAATTAAACACATTGCAAACCGTGGCGAATTTATCAATGACGCACGTATGTCATTTTCATGATTCCGAAGGGCCTTAGTTCAGGCATCCAAAGCCATTTTACAAAATTCCAATTCGTCTTCGCGAAGTCTTTTGATTTGTACCATTTCCCTTTTTCAACGACCAATGCACGATAGCCCTTTTGCGAAAGACACAAAGTACTGACGGATCCGCCAAATCCACTTCCAACAATGATGTAATCATAGTCCAATTTCATGGGCTACGATATTCTAAACATTTGTTTAATGAGTTTCAGTTTACGAGGTGTATGCGGGAAGTATTTGAGATTCGTTTCCATCCAATTCGGTTTGTCTAAAATCGATTTGTAATGCGTGAAGGCATCAAACCCAAATTTACCGTGGTACGAACTCATTCCGCTCGATCCAACACCGCCGAATGGAAGGTTCGGATTTGTGATTTGCATCAAAGCTTCATTTACAGCTCCTGTTCCTGAAGAGATTTCAGATAATAGTTTTTGTTTTACTTGCTTATCCTTTGTGAAAACGTAAATCGCCAAGGGCTTCGGACGAGACTTAATTTTTGAAATTACTTCGTCTAGATTATCGTACGAGATGACAGGTAGGATAGGGCCGAAGATCTCATCAAGCATTATAGGATCGTCGAAACTGACATCCTGCATGATTGTAGGTGCTATATATCGTTCGGAAATATTGAATTCGCCTCCATGAACCACTTTTTCTGGATCGATTAGCTTCGAAAGTCGATCTGTATGTTTTTCAGTAATTATTTGAACGTAGTTCCCATTTTCGAAAGAGAACTGAGATGCTTCGATTTCTTTCTTCGCTGCCTCAATGAATTTATCTTTAATCGAATGGTGGACCAAAACATAATCGGGAGCGACGCATATCTGACCTGAATTCAAGTACTTTGCCCAAATCATTCGCTGAACTGCTCTCTTTAAATCACAAGATTCAGTAATGAAAGTTGGGTTTTTCCCTCCAAGTTCTAGGGTAACGGGCGTGAGGTGTTTACTCGCTGCTTCGTAGACAATCTTCCCAACAGGGACACTTCCTGTAAAGAATATTTTGTCGAATTTTTGCTCTAGAAGAGTGGTTGTTTCCGGTACAGCTCCTTCTACAACGGCTAGGTACTTTTGATCGAATACTTCAGAAATTATTTGATACATTGCTTTGCTCGCATTGTTTGCAAGTTCACTCGGTTTTAATATCACCGTATTTCCCGCCGCTATTGCTGAGATAACAGGAGGTAATGATGTCACATAAGGATAATTCCATGCACCGATTACTAACGTTGTTCCAAGTGGCTCCGGCAAACGATAACTTTTTGCTGGGAAGTTTATCAAGTTCGTTTTGACACGTTTTCGTTTCGCCCACCATTTAACATTTTTGACAGCAATATCGATTTCTTCATACACCAAGAAGACTTCATTCGCGAAACTTTCAAAGGCAGACTTTTTAAAATCTTTTTTAACAGCGTCGTGAAGAAGTTGCTCGTTCTCTATCAGGGCCGTTTTCAATTTCTTCAATTGATTAAGCCGAAAACTCACATCCTTCGTCACGTTCGTATTGAAATAAATGCGTTGCTTTTCTACAATTTTCTCGATGTCTGCTAAATCCAATTTTGTACTTATTTATTTGATCAAATTAGAACGGATCTCGTCTGGCATTAGCAAGAAGTCAAACGAAGTCCTTTAAAGATACAGTAAAATCAATTACGATTGTTCTTCCTTCAATTTCTTTTGAAGTGTCTTCGAACGCTGGTCCTCACCATCATGACTCCAACCTGGAGCTTTTATCAGATAATTGATTTTGTGTTTCCAACGTTTTGATCGTCGGATGTCCTTGAAAATCGCTTGAAATTCATGAAACGCAACCAAAAATATATTATTGGAGTATAGGGGAGTTGTTAACCCGTAGATAACGGTATCATTTTCTTCCTCCGCCTTAAAAGTTCCAAAGAGCTTATCCCAAATAATCAAAATTCCCGCATAATTCTTATCGAGGTACTTGACCTGAGATGAATGATGCACGCGATGATGTGAAGGTGTATTCATGAAGTATTCCAAGAATCCCATTTTTTTAACGAGTTCTGTATGAACAAAAAACTGATAGATGAGGTTCAATTCAATCATCAGAAAAACCATCAACGGATGGAAACCTAGGAAAGGGAGCCAGAGCCAGAAAACATTTTTAATGAGGTATTCCCACCATCCTTGACGAAGTGCAATTGCCAAATTGTATTCGTTCGAAGAATGATGATTTACATGTCCTGCCCATAGTATTCGAACGGTGTGTGCAATTCGATGCATTATGTAGAATGTTAGGTCATCTAAAAAGAAAAGAAGGATCCAAACATACCAATGATCGAGGTGCCAATTCCAGTCGAAAAAACCATCGATTCCATCAGGGCCTAAACCATCGAATATTTTGCTCTCGTAGAGCATCCAAAAGAGGAAGAAAAATGCAACACGATTGAAGGTTTTGATGATCGATGCACCGAGTCCCATGCCGATACTGACATACGATTGTGCCTTGTCATATTTCTTTTTTCGGCGACGCGTGAGAATAAAGAACTCAACGAAGATCAAGATTGCGAAAATCGGAATCACAAAGAGAATAGGATCAGGTAGTTTTAGAAAGATATCGAACATTTATCAGTAATTTATTAACATCTTAAGTACTGTTTCTCGGCGATCGAAAAAACACTCTCTAACTTTATCGTCGTTTCCTGATTTAGCTGAATCGTGCCGCTGACAACACCCATAGGGCTTTGGTAGTCTGATGCGCCTAGCGGTCCGAGGTTAATTCGTACGTTTTTCGGGTATTGACAAGTGAAAACCAGGTCAATCGTTTCTTTTTGGTCTTTAATCGACCAAGTATCTCCGTCTCTTGTAAAGTGAACACCGGGTAATTTTGTCAGTTTCCCGTCGATCCAAACACCATTTTCATTGTACTTTTCATTGTCCAAAGATTGATTTCGCGTAAGGTTAATTCCAATCAATTTTTCGCCTTGAATAAATGCAGCAGTGAGCCAATCCCATTCCATCCGATATGGGTAATATCCTTTGTGATCATCTAGGATAAAAAAGCTCTCTTTTTCATCGAATGAATAGTCCTCATTTGCGATGGTCAAATGACCTTTCATCGAGGTGATACCTTTGTGCGCATACATCCCTCGATTTTCAGCAAATGGAATGCTCACAATCATTGAATCGCAGGCTTCAAAATTTCCGATAATTTCACCTTCTACGGAGGGTAATTCTTTCGTTGCTGGAGCGCTAAATTTTACTTTAACGAATCCATCTTGAAATTGATTCTCGATGTGAATGCTTAAATTCTTTCCGTCGTAATTATTGGTTGAATTCAAAATTCCATTTGGAATCTTTAATGCACCCGGAAGTAATTGTTTTTCGTAGATGTAATGCTTCTTCGTTCTGATATCGAAAATTCGAACCTGAGCAAATGCAGACACTTTAGCATTGAATAAAGTCAGGAAAATGAAAAAGTCTTCATTGCCTGCCTGAAATGCTTGAAACTCTTTTAATCGAATGTTTTTGAACCAACGCGGTGTATATTTCCCAGGAAAAATCTTAGCATCTAAAAAATTGATATCGCGAACAGGCGAGGAGAACAATCCAAATTCTATTTGGCCATCTATAACGAGTTGTTCTTTGATTCCTGATTTCATGCGTAGTATTGGATGTCCAAGTTAACGATTATTTATAATAAACTTCAGTATGAGTTTTTACTAACTATTAATTGGAATGATTCATGGTTTTGTTGTGTAGATATAAGTTATTCCTTGTGCTTTTACTCAATGAATAATTGAGTCAATCATTATCTTCTAATTGGCATGGGGTATATGAAAAGATTGATTTACCAACTTCGAATCTTTGTAACTGACAAGAATAATCAAAATGAAAATCTATGAGGCGAGCAGTTAACAAACTATGGGCATTAATCGAGCCGTGGTTGACTATTGTGTTTAACGGGATCGGGCTATGAAACGTGCGGTTCGCAGCTCAAATTGTTATTTCAAAGTTAAGAATAGATTTTATTACCAAAAATGATTTTCCTAAGCAAAATTGAGCATCATTTGTAGGGCGTGTTAGCAAACACTATTCTTTTAGAACCTTTGTGTTGAAGATGTCATTATTTTGGTTAATAACTCTCACTAGATAAACACCAGATGGATAATTACCAATATTTAATGCATGTGTTTGAGAATTTATATCCTCATTATATATTAGGCGACCTGTAATACTATATAGTTCTATTTTCGAAATCTGACCTTGGTCTAAACTTATGTTTATTACATCATTTGATGGATTTGGAAATACACTAGCAGTGACAGGTTCAATATCATCAACACCAAGTGAGTATTCACTCGTCCATTGCCAGTTTGTTCCATTCCAATAATTTGTAAGACAACAAGTTAAAGTATCAACGGTGCCTACTGAATCGGTAAGAGTATAAGTAACACAAGTTGTAATTGTATCTTCATTGGTGGCATTGCTGATTACATGCGTACAGGGCTGACCAAAACAACTATCCGCAAAGGTATTCTGGCCGATAGAGGTAAATACATAGAGTGGTGCCATATTTGGTAAATTATTTCCAGTAACTCCAAATACTACTTCAGGGTCAGATTGTGTGCCGCTTGCGTAACTTCCAATACCATCACTACACAGTGTTTGTGCTTGTAGTTGTACGCCAATAGAGATCATAATTATTAGTAATATGTCTTTCATAATTTTGATTTTTATGATGTAAGAATAAAAAATAATATCTGTTTAAATTTCGGAAAAAATAACATGTACATATTTAAGGACAAAACAATACTATTAATGTCTGCTAACGGTCGGCAGCTACACAACGTGCGGCTCGCTACCAAGGT
>DKPV01000084.1:0-10912 GCA_002471375.1 Flavobacteriales bacterium UBA7325
TAATAATTATAATACACTATGAAAACAACACTACTACTAATTGGAACTTTAATTGCATCGGCATCTTTCGGTCAATCTTGTTCTGAATTATTCATCTCTGAGTATGTAGAGGGAGTAAGTAATAACAAAGCTCTTGAAATTTACAATCCAACAGGCGCTTCAATTGATTTGAGCGATTACATGGTGATTCGTTACTCGAATGGAGCAACAACTGCCACTGCTGCAAATGCTGTACAGCTGACTGGGACGATTGGTGCAAATGATGTTTATGTTGCAGTCATTGAGAAGTTAGATACTGCTGGAACTGGACAAAATGCTCCTGTTTGGGATGAATTACAAGTGTTAGCAGATGGATTTTACTGTCCAGATTATGCTACATCAAATGCATTCTATTTCAATGGAAATGATGCAGTTGTTCTTGCGAAAGGAACAACTGGGAACATTGGATCTTCCGTTTTGGTTGATTTGTTCGGTAAAATTGGAGAGAATCCAGGAGATGCTTGGACAGCAGATTTCCCATACGTATCGGCTGGTGCAGAGGTAACAAAAGATCACTCGATGATTCGTAAGTCAACAGTTACTCAAGGTCAGACTAATCCAACAATTTCTTATTTCAACCCGCTTGATGAGTATGATTCAATTCCTGCTCTTATCGACGGAGGAATGGGATTCGATGTTGGAAACTGGGCGACGTTAGGATCACATACATGTGATTGTCTTGCTTCAACTGATGATGTGGCAGCTTCTCCTGTAGTTTCTGTTTACCCAAATCCTTCAACAGGTAAATTCTCTGTTAAAGGTGCTGAGCGTTTCTCAACAATCGTTGTAACAAATGCATTGGGACAAAGAGTTTCGAGTATTGCTAATAACTCTAATGCAATTGTATCTTTCGATTTGAAAGCGAAGCGAGGAGTTTACTTTGTGAGACTTATGGATAACGAAGGGAATAAAGTTACCCGAAGAGTTATTATTAAATAAATAGTTTTAAATAACAATTAAGAGGTCGATTTTGTCGGCCTCTTTTTGTGAAAAGCCCTTACTTCCAATGAAAGTTCTCATTTCACTTACCTCATTGTTTTTAACATTTGGTTCTTTTGCTCAGGTCGGTACGGTTGCAGGTACTGTAATCGATAATTCAGACGGTGGAAGTCCAATGATTGGTGTTAAGGTTGAGATAAAGCCATCAGAAACACCACTTCGTGCTCGTACGGATGACGAAGGGAATTATATGATCGGCACAGTACCTTACGGTGATTATCAAATAATCGTAACAGGCATTGATATGGATTCAATAGTTCAGGACATTACTGTGGATCAAGCTAGAGTCACTATGAATTTGGAGAGTGGTAGAACACTTGAGCAAGAGGAAGTAGAGGTTATTGGTAACCTTGTTACAGAGCGAAAAACTCCTGTCGCAGTTTCAACTATCGGAACAAAAGAAATTACAGAGGAATTAGGTTCTCAAGACCTTCCAATGATCTTAAACTCAAAGCCAGGTGTTCATGCAACACAGCAAGGTGGTGGAGATGGAGATGCGAGAATTACTATCCGTGGATTTGATCAGCGTAACCTTGGTGTAATGATTGATGGTGTTCCCGTAAATGATATGGAGAATGGTTGGGTCTATTGGTCCAATTGGTTCGGCTTAGATGCAATTACTTCTCAGATTCAGGTTCAGCGTGGATTGGGAGCAACTAAATTAGCGATGCCATCTGTCGGTGGAACAATGAATATCATAACCATGTCGACTGGTGGGAAGCGAAAAATTAAAGTAAAACAAGAGTACGGTTCAGGAAATTTTCTTCGTACGTCTTTTGCATATAAATCTGGTACACTCAAGAATGGTTGGGGGGTGCTGTTCTCAGGATCTTACAAGCAAGGAAACGGTTGGGTTGATGGTTTAGCAACTCAAGGAGGGTTCTATTATCTAAAAGTGCAAAAGCGAATCAAATCTCATATACTTTCACTTAGTGGTTTCGGAGCGCCTCAGCAACATGGGCAACGATCTTATTCACAAGGAATCGAATATTGGGATTCTGAATATGCTAGAAGTTTAGGTGTGAGTGCTTCAGATTTCGACTCAACAAATATGGACAATGGAATCCGTTTTAATCAACATTGGGGGTACCGAACGGTTGATGGAAAGCGTGAGGTCTTGAATGAGAGAAGAAACTATTTTCATAAACCTCAAATAACGCTAAAGGATTTTTGGAAGGTGAATAAAAAGCTTTCTTGGTCTAATATGGCTTATGTCTCTATTGGTAGAGGTGGAGGACAACGTTTCTTTAATTCAGGGTCAAATATTCTGTATGATGAGAATGGTCAAATTGCGTGGGATACCATGATTTACAACAATCAGTACAAAGAACTCTTTGGTCAGGTATACTCCACAGTAGATTTTGCGTATGATTCAACATTATTAAAATCGTCTCAAATCTTATCATCAAGTGTGAATAACCATTTTTGGATAGGAGGTTTATCTCAAGTTGATTACAAATTGAATGACGCATGGACACTTGCTGCTGGTTTGGATTATCGATTCTATAAAGGAACTCACTTCAATGAAGTACTTGACTTATTAGGCGGTGAATATTTTGTAAACACTCAAAACCAGAATGCCGCAACACCTATGATGGTGGTTGGGGATAAAATTGGAAGACAGCCATGGCATAATCATCGTGATGGACTTGTGCAATGGGCCGGTGGATTTGCTCAAGCCGAGTATTCCAAGGGAAGATGGACTGCTTTCATGAATGCTTCAACAGTGACTAATTTCTACAAGGGAATTGATTACTTCCTCGGAAAACAGTTGGTTGTCGGAGATACTATTCTCGAAATTGGATATGATGATACTGTAACCTATAACGGTGTTGCTTACGATAGAAACTCGAGCGGATTGAGAGATAATCAAACGGATTGGGTATCAAGAACTGGTTTAACTGTTAAAACAGGTGTGAATTACAACATCAACGAAAACATGAATGGTTTTGTGAATGTTGGTTATCTAAATAGAACTCCTCAATTTTCTAATGTAATTGATAATACTAGAAATAGAATCTATGACACGTTGGTCAATGAGAAAATTTTAGCATTTGAAGTTGGATATGGATACCGCTCAAAAAAGTTTAGTGCCAATTTTAATGGATATTTCACTAGCTGGGAAAATCGTCCATTACCCTTTGGTTTAACTATTCAAGATCCAGATGATCCGTTAGAACAAATCCTAGTAAATGTTCCAGGGATGGATGCACTTCATATGGGAGCTGAAATTGATTTTTCTTACAGAATTACTCCCAAGATTACATTCGAAGGGATGGCAAGTTACGGTGATTGGACATGGCAGTCTGCAGAGTCAGTTGTGATTCCTGGTGGCGATACTGTTACCTTCGATGCTAGAGGGGTACACGTTGGAAATTCTGCGCAATCTTCATATGCAGCAAGTCTGCGCTATGAGTTCGTGCCAGGAGGCTATTTAAAAGTGAAATACAACTTCTTTGATCGTTATTATTCAGATTTCAATCCAGATGATTTAGATGGCCCAACGGCCGGGAAAGAGTCATGGCAAATTCCAAGCTATGGTCTTTTGAGTATTCATGCAGGATATAGATTAAGAATGGAAAACAGTAGTTTAAACTTTAGAGCGAACGTGTATAATGTATTGAACTCGCTTTATATTTCTGATGCACGAAATAACTTCAACGGAAGTAATTTTAATGCTGGATCAGCTGCAGTATTTATTGGTCAAGGGACACGTTTCAATGTGTCAGTTGGTTTTGAATTTTAATAAGAATTGAATTAATATTTAATAGAATGAAGAAAACACTACTACTTAGTTTGTTCGCATCCTTCGGGATTTTAGCTTCGGCGCAAACAGATATTGCCAATGCAAGAACGTTCGGTATTGGTCAAACGATTACGGTTACAGGTATCGCAACAAATGGTTCTGAATTAGGTCCTATCCGTTACATGCAGGATGCAACTGCTGGAATTGCTGCCTATGGTAGTTCATTGAGCGGTGTGAGTCGAGGTGATTCAATTACTGTAACTGGTCCACTGATCGAGTTTTCTGGATTATTGGAGATTTCACCAGCGGGTACAGTTGTTAATCACGGTCCTGCTGTGAACCCACCAGCTGCCTTGCAAATTCCAATTACTGCGGCTGTTGAAGCGCTAGAGTCACAACTAATGCAGGTTGATAATGTAACATTCGTACAAACTGGATCATTTGCAGGAACTTCTTCTACGTATCAGGTAACAGATGGTACGAATACTATTGATGTACGTGTTAACGCATCTACGAACATAGCTGGTACCGCAATCCCTACAGGACCTGTAACAGTTTATGGAGCGCTAGGTCAATTCAACGCTAACTACCAAATGGTGCCAAGGGACTTGAATGACATCGTTCCTTACATCGCACCTTCTGAAGAGATTAACGTATTGATTGATGGTGTTACCTACTTGAATAATTCAACTTATTTCATTGGTAATTCTGCATCGGCAGCAATTACGATTGAGAACTCAGGATCAAATCCTTTAACTGTTACAGGTGCCACGTTAGCAGGAGCTAATGCGGGTGATTTTGGACATGATATTGTTACAGGATCCGTAGCAGCAACATCTAACAATGCTTATACATTGACATATACTGCATCTACTACTGGTTCTACTTTTGCTTCAATTGCGATTGGCTCGAATGATTCCGATGAAAATCCTTACACAATCTACATTGAAGGTGTTGGAACTGATAACTTAGCAACAGAACCTGCTGCTAATCCTTCAGCTTTAACTTTTCCGGTTATTGAAGCTTATGCGGTAGGCGGACAATATACTGCTGGATCTGGTGCAACAAATTATTTAGTGCTTTGGAAGAATGGAAGTGCAATGACTGCGACTCCTGCAGATGGAATGAGCTATTTACGTGGAGATATTGTAGGTGACGCAAGAGTTGCCTATGTTGGTGCAGGTACTTCATTCACTCCAAGAGGGATTATCGCAAATCAAGATTACTATTTCGCTGTCTATGCCTTTAATGGTTCTGGTGGATTTGAGAATTATTTGTTAACTACTCCATTGGAGGGGAATACATCAAGTCTAGGAGAAGGAATCGCATCTTACTATACAGGGATTGATAAAACTGCCGGGACTTTCGTCTCAGATTTGAACGGACTAATTAATCCACATACTGAGGTTTCATACTTTTTGTACAAACAAACAGTAATGAATGAGTTTGAGATTAAGGATACCATCGGTGGTCAGTCATATGTTACTTGTGCAATGTCAGGTGAGAAATTGATTATTAACGATCCATTTGATTGGTCGGATGCTGGGTATAGTCGAGAGCATACTTTTTCTCACTCATGGATGCACACATTTCCGGCAGATACTCCAGAGGAACCAGAGTATAATGATCAGCACAACCTTTATCCAGCAAACTTAGTTCAGGCTAATATTCCACGTAGCAACCTACCAATGGATGATATCGACAGTACAGTTGTCTTTTCATACCTAGGAGGTTCGGTTGGTTATGCGAATGGTCAGCTTGCTTACGAGCCTAGAGCCAGTCATAAAGGGAATGCTGCAAGAGCGGTAATGTACATGGCAGTGACCTATAACTTCAACTTAGATGGAAACGTAAACTCTACAAAGCAATCTCAAGAAGTATTAAAAGATTGGCACTTTGCAGATCTCCCAGATAACTACGAGATAGCTCGTCATGAGTATATCTTCAATCTACAAGGTAACCGAAATCCATTTATTGATTCAACGGACTATGCTTGTTACATTGATTTCGATGCATTGGCACACATACCAACAGGTTGCATTGTAGGTATAGGTGAAGAGTATCTAGATGCAAATTTAGTTGTCTTCCCTGTGCCATCAAATGATGTAGTTTATGTTCAGGTGAACGGAACTGAAATAACGTCATACTCTGTTCTTGATTTAAACGGTCGAGTTGTAGAATCAGCTTCAGGTAAGAATCTTCAAGTGTTAACTTTACATAAAGAGAATCTTGGAGCAGGAACATATCTGATCAATGTTGAAACTCCACTTGGACAAGTTCAACGAAAAATGATCATTCAATAATGTTAAAACACCTCATATTAATTGCAGTTGGAGCAGGCCTTTTGGCCTGCTCTTCTGTTACTAGTATAACTGCTCACTCGGATAACAAGGCGGTCTTAGATCAAGGAGCGGATAGTAATAGTGCAGATAGTTTAATTTCTCCTTATCGGGTCGAGCTAGAAAAAGAAATGCTGGAGGTAATTGCAGTCGCTGAAAAGGACTTTGTCAAGGGGCGTCCAGTGGGAGCATTAAACAATTGGGCAGCTGACGCTGTTCTCGCTTCTCAAACAAGAGGTGTAAATCTTGAAATACCAGCCTTTAGTTTGTTGAACGTTGGTGGACTCCGTAATACCATCAATGCTGGAGATGTCAAACTCGAAGATATTTTTAAGGTTATGCCTTTTGATAATGAAGTGGTTTGGGCAGAAATGCCGGTAGAGGCTTTAGATGATATTGCATCTTATTTGATTGAATCAGGCGGTGAACCTATCGGTGGTGCTATTCTCAAAGACGGGAAACTCCAAGTTGATGGTATGGATTCGAAAACAGAGCGAGTTTGGATTATGACTTCGGATTATCTTTTAAACGGAGGAGACCATATGGATTTCTTTCAAAAACGACTTAGTACTAAGCATACCAATCTGCTACTTAGAGACCTCATGATTGAAGAGGTAAAGCAACAAGGTACGCTTTTGTGGAACGATGAAAATAGAATTTTTCTATGATGGATAGACGTAAATTTATACGAAACTCGGTCTTAGTTTCTGGAGGTCTTCTCATGACTCCGAAAATTTTCGGACAATCCTCATTGCTATTAGATGAGGTAAAGCCAAAGAATAAACTGACAATTCTACATACGAATGATACTCATTCTAACATAGATCCATTTCCTGATAATCACGCTAAATATGCTGGTAAGGGCGGCGTAGCTCGTCGTTTTGAAATGATTCAGAAGATTAGGATTGAGGAAGAGAATGTACTGCTTCTTGATGCAGGAGACATTTTTCAAGGAACACCCTACTTCAATAAGTTTGGAGGGGTATTAGAAATGAAACTCATGACGGAACTTGGATATGATGTTGCCACGATGGGGAATCATGATTTCGATGGCGGAATGGAGGGTTTTGTCAAGGCTCAAGAGTATGCTGATTTCCCATTTGTGTGTGCAAATTATGATTTTCAAAACACACCGATTAATGGACATACGGTTGGACACACGATTTTAAAACGTGGAAATATCAAGGTTGGTATTTTCGGTGTAGGAGTAGAGCTGAAAGGACTCGTTCCGGATAATAAGTTTGGGGAGACGGTTTATTCCGACCCGATTGAAATTGCAACTGATAAAGCAGCTGAGCTTCAAAAGAAAGGATGTGATTTGATTATTTGCCTATCTCATTTAGGATATGAGTATGAGTCTGATAAAATTTCAGATCGAGTTTTAGCTCAGAAAACAAAAGGAATTCACCTAATAATAGGTGGGCATACCCATACTTTTCTAGATAAGCCTACAGAAGAAAAGAATCTTGATGGAGAAACTGTACTGATTAATCAGGTAGGTTGGGCTGGTGTACAGTTAGGGAGAATCGATTTTGAATTTGATAAGAAGGTCTTCTCGAGAAAGGATGTACTGATTGTTGAATAAGTCCTCCCTGTAACATTTGAATTGTTAAAATTGTTATACCAGTGCAATATATTTGCATCCTAACGTTAGAAGGGTGTACTTTGAAAACAGAAAGCTATTTATTATGAAAAATATCAAATTCATTCTTGCATTATTCGCTCTGGGATATTCACTTTCAGGAATAGCACAACGAGATATAGTAATAATCGATAAAGGGAATGGGGCTGAACGTGCAGTTTTTAAGAAGGAGCCACGACTGAATGATAATACTAAAGTGGTTAAGTTTTCACCTCTGCAAATAATCGTTGGTGAAATCAACTTAGGGTTTGAACTTCAAACAAGTCTTAAAGGTAGTGCAGAGTTTAGTGCAGGGCCAACAATATCAAATATTGGATTAGGTGGTCAGAGTCATCTAATCGATCCTTGGAGCGGTTCTCAATCGGAGACGACAGGCTTAGGTTTTTTCGCATCAGCAGCATATAGATATTACCCACTAGATGGTACTGAGGCTCTGAATAGGTTTTACGTATCTCCTGTCCTTAAGTATCGTTTGTACAATTTTGGATTGAATGACCTAGCGAATGGATTGGATCCAACAAAAGGAAATGAGTCACAACTTAATTTCTTGTTCAATTTTGGATACCAATTATGGGTTTCAAAGTCATTTTCTCTTGATTTCTTCGGAGGGATGGGGATTGGTATGCAAACAGTTAATTCTTCTTTTTCAGAAGCGATCTATAATCCGGACACTTTCGACTACGACTATAGGTGGAGAGAGTCTTCTATCACACGTGCACGATACGTATTTACAATGGGGCTTAAGGTTGGTATCGGAAGTAAATAGTTGCTAGAAATACCATGCATTAACTCCAAAGTCATAACCTTTGGTGGTCAGAAATGCTTCAAGCTCATCTCTCCTTTGAGGGTAGATGGTAACAAGAACTTCTGATTCATCGAGCTGACTGTAATCCTCAATATTAGCGCCAGGTTTACCTTGATATTTTTTGAAATTGAAATCGTACCACCTATATTTTATATGATTGGCGTCAAGAATTTTTGCCACGAGCTTTCCTTTTGCTCCTGCGCCTAATAAAGCGAGTGTTCCATTCTTCTTGCGATTATTCAAGAACCAATTTGTCTTCAGTTTGAAAAGTTCTTCTTGGCTATAGGTTTCTGAATTTTTGGAAGTTCTTGACGGATGGTCTCGCCATTCTAGTGTGACTTCATTTATCGCGTGAATTTGAACACCATTTTCTTGCCAATGAAATACTAGATCATAGTCCTCAGGATATACTAACTTCTTAAAGAGTTCTAATTCTATAATTTCACTTTTTCTAGCCATCCAGTTCGGAGAGGCAACCACGCATTCACGGTAGATGTGTTTGTAGTGATCTTTTAAGTCTACTCTTTCATTGATCCAATGTTCATATTTCACGAAGCCATCAGATAGTTCGCCGTCGGAAAAATAGCGAACCTTTCCCGTGACAATAGATCTTTCAGGAAGTGTATCTAATTTTGAGTTCATTAATTTCAACCGATTCTTAGTCATCAAGTCATCGGCATCCATTCGGGTGATATAGGTACCGTTTGCTTTTGATAATGCAAGTTGAAGCGCCGGAATGATACCTTTGTTCACGTTCGATAAGTTCTTTACACGATTATCGGTGAGAGCTATTTCTTGAACCAGAGTTTCTGACCCATCTGTTGAGAAATCGTTCACGCAAATTAATTCCCAGTCCTCTGCACTTTGAGATTGAATAGAGCTTATTGTCTCTATGATCCATGGCGCAGCATTAAAATAAGGAAGCAATATCGAGACACTCATGGGGCAAATATAGTGATCAGATTTAGACAAATAAAAAGACGCTACCGTTACCGATAGCGTCTAAATATAAAACTTAATGTTTGTTTCTATAAGTGGATTACTTCACCGTATGCTGCAGCAGCGGCTTCCATAATCGCTTCCGACATTGTTGGGTGAGGGTGAACTGTTTTAATCAGTTCTTCACCTGTGATTTCCAATTTACGAACGGCAACGATCTCAGCAATCATTTCAGTAACATTGGCGCCAATTAAATGACCTCCTAGTAATTCACCGTATTTAGCATCAAAAATCAACTTAACAAATCCATCTTTTGTACCCGCTGCACTTGCTTTTCCTGATGCTGAGAATGGAAATTTCCCGATTTTAAGATCGTACCCTGCATCCTTAGCAGCTTGCTCTGTCATTCCAACTGAGGCAACTTCTGGTGAACAATATGTACAACCAGGAATATTTCCATAATCCAATGGCTCTGGAGAATGCTCTGCTATTTTTTCAACACAAATGATTCCTTCCGCTGAAGCTACATGAGCTAATGCTTGAGTTGGAAGAACATCACCAATTGCGTAATAACCAGGCATGTTAGTTTGGTAGTAATCATTTACTAAAATATTTCCTCTATCTGTAACGATACCAACTTCTTCTAGTCCGATATTTTCGATGTTAGCAACAATTCCAACTGCTGAAAGAACTACATCACATTCGAGAGTTTCTTCACCTTTAGCTGTCTTCACGCTAACTTTACATCCTGCACCTTTCGTATCAACTGACTCAACTGAGGACCCAGTCATCACTTTGATTCCCGATTTCTTAAATGATTTCTCCAATTGCTTAGATACATCTTTATCTTCAACAGGGACAATGTTTGGTTGGTACTCAACAACAGTAACCTCAGTTCCCATTGCATTGTAGAAGTAGGCAAACTCTGCACCAATCGCTCCAGAACCTACAATAACCATTTTCTTTGGCGCTGCCTTCAATGTTAATGCTTTGCGGTATCCAATAATTTTCTTCCCGTCTTGTGGAAGGTTAGGAAGTTGACGCGATCTAGCTCCTGTCGCAATAATAACTCCTTTTGCTGCGCTGTATTCGGTTGCTTTTCCTTTGTCATCAACAACTGAAACTTTCTTTCCAGCCTTGATAGTACCTGTTCCTTGAATTACATCAATTTTATTCTTTTTCATCAAGAATTTAATACCATTGCTCATTCCATCAGCAACTCCACGGCTTCTATCGACTATCGCTTTAAAGTCAGCTTTAGCATCTTTAACCGTAATACCATAATCACTCGCGTGAGACAGGTATTCGAAGACATTTGCACTTTTAAGTAGTGCTTTTGTTGGGATACATCCCCAGTTTAAACAAATTCCTCCAAGGCTTTCTTTTTCAATAATTGCAGTTTT
>DKPV01000084.1:11177-11812 GCA_002471375.1 Flavobacteriales bacterium UBA7325
TTGTTGGGATACATCCCCAGTTTAGGCAAATTCCACCCAGTTCATCGCGCTCAACAACTGCTGTTTTAAATCCTAATTGAGATGCGCGAATCGCTGCAACATATCCTCCGGGGCCACTGCCCACAACTATAATATCGTAACTCATAATTTCCTGAAATTGATAAATGCGAAGATAATGATTTAATTGAAAAACTAGGATAGGATTTATTAATCTCCCCCTAATTTCCTATTTGAAAACGTATTGTCTTTGAATTGAGATTTTGCATTCTGTGAGCTTAAATATTATGAGCTAAGAAAGTCTTGTTAAAAACCCGTGTATAAACTCACTATTTTAGCTTCAATCAATGTACAATTATAAGTATTTTTGCAGCAGATAAATCATTATGGAAAGTACAACAGCACAAGTAGCTACAGTAGAACAGGCAGTTGAGTTAGGATTGCGTGAGGATGAGTTTGAAATGATCAAAGGTATCTTAGGGCGAACTCCTAATTTCACCGAAACAGCAGTTTACTCTGTGATGTGGTCGGAACATTGCTCCTATAAGAATTCAATTCACTGGTTAAAACAACTCCCAAAAGACGGACCGCACATGCTTGTGAAGGCAGGTGAGGAGAATGCAGGATTGGTTGATATT
>DKPV01000008.1:0-495 GCA_002471375.1 Flavobacteriales bacterium UBA7325
GTCACTTTAGTACCTCCGGTAGTAAGCCCATTACCATAGCCTTTACAGTAGTTGTAGTACAACTGCATGCTTCCGGAATAACCACTAGCATAAAGGCATCGTGCATAAGTAGAAGTTCCCGTAGACCTATTCTCTATTATATTATTGTACAAGTATACATTACTTAGGTTATTAGCACTTGTACTTCGTACAGGAGTAACATATGAAGTGGTATTGTAAGAGTTACTAAAGTAATTGTTTATTAGATTGTTGTTGTTAACACTACTGAAATGATGGTTCGTCATGCGAAAGCAATAATTACTCCCTGAAGCGTAACACCTGTTGTTTGCGATGTAGAAGTAATTATCGTTATTTTGCCAGTATATGTAGCCATTGGTATTAAATATATTACCCACAATGAATAAAGTATCCCCAACTCCGGCATTTGGGCCATCGGCTATGGTTAACGTTCCAAGATTCGTATTGCCTCGCACTTCACCATGTCTGATATTCATT
>DKPV01000008.1:885-31429 GCA_002471375.1 Flavobacteriales bacterium UBA7325
TTAGAGATGAAAAAGAAGTTTCCGTCATGTATACATCGGCTTTGGTATTCAAACCTGCACCACCAGTTGTACATGTAATAGCACCAGAAAATTCGCCACCTATGATGCGAACCTCCATATTCGGTGCACCCTGCACCGTCAAAGTACCAACAACATTAAAATTAGTACCAGCTACCGCTGAAGTAAGCGTAACATCTTGAAAAATTGTAAGGTTTTCTGTATAAGCTCCATATGGTGAAACAAATATTCTATCGCCCGGAGCAGATGCTGCAAGGGCCAATGTAATTGTTTGCCAGGTACCCGCCTGTCCAGAATTGTTTACATAAATATCTGCAGCATTTGCAGAAAAGATAGCTCCAGCACATAGAGCGATTGTAGTAAGTAGTTTTTTCATGATTTTTGATTTTATTGTTCTTTGTACTTTTCTATTTATTTTAATTCACTTTTATAGACACTATTTCAAAAATAATATCGGAAAATCACTATTCCTAATGTTATGCATGAGTAGCAATTTGCTAAACCGTTTAGTTGTGGGGTTAAAAAGTTATCCACTAATTATTTTTGAGTTATTAACAATAATAAGTCTGTAGAAATATTCAATTGTGATTTGAGTGTCTTGTGGGATTTTTGTGACCTCGTTAGGATTTCCAAAACTATTTTAACTAAATTTAAAATTCAAATCACACGCCATGAACAGACTGATCACTTTTATTTTATTACTTGCTTTATCATTTTCATATCAAGCACAAGATAAGCCATTAGGTATTCCAATTCAATTTGATTCAGGCAGCTGGAAATTGATGAATGATGATTTCGGGAGCTGCATGTTAGGTCACGAAGTCTTGAGCGGCCCCATATTAATTATGGAGCATGGACATGAAACCATGAATCAGTTACAAAAAGTATTCGAATCGGGATATACAGATGAAAACATGACGCTTTTTGCCTCTTCTGCTGCGCTTGTTTCTGGAAATCGCATTTCAATGAGCCTTACGGGAAATTCTCAAGGAATTGCCTTAAAAGGTGAGGCTATCGGACTTATAAGCAATTCTGATTATTGTAAAGGCACCGTCATTATGACCGTAACAATGGAATCTGAAGACAATACAAAACAAAAAGAAGCGATCAATTCTATTGCAAATAGCGTCACCTATGTCAAGCCCAAAGAATCGGAAACATGGACTCAAAAATTAGGCGGATACAAGCTGGTTTCGAGGGATTCTTATTCAACAAATACATCCACTCCTGACGGAAGCTATTATACTGGAGGCTCCTCGAGCAGCAGCAATACTATTGTATTCTGCAGTAATGGTTCATTTTCAATCTCAAGCTCTTCCTATACGACATTGTCGGGAACTGGACTTGATGGTAACCTTGACCAGTCTAATGATTCTGATGAAGGAAAATGGTCGGCTCTTGAAATTGGTTCAAATAACGTTGTCAAAATGATTTATAAAGACGGAACAGTGGTATACCATCCCATTTCACGGGAGAACGGTTTTTACTACATGGCAAATGATGAATATACCAAAGGACCTAACGAATCTTGCGAATAAATCAACCTATTCGGAAATTGATGGGTAGTCGACATATTGAACGAACATTGCGACCGTTGACTTGTCCAGGAATCCATCTCGGCATTCTTCGGATAACACGCACAGCCTCTTGGTCTACATCTTTTTCTACACCACGATCTACCTTTATATTTGTAATGGAACAGTCTATTTCAACAACAAACTGTAGGCGTAATATTCAAGTATAAATTTAAACATATCCGGAATTAGCAGAGCCTTTTATGAGAAGAAATAAAGATCGGTTTACGAACGATAAGCTTCTGAACCAAAGGCTTCGCCCTTACCCGTTTGACAATACTGCCTTAAGCTCTCTATGTACTTCGCAGAGCTAAAATTCATGTTGCATAGGAATCATCCATTGTATCGAAGCCCTTATAGTTATAGCGCTTTTCAGTCAGTATTACGCTATAGCGTATATTTCTTTTATGTGCGGATGTCTAAATTTAATGGATCAAAAGGACTTTTACTTCTACGACCCCTATTTTAGCTGCCGCTTTGTGTGATTTCACACTATTACAACTATTGAAGTTGTTTTGTTTAGACAATCCAAATAGTCATAAATAGATAAAATAAAAAAGCCCCAAACCAATATGGAATGGAGCTTTTTGTGACCCCGTCAAGATTCAAACTTGAAACCTCTACAGCCGTAATGTAGTGCTCTATTCAGTTGAGCTACGGGGCCTTTTTGCATTGTTTATTGGTAATGCGAGTGCAAATATAACGTGTTTTTTTTGTTCAGCAATGCCTTTGGAAAGAATTATCGGATTTCAGCCGTAAGACCTCTATTTAGTAATGCAGTACACATTGGTTCTAAGGTTTCCCAGTCACCATGCTTCACTTGACATTTTCCTTTATAGTGTATTAGGTATGTGCATTGTTCAGCCTGTACAGGCTCATGCTTACAAACCTTGATTAGAGAAGTGATTACGTGATCAAAGGAGTTTACATCATCATTGTAGATAATTAAATCCTTTTTATCGACAACCTCCTCTACTGTTAATACATCCTCAAATCCTTCTACTTCTGGATTATTCATTGTAATCATATTCTAATTAATTTTCATTTATAGTTTCTAACACCACCGGTTCTAAACCGATCATTCTCACTTGGTTCTGTACCCCTAAGAGCTTAGTTGGTTCAATTCCCTCGATAGTCAATATCAATCCTTTACCTACCTTCACAAATTCTCTTGGATAAGGTAAACGTAAAACTAAATCAACTAAATCTCCTGGAACAGTTTCAGTTGCAAGTTGCACTTGTAGTGTTGTTTTATTCATCTCCATCGCAAGTGCATCGCTCGATAAATAGACAGTGTCTATATCTTCCTCAAATTTGAAAAGACGTGGGAGCATGTTTTCATTGTCATAAATAACTGATTTCACTTTCCCGTCGTTTGCATCATAATAGAAGTTTCCTTCCGTGTTGTAGCGATTCAAGATATCTCTTGGGAAAGCATCAAATGTTTGCTTAGTTACCACCTGAACCTTTATTTCTTCATTGGCAGGAATATCAACAGGAACTTCTATGACCTCGGTTACTACAGTATCTGTACGAATGATATCACTGGGAGTCTCCACTATTACTACCGGCTCTGATTCATCAATATTAGATTGAAGAATTGATGGACCATACTTCGCCAATAAATCATTTGCTTCATACACCTTGATTCGAACACCATTGTAGTATGCTACGATAAAAGCATCTTCGATCCCACTCTCATAAGCTTCAATTTTTCTAGACTTACAGCCGCTCGCAGAATCAAACATTCCCGTTGAATAGCGAATCTGCCCGGTTGGTAGTCGGATAGTAAGGATATCTGGCATATTTTTCAATCTTTTTTCAGAAACTGGTCGGTTAAACACTCCGATTTGAACCGAAAAGAAAAGTCCTTTTTTCAGCTCGATAGGGTCTGCAGGAATAGCTCCTGGTGCAAGGTTGTATGTATACTCCGGTACTTCCTTCACTTCATTTGTCAATGGAATCCCTAAATGATCTGCTGTGTTTTCAGCAACCTCCATCATCAATTCTTTGTATACTTTCGGCACACAAGTACCTGCTGCCTCTCTTCTTCTAGCTTCTCCGAAGGTGATTCGTTCTCCATCACAGTAGGCAACCACAAATGCATCACGATATCCAAGACTTCTTATTTGTTGTCTCGCCGTAACCACTGAATCACTATTATTAAAGAATCCGGCCATGTATCGTGTAATTCCCGTATTTCCAATCTTCTCCCCAGATACTGGATTGAATTCCTTGAATAAGTCTTGTGGAATCGCTCTTGCAAATGCTCCAATCTGAACGCGATAAGTCAATCCAGATGGACTTTCAACTCCAACAGGAATTGGATTTGCTTCAGAATAAATACTGGGCATTGTTTCGTTGATTGCTAAACCTGTTGAAGGCATTTGAATCAAAGCCAAGGCAGCAGTTACCACTTTGAGTGGCCGCACACCTCTCGCTAACAAGTTTTGAATTTTCATTGCTTCCTCCGCATTGGTTGGTAATAATTTGTCTGCTATGTCAGTTTGAATTGCAAGATCGGAATTTATTTGCTCCAATTCACTTTCTAACGTTTTGATTCTATTCGTTCGCAATGTGATATATTCTTGACGCTCCATATCAGATAATTCTGGATTCACTCCACTGATAATGGCTAATAAGTCTTCTCGTTCTTTTACCAACTCGTTCTCCACCGCTCTTGCTTGATTCTCCAATTCGAGCGCCTTAATTCCTTCTATACGGTATGCTGCATACTCCTCTGATACGGCAATTTCGCGTTCCTCATTAAATGATACGTCTTGCTCAAGCGCGGCAGACGCAATTCGAGGAATAGTTTCTTCAACTGGCAAATTCTCTATCTGTGAATTCACCTCTTTAAGCTGCTGAGCGGCTCTATCGCGTTGAAGAAGTAGGTTCGCGCGTTGATCTTCTAGCTCAGGTATCTCTCTCCTCTTTGCTTCAGATATTTGTTCATCAATTTGGAAAAGTTGAGTGTCAAAATCACCAATCTGAATGGTATATCTGCGTTTTCTCTCTTGAAGATCTGCTTCAGTATAAATAGTTATACCTTCGTTTTCTTCAATGGTATTTACCTGTTGATTTTGAACAATATCCTCTAATGATTCTACAAGTGCCTTTTGCCTCGTCTCAGCTTGATCCAACAAGTATTCTCTCTCCTGAGAAGATTTAGCATTATCGGCATCGTTCACTAATTGATCAATGACTTTGCGTTCCTCTACACTTGCATCAATCGCACTTGCAATTAACGGTGATTCTCGAGTTGGTCCTCCATTGTTTAATAATGCATTGGTCAAGGCCTCTTGTTCCTCTTGTGACTCGTCGATTGATTCCGAAGTAATTTCATTTCCATGTTCTACTTGCGCAGTTTGAACCTCTTGAATTGAAGCTTTAATCTGTTCTCGTTCAGAAGTAGACAAGTTAGGGTCATCGAGTTGTTTTACAAGTGCTGCTTCATCATTTTCAAGTTTAGCTAACGTAGGATCTGATTCTATTGAAACATTCGCAGCTATAACCTCGGTGCCAAATTCATCGAGAGAAATTGAGATTGATCCTCGTTTATTTCGAATAGTTTCCAGTTCCTCTTTTACCCAGTCAATCTTGGCAACAGTCTGTTCCGATGGAGATTCCAATTGTTGAGCCTCCAGAATAGACAATTCGGTAATCAGTCCATTCTCGTAGGCCTGAAGCACTTCATCTTGAGTCTCTAATTCCTCTTTTTCTGTATAAGTGGTGCTCACCTCAGTAGCATTCTCAGAAAGAAGCGTATTCCTAATTTCCTCAATAAATCCCTCTTGATCACGCTCTACGGCAATAACCTCCGTTCCTGCTCGAGCTATTTCCTCACGCTTCTTACTTTCGGTCAATTCTTTATCGAGCAGCATCCACTCTAGATCGACATTAACAGAATAGCTCCGATCTAATTCCTTACGCTTCTTGTCTAATTCCTTTTGTAATTTATTCTGCAAATCAGCTTCTCGCTCTGCGATTGCATCATTATCTCTGGGTGATTCCTGAAATAGCTCGCCCATCTCTATAGAATATTTACGATCAACCCCTGCAATGAGTTGACTATTATTTGTAACTGTTACAGCGTCTTCGAATGCTTTAATTCTTTGTGCGGCAACTTCATTCTCTTGAGCTTCGATCAATTCTTTAATCGCTTGAACTTCGGTCTGTGCCTCTTGGTTCTCAGGATTTGCTTCTGCCCTTTGATTCACAGAAGTCGCTTCTGCAACAAGGCGATCCAAATACTCTTGTTCCAAATCCCACACGCCAATGCTTATTTCTCCCGCCGTACCTGAAGAGTTTCTTAGTTCAGCAATATCAGATTCTCGGGTTCCTGCAATACTCTCCTGAATCCTCGTTTTAATGCCTTCTAAATCTACAATCGAAGAAACATTGGTTAAGGCATTAATTTCTTGTGCCCTTTCGTCAATGGTGTTACTCGTAGTCGATGCAATTTCCTCTAATTTATCCTTACGCTTCAATAGGACTGGATCATTTGGGTTTGATGTTAACTCAGCATCTAATACCTTAATTTTTTGATTTGTTGAAGTCAATAACTCCTCTTCTGCTGTTTGCTGTTGAGTTAATCGATCAAGTGGTTGAAGTTCATTATTGGAAGCAATGGCATTCATGTTACTCTCGTGCCCAGGAAGTATTTCCTCAATGATTTCTGAATTCGTAGACTCGGTAGCAACAGTTGTAGATGTCAGCTCTCTTAATCGTGCATCGATACGTGCTATCTCCTCTGTGTTCTCAGCACGCACGGACTCAAGAATATCCAACTGTGCCAGCAATTCGTTTTTTGTCGGATCACTTTCGAGTTGTGTTCGGATATCGTTCAATCGTTCATTAACCGCGCCATCAAGCTTTTGAGTCTTCACCTGAAGTTGATCGAGCTGCTCCTCTTCATTCAAATTCGTATTCGTTTTAATAGACCTAACTTCCTCATTAAATCCAGGTAACAAACCTTCCACGAGATCCTCTTTCGAAATCGCTACCGGAGGGTTCTCGATGTTAATTTGATCGACTTGATTACGGAACCCTTCATTCTCATCTTCCAATTTGGTGAGGTATTGAACGAGACTTGTTTGCTCCTCCAATAAATCCATATTCTCAGGATCTCCTTCTAGCTTTATCTGAAGCGCTTGTATTTCACTCGTAGAACGATCAATAGTCGCTTCATTATTAGCAATCAACTTCGTTAATTTCTCTAACTCAGTTTGTTCACTATTCGATATGATTTGAGATACCGCTTCAGCATGTGATGCCTCTAGTTTATTTTGCACGTTTTCTTGAGTCGGAATCTCAGCAGGTCCCGCTGAAGTAATTTCCGGATAATTATTCTCTAGAGCCTCAATGTCCGTCTCTATCTGCTTATCAATTCCTTCATTCTCAATTTTACTAGCTGCCTTCACTGCTGCTTCTACTTCATCAACTGATATTGTTGCTACGAGACTGCCCGTGATAGATTCCTGAAGGACATCTACATTCTCATCTAAGACATTGGCTTCCCGGTCAATTGCTGCGATATCAGCTTTACTGAAAGCTTGATCCTCTATATAAGCCTCGAGCTCTTGTGTTTTGAACAAAATTTCCTCTTCCAATTCTTTTCTTTGCTTCTTCTTTGCGCCAGGTAGTTGTCCTTTTAGCAATGAAATATCAGCCTCTAGCTGACTTATGTTTGCTGTATTACTGTTGTTCCTTTCCCTTAGCGCATTCTGTTTTTTTCGAAGCTCAATGCTTTCATCGATCATGTAAGCAATCATTGCTTTAGGAGAAGAGTTTCGAATTTCAAAAATTTCACTTTGATTAAGTGCGAGTATATTCCAAGCATCTTCTTCATCTCTCGCCTGTATAAGCTCGTCAAATTTTGTTGATAGGTCTTGTATATTTTCTCTACCGTCAGAATTTCCGAATTCTGATTGAATGGTAGATTTCAATTTATTTAAGCCTGCAATCTGATCTGTAAGCGCTATAATTTCCGCGCCAATCTTCTTAGCTTCTTTAAGGTGCTCATACTTCTCTACTGGATCATCTGTTGCTGCTGCACGATTTATTAATTCTTGCTGTGCATCAACCAGTTCGTTTAAATCCAAAGAGGTATTGATAATATTCTGATCGATTCCATCAGACATCTTTTTTATATTCTCATTCTGATCTCTCTCAGCTATAGCCAGTTCATTCAACTGATTTTGAACTTCACGAGAACTCAATCCATCGTATCCTAAGTCAGCTAAAATTTCATCTCGTTTCTTAGCAAGGTCAAGTGCAGCAAGGACTTCAGCATCAAAATCATTCAGATTAATGTCTAATTCAGCCTTCTTTCTTAGAATAGGACCGATCAACTCAGATCCACCTTCGATCAACTCATCAAACAAATTTTCTATCATCACAACTTCACCTTCTGGTGTTTGCTTATGTATGACACGTTGTTTAAGTGGCCTAAACTCATCCAGGAACGGCAGATCGAGATCAATTTCAGTTACACCATCAATCCCATCGATTTTAATCTTATATGTGTACTTACCGCCCTGAGGGAATACATACGAATATTTCCCTTTTGCATTCGATTTGATCACACCAATTTCGTTCCCGGTGGCACCAGCGAAGATTGTCACCGTCATATCCTTATTTTCAGGATTGATTTCAGAGAGGAAATCACCCATAATGAATACTTCTTGAATAGGTATCCTAGCCACCCTTACTCGGTAGACATGTAATTTTCCTTCCTCGCTTTGGCGAGCCGATGCGAAATATGCGTTCTGATAGGATGAATCTACAACATAAAACAAGTCATCATCAGGAGAACAAATGGCAAAATCCACATTTTCAGTTCGCATAAACCCATTGACTGTTGGATCAAAGCGTGCCATGAATACATCATAACCTCCCATTGAATTGTGTCCTTTTGAACTGAAGTATAAATACTGTCCCGATGGGTGCAGGTACGGGAAATTATCATCATAGGGAGTATTTACCTCTCCAGTTAACATCTGTGGCTCACCCCAATTACCATCAAGCAATTTCTTGCGGACATAAATATCAAGACCAGTTTCGCCCTTCTCTCCGTAACTCGAGTAATAAACTGAAGTTGCATTTTTTGGAAAATGAACAATAGGCACATGGCCCATCTTCTTATCCATCTTACTTTGAAAACGCTCGGTAACAAGAATATCACCACCGATAATCTGCATATCATGATAGAGACGGAAAAATTTGTCCTCATCAATCTGCTTTTTTTCAGAGACGATAATATCAGTAAAATTAGACATCAGGCGTTTGCCGTTATCGCACATTTCAATCTCTCGATCTACATCAAAGCCTTTATCTTTTGAAGATCTCCTCTTCTTATATTCACGATACATTTTCTTTGCATCCTTAAACTGATAATTGAGATGAAGAGCTCTGCCCCGAAAGTAATATGCTCGTGGGTCAGCAGAACTACTTGTAATCGCGTATGTCAAATATCGCAATGCGTCCTTTTTCTTATTGTCGGCATTGAAGAGTAAGCACGTACCGTATCGATAATTGTAATCGTAATCTTCGGGATGTAAAGAAATTAAGCGCAAATAAAGTGCTGTAGCCTTAACGTATTGCTCTTTTTCAAAAAGCTTGTTGGCATTTTCCTTTATCTCTGCCTCTGTTTCCTGAGCGAACGCTGTCGCTGAAACACAAAGAAGAACTAGGACCGTTAATATTTTCTTAAACAATTTCATAAAACATCGTTGATCACACGATGTCACTAGTTTCTAATACGCCTGGTTTCTAAAAAGGTTCAATAGAATTGGCTAACAATTCATTAACCAAAATCCCCCTTATTCGTACAGACGCATAAATTTAGCTAGAAATGCGCTATTTGTCGTCATTTCGTATTTGAAGTTTTTCTTTTTACGCTTGTCTTCCTTGATTGCATTTACAGCTGCACTGAACTCAGAATCACCCGATTTAATTCGTAGGACTCCATCCTTTTGAGTCATTTGATAATTCATGAAATAGTCCAGCCCTCCAGGAATATCAATCTTGAGTGTAAACATATCGTTATTCATTTTCCCTTTCGTACCGGAATAGGTTTGCTGGAAGAATGCTTTCATAGGCACATATTTCATAACTGGCTTTCCGTATACATTAACAAGAACAGCAGATTCAACATCTGTAATTAGTCCCGTTGTCTGAAGACGGCTGCTCTCGTATGAACTGAGGCGTAGACCAGTAATTGTCATTGTTTTCTCAAGTCCATCTGGAAGTTTCTTAACTTTACCTTCCTGAACAAACTCCTCTACAAATCTATCCGCTGCCTTTAATCCATCCCACTCCACAATGGCTTGTTCAAGTGTATTTGAATTAAAATCAGAAGGCTGAAGCCCTTCAACTTCATTGATTCGATCCGCTGCCCCCTGCATAACGTTCTTATCAACTGGCATATCAAATCGCGCCGTAAGATTCATTGTAGTTTTCCCAGTTGACTGGTTGTAATTTACAATTCCTACTGCATCAACAACGGCGTCTCCATAGTTCATACCAAGGTCGATAATACCATCTCCATTCATCGAGCAGCTCTCAGTGTGCAAGGCGATGTAGTTACCTTTCTCATCACGGTTAATCAACTTATCCCTTGACGCAATCTGAAACTCCTTAGTCCCTGCATCATATTGAAGGTATCCGCTAGAAGTCATCACAATAGGGTCGGCCGGATCGACAAGCGATGATAAGAATGTTGGATATAGCGCAATGCTATCCGTATTTGGAGAATCTCTCCAAACAATTCCGGCCGAAATTGCACCACCATCTAAATCCTTCATCTCAGCGACAACTGGAATTTGTATATTTTTTGGATCAATTTCAGATCTAAAAGCCATCCAGTTTCTATCAAACTTCGCACAGCCGTGATTAATTCTAGCTGCACCAGAAAATGATATTAACGGATTATCCGCATGAATTGATACATCACCATAAAAATCAAACTCGGCACTTAACTTAAAGTCTTCGTCTACGGCAACTTTACCAGAAGCTTTTGTTTGAAATGCGGTATCGAGACCAATGTTATTCATCGCTATGTACGTTACATTGCTATCCACATCAAAGTAAGGATATTGACCCGACGCCTCGTAATCTCTCTTGGCTTTTATCTTAACTGTTGCTTCTTTGAAGCTATGATACTTAGTGATGTAGTTAGCAACGATCGAAGCATTTTGTAACTCATCCATCTTCGCTTTCTTACGAATAATTACTTTCATACTGTCAGGATATATTCGTGCATCCGCGACATCAATGTATTCCACTTTAGAGCAGTAAATAATTTTTTTCTTACCATCAAAAGTTGCTCGCGGAGCTCTGAAATTCAGTGAGTCTTGGTTCTTACGAGTTGAGAAAAAATTTGACCCAACCAAATCTACTCCTACATCAATATCAAGACGAGCTGCACCACTCTTTTCCATTTCAATTGAAATTTCATCCATGAGCCACTTGAAGACATCCATTTTTGCGATATATTGATTCACTGGAAACTCTACCTTACGGTCTCCATCATTGGAATTAAATACACCCAAACGATCTTTAAAAGAAACATCAGATTTCACATTGTCTGTTGTAAATACTAGTGCATCCTCTTCATTATCAGACCCTTCATTTTTTAATCTAAATGAGGATGTATCCGCTAAGATATCGTATCTCTTGAACTCGAAATCTTCAGATATCAAGTTAGATTTGCTAAAGGTCATTAATCCAAAGCCTCTCATTCCTGTCGGACGAATAGTTACGGTTCCTCGCAATTTGGCCTCATCACCAAACATTGACAAATCGTTTTTAGGTGTTGATGCTGCACGCAAAATATTTAGGTCAGGAATGTATGTTATAAAAGCCTTTTCAGATGAAGCATCTGGAAACTCTACTCCAGTTTCTACCGGACGATTTACAAATTTGGCAAAACCAACTGTGGAATCTGGCAGGAAGCTCAGTGCTTTTGAAACAGATGTAGAGGACATGAAATTAATAGTTCCACTTCCCTGTAATCCATTGTTAGAAAGAACAATCTTGTTCTTGTATTTCGCATCAGTTCCATAGAAGGTATATCCATTATCTGGCGCTATTGTCGCAAACCCCAATGAATAATCCTGCATGATTTTTAGCGGCTCTTTAATATTCGGGAAAATACCAGCTGACACAAGCTCTCCTTCCAATCTCATAGCACTTTCCTTAAAGGTATTGAGACTATCCATTTCGAATGGAGCTACCGTATAATAGAATCGTGCACTATCGTATGCCCCTCTGTAGATCTCTTCGGAGTTATAGTATACTTTGGTCTCATTGACAGAATTAAGTTTTGGATAGGCTGCAAACTCTTCTTTTACCCCTGAGCGGTTTGTTGGATCATCGATAAGAATCTCTCCCGCTACTCCTCTCAAGATACTAGCCATTGGGATTCCTCGGGTACCATGTGTTTTATCCAACGGGCGCACTCTAAACAAGCTTTCGTTTGTTTTTTGAAGCTTAATTTTGAAGTCATTGTAGGAGAAAGATGCCGATTCTGCATTTGTTTCCAATTTACCAGCGTTCGTCCATCCTGTGTAAACAAAATCTCTATTTTCCTTCACTTTAACCAATCCATCGGCAGGAAAAATAATTGTGTTTTTATTGGCTGAAAGGAGAACGTTATCAACGGCATCAAGATCTAGCTCTAATGTCGAGAGACTTAAAACTGCGAAGTCCTTCTTAAGAGTTAATGCCCTATTTCTTTGGTCGAATTCAGCCTTAAAGCTTGGATCACTCTCAGCAAGGGCAACCAGACTTCCAGTTAATTTACGTGGACGAAGATCAGATCTGAAAACGATATTGTCATAATCACGTTTCCCTACTTTCGCTCTAACGAAATTATCCAGTTTCGGCTTCACTACAACGGTCTTCAATTCAGAATCATAACTAATAAAACCTAAACTTGAGAGCTGTAGTAAAAGTGGCTTCGCTTGATCTACAATTTTATTCAATGCAGTTGCGGCCTGCCCTTCCGTTAAGTTATGTTCATCATACTTGTAACAAAATTTTGACAAAGCAACTAAAGGATGAGTGGCCTCCATCGATTGAAGTTGATCATACAAACGAGCATCAAAATATGATTGAGACTCAAATCGAGCTAATCTCTGCTCTTGACTTGTCCCGAACTCATATGTATAATGAAGTTCATCTTCATCTAGGTTCCAAATAATCTTAGGAACGTAAACATCTAATTTGTGATATGAATCTTGAAATGGAGCTTCTCCAATTCCTGATTTAGCGCGAACAAATTGTATTTGCTTTTTAACTATATTGAAGTCTAAGCCAATTCCAGGATGTGTCAAGGAATCGCCTGTTTTGAAGAAAAGAGCCATTTCGCCCTTAAAGACAGCAACTTTTTCTGATGAGACAACTATTTCCTTTGCCTTCGCAGTAATGAACGGCACATTGTCTTTTTTAATTGTAATCATGGCACGTTCCGAATCAGTACCAGCACCCAGAAAAGATGCTCCTTCAAGCGCAAATCCACCAATGTAATCTACTCCAGGAACGATCTCATTAATCATCAATCGCTTCTCGAATGATAAAAACTGTGGGTAAATCTTATCCTCTTCTCGATTGAACTTGAATGCTCGCTCTGTAAGAATTCCTTTAATCGGTTTGTCGAAATAGGTTGTTGTCAATGCTACAGAATCGAAGCGTATCGTAGATGATTTTAATGTGTGATCATAATTTCCAAGGACAGCAAAGTTTTTTGTCGGATCAAGTCCCACTTTATCCCACGTTATCTTACCTCCTTTACCTATCCATTTGCGTAGAACAGGATCGTAATCCCCTGTTGTTTCAATAATTACCAAACTATCAACCGTTGAACCCCTGTTGGCTCCAGATTTACTGATCGCACGACATACCAAGTTACCACCAGATAAGTTCACATTTACCTTCTTGTCGAATTCAAACGCATACTCACCTCCTAAGTAGTACCAAGCAAAGTTTGATGAAGTTGAGATCTTACCTGTAGAAAAGAATCCTGAAGAGAATTCAACAAATGACTTAATTTTCTTTACTTGTCTTGAACCCAGCATTTTCTCTACCGTGGATTGCCATGCAACATAGCTATCTTTAGGTTGGTCACTGGTTACAAAAGCTGAAACAGAGAACACATAATTGTAAATCTCTGGGTATACTTTTAGGCGTTTTGTCTCCATGAGGTTACATGTTTCCACCATTTTGGAAAAATAATCGTCTGGGAAATTCTGGCTCTCAATCAATAGTGGCGTAAGCTCATTTTTAACAAAATCTCGATGTTCACTTGTTCCAGATTCAGCAATTTTCTTTTGGAAATCCTTCACGAATTTCTCTCGCGTATTTGGGAATGATTGTGACATGCTCATAAATGAGGCCATCATCAATAAGCATAATAACCAGTATTTACGATTCATAGTTCGATGTATATTTCAATTAATGTCTAAAGGCACCTAGCCCTGTTTGACAAGTCGAATGCCTGCCCATTCATCTTTAGCGTACTCTTGTACTGCTGTAAGACCGTATTGCGAAGCAAAAGTTACTAGCTCTTCAACATCAGAGCTAAAAAAGCCACTCAACAGCAGAATTCCATCTTTGTCGAGAGCACTCGCATAATTTGCCATATGCGATTTAAGTACATTCTTATTAATGTTGGCAATAATCAATCCAAACTTTTCAGCTTCAATTTTATCAATATCACCGCAAACTGATTCGATCTTTTCACAGTTATTTCGTGTGGCATTTTCGGCGGCATTAACTGCTGACCAATCCTCTATATCCACAGCTAGTATTCTGTCGGCTCCTAATTTCTCTGCGAAAATCGAAAGAACTCCCGTGCCGGCTCCCATATCAAGAACGCTTTTAGGCATTGAGGCTAGATCGAAAAGAGCTTTAGTCATCATCCATGTTGTTTGATGATGCCCTGTCCCAAATGACATCTGAGGCTGAATCACAACTACACTTCCCTTCCCGAGAGATTGATCGTGAAATGGAGCTAAGATGGTTGCGATTTCATCAACATATACGGGATGAAAATCGGCTTCCCATTCAGCATTCCAATTTTGATGTGGAATAATCTTCCCTTCCCATTCGCATTTTACTAAATCACTAGAAGAACAAGAAACACTGCTCATGACTGTTTTAGCATCCGTATCTGCGGCAGCATATGCTTGCACACCCTCCTCCGTTTGTACGAAACTATCAAAGCCTAAATCAGAAAGCTCGGCAACAAGGATGTCACTCCAAGGGTCTTTAGGAGTGAGCTTTATTGTCAATTCGAGCGTATCTAAATTTTCCATTTAAAATGAATCTATTATTGCACAAAAGGAAGTTGCATCTAATGCCGCTCCTCCAATTAGTCCACCATTTACATTTGGGCATGCAAAGAGTTCTTTCGCATTTGCAGATTTACAACTTCCGCCATATAGAATAGAGATTGACTCTGCGATATCATTCGTGTACTTTTCTGACAACATCGCTCGAATTTCACGGTGCATATCCTCAGCTTGTTCAGATGAAGCTGTTCTTCCAGTGCCAATTGCCCAAATTGGCTCATAGGCAATTATTCCATCTCTCATTTGGTCTGAAGCCAGATGAAATAAACTTTCTTCAAGTTGATTTCTAACAAACTCAATCTCTGTGCCCGCTTCGCGGACCTCAAGAGGCTCTCCACAACAAAAGATAAATTGAAAATTATTCTCGATTGCAGCATCGACCTTATCTTTCAAAATTGCATTTGTTTCATTGAATAGTTCTCTTCGTTCGCTGTGTCCAATCAGTCCAATGCTAGCTCCTGCACTCTTCACTTGTTTTATAGAAACTTCTCCCGTAAAGGCACCTTTCTCTGCTGCATTGAAATTTTGAACACCAACCAAGCATTTGCTCGAGCTTGTTTTTTTCGCTGCATCAACAAATAAGGCAGGTGGAAAAACCATCACCTTTACATCTGATGGCAGTGATGACGCTTCAATACTTCGTATTAAATCTACTCCTTCATCTAGGCAAAGGTTCATTTTCCAATTCCCAGCTACAATCTTTTGCGGCATTCTAATTATTTATATGGTTCGTTTTAAACTTATCTTTTGCAGGTATGGTTCTCTTAGAGTACTTGGCCTTAACCACTCCATTCTCTAGTACCAGTAATGCTGGATTTGATCTTGAAATGATTTTCAACTCAATCTCATCCATGGAGAAAACAGGCAACTTGAAACTGTGCTTCTTTCTAAACTTGTTTATTTCATCCCTTGTCGCATTACAAATCATTAAGAAGGGTATATCATTTTTCTTACACAGTTTATATAATTCTTTCATTCGAGCGATTCCTCCCCAGCTTGCTTCTTCGAGGTTACGAGAAATAATTAAGACAACTTTCTCTTGCTCTAATAGCGCATCCTTAATTTCAATATCCTGCAGTTCAGGGCTAATAGAAACTAATGTATCGAGAATGGTGTACTCTTCTTCTGGAAATCCTCCCAGATCTAATTCGTACTCCTCGATTGGTATTTCCATTTCGCTCTCGTACTCTAACGAAAGAATCTTCAAAAGTTTCACTGTTGAAGTATCTAATACACTTTTTACAAATGGTAAGCTCTTCTCAGCGTCAGCTAATTCATCCGCCCTAATTGATGGATTAAAGTCCATAATAGAAGGATTAACTGCGGCAACAATTGTCTTCTGAACCATGTCCTTATATTCCCAATCCGAATCTTCCCAAATTTTAGAATCAATATACTCCTGAGATGTAGACGAGTATTCCTTCTCTTTACCAGTCTTTTTGTTCTTGTAAAGAAGCATACTTTCGTACTCACCCTCCACTCCATTGTTCATTTTGAGCTTTAAATCAGCTCCGACAGCGTATGGGCGATAGTCTTTTAGAGGCGTGTACACGAGAACAAAAGTTACCAAGAGACCGCACAGAAAGGTAACTAGGAGCGCCGCACCATAATGATTTGCAAGGTACTTTCCTCCTGCTCGCAACATCCATAGAGCTCCCAAGATGGAGGCAAGTCCAAAGAAAATAGGGAAATACCAACCAAAGACCCATGCGAAGAATACGATGACCAGCATGCTCGCAATGGTGTAGTATAAGTTCTCCTTCGGCCTATTTGGCTTAATTATTCGCTGCGCTACAAATATCCATATGACGAGATATAATACAACGATGTCCTTCCAGAGTGACTCCGTAGGAGTTAGTGATCTACCAACGGACCCCTTCATGGCATCACCAAAGCAACCACAGTCATCAACACACTGCGGCTTTTTAACTTCGTCAATTACAAGTTCCGAGCTCGTCTTTGAGACCACGGTTATATTCTTGTCATCCGCTTTATCTTCATTCTCCTTGTTGGCCTTCATTTGACCAAGCTTTTGCTGCGCAAGCGGATCGTTCATTTCATACGTATCTCTATCAACGAACGTTGCTTCAGAATCACAATTTGCTGTATGCCAAGTCAAGAAGGTGAAAAATAGCATCATGAATAGCATGAAGTAGGAGACTATCTTAATCTTACCACCAATTATCGTAAGTACGCCAAGCACTATTTCAGCAATGCAGATTAGTATACTTAAGAACAAGGCAGAGTCCATCAGAAACTCAAGAGAAAATGATGGGGCACCAAATAACTCTTTAATGCGATATGCGAGGGCACCGTCTTCAAAATACTCTTCCAGTTTATATGAAAACCCTATAGGATCGTTCGCCTTCACAAGTCCGGAGACGATAAAGAGCCCACCTACCAAAACTCGGGATACAGAGGACATCATCATTTTACCCTTGAACAAGATGAGACCACCGATCGTTAAAATCATTAGAATTAGGCCGAGCATATTAAAGAACCCACTGCTATCCACGAAATTCTCATGGTTGCCAAGCACTAAAAACGTTAGTCCCAATAAATTCAATACAATAAATACGATATTGAATATCATCGAGTGTCCCGAAAACGTAATTTTCTCTTTCATTCAGCTACTTTTTGTCCGATTTGCAAGTGAATCAATGCAAATACAGCATAGTTTAACATGTCATAGTAATTTGCATCTATCCCTTCACTAACGATAGTTGTACCGTTATTGTCTTCAATCTGCTTAACTCTAAATATCTTTTGTAAAATCAAATCTGTCAGAGAACTTACACGCATGTCACGCCAAGCTTCTCCGTAATCGTGATTCTTTTGCTGCATTAATTCGAATGCTTTCTCTGCATAACGATCATAGAACATTTGAGCTTCCTCATGGGGTAATTCTAATTCATCTAGTTCTGTCTCACAAACTTGAATGATTGCCATCAAACAATAATTTACAATAGCCACGAATTCATCCTCGATATTTTCACCAACTTTATTCTCACCAGTTTCCTGGACAGTTCTAATCCGTTGAGCTTTAATGAAAAGTTGATCGGTCAATGAACTTGGCCGAAGAATCCTCCAAGCTGTTCCATAATCCAATGTTTTCTTAGAGAAGAGCTCTCTGCAAACATTCATTACATTTGTGTATTCTGTATTAGTCTTATTCATCCAAATAATGATGCAAAATTTAAAGGTTGAAGATACATATTTTGGCGCGAACCACACCCTTCGGGTGAAGGATAAATTAATGGATCTATCAACTCCCAAGGTAATGGCTATCTTGAATGTTACTCCAGACTCCTTTTACAGTGGTAGTCGCGTTGATTCTGAGGAGCTAATTATTGAACGCGTTAAAGATTTGTTAAGTGCTGGAGCGGACATCATTGATGTTGGTGGATATTCATCAAGGCCCGATGCAGATGATATTTCCGAGCAGGAAGAAGTTGATCGGATTACACCAGCAATTGAACAAATTCTCGCACGCTTTCCGGATACAATAATTTCAATTGACACCTTCCGCTCGAGAGTAGCCGAAGAAGCTCTTAACAAGGGAGCAGCGATTATAAATGACATAAGTGGTTTCGAAGTTGATCCAGAAATTATTCATGTGGCGTCAAAATACAACGCACCTTACATCCTTATGCACATGAGAGGGACGCCAAAAACAATGCAGTCACTTACAGATTACAGCAACCTATTCAAGAATATCGCAAGTTATTTCTCCGATAAAATTGCTCAATTAAAATCTGCCGGAGTTTGCGATATTATCCTAGATCCTGGATTTGGATTCAGTAAAACGATCGATCAGAACTACGAACTTCTCCATAATTTAGATACCTTTCAATTACTTGGTCACCCAATACTGGCAGGATTATCGAGAAAATCAATGATCTATAAAAAACTTGGTATTACACCTGAAGAATCATTGGCCGGAACAATTGCCCTTAACGCTATTGCTCTAGAAAAGGGAGCCAGCATATTGAGAGTTCATGACGTTCAGGAGGCCAAAGATCTTATTAACCTGCTTCGCTAGATCATCGGGCTAGGCGTTGTAATTAATAAGGCCTCTACCGCCTTGAATACCTCCAGTATGGATAAAGAGCAATGTTTTATCCGAGAACTCATCCTTTTGGACACAATCTAGCATACAATTCATCGCTTTTCCCGTATAAATCGGATCTAACTTTAGTTTGTGTTCACTGTAGAATTGTTCGATATCATTAATTAATGATTGTGGATGTTTGCCATAACCTCCAAAATGAAAATCCTCGTGAACAACAACCTGCTTTAGTAAATCCTCAATTAATTCTTGTTCAATACCACTGCGCGTCAGAAGCGAACGCATTTCCATAATCGAGTCAAAACCTTTTAACACTGGGACAACATGCAATCGTTGATGATTTTTCAAACTAAGAAGAACTCCACAACTGGTTGTCGTAGTCCCTTGAGCAATGAAGATATCGTCCACGTCTTCTTCCACTTCAGTCATTATTTCTTGACAACCAATAATTCCGTAATAATTTGCACCTCCCTCAGGAACTAAGTGCATAGATCTATATTCTGCACCGATCGTCTCATGATACGCCTTATCATTGCGCTTCGCATACTCGGCGCGAGAGATAAAATTCAGCTCCATACCTAGTGAAGCGCATTCTTTTAGCGTCTCATTACTCGATGCGTTTAATTCATCTCCACGAACAAAACCTATCGCCTTCAAACCAGCTAATTTACATGTCGCTGCTGTTGCAACTAGATGATTAGAATAAGCTCCTCCAAACGTAATTATTCCCGTTTTCTTTTGATTTTTACAAAGCTCAACATTGTACTTTAATTTCCTCCACTTATTTCCTGAGATCACAGAATGTATCAGGTCGTCTCGCTTGACAAAAATGGAAATATTTCGATCCGCACATTCGTCAAAAAACAATTGTTGTACAATGGATTTTTGAATTCCCGCTTCAATATCAGTTAGTATTTGTTTCATTAAATCTCGTTAACCCTTACAAATATGTATTAAATTTGTGTCATGCCAGATGATATGTCAGGATTTTCTAATCTTCCAAAGCTTGATAAGGATGACTTCTATTTAAGCCCTGAAGGGTATATTGTGTTTACTGAAAAACATCATTTAAAGAGAGGCTACTGCTGTAAAAGTGGTTGTAAACATTGCCCGTATGGGTACGATACTAAAACTGGAAAAATTTCCAAATAACTATTCTATCTCTTCATCACGAATTCCATTCTCCGGAAAGCGACCCTTGTAGTGATGCAAAATCTTCTTGATACTCATTATATCATCTTTTGCGTTGCCTGTTGTTTCAAAAAAACCGTAAAAACCACCAGTCTTGTTCTTGTAATCAATATAGCCTAGATATATAGGGACCTCTGCTTTTTTCGCGATGTAGTAGAAACCTTTCTTCCAGTTAGGACTATAACTTCTCGTACCTTCAGGCGTGAAAAGCATGAACATTGTATCATTTTCTTGAAAGTGCTGAACGGCTGACTCCGTTAAGTTATTGTTGGCTTTTCGATCAACAGGAATGCCTCCCATCCCCTTCATAATCCAACCAAGCGGAAAGAAAAACAGCTCTTTTTTAATAAGAAACTTAGCCTTTACACCGTAAGATCGAAATGCCAATTTCCCGATTATGAAATCCCAATTTGACGTATGAGGCGCAACGACGACCACACATTTCTTAACTCCCTCAGGAGATCTTCGATCGATTTTCCAACCAAACAGGCGTAAAATAAATGCGGCAAACTTTCTCATTGCACAAACTTAACTATTCGGGTGAATTCTATCACAATATCTCGTACATTTGGGCATGCTGAAAAAGAAGAGCTTCGGAAAGATAGCAGGTATGATTGTGTTAATTATGCTGCTCTGGATGGTCTTTTTATTTTCACGATCACTCTATGAAACTTCAGCAAACAACAACCAACTTTACATCCCAGAAAATTCCACAATGGTCATGCGGATAGATGGTGAGCAGCTTATCAGTAAAGGCTTTTCAGATGTTGTGCTAACCAAAAAGAATAACAAACTCGTAAACGAAATAATTGAAAAACGCAGAGATCCTGAATCAACCAATTTAGGTCTAAACTTTCGCTCAGATATATACATTTTCAATGTAGTTGAGAAGAACGGTACAGAGATCATGGGTATTCTGGCAAATGTTCAAAACAAGGAGCAACTTAGTGCAAATTTAGAAAAGCAATTGAACAGCAATCAAGGCTACCACATTACAAAGGATGTTGCGATGATTCTGACTCTGATGAAGTCAGAGTCAGAAGTTGACCTTAATAAAATTGCACGCGACTATTTACGTGAAATATCTATCTTTGACAATTCGAACCTGACTAGTCAGACATCAACGAATGAATTGGTTCATTTTTGGGCAAAGAAATTAGTAATCCCCAACCATGCTGGCGCTTTAACCAACGTGTCGATTAGTTTAATTGTGAATGAAAAAGGAGTTAGCATCGACGGAACCGCATCTCATGCTTCAGAAGCGGATGAAAATACATATCTTGTCTCAAAGAATTCAAATTTCTACATGGAGAGTGCCATTATCCCTGATGCTCTGAATGACTTCCTTAGCAGTTCACTTGAAGGATTAGGTGTTCAACTTCCAACTATTGCTCATGTTAACGTCAACCATCATTATACCGAACATGCAGATGAAGGGAATTCGATTCTTATCCCCCATTTTGATGCATCAATTGCATTCACAGATAGCATTGACATTAATAACACACTTGAAAAGGCAGAAGCGAATGGTTTAATATCGAACCTTACCAAATCTGATTTACGCTATGGCGGAAAACAATTCTTCTATAAGCAGACGGCATGGGATCAGATTTACCTGGGAAGAAATGAACCTAGAGAGGAATCTATAAGTAATGGGGTTCTTTTTGAAATATCCGGTTCACTTAAACCATTTTCTGAATTCAGAGGAGGTGGACTTGTCATGAAAATCCTGAGAATGTCAGATTTATACATCTCATCTAATGAGCTATTTTCTAAAATTGACAATGTTGACCTAAGCGCCAAACTAATAAACGAGAAAAAGTGTAAAATTAGTGGTGAAATCAAGTTTAACGATGGGGAAGCACCAACTGATGTGCTGCTAAACTTTCTCTATCGATCAAGATTGTTAGACTAGTCCTGAATCTGTTGCAGTAATTTAATAAAGTACTCAGGGGCATGTTTCAACTTTGAACCATACCAAGAAAACATTTCACCATCCGCAAGAAGAATCTTGGCATTCGGATATCTATTCTGAAAAATCTTCAAATGCTCTTCCTTAAATGGATATGGTTCAGAGCTTAGAAGAATTACCTCTGGATCCATCTCTTCGTCGACAACTGGATATCTATTGATTGTTGTAGCATTGATCAAGCCACATCTTTCGAGCATGTCATCAACGAAAGTTCCTTTCCCTGCAACCATATTCGGTTCTTTCCAAATGAAATACAGTACTTGCTTACTCTTCAGCTGCCCCACGTAGGTACTTAGTCGTGAGAATTCCCTCTCAATTTGATTGATTAACTCGCTTGTTTCTTTTCCAACGATTTTTCCGAGTTGAGCTATCATTTCAAGTGCAGATTCCAACGTGTCAATATCGCTCATCCAAACTGGAGCAATAGATTCTAGCTTCTCAATATCATCCTTAAGGTTTTCCTCTTTATTCCCGATAATAAGATCCGGCATCAATGCTAGAACTTTATCGATATCAACAGACTTCGTCCCTCCTACTCTAACTTTACTATTAAACCATTCCTCCGGTTTAACACAAAATTTCGTAATCCCAACAACCTCATCTTTAAGTCCAAGATAATGCAACAGCTGTGTCTGAGAGGGCACTAACGAAACAATCCGACTTGGAGAAGCCTCCAGTCGGATTGAACGATTCATTTGATCTTTGAAATCAGCCATTTACGCAATTGCTGAAATCAAGTCGTGACGTGTAATAATATGATGGTTTCCATTTTTGAGCTCTACAAGAACCGCTGTACAGTCTTTGGAAATTAATTTCGATACTTCTTCAATTGTTGCGCTCTCATTTACTGTTGGAAACGCTGCTGCCATGATCCCTGAAATAGCCGAATCTCTCAATTCTGGCTTCTCACAAAGAAGTTGATATACTTCACTGTCAGATAACGAACCAGCAAAAGCACCATCTTTCATTACTGGAATTTGTGAAATTCCAAATTTTCTCATTTTATCAATTGCGTGAGAAACTAACTCCTCAGCGTACAATGAAACCAATGGGAGATCTCCATGTTTAGCCACTAAATCTCCAGCTGTTGTAATCTCCTCATCTAGGAAACCACGATCACGCATCCAGTCGTCATTGAACATCTTTCCAACATAGCGAGAACCATGATCATGGAAAAGAACAACAACAACATCATCAGCACTTAATTCGTCCTTCAATTGAAGTAATCCTTTAATTGCTGATCCTGCAGAGTTCCCTACAAAAATCCCTTCCTCCTTAGCAAGACGACGTTGATAAACTGCAGCATCTTTATCGGTCACTTTTGTAAACTTATCGATCACGCTGAAATCAACATTCTTTGGAAGAATATCTTCACCAATACCTTCTGTTATATAGGGATATATCTCATTATCATCAAATATTCCTGTTTCATGGTACTTCTTAAAGACAGAACCATAAGTATCAATTCCCCAAATTTTAATATTTGGATTTTTCTCTTTTAAAAACTTACCAACTCCTGAAATAGTACCGCCTGTTCCTACTCCTACTACAAAGTGCGTAATCTTACCTTCAGTTTGTTCCCAAATTTCAGGTCCTGTAGTCAAGTAATGTGCTTTGGCATTGGATGGATTATCATACTGATTAACATACCATGAATTTGGCGTTTCAGCCGCTAAATTCTTTGACACCGAATAATATGACCTTGGATCATCTGGAGCGACATTCGTTGGGCAAACATGAACTTCCGCACCAACAGCTCTTAGAATGTCCATTTTTTCCTTACTCTGCTTATCACTCAAAACACAAATAAGCTTGTATCCGCGCATAACAGCAACTAATGCAAGTCCCATCCCAGTGTTTCCTGAAGTACCTTCTATAATTGTTCCTCCCGGCTTCAATCTACCATCTGCCTCAGCATCATCAATCATTTGAAGTGCCATTCTATCTTTAACGGAGTTTCCTGGATTCGTCGTTTCAATTTTCGCGAGGACCATTGCTTCGATATCCTCCTGCATTCGATTGATTTTAACTAACGGCGTATTCCCTATAGTTTCAAGTATATTGTTGTAGATCTTCATTCAGATTGGTTTTTGGGCAAAGATATACATTAGATGTGGATTTTTTAGGAATGAATTGACTGTTTGTTCAATGACAGCCATGTCAAACTCGGAGGTTAGAATAACTCTAAATCACACCGTTAATCTTCATCAAAATAACACTGACATAAGCGATATAGCTTAGCAGGAGAATCGACCCTTTTAATCTTCCAATATGCGATCCTATCCAAATAATAAGAAATAGCAATGCACTAATTGCAAGCATCCAGTACATGTCAAAACCAAGTACACTATTGGTAACCTCAATTGGGTTAACCATCGAGGTTATACCTATGACGGCAAATACATTGAAAATATTGGATCCTATAAGATTCCCAACAGATATGTCTGTTTGCTTTCTGAACGCTGCAACAGTTGAAGCTATTAGCTCAGGAGCACTTGTACCAAAAGCAACAACCGTGACTCCGATAATGCTATCCTTGTCAGGATTATCCGCTAACAATGTTTCTGCTACTCCTACCGCTCCATCGACAAACCAACCAGAGCCAAAAAAGAGACCTACTAGCCCAATTAGCAAGAACGTACTTGACTTCCAAAATGGAGTTTTCATGGCTTCCTCAATATCATCATCTAACTCCGCTTCTATGGCCTTCTTCGTTTTCTTTCTTGAAGTCGTAATTAGATAGATCGTGAAACTGACCAGCACAGTGAAGAGAATCGCTCCTTCCCACCAGGCAATGAGGTTATCCAATGAAAAAACATAAAAAAGTAGCGTTGCAAGAAGCATCATCGGGTAATCGATCACCTTCGTTTGCCTTTCGACCATGATGGGAAAAATGAGCACGGTAATCCCCAGCACGAGTGCTATATTCGCGATATTGGATCCAACAACGTTTCCTATCGCAATGCCTGGATTGCCATCCATCGCACTCTGGATACTCACTAATAATTCTGGAGCTGATGTCCCAAAAGACACAACCGTCATACCTATAACTAAAGGCGAAATCTTAAAAGCTGTAGAACATCCAACAGCCCCCTTGACTAAGAATTCACCTCCAACGATTAGTACTCCAAGCCCCAATAAAAGTATTAGATAATCCATTAATTATTTTGTGAAGAATCCAAAGATAGTACTTTGCTCGCGACGCACTTCTTTAATTGCTATTTTTGTTTAATGGATTTTGAATTGGTTTCAGACTTTAAGCCTACCGGAGATCAACCGGAAGCAATTCGACAATTAGTTGAAGGAATTGAAGATCAAGTTCCTCACCAAACACTATTAGGTGTAACTGGAAGTGGAAAAACATTTACTGTAGCCAATGTTATTAAGGAAATTCAAAGGCCAACCTTAATTCTAGCACATAACAAAACACTTGCCGCTCAACTTTATGGAGAGTTTAAGCAGTTCTTTCCCAATAATGCTGTCGAGTATTTTGTATCCTATTACGATTATTATCAACCGGAGGCATATTTACCCGTAACCGGTACTTTCATTGAAAAGGACCTCTCAATTAATGATGAAATTGAAAAATTAAGACTTTCAGCCTCGTCCTCTCTACTTTCAGGAAGAAAAGACGTAGTTGTTGTCGCATCAGTTTCTTGCATATATGGAATTGGAAACCCTGAAGAATTTGCTTCGAGTATCGTCCATCTGAAAAAAGGGCAACTGATCTCTAGAAACAAACTTTTATTCAATCTGGTGGAGAACTTATATTCTCGCGCTAATGCAGAATTCGAGCGTGGGATGTTCAGAGTCAAAGGAGATACCGTTGATGTACACCTCGCCTATGCAGACTATGCTATCAGAATAGAGTTTTGGGGAGATGAAATTGAAAAAATTAGCTCCATCAATCCGACAACTGCAGCCAAGATTGAAGAATTCGAAGAAGTTTCTATCTATCCGGCCACAATCTTTGTAACAAGCCCAGAAACAACTAAAAAGGCAATTGAATTAATCGGAGAAGACATGGTGCTTCAAGTCGACGCATTCAAAAAACAAGGACTTCTTGATGAAGCCAGTAGACTGCAAGAACGTACATCCTTCGATATGGAGATGATCCGAGAACTAGGTTACTGTTCTGGAATTGAAAACTATTCAAGGTATTTTGATAATCGAGAATCTGGCCAGAGACCATTCTGTTTAATTGACTATTTCCCCGATGATTTCCTTATGGTAATAGATGAAAGTCATGCTACCATCCCGCAAGTGCGAGCAATGTATGGAGGAGATCGCGCTCGAAAGATCAATCTCGTGGATTACGGCTTTAGATTACAAGCAGCCATGGATAATCGACCATTGAAATTCGAGGAGTTTGAATCTATGCTTTATCAAACAATCTTTGTATCAGCGACTCCTGCGGACTATGAAATGGAGAAATCTGAAGGGATTATAATTGAACAAATAATACGACCAACTGGATTACTTGATCCAGAGATTGACGTTAGATCAAGTAAGAATCAAATCGACAATTTAATCGAGGAAATTCAACTGAGGATTGACCGAGACGAGAGAACACTAGTGACAACCTTAACGAAAAGGATGGCGGAGGAGCTTCAAAAATACCTCGATCGCCTGGGGATTCTTTGTAGATACATTCACTCTGATGTTGACACTATTGAACGTGTAGAAATATTACGACAACTACGCTTAGGAGATTTCCATGTTTTGATCGGTGTCAATTTACTGCGAGAAGGATTAGATCTACCGGAAGTTTCGTTGGTTGCTATTCTGGACGCTGATAAAGAAGGTTTTTTAAGAAATGAACGATCACTGGTTCAAACAGTTGGGCGTGCAGCTCGAAATGTAAACGGACGGGTGATAATGTATGCGGACAAAGTCACTAACTCGATGCAGAGAACGATTGATGAGACATTACGACGTCGTGAAATTCAGAAAAAATACAATGAAGAACATGGTATCACGCCTTCACCAATTGTAAAATCGAAGGAGCGAATCATGCGATCAACAAAAGTTGCGGATGGGGATGCAGAAACTGATTATTCTCAATTAGAAACAGGGTCACTTGCAGCAGATCCAGTCGTTCAATACATGTCTGAAGAACAACTGGACAAATCGATTGAGTACACACGTAAACAAATGGCAAAGGCAGCAAAAGAACTCGACTTTATTGAAGCTGCTAGGTTACGTGATGAAGTATTCGCTCTTGAGAAACAAAAAAAAACAAAGGATAAATGAACTTAAAAACAGCTTTAGGTCAACTTAGGATTCTCGCAATCTTGGAAGGGATTTCATACCTTCTTCTAGGTATAACGATGTGGATGAAATACTCTCTAGATATGGGTATGCCAAACAAAATTGTCGGAATGATTCATGGAGTTCTATTCATAGCATACGTTATTTGGGTTTTTATCGTTGGTAAAGAAAAAAAGTGGGGACTTAAAATGTATGTGATTCTTGCAATAGCTTCATTACTTCCATTTGCTACCTTCTATGTCGATTACAAATACCTAAAACCACTAGATCAATAGTATGAACAACACCCTTTCGAAAATATATATTCTTGACGCTGTGAGGGGGGTTGCTGCAATGATCGTTGCGTTGTATCATTTCATTCACTTTAGTAATCATCACGGTTCTCTTTTCGATGAAAAAGCTCCAATACTAAAGACTGTTGACCCGTTCTTGCATGGATCGATTTGCGTATTTTTTATTATCTCAGGCTATGTCATTTTCTTACATCTTGAGCGCAATGGATATCGAATTCAAAATTATGGAATCTTTCTATGGAAAAGGATTCTCAGAATGCATTTACCACTAAGCATATGTCTACTATTAATCGTTGCAGTAAATACTGTATTTCAATCATACCTGGGGCTTGCTACAGAAGTTGATCCCGGGCGACTCCTTGCAAACATAACCCTAACAGCATCGTTCTTTGATTACGAATGGTACAACCCCATCTTCTGGACCCTTAGTATCGAGTTTCAGTTTTATCTAGTCATTGGAATCCTCTTCTCGCTGTTACAAAAAAGGCCATCCGTGGCTCTTATCTCCACCGGCTTGGTTCTGATACCATTAAATTACATCGGGAACCATACATCTTACTTTGATACTACTCCATACCTTGTGCACTTCGGCTCCTATTTTTTAATCGGGATCGGCATGTACCTATTTCATCAAAAACGATTCTCCGCTTTCCAACTTAGTGTTCTTATTGCAATTGGAGCAATTGATTGTTTCCTTGGACAACCTGATTACTATTATGTGCTCCCCTTCCTAACTATACCGATAATGCTTTTTGTTAAGTCACGATTTAGGCTCCTTGAACTTAGCGGGGAAGTTTCCTACAGCTTTTACCTTATGCATGGGATGTTTGGAGGCTGGTTCCTCTACTTTACTGCTCGCTATGCCGATCAAACTTGGGAAAAAATTGGACTCATCATCTTAGCACTTCTCATTTCTTACGCAGGAAGCTATCCATTCTATAAGCTTATCGAGAAGTCCAGTTTTAGGTTGTCACGGAATATTAAGTACAAGAAATAGACCACTTGAAATTCAACTAAATTTGGAACTATAACTCAGCTTAATTTGGTTACTTTTACCGCATGGATACTAGAAAACACATCGAAGTCTGCTTCACTCCAGGAGAGTATGAGTACTTTAAAGACGAATATGAAATCGTGGTTGTAATTGACGTACTAAGAGCCACAACAGCGATTTGTGCTGCATTTGACAACGGGATCAAATCGATAATTCCAGTATCTAGCCTTGAAGAAGCGCACGAATACAAAGCTAAAGGCTATTTGGTCGGTGCAGAGCGAAAAGGCAAAATTGTTGATGGCTTTGATTTCGGCAACTCGCCTTATACTTACATGAATGAAAAACTTCGAGGTAAGGAAGTAGTGCTAACAACTACAAACGGAACGAAGGCGCTAAATGTCGCAAAGAATGCCGAAACTGTTGTTGTTGGATCATTGGTGAATTTAGAAGCTCTGTGCAAATGGCTTGAAGAGCAAAACAAAAATACTTTATGCCTTTGTTCAGGATGGCAGGACAAGTTCAACTTGGAAGACACAATTTGCGCAGGGGCAATATCGGAGCACCTTCTTGCGACTGGAAATTACACATCGGATGAGGACTCGTCAATAGCTGCAAAATATTTGTATCTTTCTGCTGTAGACAACTACCTTGGGTTCTTAAAAGCAAGTTCTCATCGTAGAAGACTGAAAAATCTGAATTTGAATGAGGACATTAAATATTGTCTAACTCCAAATCAGACAGACGTTATTCCAATACTGAAAGATGGGAAACTGGTTCAATTATAGACTTGTAATTACATTAACGTTGCCGTTATTCCTTATCGGCTTCAAACAAAACCAGCAACAAAAACGCTGGGGCTTTTTCGGACACAAACGGATAAATAGAATTGCCACCTTCACCCTTCCTCCGGACATGTTCGGGTTTTACAAAGAGCATTTGGAGTTTCTAACGGAACATGCTGTAGATCCTGATAAACGACGCTATGCAATAGATGGTGAAGCTCAGAGGCACTATATTGATATAGATCATTATGTACACCATGGGGAGGATCCATTCGAAGTGGTTCCTGAAAGATGGGAAGACGCAATTGAAAAGTTTTCAGAAGATACACTGCAAGCATATGGTATAGTCCCTTGGTACATTGAGGTAATGAAGAAGAAGCTGCAATGGGCATTTGAAAATAAGAATGTAGACCTCATCCTGAAGTACTCTGCTGACATCGGACATTACATCGGTGACGCTCATGTCCCACTGCACACTACAGAAAATTACAATGGGCAATTAACAGGGCAAAAAGGAATCCATGGATTATGGGAGAGTCGACTAGTTGAGATTAACGATGAGAATTACGATTACTTCATCGGCAAATCCGCCTATGTCAAAGATATTAGAAGATTTATCTGGGATGCAGTTAAGGAATCTAATGTTGCTGTAGATTCGGTATTATTAATCGAGCGTCAGGTTACAAATGACATGGCGTCCGATAAGAAGTACAGCTTTGAGAGAAGAGGAAACACTACCGTCCCGGTCTATTCATATGAGTTCTCTCAAGAATATCATCGTAGAATGAATGGGATGGTCGAACGTAGATTAAGATCATCCATTCTCGCTGTTGGATCCATTTGGTATACCGCATGGGTAGATGCTGGCCAACCTGATCTGAACGCGCTGCAAAACACTCCTCCATCACAAGCTCTTCTTGATGAGATGAAGAGCATAGAAGAAGATTTCCATAACGGAATTCACAAAGGGAGGATTTGTGAATAAATCCTGATAGATCTAATGGCCATAACACTACTAATCAACT
>DKPV01000008.1:31764-43169 GCA_002471375.1 Flavobacteriales bacterium UBA7325
GGAATGAAGAATCAATTCCTCATAATTCTATTAATTGCCGGTTCAATATAATTCTACAAAGCTCAAAAAATTGATTTTGAAATAACTGCAAAAGAAAAACCATCAGAATCATTCACTGCAATTTCCACTGCCGAATTAGATGATGATGCGTTTGAAATTTCCGTTTACATTTATGGGAGCGCTGAAAAAACTGAAAACATTGAAACATGAGGCCTTGAAGAAAAGGTAATGATCAATGGAAAAAATGCAAGATTTAATCTTTGGACCTCTTACAAGAAGGTAGATGGAAAGGATTGTAAACCCTCATTGATGGTAACATTCGACCTTGATTACTTCTTCTTACGTTTTTTACTTGCTTTGGCTTCAGGGTTAAACACGAGCCATGAAATCATCTTTGACGACACCAAGACACATCTTTTCATCAACCATAAAACAGAGCCCGCCCATCATCTTCATAGATCTATAAACCACTTTTTTCTCGTTCAAAATGGTTTCGATCCGTTCCTGTAAGTATTAGTTGTAAGCCATTACTAAGTTAGTATTTTTGAAGCTAACAAGTCGACTAACGAATTATACCACATGATAAAAGTATCACATCTGTCGAAGGAATTTGAGCTCACTAAAAAGCAGCGCAAAGAACTAGACACCACTGACACAAAAGCTGCAGCGGTTTCAGATATTAGCTTTGAATGTCAACCAGGAAAAGTTTTTTCTTTGCTTGGGCCAAATGGAGCTGGAAAAACAACAACCCTCCGAATGCTTTCAACGATATTCAAGCCTACGAAAGGGTCAATCGAAATAGCTGGAATAGATGCGATTGCGAATCCACAGGAAGCACGAAAGAAGATCGGTTTTTTAACAGGATCGACTGGGCTTTATGCACGACTGACCCCAAATGAACTCATCAAGTATTTCGCAGACCTCTATGGAGTACCAAAAGATGTTTGCGAAGAACGTAAGCAGAATTTGTACAACTTACTTGACATGAATGAATTTCAAGGAAAACGGATTGGCAAGCTTTCAACTGGTATGAAGCAAAAAGTATCCATTGTAAGAACCATGATACATGATCCGGAAGTTGTGGTTTTCGATGAACCTACTAGCGGACTAGATGTTATTACTGCTGAGAACATTATACATCTAATCAGAGATTGTCGAGCACAAGGAAAGACAGTTATATTCTCGAGTCATATTATGAGTGAAGTTGATCTTTTGTGCGACGATATCGCCATCATCCATAAGGGCAATCTACTTTACAACGGAACAATGGATTCATTTAGGGTGAATATGCAGGCAGAGAATTTAACTGCTGAGTTTATTAGAATCGTGAACAATTCTAAAACTACTGAAGTATGATATTTACGATTTTTAAGAAAGAACTGAAAGACACATTACGTGATCGTAGAACATTGATCATGATGTTAGTCATCCCCTTACTCCTCTTCCCTATTATACTAAACGTATTTGTCGCTATTTCTAGCTCATTTCAGGAAGAAGCTGCCACGAAAACAGTAAAAATTGGGTTCATTGGATCAGAAGATAATTACGTAAAAAAACAACTAGAAGACCTTCCAGAAATATATGGTGATAAAGAGATCGTGATGTATTCGGACACCACTGAGATGAAAGAAGACCTTAAAAAGGACACTCTTCAATTTGCTTTATTCGTACCCTCAGATTTCGCGAAATATCAAAAAGACTTGAAACCGGCCCCTGTAACAGTCTTTTACAATGCAACCGATATGGGTATGCAATCTCGTGCTGAATCGTATCTGGAAACAATTGAGGGAATTGCTCAGCAAGAAAGATATTTGGATCTAGATCTTGTTGAAGAAGAACTTAAACCCCTAGATGTAGGCTATTCGAATGTCGCTTCAACCAAAGAAATGATTGGAAAGCTGGTTGGAGGAGTTCTGCCTTACATTTTCATTGCCTTTGGTTTTATTGGATGTATGTATCCAGCAATTGATTTGTTCACAGGTGAGAAAGAGCGAGGCACAATAGAAACGTTGTTAACGACGCCAGTAGCTCGATGGCAAATACTATTCGGTAAAATGGGTGTCGTCGTCTCCTCGGGGATTTTAGCCGCATCCTGTGCCTTATTAGGATTATTCTTATCGATTGAGGTATTTCAAATAGTTGATGATCCAAAAGTACTTGAAGTCATTTATGAAATATTGAGCCTGAAATTCATTATATTACTATATGCCCTTCTGTTCCCGCTTACTGTATTCTTTGCAGGATTGATGATACCAATTGCGGTTTACGCAAAAAGCTTCAAAGAAGCACAGAGTGTAATCACTCCATTGAATATTTTAGTGGTGATGCCAGCCATGGTTGGTTTCTTCCCAGGAATTGAATTAAATGCGATTACAGCTAGTATTCCAGTGGTTAATGTTGTACTCGCTACAAAAGAATTAATTGCTGGAACACTGAATTATGGTTTACTCGCCTTATCATTTGGAGTGATGCTGATTTTAGCTGTCCTAGCTGTGATTATATCCTATAAACGTTTCGATAAAGAAACAAATGTTGTAATTTGATAAAATGATTCGTATAATTCTGATTGCTCTAATCTCGTTCGCGACAGCGAATGCCTCGGCTCAGCGGCTGAGAACAACATTTAATAATGACTTCTCACAATGGACATGGGATGGCAGTTCGTTTCGAACAATATTCAAAAATGATTGGGACAGTTGGAAATTCGAAGATTATTCGATAAAAACCGACTTTTCCAATGACTGGGACAGCTGGCGAATTGGAAATAATGTAAGAGTAAAGACTGTATTTGTGAATGATTGGGATGGTTGGGAAGTTCGAGGTTATGGAAAAATAATCCGAGTAAGCACGACCTTCATTGATGATTTTGAAAGATGGTCAATCTCAGGTGATGCAGATGGAAGCATGAAAACGATATTCTCTAATAACTTCGGAACTTGGGATATTGATATCGAAGGCGAGCTCGAAGAAGACCTTAAAATTGCCATCACCTTCATTGCAGTTTTCACAAGCTTTAGACGCAATTAAAGAATTCTATACCCTTCCATATCCGTAGAAGCAACCATAAGAATCAAAACAAAAAAAAGCGCGCATCGTTGATGCGCGCTTTCAAATTCTAGTCTATTTATTTCAATATAATTAGATCTCTAGTATATACATTTCCTTCCGTGCTTAAACGTACTAAGTACTTTCCATTAGGAAGTGTATTAGCGTTAACCATACCGCTAGATAGATCTGATTCAACATTCATCGATCGACCTAACACATCCAATACATCAATCTTTGTGATCATTGCAGATGACGTTACTGTGAATATTCCATCCTTACTAGGATTTGGGTAGATGTTGACAAGTGTAAGATCATTTTCTTGAAGAGAAGAATAATCAACAAGCATACAATCGGAAGTATCTGTACATCCCGACTCGATAACGACTACTGCATAGTTTCCAGTAACTGAAGCTGTAAACGACTGATTAGTCTCACCTGCAATTGGAGTATTCCCATTATCGCAATCTATCCACTGATATGTAGCTCCCGATGCATCTGAATTAAGAGTGAATCCTGTTGTTGTTACACCAGTTTCTACAAGCGTCACTGAGACATTTTGAGTCTGAGTTGATGTATTACCATTTCCATCATCAAATGTCCACGTGATTATTGTCATTCCAGCAGTTGTTATTGGTAAAGTTACATCAGGTGTTGCAGTTACTGTACCGGCACAATTATCAGTTGCTGTTGGTGCTACAGGATCTGCTGACAAACATGCATCTACATCTGGAAGTGCCATTGAGTCTGCAATTGGCAACAAAGTATCTGAAAGAATTACATTCTGTGTTTGAGTAGATGTATTACCATTTCCATCATCGAAGGTCCAGGTAACTACGGTCGTACCTTGAGCTGTAATTGGAAAGGTAACATTGTTAGAAACTAGAACTACACCAGAACAGCTATCGGTTGCACTTGGTGAGCTTAAGCTATCAACTGAACACACACTTGTAACATCAAGTAATGATGTACTATCGGGAACAGGAGCCGTAAGGTCAGTCACAACGATATCTTGAGTTTGTGAGTTTGTTATGCCGCCACCTACATTGAAGGTCCATGTTATATTGGTAGTTCCAAAAGTCGTTATTGGGAATACTGTTGTCGTAGTTCCAAAAATAGTATCTCCGCAGTTAGTTGTTGCGATTGGTGGAATCGGCATAGCCGCTGAACATTCATTGCTATCAGCAGCCAATGCAGGTAATATTGGTGTAATTGTGGTAGGTGTACATAAATTTGTAATGATAACCATTCCTGGACCAGAATTATTTCCTGGAGTATTAGCTTGATTCGCTCCATTATTTATGGAACCTCCGCCACCACCTCCAGAGCGAACACTTGCTCCACAGTTTCCGATATGGGGGCCACCCGCACCACCAGAATATCCACCACCACCGCCACCGCCGACAGTATTACAAGTTCCAGAGCCTCCGCCACCAAATCCTCCATAAGGATCAGACGTACAAGCACCATCCATTCTTCCAGGAATACCACCTGTACCACCATTTAAAAAAGACAAGCCGCCAAAACCATTATTATTCGAACCACCAGTGTTAGGTGTTACTCCGTCTCCAGAAAAACCGCCGCCACCGCCGCCGTTATTATCACTCCCGATACATGCAGCACCTCCAGATCCTGCTGTACCACCAGCAAAAAGGCCTTGAGAATCCATTGTTCCATTTCCTGTTATTACAGAAGCTACACCACCTTGATCAGACGATGCACCACCTCCTCCTCCGGCAACAACCAAGGGTGACCCTAATAATACTACGTATGAACCGCCGCCGCCGCCGCCAATAGCGTCGTCTTCTCCCTCTTGTCCAACAAGAACGCTTATTACTTGACCAGCAGTAAGACTAAACTCACCCATCATAGTGGATCCGAGTCCACCAGGAACTGTTCCAGTCCATGTAGAATTACCTCCTTCGGCTCCTAAAGCTTGAATGCTGTATGTACCCGTTACAGGTACTATCCATTCTTGAATTCCTTGTGTATTAATTATTACTTGGGCATCTAATGTTGTGCCCGTGTACGCAGCATTTACATCAACCTGTGTTGGCCCGAGATTTCCTATGACTCCAGCGGTTGTAAATGTGTACGTTTGTGCGGATAACTGAGTTACTGACAAGAGCAGCACTCCGACAAATAGAATCGATTTTTTCATAAAATATAAATAGTAGTTAGACTTCGAATATAACAACTAAATTACAGAAAATGAATCATTCATTCAAACTTTAGATTACAATGAATTATTCATAGCATTCTTGATTCTCATGGAGAACGCCACTATATTGAAGCAATATAAATTAGATTTTTTTCAGTCAATTAATTGACTTACAACTAAAAATGTCGGATTTTTGCAAAAAAACAACTGATGAAACATCTTTACCTATTGATCTTGACGCTGATGTCAACATCTGCATTTGCACAATTTGGACAGATCGCTAATGGCGACTTTGAGAACTGGACAAATACACCTATTTATGACTCTACAATCGACTGGACATGTTCGAACACGGAGCAGTATTTCGGAACTCCTGCAACCATCCAATCTTCTGATGCTCAAGATGGACTAAGCTCATTAGAATTGAGATCATTTGAAGCAGGTCCAGAGCCAGATACTATGTTTGGCTATGTATTTCATGGAGATAGTGATTTTGCATTTGGTATTCCTTATGCTGATTCTTTCGATGAAGTTCAAGTCTACTATAAGTCAAACATGGCCATTGGAGATTCTGCATATGTAATCATGCAACGCTATTTAGGAGGTGTTCCACAAGGAATGATCATCGCTCCGATTGCACACGGGAATAATGGAGCTTGGACTTTAGGTTCTGTTTCTGTTCCTGCTGGAACTCAAGATTCTCTTTGGATTGGATTAGTTATTGGAGAGCCATTTGCAGGAGATTTTTCAACTCCTGGATCATGGGTTCGTTTTGATAATATTCAATTACTAAATGCTACAGCTGCTACAACGAACCTTCCGGATCATAGTTTTGAGAACTGGGGAAGTCTAACTTTCGATTTAGCAGACAACTGGCACACTACAACTGAAGCGTATATTGGATCAGGAAATGAGAACGTAGTTCAAACTACCGATGCTAACGGGGGAAATTTTGCCCTACAAATGACTGTCGGTCTCGATCCTGATAACAGTGATACGTTGCTCGCATTTGCTTCTATCGGACCTATCGATTACGGTGGAATGAATCCATTCCTCCCATCTCCATATGATGCAAATCCAACCGATTTTTCAGGAGCATACAAGTATTTGCCTTCTGGGACGGATACAGCCTTCATTCAAATGTTCTTTTATTCAGGCGGTACGCAAATTGGATTTCATTTAGAACAATTGGCTCCACAAGCTACTTACACTGGCTTCACTTCGCCACTAACAATTGTCGGAACACCGGACTCTATTGTTTTTGTCATTTTCGCTGGAGAGAACCCGGGGTCTGTACTATTCGTTGATGACTTAAATTTCTCAGGCAACAATGTTAGTATCGAAGAAATCAGTACTGATGATTACACTCTCTACCCGAACCCGAGTTCAGATGTTTTAAACATTGAAATTTCAAACGATGCAATCAATGCATTCGAACTTGTGAACATTTATGGAGCAACTGTACTATATGGAGACCTAACATCTTCACTGTCTAAAATTGACGTGAGAACATTAGCAGCCGGGACTTACTTTGTAAAACTAGGGAACGAATTCAGTTCTCGCGTTGAGAAGATTATCATTCAATAATTCCAAAATAACACTTATTTATAGGAGCTGTAAATCATCACAGCTCCTATTTTTTTAATCTAATAAAGAGTAATTCCAACTCATATGATCTTATGTACTCTCTTGCCTTTTCGAAATCAATATCCAACAGCTCTTCCATCTGGGCTTGACGAATCGGATACTCCACTATAAACACCCGTTTCTTTATCGATTGCTATTCCCATTAGTCGACCTAAAGAATTTCGCCCATGAAGATCGTGCCCCATTAATTTTAATGCCTTGACAGTATCATTCGCGAGCTTATCTTTCTCATAGATCAACTCGTTTGGTAACCATTGATGATGGATTTTCATTGATTCGATTGATTCTCGAAGAGACATTTTGTATTCAAGAAAACACAGCACTGTCTGAAAAACAGTATTAATTATTGTTCTTCCACCAGGACTTCCAATGATTAGCACTGGCTTTCCATCTTCTGAAATAATGGTTGGAGTCATACTGGACAACATCCTCTTTTTAGGTGCGATCAAATTAGGATCGGTACCAATCAACCAACCTGAATTGGTATACCCAGGATGTGGGTTGAAATCTCCCATTTCATTATTTAAAATGAATCCCAGCTTTGGACTGCCCATCCCCGACCCATAGGACTGTTCCAAAGTGTAAGTTACAGACACAGCATTCCCATCTATATCAATAACTGAAAAATGTGTTGTATTCGTGCCATCGTAGATTTGTCCAAATCGTGATGAATCACTATCGGAAGCATGATTCATGTCGATATTTACCAGTCTATTCTTTGCAAATTCTTTAGAAGTTAGTTCATCTAGTGGCATTTCCAAATTAAAGTCGGGGTCCCCTAGGTGCTCTGCACGATCAGCAAAAGCTCGTCGCATTACTTCTGCTATCAAATGGATATATTCAGTTGAATTGAAAGGCACATTGTCCAGATTTACCTGTTCCATGATATTTAACATTTCAATCATTGCAACACCGCCAGAGCTTGGAGGAGCCATTGAGTATATGTCGTATCCTTTGTAGGTGCCATGAATTGGTTCACGTTCTATCGCTTCATACCCCAGGAGATCATCTTTGGTAATGATTCCTCCAGTTTTTCGCATATATCTTTCTAATTCTTTAGCAACCCGTCCTTTATAAAATCCATCTTTCCCCTTATCTCTGATACGCTTTAAAGTTTTGGCCAATGCTGGTTGTTTCCAATTACTGCCTGCTTTAAGTGGCTCACCAGTATCATCGGCATACAAACTCTTCAAAAACTTAGGGGCGTCAGAATGATAAATCCCATCAGCATGCGCTGCCAATGCAGGGCTTAACACAACTCCATTTTTAGCGAGGTCTACCGACGGCTGAACTAGTTCTTTCCATGGTAACTTACCATACTTTTTATGGGCCAAGTAGAGTCCAGCTACAGTTCCAGGTACTCCAACAGATAAAGCTCCAGTATGATTACTTTCTTCAACCAGCTCACCATTTTCATCAAGGAACATGTGTGAAGAAGCTTTTATTGGTGCAATTTCACGAAAATCTATAGTTGTAACTTTTGCGGAATCATCCATATAGACCATGAAACCACCGCCTCCAATATTACCCGCTTGTGGGTGCGTTACTGCTAGCGCAAAAGCAGTGGCAATTGAAGCATCAATGGCATTCCCACCTTTTCTCAATAATTTAATTCCGATTTTTGATGCTTCAGAATTATCAGAAACAACCATGCCACGCGCTGCATGAGTCTGACTAAATGTATTACTCAAACAAAGTAAGGATATTGAGAGGAGGATTATTTGATTGATTTTGTATTTTCTTTTCACCATGGTGGTTAACTTGACTTATCCAACATAACTAAGGTAGCATTTTCTTAGATGTTTTTCGGATAGGAGTAAATGAAGCGCACAAAAAAAGCCTCAGTAAAAACTGAAGCTTTTTGTACTCGGAATGGGAGTCGAACCCACACGTCCTAAGACACACGCCCCTCAAGCGTGCGCGTCTACCAATTCCGCCACCCGAGTATTCGTTAAGAGGACTGCAAATATAGTTGAATGTTCCGTATTGCGAAAGTGTTCAAGCCTAAAAGCAAAAATATTCATCGAATGCCTCTGAAACCAATTGATTCCTAGTTATTAGCCAATTTTTCATTTCATTAGAACGAATGTCGTCATGGTCCTAACCTCTTCAACCTTGACTGTTTTTACGACTCCTTCTAATTTCAAAATGTACTGACTCAGTACTTCATAAATCTGAGTTCGAGTGAGGCAGTAGCGAATAGAACCGTCAGGTAAAAGATGTACGCCCTACTCTCGGTGTTTAAGATCAATTCCAATATTCCAGGTCATTCTAATGAACAATCACCCCCCCGGGCTTCATCAGCCTCACTATACCATGAATCATTCGAGTAAAGTGATCATGGTCTTCTGCAAAATGTAAAACCGCGTTGCAGATGATATAATCGAAACCTACAGAATCGTTGTACGTTTCAATTGAGTTCACAGTAATTCGCTTCGCATGATTTGGGTACTCATTTTTCAAAGCAGCGATGGTTCCTTCCTTAGGATCAAAGCCAGTAATATCAAACCCGCCCTCCAAAAAAAAGCGCATATTTCGTCCAGAATAGCATCCAGCATCCAATATCCGATGATCACCTGTGATACCGCCTCTTTAGAGTTGATCCAACAAGTGAATAGCCATCCCCGTTAAGAACTCAAATTCGCTTAAAAAACAAATAAAGTGAATTTATTTTGATAATTTACGATGTATTCATCATGCTCTCAATGATCCCCAACGGGAAAAAGAGTTCATTTAACGACATAAACTCAAGGAGTTAGGCGATTCGCTTTATTCTACTTATCTTTGCACCCAATTATTTAAAACAAGGGATGACATTTGAGGAACTCGGGCTAAAGAGTGAGGTGTTAACGTCTTTAAAAGAACTGGGGTTCGAGACACCTACTCCCATCCAAGAACAAGCAATTCCGCACTTATTAGGTGAGGAAAGTGATTTTGTCGGATTAGCTCAAACAGGAACGGGGAAAACAGCGGCTTTTGGTCTTCCGCTGATTAACAGGATGGACACATCGATGAGAAAGCCTCAGGGCTTGGTCATCTGCCCAACACGGGAATTGTGTCTCCAAATTTCAAAAGACATAAAATCTTTCGCAAAACACTTAGGTGTTCAGGTAATACCAGTTTATGGTGGGACTGACATACGTAAGCAAATGCGTGATATAAAGAGTGGTGTAAACGTAATCGTTGCAACACCTGGACGTCTTTGTGACCTAGTGAATCGTAAAGCCATTCATTTAGCTGATATCGAAACTGTAGTGTTAGATGAAGCGGATGAAATGTTGAACATGGGGTTCAAAGAGGATATTGATTTCATATTGGATCAAACTCCAGTAGAAAGAAACGTTTGGTTGTTTTCAGCAACGATGCCAAAAGAGGTAGCGAATATTGCTAAGAACTACATGGATCAACCTTTAGAGGTTGCCATAGGTCATAAAAACCAGACGAACGAAAACATTGAACACGTATATTTTACTGTTCAGGAGCGTGATCGTTACCGTGCATTAAAACGATTGATCGATTTCAATGCGAACATCTATGGTTTGGTTTTCTGTCGTACACGACGTGAAACTGGAGAAGTAGCTGAACGACTTGGAAAAGAAGGTTACAGCGCGGAACCATTGCATGGAGATCTTTCGCAACAGCAGAGAGATCGTGTGATGAATCGTTTCAGAAGAAAAGATATTCAACTACTTGTAGCAACAGACGTTGCAGCTCGTGGGATTGATGTAAACGATATAACGCATGTAATTAACTATAATCTTCCAGATGAAATCGAAAACTATACACACCGTTCAGGTCGTACAGCTCGTGCTGGAAAGAAAGGTGAATCACTAGTATTGATTAGCACTCGTGAGTCGAACAAGATCAGAATCATCGAGAAGAAAATTCGTACTACTTTTATTCAAGGAACTATACCCACAGCACAAGAGGTATGTGAAATTCAATTGAAAAAATTGATTCACAACGTTGTTACCGCTGACGTGAAGGAGGATGACATGGAAAAATTCATGCCATTGGTGATGGAAGAGTTTGAAGGTCTTTCGAAAGAAGATATCATCAAGAAGTTCGTCTCAGCGGAATTCAACAAGTTCATTGAATATTATGAGCGTGCTGGAGATTTAAATGCCAAAGGACGTGATCGTGGTGATAGAGATCGTGGTGATCGCAGAGATCGCGACAGAGGAGATCGACGTGATAGAGGAAACAGAAGAGATGACAGAAGAGACGAGAACAAAACACGTTTCTTTGTGAATCTTGGAAAGAAAGACGGATTGAATCCTGGAGGATTACTACGCGTAATCTGCGATAGCACTGGAGTTAACTCTGGAAGCTTCGGGAAAATTGATATTCTTTCTTCTTACTCATTCTTTGAAGCAGACAATGACTTAACGGATAAGATCCTTTCGAATGTGAATGGAGCTGATTACGAAGGAAACGAGGTTAGCGTAGAAGTTACTAAAGATCGCCCAGAGCGAATTGGTGGCGGAGGACGCAGTCGTGACCGTGATCGCGGAAGAAGTAGAGATCGTGATGGAGGTCGACGTTTTGACAG
>DKPV01000008.1:43501-43978 GCA_002471375.1 Flavobacteriales bacterium UBA7325
TGACAGTAGAGATGGAGATCGTCGAGATGATCGCGACAGCGGAGATCGTGAACGCAGATTCGGAGATGATAGCCAAAGAGAGCGCAGATCAGGCGGAAATCGTAGACCTGGTGGAAGCGGATACAGACAATCTGGTGGATATCGCTCAGGTGGAAGTGGCGGCGGACGCAGTAACAGCTCAAGATCAAGAAGAAGATAATTAATTAATCCTTCGGGAAATCGATAGATAAAAATGGAAATTAGAAACATTGCGATTATAGCACACGTTGATCATGGGAAGACAACGTTGGTAGATAAAATGATTGAGCTTGGCGAGGTCACAGACGAAAGAAATCGTCCTAAAGGTGAACTCATCATGGACAGCAATGATTTAGAACGTGAACGTGGAATCACGATTACGTCTAAAAACGTGTCTGTAACATACAAGGGAACTAAAATCAACATTATTGACACTCCTGGTCACGCCGATTTTGGTGG
>DKPV01000008.1:44270-110616 GCA_002471375.1 Flavobacteriales bacterium UBA7325
ATTATTGACACTCCTGGTCACGCCGATTTTGGTGGTGAAGTTGAGCGCGTTCTAAACATGGCTGATGGAGTTTGCTTGTTAGTAGATGCATTTGAAGGACCAATGCCTCAAACTAGATTCGTTCTAGGAAAGGCACTAGCAATGGGATTGAAACCAATTGTTGTTGTAAACAAGGTAGATAAAGACAACTGTACTCCTGACGAAGTTCATGAGAAAGTATTTGATCTTATGTTCGATCTTGAAGCGACTGAGGAGCAATTAGATTTCCCAACAGCATATGGTTCAGCAAAGAACAATTGGATGTCTGATGATTGGCAAAAGCCAACAAATACGATCGAGCCATTATTAGAGATGATTCTTTCTCACTTCCCACCAAAGAAAGTTGAAGAAGGAAACACTCAAATGTTGATCACATCTTTAGATTTCTCATCATTCGTTGGTCGTATCGCAATTGGTCGATCGCATAGAGGTGAGATTAAGGCAAATATGCCGATCATTCTTGCTAAAAGAGACGGAACGAAAGAGAAGCATAGAATTAAAGAGGTATTCGTATTCGAAGGAACAGATCGTGTAAAAGTTGATTCAGTTCAGCCAGGCGATATCTGTGCGATTACTGGACTAGAAGGTTTTGAGATTGGAGATTCAATCTGTGATGCTGAAAATCCAGATCCACTTCCAACAATTTCGATTGATGAGCCTACAATGAGTATGATGTTCTCAATTAACGATTCGCCATTCTTTGGTAAAGAAGGAAAATTCGTGACATCGAGACATATTTCTGAGCGTTTGGATAAAGAGTTAGAGAAGAATCTTGCTCTTCGTGTTCAAAAGACAGACAAGGCTGACAAATGGTTAGTATATGGACGTGGTGTAATGCACTTATCTGTACTAGTAGAGACGATGCGTCGTGAAGGATACGAGTTGCAAGTTGGTCAGCCACAAGTGTTGATAAAAGAAATCGACGGAAAGAAATGTGAACCAATGGAGGAGTTGACAATAGACCTTCCTGAAGTTCATAGTGGTACAGCGGTTGACGCAGTAACTAAGCGTAAAGGTGAAATGACCAACATGGAGCCAAAAGGTGACCGTATGGTTATTGAATTCTCTGTACCATCACGTGGTATCATTGGATTGAGAAATTACCTTCTTACAGCAACGGCTGGTGAAGCAATTATGACTCACCGTTTCGTAGAGTATCAAACATACAAAGGAGAGATTCCTGGTCGTTTGAATGGATCGTTAATCTCGATGGAGCTTGGAACTTCGATTCCTTTCTCATTGAATAATCTTCAAGAGCGTGGTAAATTCTTTATCGCACCAGGAGAGAATATTTATGAAGGACAGGTGATTGGTGAAAATAGCCGTCAGAATGATCTTGTTGTCAACGTAACTAAGACAAAGAAAATGTCTAACATGCGTTCATCAGGAGCAGATGATAAAGTAAAGTTAGCTCCACCAAAACAATTCAGTCTTGAAGAGTGTTTAGAATACATTCAGAGTGATGAGTACGTTGAGGTTACTCCTGAGAACCTTAGAATGCGTAAAATCTTATTAAAAGAAACAGATCGCAAGCGAGCAGGAAAATCAGTTGGTGTTACTGCCTAAATAATTCAACAATAGATATATATAAGGGATGTTCTTTCGAACATCCCTTTTTTTTTGAACTATTTCCCGGAAGTGATGTAACTATCTCCACAAACAACTAAAATTATGAAATTACTTCTTGGCTACGCGATTGGATTTCTCGCTTTTACAACAACTGCCCAAACAGATATTATTGAATACCGATCTCATGCAGGTCTCATGAATTCATTTAATACGTGTTCGATCAAGTCAATTGATGGTATAACGACGAATTACGGCATGGCGCCAATCAGAACGATTATAACCGCAGCGCTCGACACGGTTAAGTTTTTAAAGGATAGCAAAGCGATAATGGTCACGAGTGAGTATTGCTAAGAACAAAATCAACTGATTTTTAATCCTGATGGAGAGCTAATACCAAATAATCCAAGTCTATGGCGCGTTGGTACGGATACCATCCAAAATCATCCGCTCTTCCCTAAACAACATTCATTAGATAGCATCAAACAGGTTCTTGCAAATGACTATAACTTTCAAAATCAGCTCGAAACAATTGTTTTCGTTGGTTATGATAACCTGAATACTGATTCCCTAATCAGAGACCAGAGAGTTAAAGAGGGTAAAACGCAGCAAAAGAAGAATGGAGGAAATGGGTTGGGCATATTACTCAGCATATTCTTGCCTGCCTTTACCTTATATGTAGCTGCTCCCCTCTTTCGAGAAAAACTCAATAAGACGCAGTTAAGCAGATCTAATTAACTAATGCTCTCATCTTCTCAATTATAGTATCACCGTATAGAATAGGACCGTAAATATGCTTTCCATCAATGGTGTAGAGTTCTTTTGGATTATTAGCAACCTCTAACAAACGTTCAACATGAGAATAAGGTATTGTTGCATCTTCTGTGCTGTGAATCAGTAAAAGGGGCTTATTGAAATTTGGAAGAGACTTTTCTGCACTGTAGATTTCTCGTGTGAATATCCTACCTAGCACAGGAACACTTACTGCAGCAATGTCTTTATGAGATGAAAATGCTCCTTCTAAAACGAGCGCATCAATTTTATCCTGATTATCAGTTCCAATAACTGCAGCAAGGTGACCGCCTAGGGATTGACCATATATCAGCAATTTATCATATTTCACATCTTCTCTACTTAATAAGTAGTCGAACCCATCCTGACCATCTTGATATACTTGTTTCCGCGTTGCCTTGCCACCAGAAAATCCAAAACCGCTATAATCTTGCATAAAAACTTGGTATCCCGCATTCACAAAAGGAGTAGCAAAATTAAACTGGTAGACGATGTGACCAGCATTTCCATGTAAAAAGTAGATAGTCTGTCCATTGTAATTCTCTCGAGGAGTAAATAACCATGCATTGATAGAATCTCCTCTCGAGTTCTCAAAAAAAAGACTTTCCAAATCATATGATAGTTCTGGGACATCTCCCTTTGAACCCAATACGATTGGATCACAATTCTTCGTAAAAGTCATGGTTAATGTATCATCCACCTCCTCAACGTAGGTGCTAAAATCATCCGTAGTGTGCAATTCATTTGGGTGAAGAAAAATCTTATTCAATGAACAAGAGCTCGCAGTGATACAAATCGCCAAATAAAGGAGAGATCGAAACGTCAACATAAATACGTGTATTTTGTTCGCCAAAAGTACTCAAAATAATATGAGCGCATAATAAAACCACCTGTTGAAATCGTGTTCATAAAGAATCTTAATATTTTCAAATTCCACCGATAAATCCGTATCTTTAGGTAAGTGGGATGATCAAGTTTTATTCAAAAAAATTGTTTGATTTTGACTTCCTAGATTATTCGTGAATGATGTGACACTAAAACTGGATCAGATGTTTGACGACGAAGAAGAGGATTATTTTGAGGGGAATTTGAGCGAGGATTTAAAACGTTTCGAAGCTTTTTTAAATGGTGAATCAATTGGTTTTTTAGATAGTGACCGTTGGGAAGCGCTTGTTGATCACTTAATAATTAGTGGTCAATATCAAAAAGCCCTCACGGCAGCTGAAGAAGCATTAACTCAATTTTCATTCAAGAATATCTTTAAGCTTAGAAAAGCGCAGAGCTATACTGGAATGGGTAAACTTAAGGAGGCAATCCAACTCCTCACGGAAATCGAGCGATTGGGTATGCCATCTTTCGAGTTGTTATTATCAAAGGCCTCTGTATTTAGTCAACTAAAAGATTCTTCGAATGCGATAAAGTATTTCAGGGCAGCCATATCAGAAGCTGAGCCAGTAGATCGTGATGAAATTTATCTTGATCTTGCAATCGAATTTCAAAACAGCGGTGATTGGCGCTCAGCGTTAAAGGTGTTAGAGGAAGCAATTCAAAAAAACCCACATAACGAAGGAGCAATTTACGAAATTGCATTTTGCTACGACCAACTAGGAGAATACGCTAAATCAATTGAGTGTTATTCTAATTTCATTGATGAGAACCCTTACTCCTTCACGGCTTGGTACAACCTCGGGAATGCCTACCTCAAAATTGAAGAGTATGAACAATCTATTTGGGCATATGACTACTGTGTTCTAATTAATGACGATTTTGGTCCGGTATATTTCAATCTCGGGAATGCCTACTTGTCGGTTGAGAAATATACGATGGCTATTGAGAGCTTCTCCAAATCAATTGAACTCGATGGAGATGACCCAATGGCATTTTGTTACATCGGCGAGAGCCATGAGCAATTAGGTGATCTCAATATGGCAAAGCACTATTACAAACTTGCACTTGAATTGTCACCTCAACTTTCTGAGGCATGGCTGGGTCTTGGGATCGTTGAAGACTTGGAAGGAAGAACAAAAGAAGGATTGGCCTTGATTCAGAAAGCTGCTGATCTTGCTCCTGAAAATTCAGGTGTTATTCACGTGCTAGCGGGCGCCTACGAAAAATTAGAAGATTTTGAATTGGCAAGCGAGTATTATCAATTAGCATTGTCACTCGATCCGGATGATGGTGAATGCCTGATTAACTATTTAAATTTACTCGGAAAAGAATCAACCATTTCAGCAATGAAATACCTTGACAAGTTTGCCGAGGAACACCCGGGAAATAATCAAATCGATTTGATGAAGATTCACCTATTCTGGGAGCTAGGAGAGAAAAAACATGCAGTCTCACTTTTTAAAATCTGTGTAGAAAATGACCGGACGCATGCATTGGAGTTATTTGAAATCAATCCAGCATTGAAAAACGTCAAAGAATTCGTACTTTTGGGCGATTAGTTCAGAGCGTAATCTGAGTTTTGTCTCCTACTGCCCAAAAGGGGTGGTCCATTACTCAAAGATTGCAATCTGCATGATGAATACAACTATGAAGAATTTTGATTTAACATACATTCCAAAACGATCAGAAAAGCCAAGAAAAGCTGGTGTGACTATGATGATGGATAAAGGGCTTTCTTTGCGAGAAGTAGAGAACTTTATTGAAGCATCGGGGCACTTAACTGATATTGCTAAATTTGGTTTTGGTACTGCATTTGTTACTAAAAACCTCCAGGATAAAATTGACCTTTACAAGTCAGCTGGAATTCAACCTTATTTCGGAGGGACATTATTCGAAGCATTCTATGCACGTGGAATGGTAAACGACTACCTACGAACTATTGATAAATATAAGCTTGAGCTAGCTGAAATTTCAGATGGTTCTATTATAATCAACCATGATGAGAAGTGTGAACTTATCCAAAGCATGTCTAAGGATCGCACAATCATGTCTGAAGTTGGATCTAAAGATTCAGGAATCATTGTATCCCCTGCAAAGTGGATTAAAATGATGTCGAACGAGCTTGAAGCGGGATCATGGAAAGTCATCGCAGAAGGGCGTGAGTCTGGGAATGTTGGTGTCTTTCGTCCGAACGGAACAGCACATACGTTATTGATCAATCGTATCATTGCTAAAATTGATCCGAACGATATTCTGTGGGAAGCCCCAAAGAAACAACAACAAGTTTGGTTCATTAAGTTATTTGGTCATGATGTAAATCTTGGGAATATCGCACCAAATGAGATGATTCCATTGGAATGTCTGCGACTTGGTTTACGTGGCGATACATTCTTTGATTTCATGCCAGCTGATTATGCTGACCGCTTGAAGCAGGTGAATACTGAGGAAGATTTGGCCGAAGCTGACGCTGAGGAGGACGAGGATTAAACTCAAATGATTTTCTCGAAAGAAAAAACCATTCAAGGACATGCCGGAGCAATCTATGCGTGTACCGCGAGTGATGACTTCATATACACAGGAAGTACGGATAAATACGTTGCTCGTTGGATAATAGACCAAGGTATCCAGGATAAATTTGCTATCAAATTTGAAGCTTCTATCTACGCTCTTGAGGAGTTTGGGAACCGGTACCTTGTAGTAGGACTTTCTACAGGCGATCTGCACATATTCGATCTCATTGAAGGGAAAGAAATAAAGCATTTCACCCAACATGTGAAAGCAATATTTTCGATTAAGTGGAACTCTTCTAAAAACCAACTCGTCGTAGGTGATGCTGATGGGAACTTATCCATATGGAATAGTTCATCATTAGAGTTGTTGATCTATCTCCCATTAGATGCTGGGAAAATAAGAGACATTGCCTTATCGCCAAGCGGTGATCAATTTGCTATTGCATGTCAAGACCAATCCATCAGAATTCTAGAATCAGAATACTTCAATGAAATCAAAACATTAGAGGGTCACGAAAACGGAGCAAATTCTGTGTGCTATCACCCAACAAATCCCAATCTACTAATCTCTGGCGGAAAAGATGCACTTCTCAAACTGTGGAATATTAAGAGTAGTGAACTGGTAAAGAAAATCCCTGCACACAACTACGCGATTTATAGCATCATTAGTCTCAATAATAAGAACACTATACTAACTTCAAGTAGAGATAAGACGATTAAGGTATGGTCTTCTGATCTTACTTTTATGCAAAGGCTCGATTTCAAAGACGGCGGGCATAAGCACTCTGTCAATAAGATTCGAAAGTTAGATGAAGACCGATTTGTTTCAGTTTCGGACGATAAGTCCATAATTATCTGGAGAGGAGAATAGTTCGATTCTCTTAATGAGAATGCTCAGTGTCTCTCAAATCACAATGATCACCTTCTAATTCAATTTGAATCGCATGATGATCGAATGGATAATCTTCGATGAGCTCATCTAGCGATTTTTGAACTGCGCGAAGTTGTTCCAAGCTTACCACATTCTCAATGACCACGTGAACACTAAATACGTGATGTTCGCCGTCCAGCGACCAAGAGTGAAGGTGATGAAGAGATAAAACGTTTTCCGTTTCCAGTATATCAGACTCAAGCTTGACTACGTCTATCTCAGATGGGTTTCCTTGTAGGAAGAGATACAATGTCTCATTCAACCTCCTAAAGACATTGAAAAGAATGTAAGAAGTGATCATAAGAGATAATATTGGGTCCAAGTACATATTATCTGTGAATTGCATAACAATTGATACAATCAATATAGCTACCCATCCAAGCATATCCTCCAACAGATGCCAAGACAGTACTTTCTCATTCATTGACTTCCCAGTACTCACCTTCCAGGCTGCATATCCATTTACAGCGACACCTAGAAAAGCGAAATACATCATCCCTTCTGCATGCGACGGTTCTGGGTGTGTAATCCGAATAATACCCTCATATATAATGTAAATTGATCCTCCAACTAGAATCACTCCATTAATTAACGCTCCAAGAAGTGATAGCCTTTTGTAGCCAAATGAGAATTTCTTATCTGCCTTTTTATTCGATTTGCTCTGCAAAAACCACGATGTTCCAAGTGATAGGCTATCTCCTAAATCATGTACGGCATGCGATAAAATTGCGACACTATTCAAATAGAGTCCACCGATAACTTCCAGAATGGTAAATGCAAGATTAAAAAAGAATGCAATCTTAATATTTTTAATTCCGTGGTGGTGATGATGGTGATCGTGCGCCATTCATTCTGTTTGTTAATAAAGGTACAAAACTCTCCTATGCAAAAAACCAGTAATCGTTGACTACTTTTTTTCCGAACGCATTCAGCTGATCTTGGATTTCAATTTTACCATCCGGTGAGGAAACAACAATTATTACCTGAGGATTATCTAGCTCTTTAATACTATCGAAGTGCTGCATGCGTACGTCATAAATATCCTTACCGATCTTACGTTCATTATCACAGACCCAATGAAAAGTATCGCCTTGAGCGATTAACAGCTTGGCCATGTCCTTACCATTTCTCCCAGCCCCCCAAAGAACCAGTGGTCTCGAATAATCTCGGTCCAATTCATAGAAGAATCGAACTTTCAAGTCGAAGTATCGATTATCCTTGTACTCATCCCAAGTTCTCGAAATGCGATTAGAACGGTCCCTCCAGTGATGCAATATCTTATCAATCCCTACGATATTAAGTTTATGACGATAAAACCGAAAACAAAGGTCATAATCTTCAGGATAAATGAGTGGATTGAAAGCGTCTACAAGATCAAAGTCCTCCTTATGAATTATCCAACAATGAGAGGGAATCACACATTCCCGATAAATCTCTTTATAGTGTGAACCCGTTCGAGCGACCTCATTAAGCCAGCGTTCATATTTAAGGAACCCATCTCCTACCTCACCCTCGTCGACAAAATGCTCTGTACCACCCGCTATGACAATCCCTTTTCCATACTTCTGCCATTCATGTACAAGCACCTCGAGTTTATAATCAGGCATGCGATCGTCAGAATCCATCCTATTAATTAATTCTCCGCTCACCTCTGCATAGGCCACCTGAAGTGTTGGGATTAGCTTAGGCCGGTTACTGTCAAAGTATTTGATTCTTGGGTCTTTCTTGGAATACTCTTTCAGAATTGATGGTGTTTCATCGCTAGAATGATCATTAACTGCGATCAGCTCCCAATTCTCATAGGTCTGAGCAATTATCGAATCGATACAATCGTGCAAATATGGCGCAGTATCCTTAACTGCCATTATAATCGATACCAAAGGAGAACTCTCCGTTTTATTCTGCATTAAACTCTGCTATTAAGCCTATTTATCAACGCCCTGATCCAGAATGTCAGTCTTGTTTGAATCCTGCTTCTCCATTTGCTTCTGTTTGTAACTTTTGATTCCCATCATTGCTAAAGCAACTGGTAAACCTATTACCACTCCTAAAAACATAATCTTTCGTTTTTATTGAATAACGAAAGTACCATTTTAAGTCCAATATTGAGACGACTTCGAAATCGCTCGAGAACCCGTATATTTACCGCGCACTTATTGAAAATCACTTATTACTACAAAATGAAAAAAATCAAAAATATTCTTGCGCTTTGCGCAGCTGGCCTGCTTCTAACTAATTGTGGAGGTCCTGATTCGGATACAAGCCCATTTGTAGGACAAGTTGAATTCACTGCCAAAGTTATGGGAGTTGAGTCAGGCGGTACGATGACAATTGACGCCGAAGATCAAAAAATAACTTACCGCGTTGATGCACTAAAAGACTTTCTAGGAATGGATATGGTCGTGATGTTAGATTTGAAGGAAATGATGAGTTATTCAATTTCTCCAAAAGATAAAATTTATACTAAGGTTAAGATCGATCGTAAAGACATGAAAGGCGAATTACCGTCGAAGAAAGAAATCGATGAAATGCGAAAAGAGATCTTCTCTAAGTTGAAGGCCACAGGAAAAGAGCAGACAATTTCGGGATATACTTGCGAAGAGCACGAAATCATTGAAAAGATTGAAGGAGTTGAGGACGCGAAAATCTGGGTTTCTAAATCATTCTTAGATCGTATTAGCCCAATGTGGTATGCATTTTCTGAAATTAAGGAACTAGATATTGACGATATGCTAATTGGTTTCCCGATGAAAGCAGAAGGGAAAGGCTTCACTTTTGAAGTAACTAAAATTACTGAAGGAAAAGAAGCTACAAACGATCTCGATTTATCTGGCTACAAAGAACTTAACAAGATGGAGTTCATGATGAAAATCATGAAGGATAGCCCGATGGGTGATATGTTAGACCAATTTGAAGGTTTAGAAGGGATTACTGAACAACTTGAGAACTTAGACGCATTAAAAGATATCGATGTGAATCTTGAAAAAATAAATGACTTGATGGAGCAATTCAATTAGGTCAGTTTATACAATAAGAAAGGTGCGTGCATTGTATGCGCCTTTTTTTTGATCTAATTTGGCGATCCTGAAAATGAAAAATTCTCAACTAATAGAACAGTTTCATCATTCAGAGCAGAACTGCCTCCATTCTCCAATTGCATCTCGGAAAGCGAAGGAGTGATTGACGAATTCTCATTAAAAACAACAGCTCGCGGTTTTTCAGAGGAATTTGCACTCGCTATGCCAGGAGTAACCCTATCGACGTAAACAATTCTATCAATGAATTCTTTTTTTTGCAGAATGGACAGTATCACGCTCATCTTCTTCAGTTAAATTTCTTAACGCTCTTGAAGCACTGTAGTAGTTATACCAAGCATTTGCATGCTTGATCATTTTTTCTACCTCTGCTTTCCAAAGCCCCAATTGTTACTCATACCAACTATTCTCATGACGCACTTGCACAATGCTAAGTACTGTTTCTAATTCTTGCGCCCAAAGTTGGCTGATTGCACAAAAGGCAATAATTGTTTTCATGTTATGTTTTTTATAATGAAAGCAGTGCACTGAATTCAAATTTCTCGAGAGTAATACTCACAAGTATAAAAAAGGTTCAATTGTATTCGAAAAAAAATCAACTATCCAAATCGAGATAAACGCAACTAGACTTCTGCTATGAGAGTAACTATTTCTTAGTTGGTCTAGGCTTACTTCTTTTTAGGCGAAGATTTAGCAGATTTTGCTTCTGGCTTCGCTGCAGTAGAGTTCTTGGGGGTCTTTTTGGTTTTTGGCTTCACTTCCTCGCTCACCTCTTCAGATGCGCCTACCTTCTGCGGAGCTACAGGAACCTTTGCATGAGAATGAATTGGTCTACGACTAGCAACATCTTCGATGTCCGTTGCATATTGATCAAGTGGTTGCCGAATATCTTCAGCAGTTTCTCTAACAATTCCAGTAATGTCCAATTCAGATTTTATATCCATACCGGACTTTCGTATCTCGCTCTGCAAATCAGAGGACGCATCCTTGACCTTACGTATAGTTTGCCCAAATGTACGCGCCAACCCAGGGATACTTTTCGATCCGAAGAAGATTAAAATAAACGCGAGCACAAGAAGAACCTCACCCGTTCCTATGTCATTTAGGAATAAAACCATTTCACAAAGATAGCGTTTTAAGACAGGTGTGAAACTTAAGAAATGTGAATTCTATGCATGAAAAAAATAACACTGAATTTTGCCCTAAAAATATCCATAAGTGGAGTGCTTTAATGTATAGTTGATGGAATCCATAGATAAGTGTTAAAAAATCTATGCTTATCTCAAGGATCTTGAAAGACTTTAAGTCCATCTTGGAAAACTCCGGATTCGTTCGAGTTCACTTCTCGCGTCTTTTTACTTTCACTCACTTAGAAAGCTATCATCCAAAAGATGGTGGACACGTCATGATTTCCAACGGTGATATGCTGCCGTATCAGTACGTAAGAAATCGAGCACAATTTCCAGTTTAAACTCGAAAACCAGCCTTAGAAGAAGGATACGAATTAAATGTACCTGAGGCTGTAGCGACCAATTTTTGGTCTTGGTTATGAATCTTCCCTTCAACAAAAATTAGTCGACTTCCCTTCTTGACTGTTACAGCTGAACCACTCAATACATCCCCAACAAGTGCAGGAACAACGAAGGAAATCTTCATTTCAATTGTTGATACGACATGGTTTTCTCGAATAACTTCAGATAAAGCACAAACTCCCATGGTAGCATCCATCATTGCGCACACCGCTCCGCCATGGGCAGCGATCGGCGTAGCAAGATGCTTTTCAGAGATCTGCATCGAATAAAGAACATTTCCTGGATCAACCATTTCAAATGACATATCCAACATCGCACCGAAGTGGTTGTTTTTAATGTAGCCTTGAACAATCGGATGATCCTTAAGATCTGTCATTAAGCTTCTTGTTTCATGTGCACATCCATCTGTGGGTAAGGAATACTCAGTCCTGAAGCTTCAAACTCGTTGTATACGCGTTCGTTCATTGCAAAGTAAACTCCCCAATAATTTTCAGTTTTTGTCCATGCACGAACTGTGATATTCACGGACGAATCTCCTAGCTCACCGAGAACGACTAACGGAGCTTGTGGATCAGAAATGATACGTTCGTCTTCGGAGGTAAATTTTTGCAGTAAGTCTTTAGCAACCTTTAAGTCCTCACCGTATCCTATTCCGAATACCCAATCAACTCGTCTCTTATCAGCTTTCGTATAGTTAGTTATAGTTCCATTGGCAACTACTCCGTTCGCTAGGATAATTACTTTATTATCTGGTGTATGTAAGACCGTATTGAAAATTAATATCTCATGAACAATCCCCTCTTCGCCTTGAACATTGACAAAATCACCAACAACAAAAGGTCGAAAGATCAATAGCATAACTCCACCTGCAAAGTTGCTAAGCGTGCCGCTAAATGCCATACCAATCGCTAATCCGGCTGCTGCCAAGATTGCAACGAAAGATGTCATTTCTATTCCGAGCTGACCAATAGCAGTAATAATTATAAGAACCTTTAACCCAACTGATGTCAAACTGCATAAAAAGCCTCTTAACGATTCATCCATGTCACGTTTATGAAGCACCTTATTGATCTTCTTAACGATGAACTTAGTTATCCATAATCCGATAACGAGTATCGCAGCAGCTACAGCAATTTTAATTCCCACTCCTAAAGCTGAGTCAATTAACTCATGCTTTGTAAATCCTAAAAACAATTCTTCGGTTACAGCTTTCTTATCTGGCATCTTTATCAATTTTTGCCCAAAATTAATCGTTCATTTCAGTTGAGCTTCATTTTCTAGTACATTTACGTCATGTTTTTCATTTTATCCAAGGCACTCCTGTTTTTACTTTCTCCATTTTTCTGGTTGATAGTGACCCTTGGAGCTGCACTCTTCCTAAAGCCCAGCGAACGTAGAAAGAGAATGAAATGGTATGCCTTGGGGATATTTCTATTTTTCTCCAACACACATATCTTTTCTGAATTTTGCCGCACATGGGAGATCCCTGGGAAGAAAATTGAAAATGTTGGGAATTATGATGTCGGAATTGTTCTCGGTGGGATGTTTGAATATAACGATGATCTCGACGCACTAAGCATTCGCCGTCAAGGGGATCGACTCATTCAAGCTGTGACACTCTATAAAACTGGAAAAGCAAAAAAATTGCTTATCACCGGGGATTCTGGTTATGTCTCTGAGCGTGGCTTACACGAGGCTAAACAGGTCAAAGAGCTCTTAGTTTCTTGGGGAATACCCGAAGAAGATATACTAACCGAAGAAAGCTCAATCAATACCTATGAAAATGCGGTGGAAACCGTAAAAGTTTTGAAAAAGCATAAGGAGATTAAAAGCTATATCTTAATTACATCAGGTATTCATATGCGTCGTGCTCTTGCATGTTTTGCAAGTGCTGGAATCAAATGCGAATCATTCTCAACTGATTTATATTCAAATCAGACTGGCGACTATCACTGGGATCAAAACATCATTCCTAATGTCGATAACTTTACAACTTGGAATAAGTTGTTTAAAGAAATCGTTGGTTATATCGTTTATGATGTAAAAGGATATCTATAGCGACAATGATTGGTTCTGATCTGCAAAATAATCATGTGCGACAACGAGCTAATACGAAAAGAAATTACTAAAATACTTGGCTACTCACCACCGTTTTCTTTAGCCGCTTTCTTTGCAGCCTTTGCTGCAGCTTTCGCTGCTTTCTTAGCTGCCTTCTCTCTCTTCTTACGTGCCTTTTTCTCTGCTTTTGATTCTTTTCTTCCTCCAGGAACCTCATCATCTTCAGCTCCACCATTGTCAGGAGTACCAAATGCATAAGTTTCACGCCCTTGCTCATCATAACGATGTTCTTCAATACGAATCCCTTTCTTATCGTATAAAATCTTTTGTTTGGTGATCTTGTTCGGATAATACTCCTGGAACCAACCAACTTTGACACCCTTTTTGTAACTCTCTTTCACTTGGATATCACCTTCATAGAAGAAGGTGGTAAACTCACCATTTTTCACCCCCATATCGTAATGCTCCGTCTTTAGTAAAGTTCCATCATCGTAATAATACTTTGCCTCCTCGTCCTTCTTTCCATCCTTGTATAGGATATCTTGAATTATAGCTCCCTTCAGGTTATGGATTTGAAATGGACCGTCTAGAACACCATTTTTGTAGGTCACCAAGTTTTTAATTCTCGACTTCGAATAGTACGTCCGCTTAATTCCATGAAGATTACCTGCCGAGTAGTTTTCCCACAAGGTCGTATCGCTATAACCTTCTTCGTTCTTATCCTTAAAGTAAATTTGTTTCCCATGTTTCTCACCTAGTTGGTAGTTATTCTCCCAAGCTAAAAACCCAGTACTATCATAGTAATGAAGCCATTGACCGCTTTCTACGCCCTGAATATGGCTTTGAATAATTCTCGTACACCCTGATGCATAGAAACTAGTGTCTCTACCTTGTCGTTTACCATTTACAAATGTTACTCGACGTTCTAAAACTCCAGTCATATGACAGGTCTCACAAGTCCCTGAGAATGGACTTCCGTAATTTCCTGAATAAATAATATCTGCATCTTGATCGTAGGTCAGTTTTTCATTACAATCAATTACACCTGCTAGCTTCCCACACTCCCACTCTGCATATCTTCGTTGACTAGGAGGTATTATTTCACCAGCAGCATTATATCGTTCGTAGCAAAGGTTTTTCTCCTTCACATCAGGAATACCAGGTTGAGCAAATAGAGAAGTTATTACACATACGTTTATCAGGGCAAGAATATATTTCATTCTAATAGATTTAATAATTATCAATCAATTATTGTTCCTTTTTAAGGCTTACAAGCATTGCTTTCATTCCTTCAGAGATCACAACGGTAGTGTTCTTTCCACTATCAAACGCAACCAATGTAGAACTTCCAGTTGCGCACAACTTATCTCCTACTGTAACTCTATAATCCAAAACGAATGATTTGGTACCGATATGCGAAGTAAAAACTTCAATTTTCGGACGATCATGTAAAAAGACCGGCTTCAAGTATTCGATTTCGTTTTTAACGAGAATGATTCCATCCTTCTTCCAATCCCAGTCTCTTCCCAGAAAGTTACCAAAATAATGGACGCGAGCCATCTCAAAATAGGTCAAGTAAACGCTATTGTTCACATGCCCCATAACATCCAAATCAGAATATCGAACGGAAATTTCAGCTGGTTTAATCATGTTTATCAAGTTTTTCAAAGTCAGAGTTGTTGCTTATAAACTCTGGGACGATTGCTTTCATTTTGGCCACAATTTCCATGTTATCCTGTGTCCTAAAGAGCTTAATCAGATCATTGATCATCACTATATGTTGATCGTCAGCAGATCTCACAGTAGCCTTTAGAATTTGCGGATGATGTGTCGGTAATGTGTTTTCATCTTTTGCCAATAACTCTTCGTATAGTTTCTCTCCAGGTCGGAGGCCTGTGATTTTAATTTCGATGTCTGTCCCTAGTTCTAGACCACTGAGCTTAACCATCTTCTTCGCCAGATCGATGATCTTAACCGATTCTCCCATGTCGAAGACAAAGATTTCCCCGCCGTCTCCCATGACACCTGCTTCGAGCACAAGTTGACAAGCCTCTGGAATCGTCATGAAAAATCGAGTCACTCTTTCGTCCGTCACCGTTAGTGGGCCTCCATTAGCAATTTGTCGCTGGAACAACGGGATGACTGAACCATTCGAGCCAAGTACATTTCCAAAGCGAGTGGTAATAAATTTTGTTTTACCGAGATCATTCTTTGCCTGTGCGTATACTTCCGCTATTCGTTTGGAAGCTCCCATTACATTTGTCGGGTTGACTGCTTTATCCGTTGAAATCATTACGAATTTGTACACCCCGAATTCAACTGATAAATCCACAAGATTCCTTGTACCTAAGACATTCGTGAGTACCGCTTCAGATGGATTACTTTCCATCAAAGGAACATGCTTGTATGCTGCTGCGTGAAAGACGAATTTCGGTTTAAAGGTAGCTAAGAGGTTCTTCATTCGCTCGTAGCTACGAATATCACCTATAACAACTTCGAACTCTAAATTTGGAAAATCTGAACGCAATTCATTTTGAAGATCGTATTGTGGAGACTCAGCCTGATCCAATAAAATGATTTTCGCCGGACCATATTTTGCAATTTGTCTGACAAGACCGCTACCAATAGAGCCAGCGGCTCCAGTAATGAGTATCACCTCCTTGTTGAGTTCCTTCTTAATCTTGTCCTCACCTAGGTTGATTGGTTTTCGACCGAGAAGGTCATCAATTTTAATCTTTGCAAGTTGCTTCGAAGAAAATTCTCCGTTAATCCAACTCTTTGTACTTGGTACCTTTACAACTGTAACGTTGTATTCGATGCATAATTCTGCAATTCGCTTTCGATTGTTGTTATCAGGTTCCTGAATGGCGATAATCAGTCGAGTAATACCATCTTCTTGGAGCATTTTCTCCAGTTTGGATGTATGAAAGATCGTCTTTCCTTCTAGTCGATTACCAGCGAGTTTTTTGTTGTCATCTAGAAATCCAACTATCTTCTCCTTGCTTGCAAGGTCCTTCTCTATGGTTCGTTTTGTAATCAAACCTGAGATACCGGCGCCATAAATTAAAACGCGTTCCTCAGACCTCTTAACCTTCATGGACTCTAGATACAATAACTTAATCGAGAAACGTAATCCAAGTAACAACATGAAGGATGCTAAAAACTCGATCAGGAGTACCGAAGTTGGAAACAAATAATACTCATCAATAAAGTGGAATCGGATCAATCCGAGAATGAAGAATAATAGCGAACTAGTAATAGAAGCAAAAAAGATGCGGCGTAAATCTTCCGTTGAAGTGTGTCGCACTAATCCTTTATGAATTTTGAACAAATAGAAGACGAAAAACTTGACACCGACATATACTAAAATCGATTTGGATAAGATCTCCCATTCCTCTTTGATCACATCTGCTTCCGCTTTTAAATCAAAGCGAATGACATAGGCAAAAAACAGCGCTACTAAGGATAGAAATAAATCTATCACTACCACTATCCACCGCGGTGTATTTGATTTTGGAAGAAGCATAAACAAATGTAGTAAAAAGGACTTCAGCGAAATCTAGTTAAGTTAAGACTTTTTAAACCATTTATTCTTAATAGCCCTCAGCCATTTAAACCAAAATAGCCCATTATTAATTCTGTAGCTATAATATTCGAAATCCTCACCTCCAAAATTATGATTGAATCTCCGGACACCTTCAACCCGCGATCCTCCGAAATCAAAGAGCAACTCCTTTTCTCGAGCAGATGAAATTGCCGCATCAATCGCCAAATACATTCCGCCATTATTCCTTGCTTCCTCAAGAACAGCCCCCTTTGAATAAAAGATCTGCGCTTCATCAATAAAACAAATCACGCCTCCCTGAATAACCCCATCCTTTGAAACTTCAAAGGAGAGCAAACGTCCCTCATTATTTGCTTGAAGATACATGTCCGCTAAGCGCTTAAGAGAAGTATAACTCATACCAGAAAACTTATTATTCAACTCAGATCGAATAATCTCAAAGACCGATTTCCAGTCTGAACTATGCTTAACTTCCAAGCCAAAACGCCTTGCTTTGTTCAGCATTCGATTCACCTGCGACTTTCTTTTACCAGTCCCATCAGATAACTGAGAAACAAACACCTCATAGTTCGGACCTAAAATTGATTCTTTAAACTCCACCTCTATATGTTTAAAATTTGCCAGAATAAGTTCTTGACATTTATTAAAGTCAGCGGATGCTTTATCTCCAAGTAACTCTAGATAACTTACAAAAATGGGAGTGTATAATATTTGCTGCCCCATGCGTTCAGTATATGGCAAGGCGACCCCAATCGAATATGAATCATTCGAAATTACACACCAGTTTTCTGCGATTGCATCTAAGTACCATGTATACGAAAAAAAGGAAACCTCCTTTGAGCTAGCGACAAGTGCGTCCCATCGCTCATTATCCAAATCCTTTCTATGAATGATTTTCAACTCCATTTTTCGCTACGAATATAAGCAATGATAACAAGCCTTCGTCACCATCAAATTACTATCTTAGTTCTATGAAACGACTCACATTACTTTTTATTGGTTTGCTAATGCTCACGAGTACTCATGCTCAAGAGATTGAGCAGAGTCAAATTGACTTCGCGAATTCATTCGTTCAAGCAGTGATGTCTCACAAGAAAGGCAAGATCATCAAGAAATTAGACAAAAAATACCGCAAAAAACAGATTAAGTTTTTAGGCGGTAACAAAGTTTAATTTGTAGATGAATTATTTGGAGGAATTGACCTCATCACAGACAAATGGGTAAATATCAATATGCTAGACATTCAAAGAATTGAAATTGCTGAGGTCGAAAAAAAGAGCGATGGTTATAGGTATACATTTCGAATCAGAGATGGTAAACATGACCTACGATCATCTTTATTACTCTTTAAGAAGAATGGAAAATATGGATTTACAGGTGTTAGCGGATGAAAGAAATTGAATACAAATTCCTCGTTGATCATAAGAAATGGGAAGATCTCCCGAAGCCTAGCCCAGAACTAATTGTTCAGGGATATCTCAGTAGTTCAATTGATTGTACTGTTCGAGTTCGAATTAAAGGATCAAATGGCTACCTGACAATTAAGGGAAAAACAGAAGGCGTTACACGCACTGAATTTGAATATGAAATCCCTGTCAATGATGCGGAAGAAATGATTGACTTGTTCACAGACAAACACATTCGCAAAGAACGATTTGAGATCTTACACTGCGGCCGAACATGGGAGGTTGATGTTTTTCAAGGCAACCACGAAGGACTGATACTTGCCGAACTAGAAGTTGAAAGCGAAGGGGTTAAGTTTGACCTACCTGATTGGACGACTAAAGACGTTTCAACTGATCCGAATTATTATAACGCCGTTTTAATTGAAAAATAAATGGTCTTGAATTTACTCTCGATTGAGTCCGCCTTTCATAGTGTCCATGACTGTAGATCCAGTCTCAACATTGAACCAATCGTTGAATACCTGAAGTTTGATATCCGGAAATGATGATTCATCATCAGAGACAGCGTCAAGTTCTGCAAAGAAAATTCGTTTGAAGTTTTCTTTTATTAATAACTGTTCATCATAGAATTCTTCCTCAACTAGATATATCGTTGGTTCACCATCAACGGTCACTTCAAACTCTGGCTGCTGTGCATTTGCCCAATCAACAAATGGTTGTTTGCCGCGCACAAGAATATATCCTCTATTTACAATAAACATTATTTCTCTAATTTGATGGGGGTTTTCTTTTTATCCTCGAATTGATACCAACGAACTTTTCCACTGCGTGATTGTTCGAGAACATAATTCCATTCCTTCTTCGGATCGACGCTCTCCAAGTACTTCTCAACAGATCTTGTTTTAATTGCATGATCCGACTCTAAAAATATCATGCACTCATCGTTTGCATATAAATGAAACGCATTGCTTTGAAGGTTCTTGCTCTCTCCGACCATTATCGACTTACAGCGCTCGCCAAAACAATCGATCCAATTGAACATAGCATTGGTAACCCGAGCGGAATCTTTATAATTCCAACGATATATGTTCAATGCCTGTCCATCACCGATTAGGGAATATTTAATCTCATCCGTATGACCAAATCGATCTGCAATTACCCTTGTCGAAACTTTCGTGATACTATCAAAGGAAATTCCCAACCCTTCGAATTGTTCTTGTAAAAACACCAAAGAATCCGTGATTGGTTTTACGCCAGATGTATCGCTAGAATAATCCCCATCCGCAGTTGGAATAATATCGCTCATATCGCGCACTTCGTTCACTTCAGAACCACATGAAGTTAAGAGGCTTATGAGAACTAAAATTGATATGGAAAGAATACTCTTCATCTAAACTCTTAACGAACGAATTGTTGTGATCGTTTGGTCGATCTCGTCTTTCGAAACATCCAAATGCGTCACAAGTCGAATCATTCCTGGACCAAAAGCCATTACTTTGATTTCTTGATTCGCCAGCTCGGAAATAATTTCATCTCTTTTACTCTCGTCTTTGAGAATAACAACTACAATGTTCGTATCGACTTTTGGAACCTCCATAACCCATTCCAATTCATTAAAAGCAGCTTCTAAAGCTCTGGCATTAGAATGATCTTTAGTTAGTCTCGTGACATTGTTTTTTAAAGCGTAGAGTCCGCCAGCTGCAATAATTCCTGCTTGGCGCATTCCACCCCCGAACACCTTACGAACTCGTCTGGCTTTGTAGATGAAATCTTTCTTTCCAATAAGTAAAGATCCAACAGGTGCACCGAGTCCTTTTGACAAACAAAGTGATATAGAATCGAACTCTGCAGCATAAGTCTTTAAATCAACATTATTCTCGGCCATAGCATTCATCAATCGTGCACCATCCAAATGTAATGGCAAGTTGTTTTTACGGCAAAAATCACTGATTTTCTTTATTTCCTCAAAATCGTAGATAGCCCCACCCCCACGATTCGTAGTGTCTTCTAACGAAACCAACTGAGTAATGGGTAGATGAATATCATCGGGATTAATCCATTTTTCAATCGAATCAACACTTAATCTTCCGCGATCACCCTGAAGTAAACGCACTGAAGCTCCTGAATTTCGAGCAATCCCACCACCTTCATACTTATATATATGACTTTCTTGATGAGTGATCACTTCTCCTCCAGGTTGAACATGTAAATTAATAGCTATTTGATTTGTCTGTGTGCCTGACGCACAATAAATAGAAGCCTCCATTCCAAACATATCCGCTGCATAGGCTTCCAGCTCGTTAATTGTTGGATCATCTTGAAAAACATCATCTCCAACTGGCGCAGTAAACATAGCATCGCGCATCGCTTGCGTTGGTTTCGTTACAGTATCACTTCTAAAATCGATCATAGTCATATAATTTGACCCAAAAAATACTGTTTTCGATACAATTGGTTGGATTCTTTTGTGTTTTTTTATGTTATGAATTTAGTGATTATCGCAATTGCTGTGCTCTTCGGGGCAGGATTAACTTTCTTCTCGGGCTTTGGTCTTGGAACCATCATGCTTCCAGTATTCAGTATCTTTTTTGATCTACCGGTTGCTATCGGAGCCACCGCCATCGTTCACCTTGCGAATAACATTTTCAAATTCTTCCTAGTCCGTAAAGATATAGACCGCTTCGTTTATATCAGATTTGGAATCCCTGCAATGCTATCTGCAGCCATTGGAGGATGGTTGCTCACCCACTTTAGCGAATTCTCACCGATTCACAGTTATTCAATTGGAAACTATGACTTTGTAATTACTTATATGAATGTTATTATAGGTGGACTAATGATTTTCTTTGCTTGGTTCGAACTTGTGCCTAAATTCAAGGATATCACCGTTGAGCCCAAATACTTACCCGCAGGAGGTATACTGAGTGGTTTTTTTGGTGGACTTAGTGGTCACCAAGGAGCCTTTCGATCTGCATTTTTATCCAAATCAGGATTGAATAAAAATCAATTCATTGGCACCTCAAATGCCATTTCGCTCACAATTGATTTCACACGGATCCCAATCTATCTTGGTCTCATCACACTGAGCTCAGGTAAAAAATTTGATCTATACGAAGCATTAAGCGATGGTAAAACCTTACTGCTCGTCGGAATCATTTTTGCATTTCTCGGAACATACATTGGGAAAAAACTAGTTGGGAAAACGACGATTAATGGTGTTCAAAAGCTAGTTGGAGTCTTACTTTTCATTATGGGTGGATTGCTAATTGCGGGCATAATACATTGATTTGGCTTTTTAAACAAAAGAACCTGAATAACATCTTAAGATCATTCTTAATCAGCGACTGCTAACTCCTATCTTTGAATTGTGAAAAAAGCGCTTTCATATCTGCGTAACAAATTTGTTCTGGCAACAGTCATCTTCCTGGCATACACCTTATTTCTTAGTGAGGATAATATCTTCACGCTCATTAGACACAGTAACAAATTAGATCAACTCGAGACTTCTAAGGCAGAAATTGAAGAGCAATTACTTGAAACGCGATCAACTCTCGATAAATTAAACGATCGTTCCGAAGTAGAACGATTCGCTCGAGAAAAGAAGTACTTCAAGAAGGACGATGAAGATATCTTCGTGATCTTCTACGATTAGAACACCATTCATGTCTCGTGTATTTTCGTAGTTTTATAGGAACCAATCTCATTTCTATGAAGTTCTATTTCTTACTAATTTCTACACTTATAATCACGTCTTGTGCAAGCGAGTCGACACCAAATGACTCCGACTTAACTCAGGAAACAGAAGAGAATACAGATATAGAACCTATACCAGAAGTCTTTATCTATAAAAGCACAGACCTTGGCTCTACCGAATACCTAAAATGCACTAGGAACGGAGGCAACAAATCGACTTGGGTATATTATACCGCTAAAAAACCAAAAGAAATTGAACTTGGGGTAACTAGTCACAGAGGAATGGAAATGCTCTTTTTTAAGAGTAGTCCCGACGTAATCTATGACATCCTAGGTTCTGAGTGCGGGTTCACATTAGAAGAAAATGACGACGTCTCTCAATGGTACGAACAAATTAGTCCGGCCTGCGAAATGAACACGCTCTAAAGGTCAGAGTAACTTCGTATTGAAACACCTGTGAAATAATAAAGTGCAATTTGTCTGTAATTGTATCCTTTATTCCCCATGCTCATGGCTCCCTCTTGACATAAACCGACACCATGACCAAAGCCATGACCAGATATCAGGACTTGATCTCCTGATGGGCGCGTATTGAAAAACGCCGATTTTAAACCAAACTTAAATCGCAAGTCCCGCATCGGTATTCCCAGAGATGGGTGTATATAGAAAGCCGATCGATCCTCAGACTCGAATGAATAGATTCGAGCATTCATCACTGAATCACCAACTGGATATCCATATCTATTCACTAAAAAGCTCTTCCAGGCGTACTGGCTAACTTTCTTAGTCCAAGTTGCTTGTTTAGTGTGGATGCAAAATGTGTCTTTGAAAGTTTCGACATGTGCCACTGAATTATTCCAAACATGAGAGGCATCACAAACCTGCCCTCCGCAATTGGCAGAGAAGTAGGTCGCCACTAGCTTACCTACTTGATTACAAAGAACCTCCCCTTTGGTTGCCTTAACTGCTGTTCGTATCTCAGGAGTAAATCGCAATCTATTATGATAAGCTTGACAATGCACACCATCACATAAGCTGAAACCATCTGCCTTGTGCCTATTCCGGTTCCTCAAAGCATAAGTCCTACTCATGAGCGCCTGTACCTTATAGTACTCCGGGTGCCGACCACCACCAGCCTCAGACTCAATAACTCCTGAAAGGTAATTCTCTAGGCTTACTCGATTCACAATTGTTATTCTATTACTCTTTGCAGTCAATGTAAATGCATCCTGATGCGAACGCTGACGGACTGAGGGTGATTTCGATGTAATACTGAGAATTCCACTACCATTAAGATGAATTTTCGCATATGAGCCAATGATTTCATCCTTTACTTTCAACTGTAGCTTGCCATTCGATAAGGTAATCCGAGCTGAGCCTCCATACTCTATGCGACCTATATTAGCCCCATCAGCAATAATCTCATAGGACGATTCGTTGTAATCAAATTGAACACTTTTGACTTTGTGCGTGTGTAGAATGCCAATGTTCATCACTTGGGAATTCCCAAGAAAAAAGAACATTATCAAAACACATGTCACTATCCACTTCATCCTATACTGGATCTCAATTCATTAATTACATCTTACTAAGCAAGGATTGTGCTACTTTTTTACTCGCACCGCCTCCGCCTAGTGTTTTTTCAAGATCATTATAGTTTTTATCGAGCGTATTTCGATATTCAGAATCATCAAGTAATTTCTTGATCTCTGCACGAATAGCCGTTGGATTACAATCATGCTGAATCAGCTCGATTACAACTTCCTTATCCATTATTAAATTTACAAGTGAGATGTATTTTACCTTCACGAGACGCTTGGCTATTGAATAAGACACCATAGAACTTTTGTAGCATACCACCTCAGGTACTTTGAAAAGTGCAGTTTCAAGTGTCGCTGTACCTGAAGTCACTACCGCAGCAGATGAGCATGAGAGAAGCTGATAAGTCTCATTGGATATCATCTTTACATTCTCATTATTATAGGGCGCGTAAAATGCCGCATCCAAGCTTGGCGCACCAGCAATTACAATCTGATAGTCTGCAAAGGGCTTTAGCGCCTCGAGCATTATCGGTAATTTCTTGCTTACTTCTTGTCTTCGGCTTCCGGGCAGGACTGCTATTATCGGACGATCATCTAAACCATATCGTTGATGAAATTCCAATTTCATTTCATCATTGAAGCCATATTTAGAAATCTCATCTAAGAGTGGATGACCTACATAGCTAACATTGTAATCGAATTTTTTATAGAAATCCTTTTCAAATGGAAGAATCACATACATGTCATCCACCACTTTCTTAATCTTATGAACCCGTTTTTGCTTCCATGCCCATACTTGCGGTGAAATGTAATAAATCACTCGTATTCCGTGTTCCTTAGCCCATTCAGCAATTCTTAGATTAAAGCCAGGATAATCTACGAGTATGAGGGCATCCGGCTTATATTCTAGAATATCTTTTTTACAAAAACTTAAGTTCTTTAAAATGGTTCGAAGATTCATAATAACTTCCAGAAACCCCATAAATGCTAGGTCTTTGATGTGCTTAACCATTCCTGGACTTACACTTTGCATCTTATCACCACCCCAATATCGAAAATCCAAGTTTGAGTCCTCCTCCAGTAAGGCCTGCATCATATTACTTGCATGCAAATCCCCCGAAGCTTCCCCAGCAATTATGTAGAATTTCTTTCCGTCCGACATCAATTAGAAGAATTTCACGTACAAAACGTACGGAGCAAAAGCGATGGAGCCGATAATAATTCCACGTACGTGATCATACTTTTTACGATTCAAAAAGAAGTAGAACCAGAACAAATTAGCAATTATCGAGATCGTTAGTATCTTAATCTGATAAGGGTTATTCGAATTGAATTTCGCCCATAAAAACTCAAAGTAGTAATCTTGCATCCAAGCAAGAAAAACTAGGACAAGAGGAAATATAGCGATAGGTGTTAATATCCCTATCATAGCTCCATAAGTATGCTGTAATGTCCATTTCTTCAAACTCATATATTCCAATTTTCAATTTTCTCCATTATATCATATGCCGTCATATCAAATTGAGTAGGCACAACTGTTGCATACCCCTTTGAAATCCAATATACGTCCGTATCAGTCTGTTCCTTCTGATCTTTAAAATCACCGGTCAACCAATAATACGTTCTATTATGGTGATCTAAACGTTTGTCAAATCTGTCCTCCCAATAAGCATTCGCCTGACGACAAACTTTTAAACCTTTAAAATCCTCCTGCTGAACATAAGGTATGTTAACGTTCAAGCAATTTCCTGTGGGAATTCCATTTTCCAGTGCCTCTTTGACAATCTTCTCGACCACTTTCATTGCTACGGTGAAGTCTGCACGTGGATCAAATGAGTCAAGAGAAAACCCAATGGACGGGATACCCTCCATAGCACCTTCAATCGCCGCAGACATCGTTCCTGAATACAATACATTTGTAGCGGTATTAGCTCCATGATTAATTCCTGAAACAATTAAGTCTGGCTTTTGGTGCATAACTTCTGAGATCCCCAACTTGACACAGTCAACTGGAGTTCCAGAACAAGAATAAACACCAACTCCTCCCAACGCATCAACCTCTTCCATTCGTAGCGGATCGTTAATTGTTATCGCGTGCCCCATTCCTGATTGCGGAGAGTCCGGTGCAATAACAATTATATCGCCAAATGGTAAAACTGCCTCGTACAGTGATCGAATCCCTTTCGAAGAGATACTATCATCATTTGTCACTAAAATTAAAGGTCGCTCTGACTCCATTCAATAATACAATTAAATTCATCACGAAAGTAACTATTTTCTAGTGACGATTATCTATGAAATTGTTACTTTTGAATCACGCAGAGAATCACTCATAATTTTGCGTAAAATGATGACTACAAAAGAGCTAATACGTATTGCTACTGACATCACCGAGGAGAACATCTCTCAGGCTGAAAAGTGGATGCATAAATTGAGTGAAAATCAATTAAACTGGAGACCCAACCCAGGTATTTGGAGTGTTGCAGAAATTTTAGCTCATTTAAATTCATACTCGAAATACTATCACCCAGTTTTTAAAAGCAAGATTGATGGTACTCGATTTAGAAATGCGAAAGATGAATTTGTTAGTTCACCATTAGGTCGATCCGCATGGAAATCGATGAAATTAGGGAGGTTAAAAAACGTTAAGCGAAAGTTTAAAGCACCGAAAAGTCAAAACCCAACGGTCGTACCTTCGCTTATAACCGGAAATGAAGCGGAAGAGTTTGTGAAAAACCAACGTGAATTACTCGATATTTTTGCCCTGGCACAGACTGTTAACATGAGGAAAGTAAAAATCCCTATTTCGATTTCAAAAATCGTCCGACTAAAATTAGGAGATGCGCTGTTATTCGTTGTCTATCACAACGAGAGACACATGCAACAGCTATCTAATTTAAAGAAAAGTCCAAATTTCCCCCGAAAGTAATGTCAAAATTCAACGCATATTGTTTGGTCAGTATAGCTCCTGTTCGTGCAGCCGCGGCGGACGAATCTGAGATTGTGAGTCAATTGTTATTCGGTGAGATCATCGAAGTGCATGATATCGATGTACCTTGGGCTCAAATTAAAATACTTTCTGATGGCTACGAAGGTTATATTGATCATAAACATCTTCGCAAACTATCTGACAACGAGGTCAAACGATGGTCGGATGGTAATTCTTATTTGAGTCACCGCGAAGTACTTCTCTCAACACCATGGGGTAATCAACGAATTTCTCGTGGATCTTTCATTCCTGAGGAAATGGACTCATTCACAATTGGTCAAGATAGATTCGAGATACTAGAAAAGAGTCAAGAAAACTTTACCACACTATACGAATACGCTGAAAATTACATCAACACCCCATACCTTTGGGGAGGTAAATCAGTCTACGGAATTGACTGTTCAGGAATCACTCAAGTGATCTATCGATTGTTTGGCTGGAATCTTCCCCGGGACGCATCAAAGCAAGTCGATCATGGACAGTTAGTTAGTTTTGAAGACATACAATCAGGAGACCTCGCATACTTCAATAATTCTAAAGGGATTTCGACTCATGTTGGTATTCTTGATGGCATAGGAAACATTATCCATGCTAGTGGTCATATCCGAAAAGATCGGCTAACAGCCGAGGGAATAATTCATGCGGAGTCGGGAATTTTAACCCACAAATTACATGTGGTAAAAAGGATGTAAATTCGTGTCAAACGGTATATACGAATAGGAAATTAATCATCATATTTGCACTAAATCTACTAGAATGAAAATACTAATAACAGGAGGCGCAGGATTTATTGGAAGTAATTTATCAAAACGACTTGTTGATGATGGACATGATGTTGTTGTTTTAGACTCATTACTTCGAGGCAATAAGTTAGAAAAAGAAACATTCGAAAAGATAAATTTTATCAAGGGTGATGTTAGAGATATTGACACAGTTGTGAATGCATCAAAAGGTTGCGACTTGATTTTTCATTTTGCTGCAGTTCTTGGTGTTGATATTGTTGCTGACAATCCTGTTGAAACAATGGATGTTGAGGTCATCGGAACTCGAAATATTGTTCACGCAGCTGAGGTAAATAATATTAAAAAAATAATGTACGCCTCAACAAGTGGAATCTATGGTCATTCGGCTATTGAATCTGCATTGACGGAGGAAGTCCTAGTTGATCCACGCACATCTTATGCGATGGCAAAGCGATACAATGAGATCTACTTAGCATCACACTTTGAGGAAAAAGGTTTAAACGTTGTTTCTCTAAGATTTTTTAATGTTTACGGATGGAATCAAGATAATAGAATGGTGATTCCTCTCTTCTTTGAGCAAGCATTGGCAGGTAACAACATCACTGTTTTTGGAACAGGAAAACAGACTAGAGACTTCACCTACATTGACGACACAGTAGAAGCTTGTGTTCGCTTGATGGGAATTACGGGATGTCACATTGTAAATATTGCAAATGAAGCGGAGTGGTGTATCATCGATGTTGCAGATCGCATCAAGGAGATCACGAACTCAAACTCAGACGTAACATTTATTGAAGCACCTAAGAAACGTTACGATTATGAAGTAGAGCGCCGAGTAGGAAGCTCTAAAAAACTAGTTGATCTAACTGGATATAAGCCTGATACTGCACTTACAGACGGATTAAAAAACATATTCAAACGAAATTATTAGAATCGAATGCCAAGAGATCAAAAAATCTTCGACTTAATTGACGCAGAGAAAGAACGTCAAGTTAACGGTATTGAACTTATCGCATCAGAAAACTTTGTTAGCGAAGAAGTAATGGAAGCAATGGGAAGTGTACTTACCAATAAGTATGCTGAAGGACTTCCAGGTAAAAGATATTATGGTGGATGTGAGATCGTGGATCAAGTTGAGACTCTCGCAATCGAACGACTCAAAGAACTCTTTGGAGCTGAATGGGCCAATGTTCAACCTCACTCAGGTGCCTCTGCAAACACTGCTGTATTGATGGCCTGCCTTAAACCAGGTGATAAAATTCTTGGATTCGACCTGTCTCATGGTGGACATTTATCTCATGGGTCTCCGGTAAACTTATCTGGAAAGCTTTATGAACCTCACTTTTATGGTGTAAATAAGGAAACGGGGCGCGTGGATTACGATCAAATGGAAGCTGTTGCTCTTGAGGAGAATCCGAAGTTGATTATTTGTGGAGCATCTGCCTATTCTCGTGATTGGGATTATGCAAGAATTCGAAAAATAGCTGATCAAGTTGGTGCATTAATTCTAGCGGATATTTCTCATCCTGCTGGAATGATAGCTGCTGGCCTTCTCAATAACCCAATGGAGCACTGTCATATTGTTACAACAACCACTCATAAAACACTACGTGGACCGAGAGGAGGAGTAATTATGTTAGGTGAAAACTTCGACAATCCATTCGGTTTAAAATGGAAAAATGGCAATTTAAAATCTATGGCTGCCTTACTTGACGCTGCGGTATTCCCGGGAACTCAAGGTGGACCTTTAGAGCACGTAATCGCCGCGAAAGCTATCGCTTTTGGCGAAGCACTATCTGATAATTACAAATCATATATGAAGCAAACTAAAGAGAATGCTTCAATCATGGCCGATGAGTTTATTAAACGTGGGTATGCTGTAATATCTGGAGGTACAGATAATCATTCGATGCTTATTGACCTTCGATCAAAAGGTGTTACTGGAAAAGACGCCGAAAATACTTTGGTTCTTGCTGACATTACTGTTAATAAGAACATGGTTCCATTTGATACAGAATCACCGTTTGTAACTTCTGGAATGCGTGTTGGAACATCAGCCATCACCACTCGTGGAGTTAACGCTAATGAGATACCTACAATAGTTGGACTTGTTGATGAGGTCCTGAGTGACATTGAGAATAAGGATACTATAGAACGAGTTAGAGGAGAAGTCAACGATCTAATGGGTGGAAAGCCATTATTCCAGTAGAGATTTATCTAAATTCTATTTCTGTTTTTTAATAACCTTCCAGAACATTTTTGGGAAGAAACGCTTAAGCGTAACCGCTTTTATTTCCTTCTTCCCAATCAGTACCTCTTTCTTGTCTTTTTGTACAGCTTTAATAAGTTGACGAACGCATTCTTCTGCCGACATCCCATTAGCTTGATTATCATCCATCACGCCGGTTGAATTGCCTTCTTCGTTCAGTGCATTGACCGAAATTTGCGTGTTTATTTTACCAGGACATGCTATTGTCACTTTGATATTATTTGACTCCTCTTCGAGCATCAAGCTTTCATAAAACCCATGAAGCGCATGCTTTGAAGCACTATATGCACTTCTTAAGAAGAATCCAAATTTCCCAGCGATACTAGAAATGACAATGAAATGTCCTGATTTCTGCTTTTGAAAGATTGGTAAAATCGCTTTAGTAAGAGCAACATTACCAAAATAATTGACCTCCATTATTCTTCGATCAATTTCCAATGAAGTACTTGAAGCTTCTGAGCGTTGAGAAATTCCACCGTTATTAAATAGGGCATCAATTCTGCCGTACTTATCAGTAACAACTTTCACCAACTCATTGAATTTACTTGAATCCCCCAAATCGAGAGGAAGTACTAGATGGTCATCGGGATTAGAAAGCTCAAGACGCAATGAATTTAACTTCTCTTCATTTCGTGCTGATAGAATAATCTTAGCTCCCATCTTAGCGCATTGTCGAACCATCTCAACTCCAAGCCCAGAAGAAGCCCCTGTAATCCAAATAACCTTATTCGCCAGTGTACTCATGTTCAAATATACTTATTAGCCCTATTCAATAATTAGAGCGAAAATAAAAAGTCCCGCTTCAATTATGAAGCGGGACTCAAATTATTTTATGTCATCTTAAATACCATCTGGTAGCGTGACTTCTTTGTATTCTTTTTGTTTTGGCTTAAGCGTCTCAATAAAGACTACTTTAAACTTCTCTCGATCTGTATCATAAATCATCTCTGATATTCCATTTACGATAGTTGGAGATTTTTTCTCAGAATTGTAGAATTTCTTTTCCATCAGTTCGTATGTGTCATCTTGGAATTGCTTGAAAACAGAGATAATAAATCCGTTCTCTACACGCGCTTTACCTGAGATACAGTAAGAACTTCCATCCTCGAAGAATGATAATATTACGTTTCTGTGCATATCATCTGCAACAGAGTAAGCACCTCTTTCATCAAATGCCTTCTGTATACGAGTGAAACAATCTTGTCCGCTTGCCGAAAGTGATATGATCGCTACACAAATTACTAGTAAACTTTTTTTCATAGTTTGTTTTGTTTTTGAGCCTTTGCTCGAGTTTCAAATATAGCAAGATTGATTGACTTTTTCTGCCCCGCTATTAAGATTCTCTTTATTTTTGAAGAAAACCAATTTTCAATGAATGAAAATCAAATAGCAGACCATTTTTCCGAAGCAGCGGAAATTTTGCAATTATTTAACACTTCAGAGAATCATGTTAAGATCGCAGAAGCGGGTAAAATCATGGTTCAAGCGTTAAAAAACGGTGGTAAAATCATTAGTTGTGGAAATGGCGGATCGATGTCCGATGCAATGCATTTTGCCGAAGAACTTTCTGGTAGATTTAGAGATCACAGAGATTCAATCGCAGCTGTTTCAATTTCAGATCCAAGCCATATCACCTGTGTAGGTAACGACTATGGATTTGAATATATCTTTTCGCGATACGTGGAGGGATTAGGAAATGAAAATGACGTTTTACTCGGAATATCTACAAGCGGAAATTCCAAAAATGTAATCAATGCTATTGAAGCCGCCCGTATTAAAAACATGAAGGTGATTACATTAACTGGTAAATCTGGTGGTCTGATGGCAGATATAAGTGATGTCGAAATTAGAGCACCCAAATCTAAATTTGCAGATCGAGCTCAAGAAATTCATATTAAGGTAATTCATGCTTTGATCGGATTCATTGAAAATAATATCTAGGAGGAAGTCTTAGAGCAAATGAAAACACTATCTTTGCCACGAAATTTAAGCACAACATGGGAACAATAGCACAATTATTTGAGTCGGGACAGCAAAGCGCAGACAAAGGACATTTCAGAAACCTAGTAATGCTCGCTCGTGTAGACGGAAGAGTTGATGAAGCGGAAGCTAAGTTGCTAGCGCGTATTGCTACTCGTTTATCACTTACCAACGAGCAAGTCATTGAGATTATGGGAAGCCCTACCTCTTATGCGATGATCCCGCCAATTTCAAAAGTACAGCGTTACGAGCAATTCGTGCAGTTCGTTGAAATGATTTGCATTGACGGAAATGTTGACCCCTCAGAAGACAAGCTCGTACATAAGTATGGAGTTGCTTTGGGAATTGACGAAGAACACATCGATGGACTTTACACGACAGTACTAGAAAAAGTTATCTCTGGCGAGTCTAGAGGTGACATCGTTGACTCAATCGTTTAAGAGTTTCAACTTACTACAAAGCTCATTCTTCCAACAATTTAAATGATTTCGGTTCCAAGAAACCTTTATCATTGGTCACATGCGTGATTTTAATGATAACTTGTGGATAACTCCCCTTTTTCATTATAAATTTATCGCCAACAACATTCATTATTTAATTAATTTTGTTGCTTACTGATTTATCAATGATTCAAGAAGAATTACAAGGTACAGTTAAGGACATCTTTTCTGCATATTTAGAAAAGAACGGGCACCGGAAAACTCCGGAACGTTTCGCTATACTTGCTGAAATCTATAACTATTCAGGACACTTCGATATAGAAACTTTATATGTCGAAATGAAGAATCAAAACTATCGCGTTTCTCGTGCGACTCTTTACAACACAATTGAATTATTGTTGGCATGTAATCTAGTCCGTAAACACCAATTCGGTAAAAATATCGCCCAGTTTGAAAAGGCACATGCGTCGAAACAACATGATCATGTTATTCTTACTGACACGGGCGAACTTCTGGAATTTTGTGATCCGAGGATTCAAACAATAAAAGCGACAATAGAAGATATATTTGACATCGATATTCAGCATCACTCACTTTACTTCTATGGTGTTCGTAAAGAAAACAAACCAGAAAATAAATAATCTAGAGAATTGAGTTTAGCACATAACATATCTATTCAAGACCCAGTAATTATTTATAGGCTCGTTGGTAAAATCACTTCTGAAGAGGACTACCAAGAGCTTGAACAAGTCGTTTTCGATCATCTCAACCAAAATTACTACAGAATAATATTTGACCTTCAAGAATTAACTCATACAAATTCCTCTGGTATTGGATTTTTCATGCGCACGCTGACAAAATCACGCATCATGGGAGGAGAGCTGGTTCTGATTAATATCAACGGCAACGTTGAGAAGGTTTTTGGCATAGCAAAATTAAATCAAGTCTATACTATCTGTGAAAACGAAACAGCTGGTATCAATTATTTTAATTCATAAAAATGAAAGTAGACGTATTACTCGGTTTACAATGGGGTGACGAAGGAAAAGGAAAAATCGTAGATGTACTAACACCACAATACGACATTATTGCTCGTTTCCAAGGTGGGCCTAATGCTGGTCACACACTTGAGTTTGAAGGAATAAAACACGTACTTCACACGATTCCATCCGGAATCTTTCGTGATGGTGTAATTAACTTGATTGGAAATGGAGTCGTTATCGATCCTGTTATTTTTCAGCAAGAGTTAGATAAATTGGCACCTTACAACCTTGATATCAAATCAAGACTTGTAATTTCAAAGAAGGCTCACCTTATTCTTCCAACGCACCGGTTATTAGATGCTGCTTCAGAGGCGGCAAAAGGAAAAGATAAAATTGGATCCACGCTGAAAGGAATCGGTCCAACTTACATGGACAAGACAGGAAGAAATGGCCTTAGAGTTGGAGATATTTATTCTCCGAACTTCAAAGAGAAATACACTTCTCTTGTTAACAAGCACAAAAATATCCTTAATCATTTCGATGATTTCGAGTATAATCTGGGTGAACTAGAAGGTCCATGGCTAGCTGCGGTTGAGAAGCTAAAAGAGCTTCCAGCTATTGATAGCGAGCAATACATCAATGACGCTATGAAAAATGGCAAAAAGATACTTGCTGAAGGTGCTCAAGGAACTATGCTTGACATTGATTTCGGAACGTATCCATTTGTTACTTCCTCAAACACGGTAACAGCGGGTACTTGCACCGGACTTGGAGTTGCACCTACTAAAATTGGTGATGTTATAGGAATCTTCAAAGCATACTGTACGAGAGTTGGTAGTGGACCATTCCCAACTGAATTAGAAGATGAAGTTGGAGAAGAAATCAGAAAATCAGGATCAGAATTTGGAGCTACAACAGGGCGTCCGAGGCGTTGTGGTTGGATTGATTTACCTCAGTTGAAGTATGCTATCATGATTAATGGAGTAACAAAACTTTCAATGATGAAAGCTGATGTACTTGATGGTTTCGATACGATTAAAGCTTGTACGCATTATTTAATTGATGGCGAACGATACGATTACTTCCCATACGACGTTAGTGACGTTGAAGTTGTACCGGTGTATGAAGAAATTGAAGGTTGGAATAGTGACCTCACTACACTATCATCTTACAATGATGCGCCGGCGGCATTAAAGAACTACGTTGAATATTTGGAACGAAACTTGGAAGTTCCAATTACCGTAGTATCTGTAGGTCCAGATAGATCTCAGACATTAAACAATAAAGTGCTCGCTTGATATTAAAAGTCAATATATTAAAAAGTGCGCTCCTTGGATGCGCACTTTTTTTGCTTACAATGTGCTCGTTCGCACAGCGTGACTTACTCGAACTTTTGCCTGGTTCGGAGCAATTGGCGTATGATGATGAAACTGGAAAAGCCCGACTAATTGGTAACGTAAGTTTTCTCTACCAAGGGAATAAGATGTATTGTGATTCCGCGCACTATTATCAGCGCAAGAACGTCGTATATGCATATGGGCATGTCCACATCAATAAACGTGATACATTAAACCTATTCTGCGATTCGCTCTTTTACAACGGGCGCACAAGAAAAGCAAAACTTTGGGGCAATGTTCGCGTGCGAGACAATGAATATAAATTAACAACAGATTCGCTCGATTACGATGCACGTAAAAGTCAGGCGTCTTATACGAATAGAGGGAAAGTTCAAAGCATTCTTACAAATGAAGTTCTTACTAGTCAGGTTGGTTACTTTCATCCAGAAAGCAAAAATTTCTTCTTTAGCCACGATGTTAATTACAAAAGCAGTGAAGTTCAGATGACGACAGACACTCTTCGTTATAGATATAGTGAGAAGAAAACTTACTTTTATGGCCCTACCAACATCCACACACGAGATACAGACATCTATTGTGAGTCGGGATGGTATAATACGCAAACCGAGGAAGGTATCCTTAAGCAGAATGCTCATATACAGCGAGAGACTGACTATATAGCTGGTGACACACTAATATACCAACCAAAGGACGGCACCTCAACAGGAAAGGGAAACGTTTACTATAAAGATTCAACACAAGAAATGTCGTTTAAAGGTGACTATGCGATGATTTCAGATAGCCTCCACTACTCCTTCCTTACGGGAAATGCGTTTGCCATCAAAGAACTTGTAGACGACACGATGTATGTGCATGCAGACACTTTGTATTCCTATAAATTTGACACACTAGAATACATGCGAGCACATAGTAATGCTGGTATTTACTCTTCAAAATACCAGTGCAAAGCAGACAGTATCTCCTACTCGCCAGTAGAGGAGAAAATTGAATTATTCAACGATCCCATTGTTTGGTCGAATGATGCTGAAATGAAAGGTGAATTTATTGATCTCCATATCACAGATTCAATTATTCACAATGTCATTATCCATGATCATGCTACTTTACTTATGAACCTGGGATCTGATAGCTTGTTTAATCAAGTAGCCGGCGGAAAAATTATTGCCCGATTTAATGACAATGATTTGTACGAGGCAAAAGTATATGGTAACGCAACTACAATATTTTTCCCAGAGGATGATGAGTTAACTGATTCGACCGTCATGAGAAAACGCATAGGGATGAATCGACTATATTCTAGTGACTTAAGGATAGATATTGACAGTAATGAAGTAACTGGAATAACGTATCTTGAAGAACCTGATGGTGTATTCTATCCGATGGACAAAATCAATAAAGAAGAACAATACGTACCAGGATTCATATGGTTAGATTCAAAACGACCTCGAACTTATACTGACCTCCTACGTAGACAGATGGAAGTTGGTGAAGCTACAGAGGAATCTGATGAAGAGCTGAATTCGACGTCTGAAAATAATTGATCCGTTCATTCTGCGATTAAGTTCATTCTCTGCTATCTTTACTGCATGAAAATAGCCGCATCCATATGCCTTTTGTTGCTTCTTATTTCATGTTCCAACAATGGAACAGATGAGACTAATGAGATAGAGTTTGAGGAATTGTCGCAGACAATCGTCGAAGATATTTCAGTAAAATATGCAAAGAACTTCAATATCATTCCACTCGCGAATGGCTACTTGGTTGATCTTATAGATCCGAATACGCATAAAATCGAGCGCAGCTGGGAGTTCACTTACGATAAATCAAAAAAAGGTGATGACGTCATCCATCTTCCTCTGGAAAATATTGCTGCATTTTCACAAACAACAATTGGCATGATGTCGAGTTTGGATGCGCTTGAGCCACTAATGGGAATTACAAACATTAGCTATGTTTATGATCCTGAGGTCAAGAGGAAATTCAAAAAAGGACAAATTACCGAGTTCAAGGGTGAATCGAACTTCTCAGTTGAAAAAGCAATTAACGCAAAGGCTGACATCATCATCTACAGTGGGTTTAGCAGGGAATTTCCTCAAGCAAAAAAGTTAAAGAAATTTGGCGTCGACGCTGTACCGGATTATGACTGGCGCGAAACTCATCCTTTAGGACGTGCTGAGTGGATAAAATTTGTTGGAGTAATCTGCGGTAAATTGGAGGAAGCCAAATCCACTTTTCAAAAGATAGAATCTGAATATTTGGAAATGTCGTTGAAAATGAATTCGATCGACTCTACACCTGCGGTAATTAGTGGAAACTTTAGGGGCGACCAATGGACTGCCCCAGCTGGAAACAGTTATATGGCAATTCTTTTCAAGGATGCAGGTGCGAACTATGTGTATAAGGACACCAAAGGAACTGGCAGTATCTTCAAAAGCATGGAGCGAATTATTATTGATAATGAATCAACGAATTATTGGATTAACCCTGGATTTAGCTCAAAAACAGAGATTATTGAGGCCAATCCCAAAGGCAAACATCTTGGACCGTACAAGACTAATGAAGTCTATTGCTATACACATGATGTTAATTTATTCTGGGAGCGAAGCGCTGTTGAACCTCATCTCTTACTTGCTGATTTCATCCAAATATTTCATCCGGAAATTGAAATTGAGGGTGGTTTAAACTTCTACAAAAAATTGGAGAAATGATAATATCAAGAAGACATAAGGTCCTTTTGTTTCTATCATTGGTATTCTTACCCATCGTTGCAATCCTCCATTTTCATTCAGGTCCTGCCGAACTTTCATTAGGAGATTTTTTAAATGGAATCTTTAATTACGATCCTGATATTACTGAACATAATATCGTTCGCGAGCTAAGAATCCCACGGATGATGATGGCTATTTTGGCCGGTGCTGGACTTTCGATTGCTGGATTGTTAATGCAAACATTATTCAAAAACCCGATGGCTGGACCATACGTGCTTGGAATCAACTCAGGTGCAAGTCTATTCGTCGCCTTTAGTATTATGACTGGTATTCCATTTTTCATGTCGGACATTGGAATAATAAGTAATGCCCTGATTGGCGCCCTTCTATTTGGATTAATCATATCTATCTTCTCCAGTATCGTGCGTTCACAGATATCACTTCTACTTATTGGGATTATGCTTGGAAGCTTTACTGGAGCCCTCGTATCGATGCTACAAGCAGTGAGCGATGCTCAGGAATTAAAAAGTTTCACGCTATGGGCGCTAGGCTCTCTTTCTAGAGTTGAATATGATCAACTCTTGACAATATCTGTTGTATTTTTAATTGGCTTGTTTGGGGCACTACTTCTTATCAAACCACTTAACCTTCTTGTGCTTGGTCAAGATCAGGCCAAATTAATGGGGATGAACTTTAGGATGATTCGACTTCTAATCATCACGATAACTGCAATTCTTACAGGATTAATCACTGCGTTTTGTGGCCCAATTGCTTTTGTTGGTCTGGCAGTACCAAACTTAGTGCGTATGCTCATGAAAACTCAACATCATGGTATATTAATTATTGCCTCAGCGCTATTTGGGGCACTTTTTGTCTTGATTTGTGACATCTGTATTCGGCTTCTTGAGAATCAAGTCAACATTCCAATTAATGTCTTTACATCTGTTGTCGGTGCGCCAATTGTAGTTTTACTCATTTTACGCAAATTGAAATGATCAAATTTTCGGAGGTACATATCGGATACAATACGGCATTGCTAAAATCGAGTTCTATGGAGCTTCATCTTGGAAGTGTGTATGTTCTTGTAGGTAAAAATGGATCTGGGAAATCAACTCTCTTAAAATCAATTGCGGGACAATTACCACTCCTATCAGGTTCTATCACTTTAGCTGGCCAAGAAGTAATAACGATCCCAAAGAAGGAGTTGCCGTCTCAACTATCCTTTGTCCCGGTACAATTTCCAGCAATGGACTATGTTCAGGCGCAAGAATTTATTGCTGCAGGAAGATCTCCGTATACGAACATCTTTGGCAAATTAACTGATCGAGATAAATCAAGCGTAGATGCTGCTCTGAATACATTAAAAATTGAACACCTCAGCGATCGTTTCACTTCGGAATTAAGCGACGGAGAAAAACAGCTGGTAGCAATTGCAAAAGTGATTGCGCAGGAAGCACCGTATATCTTGCTAGATGAACCTACAGCTTTTCTAGACTACCCTAATAAAAATAAGGTACTTGCTCTATTAACCTCAATAGCGAAAGAAATGAATAAGTGCATTCTGCTCTCTGCGCATGACATAGAATTGTGTCTAGATCATTGTGCAAATTTTCTTATCGTCAGCAAAGAAGAGCGAGCTCTTGAGTTACTTCAGAATCCAACTAAAGCAGCATTGATTGATTCAGCTTTCAAGGATTAATCCCGGAAGAATTTCACTATCTGGTTGTATTTCAGCGCACCAATTGATCCTTTAGTAGAAACCTATTCAAATTTCTACTTATACTACTCAACTTCTGGCTCGGACTATTCGGGATCCTATTACTAGGATTACTCATGATCCCTCTCTTTTATTGGATTACCCAAAAGATGAACAAAAAGGGCGCTTCTGGAGGAGTCATCGGGTTCTTTCTTGGGTTCGGTATCATCGAGACGCTATTTTTAATGTCTGCTTCGCTCTACGTTGCAAATGGAGATGATAGCTGTAGGTCCTATTTCGTTTATGGCACAACTTAATATACCCTTTCCATTGGCGAGGTAATGAACATTGCTATTGAATTTGGACGACTAATGGTTATTAATGATTCCAATGATACGCTCGTATTGGAAAAAGTTAAATATGGAGCAATCTTCGCAGGTGATACAGAATGGATTTACCCAGGCAATTCGACAACAGCAGAAGGCGTGCGGGTCCATTACTTTTTCGATAATGAGCCGCCAGACGAGATTCACATTGATTCTGACTCAGACGAAGAAATTCGTTGGTGGCCTCGAAAAAAGCGTTAGACCTTCAATTCCCCCACTCTTTTCGATCTAGACTTCGATACTGAACTGCTTCAGCAATTTCAGGCACTCCGATGTCGGTTGACCCATTTAAGTCAGCAATTGTCCGTGCTACTTTTAAAATTCGATCGTAAGCACGTGCGCTGAAACCAAACTTTTCCATTGCTCTTTTGAGGATTATAGCAGACGAATCATCGAGCTGACAATACTTTCTTACCTGGCGTGAGGACATCTCTGAGTTCGCGTTAGTAGGAGCGGCTTCTGCATTAAACCTACTCTGTTGAATTTGTCGTGCCTTTAAGACTCGCTCTCGTATCAACTTACTAGACTCTTCTGGCTTCGTATCTCGCAACTCATTGTATGATACCGGAGTTACTTCAACATGGAGGTCGATTCTGTCCAGTAGAGGACCAGAGACTTTATTTAAGTATCGTTGGACAACTCCGTTCCCACAGGTACATTCTCTTTCAGGATGGTTATGATATCCACATGGACACGGATTCATTGCCGCCACCAGCATAAAACCGGCAGGATAATCAATTGTAAATTTCGCTCTAGATATGGTTACCATTCTGTCCTCCATTGGTTGACGCATCACTTCCAAAACCGTCCGCTTATATTCGGGTAATTCGTCAAGAAACAACACACCATTATGCGCCAAGGAAATTTCACCAGGCTGAGGATAACTGCCTCCTCCCACCAATGCGACATCTGATATTGTATGATGAGGTTTTCTAAATGGACGCTGCATGACCAACGGATGGTTCTTCGGCAATTTCCCAACCACGGAATGAATTTTTGTTGTCTCCAGAGCTTCAGGAATTGACATTGATGGTAAAATTGTTGGAAGTCGTTTTGCTAACATGGATTTACCAGCGCCAGGTGGTCCGATCAGAATGAGGTTATGCCCACCCGCAGCAGAGATCTCGAAGGCACGTTTAATGTTTTCTTGACCTTTTACATCACTAAAATCAATCTCGTATACTTCATTACTGTTCGTAAGGTGTTCTTGATTACTGATGAGAGGTTCTATGCAGCTTGAGTCTTCTAAGAAATTGATAACATCTTGAAGCGTTTTTACCGGGATCACGTCAATTCCTTCCACCATGATGGCTTCGTGCGCGTTTTCTGCTGGAATTATTATCCCTTTAAATCCATGAGCCTTTGCAGCAAGTGCGATCGGTAAAATCCCAGTCATTGGTTTAATATCACCATCCAAAGATAGTTCGCCAAGCATCATGTACTCCTCTAAGATGGATCGCTTCGCTTGTTCACTTGCCGCTAATATTCCAATCGCAATCGGCAAATCGAAAGTAGATCCCTCCTTTCGAATGTCTGCGGGTGCCATATTCACAGTGATTTCTTTTCCTGGATACCGAAGTTCGTTATTCGTAAGTGCGGCTTTGATTCGTTGTTGTGATTCCTTCACAGCTGCATCCGGAAGTCCTACAAGAAAAAAATTAATTCCTTGAGCAAGATTTACTTCGATTGTAATAATAGTAGCGTCAATGCCGAATACGGCTGCGCCAAATGATTTGACTAACATAATAGTGGTTTGTAGGTTTGTAGGTTTTTACTTTAAGTTAGAAAGAAAAAATGGAAATAAAAAACCTGATAGAAACATCAGACTCTCGTCCAAATATTCTATCAGGGTAAATATAAATTCTAACGCTGACTAGCGGATCACCTCCACTCTCAATGTAGAATTAGCAGTCTCTGAATTCAACCGTAAAGTATAAATTCCGCTTGCTAACTCTGAAGTATTAAAGGTAACTTGAGAAAGTCCGGCAGGCACTGTTTCAGTTAATACAACTCTTCCGTTTAAATCTACAAATTTCAAATCTGAAACCGAAGATGAAGCATCCAAGTTTACTGTTAACTGATCTGAAAATGGATTGGGGAATACTGACAAGCTAGTTGAAGGTTCATCCATTAATCCCAATCCACAGCTAAAATTAGCTCTAACAACGATAGCTCTTGGACTAGTTAAATATAAAAGATTGCCGTTACCATTAAATCCATAAACCATCTGCTCAGGAACTTGCTGTCCGTACATGAAACGTACATCATCACTTCCACTAACATCTCCACCATAATGCCCTGCAACAATAAGGATTTCTTCATCTGCATAAACATCACCAGCTTGAAGCATAGGTAAACTAAGAACTGTTCCAAGATCACTAGCCGTGATCAAATAGTCGTCTGTGTATCCTCTTAATTCAAAATCAGTTGTTGTTGGGTTGTACGCATATACTTCTCCATAGATTGTTTGTCCGTCACTTTGGGCAGTATTCGTAATCCCTATTTCTAAACATTCAACAAAATCATCATTAGTTACCTGAAGAAGATTACCAATTTTGAACTGATTACCTGTGTTTGAAGAAAAATTCGAAATTCCGATGGTGTTTACCAGTCCATCTGGAATATTATCAAGTCCCATTAATGAAGCTGTTACAAACACATCTTCTGAGAACGAATTATTTCCTGGATTCGCATCTGTTCCTGAGGTTGTTGTGGCATCATATGAAACCGTGTAAGTGTCTTCTGTAGTTGGTGTCCAGTTTGTTGTACTTACAGCCGTATCAATTTGAACCGGAGCAAGATCTAAAGCATTCGTTACACCGGTATAGACAGATCCTGATGTTCCCGAAACATCAACGTCAGCTGCACAACCAGTAAGTGTGGCCCCCGTATTATTCGTCAATGAAGACGAGAAGTTGATAGGTGCAGCATGTGACATTGGAATTCTAAATAATTGATAATCAAAAGTTCCCATCCCCCACCAAGCTTCGTTTAATACAACGTCATTGGCGTCTGCTCCACTTAATGCGATATCATCAATCATCCAGTAATAGACTCTTGCACTCCACCCAAATCGGATATATACAGTTGGTTGATTACCAGCAATCGGTGTAATATTTAGTTCTATAGTTACAGGGTTTGCTGAAGCAGCATTATTCGCTTGTCCCTGAGAAACATCATAAGTAGTCCAGTTTGTTCCGTCATTACTTACTTGAACATTCATGGCAACACCATTATTGTAACGATAGAATTGTTCGAATGATAAAATCACGGATGGCTCTGCAGAGCAGTCAATTGTATCAAGTTGAAAATAACTGCTTAAATATTGATAGTTAGATCCTGATGGTTGCCCATAAGTAAAGTGATTTGCAGAATCAATGTCACAGATCAAATAACCATTGGCTGCTGTTGTTGATGTCATTGGGTCTCCGGGTCCCGTTGCATTATTACCATTAAAGTTACCCCATGAGCCATCATCCGTATAGGTCCAAGGACAAATTCCAGAAGAATCATCAATCGTCCATGTTGCGGGAAATCCACCGGCAAAATCCTCTGTCCAGAACGGAGTTGCTCGTTGAACATTATCGATACCCGATGCTCCATTTAATCGTGACGTTTTTTCAGCCACGGCATCTTGTGGGTCAATTTGCATTTGAGCCGAAGCACCAAAAGCAATAGCACAAGCACCAATCATAGTGAGTAAAGTAACTTTCATAGTAGTGTTTTTAGTTAAGTTAGATCAACAACTGCTTGATTTTCATTCATTCGAGTTGTCGACGAATTATAAAGATCAATATAAATTTATAAATAAAAAAACCGATGCCCTAAAAAGGGCATCGGTCAATTTCCTGAAAATAAACGTTACTAACGCTTATGCATTCTTTCGCTAGAGACAGAAACCTTCTTTCTACCCTTACGGCGACGTGCAGCTAAAACTCTTCTTCCGTTCTTAGATGCCATACGGCTGCGGAATCCGTGCTTATTTCTTCTCTTTCTTACCGATGGTTGAAATGTTCTTTTGCTCATGCTATATATTCTTAATTCGTGACGTCAAAATTTGGACTGCAAAGATACGGTTTTTTTCTATTCTCCAAAGCCTTTCGACAAAAATCTGATTTTTTTCGGAATTACTCAAGTAGTAGACTATTTTTGTTTCTCGTTAGAACAAATTGAATGGCTAGAAAACGTGCAGAAAAGGTCGAGAGACCGAGCAAAGATAGTATTAAGAAAGCGAAGCGGATATTTAAGTACATGAGACCTTACCGCGGGATGTTTATTGTTGGTTGGATTTTTCTAATTCTCTCAACTTCAGCAGGAATGATCTTCCCTTTTCTTATGGGTAAGCTTCTAGGAAGTGGATCACAATCTCCGTCAACAATGGAGGAATCCATCCAGCTTATCAAGCTTGACAACCTGAGCAGTGTCATTTTAGCATTGTTTATTTTATTTATTTCTCAAGCGATTTTTTCTTTCTTTAGAGTTGTAATCTTCACAAATGTTACAGAAAAAACATTGAGAGATGTTAGATCTGACGCTTTTTCGCGACTAATCCATATGCCAATGGACTTCTTCAATCAGAATAAAGTTGGAGAACTTACGAGTCGTATTTCTGCGGATATTACACAGGTTCAAGAAACGCTTAGAACAACAATAGCAGAGTTTTTTCGCCAAATGGTTACCATTTTTGGAGGAATTATAATTCTAGCCTTTATATCATGGAAACTAGCATTGATCATGTTGGCAACAGTCCCTGTTGTAGCTATTGTAGCTGTTATTTTTGGAAGATTTATTAAACGCCTTTCAAAAGAAGCGCAAGATGAGTCAGCGAAATCTAACGCTGTGCTGGAAGAGTCACTCATGGGAATTTCAAATGTGAAATCCTTCACGAATGAAAACCTTCTTATCGGGAAGTATGCAACATTAATAGAATCAATTAAATCGCTGAACATTAAAAGTGGACTTTGGCGAGGAGTATTTGTATCCTTTATCATCTTCTGTGTTTTTGGAGCAATTGTAATTGTCATCTGGCAAGGAATTCTGATGACACAAGGACCAAACCCAGAATTGGGATCTCAAGAATTTTTCGCATTTATCATGTACACAGTGATGATGGGAGCATCGATAGGATCACTTCCGTCACTTTATGCAAATATTCAAAAAACTTTAGGTGCTACTGAGAACCTAATGGAACTTATCCAGAACGACAGCGAGAGGGAAATTTTAAAAGGAACTGAGAAACCAACAATATCAGGGGCACTCAAATTCAAAGGTGTGAACTTTGCCTACCCACAACGACCAGATGTTCAAGTACTCAACGAACTTTCGATTGAAGTAGAGAAGAATCAAACTATTGGTCTAGTAGGATCTTCCGGAGCCGGGAAATCAACGATCGCATCTCTTCTCTTGAACTACTATCCTATTACTGGCGGGTCATTAGAATTTGATGCCACCTCTATTGATGTAATTGACGTACATCACTTGCGGGAGCAAATGGCCATCGTACCACAGGAAGTAATCCTATTCGCTGGATCTATTGAAGAAAATATTGCTTTTGGACGACATGATGCTGCACATGATGAAATTGTAGAAGCAGCTAAACAAGCCAATGCTTGGGAGTTTATATCAGGATTTCCAGATGGACTCGAAACGCAAGTTGGAGACCGTGGAATTCAGCTATCCGGAGGGCAAAAACAACGAATAGCAATTGCTCGTGCCATTCTAAAAAACCCAACAATTCTCATTCTCGATGAGGCTACTTCAGCACTCGATTCGGAATCAGAAAAACTAGTTCAAGATGCCTTAGAAAGATTGATGAAAAACAGAACTTCTATTGTCATTGCACATAGACTTTCTACTATTCGTTCTGCCGATCAAATCTACGTTCTAGAAAACGGTTCTGTTGTAGAGAAAGGAAAGCATGATGAATTGATTGCTAAAAAAGGTATTTATACGCGATTAGTAGAATTGCAAAAGGTTGGTCAATAGCTACTGGTAAATACGTGTCGAACAAATTCTTAACTTAAGTGTACTGAATATCAAATCACTTAAGCATGAAAAATTCATTGATCCCACTTTTTATAACTCTACTTCTATTCACGAGTTGTTCATCCGAGTCATTATCTAGTCGACAATCAGCCCACCCTCAAGTGAAGAGAAATTAGATACCAAAGAGAAGATTTTGGATTACCTCACTCAAGATTCTCCAGATGCTGATCTAGATGATATCTGCGTGGACTCCTGCAGAGATTTGAAAGACCTCTTCATTGTAGGGTATTTCGCAGTGATTTTAAGGAAGACATGGAACGAGTTACTCAACTATATCATGAAGAGATCGTTAATCACTATGAGCATGATCTTAGCTCGGAACCTGAGAAATTTAACGAGGGTGGCAAAGAGTTCTCTAAACCAACAGTTAACACCGAGGGGAATTTAATTATCAGTAAAATGTGGATCCATGAACGAGGAGGCATGCTCCCTGAAGATACTTACCATATCTCAATACTGACAATACATAAAGATGGCAAGATTGTCAATCATGAAACGAAGGATCGTTTTACAGTCCAGATTTAGACAGGAGCGACCATTCGCATCATCTCAGCAGCTAAAATAGCTCCGTACGTACCCAATGCATACCCAACTACTGCTAGAATCGCGCCAACACTCGCTAGCGATGGATGAAAAGCCGCAGCTATAATCGGTGCCGATGCAGCCCCACCAACATTTGCTTTAGAACCAACGGCAACAAAGAAGAATGGCGCTTTGATGATCTTCGCTACTGCAAAGAGTAATCCTACATGAACAAGCATCCAGATAATCCCAACGAGAATCAGCTGAGGTTGCTTTACAGCCTCTGCTAGTTCCATCTTCATTCCAATGGTAGCTACAAGGAAATAAATGAACACAGAACCTATTCTAGAGGCTCCAGCCCCTTCGTACTTACGTAATTTTGTAGCTGATAGAATCAATCCACCTGTTGTAGCAATTACCACAATCCAGAAAAATGATTTACCAAAGGGAGAATCACTATCAAATAGTCCAGCTAAATATCCTCCTGCTAAATGCGCAATTCCAACCACTCCAAAGGCAATCCCGAGTATGATAAAGTAATCCGTAAGAGTTGGTTTCTTAGCAATTGAAGTCTCATAATCGGTCATTGTTTTCTTCAGCGTCTCGATAGAAGAGCTATCTGCCTTCAACCATCGATCAAATTTCTCCGCACGAGCCGCTCCCCATAATAAGAATGCCATCCATAGGTTTGCTACAACAATATCCACGGTTACCATTTTGCCATATAAATCCTGTTGATACCCGTACGTCTCAAGCATTGCTGCCTGATTAGCTCCTCCGCCAATCCAACTTCCAGCGAGTGTAGCGAATCCTCTCCATGCTGCTGCTCCTTCTTCTCCACCAACAACACTCGGGTCAATGTTTGCATAAATCATGATAGCAATTGGTCCACCAATTATTATTCCTACGGTAGCAGTTCCAAACATGATTAACGCCTTTGGCCCCAGATTGAGAATTCCTTTAAAGTCAATCCCGAGCGTCATAAGAATCAAGGCTGCAGGCAGCATGTAATCTCTTGCTGTTGGATAGAAATCCGTGTACTCCTTTGATATCAAACCTAGTAGATCCAAGATCGCAGGAATAACATAGCATAATAACAATGAAGGAATAATGATGTAGAATGATTTCCAGTATTTACCTTGCAGACTAGATGTGTAAAAGATCAAAGCCAACACCAATACAAGTATTCCGAAAACGACCATGTCGTTTGTAAAGATTGGTCGTTCAACTCTCTCGATATCCAATTTTGCTACATCGTCACCTACAGACTTCAGAGAAACAGTCTTACCTCCGGAGTATACCAGCACCTGCATCTTTATCGACTCCTCAATATCACTTATCAAAAATGCCTCAAATTGATTAAATACCACAGTGTCATTCTTTAGAATGACCTGCATCGAATCAATTTTTTGTTTCCGAATATCGGCAGAACTAAAATCTACGAATACGCTTCCATTCTCTTCTAACCTTACACTTGACTGTTGACCTAAAACAACGTACTTGTAGCTATCTACCTCAAGTTGCTCTAACTTATCGACGTTCATCACTTCAAGCTTCGCTTCTTTCTGAGCGTGCGCGAACATTGATAAACTCAATAGTGTGAAAAGGAGTATCAGTTGTTTCATCATTGTGTATTTAAAGTAAAAAGCATCCTGATTAAATAATCAGGATGCTTGAAAAGTGGTTGTATCTATTTATTTAACTCCGTGCATCAATTTCTTGATTACTGGTGTAAGAAGAACTGATAATACTCCAAGAGCAATCGGAACGATTGTCAAAATCCAGAAGAAATAACTAATACCTTCTTCTTTCGCAACAGTTTCAGAATACTCACTGAACTTACCTGCAGATTTCATACCTATGGCTACCGCGATATACCAGATACCGAACATAAATGCAATCATTTTACCTGGAACGAGCTTACTAACGTATGATAGCCCGACCGGTGATATACAGAGCTCACCCATCGTATGGAAGAAGTAAACTAAGATAAGCCAGATCATACTTACTGCAGCTGTTTCTGCTCCTGGTGCAATGCCTCCTGCTCCAAATGCAACACAAGCCATACCAATACCTAAAAGAGTCAATCCAATACCAAACTTCATGTTTGCTGATGGGTTGTACTTACTCTCCCACCATTTAGAGAACAGCGGTGCCATCGCAATAATGAACAATGAATTTAGAACGCCAAACCATGAGGCAGGCACCTCAGCTGTAGGCTTTTGAAACTCTACTACAAGCATCCAAATAGCAACGCCCCATATAATCACGAAGCTTAGTCCAAGAACTAGGTTTGCCATCGCATACTTCTTAAAGGTTTGTCTGAATAATAGGCCAAGAACCCAAGTAATAATTCCTAAAGGAATAATGGTCATCAGCGTATTGATAATTTTGAATGCCATTGCTGCACCTCCAGATAAATCTCTATCCGTGTAATCTCTGGCAAATACGGTCAATGATCCTGGAGCTTGTTCAAAAATTGCCCAGAAGAAGATCGTCAAGAATGCAAAGAACCATACCGCCAGCATCTTACTTCTAGTCACCGCACCGTATTGCGTCAGTCGATAGATTAATAAGAATAGGAAGAGTACAAGCGCTAACAAAATAGTAAAATTAGGTCCACTCATCCCAAGGAAATTAAAGTTCAAGACATTGAAGTCATAGATCTTTGATGCTGGATCATTCAAGATCCATACAAGTCCAGCAGTTGTCATTAATGCTATCAGAATTTTCTGCCACATTGGGAAGGGAAGTGAATCCTTTCCTTCTGAACCATCCTCAGCCGTAATTTCATTTTTAATTGGAGCATCAATAACCTCAGCTCCTGATCCTGCTGAAGCGCTTTCCAAATCATGAATCTTATCTGGCTTCAATCCGATGTCACCAAAGATATTTTGAGAAAGAACGAATTGAATCATCCCGAATAACATGAATACTCCTGCTAATCCAAAACCAATACTCCAACCAACCTTCTCTCCAAGGTAACCACATAATAATATTCCAAGGAATGCTCCTGCATTTACACCCATATAAAAGATTGTATAAGCACCATCTTTCTTCTCTTGATGATTAATATACATATGAGAGATAATAGAGGTCATGTTTGGCTTGAAGAAACCACTACCAAAAACTAATAGTGTTAATCCTAAGTAAATCGACCAAGGCGTCTCTAGCGCCATTGCGCCATGCCCCAATGTCATCAGTACCGCACCAACAACAACTGCTTTTCGATATCCCCAAACTTTGTCGGCGAAGTATCCTCCGAGCATCGTAGAGATATAAACTAAAGCTGTATAGGTACCAAATAAGGCAAATGCATGCTCTCTTGGCCATCCCCAACCTGAATCTGTTAAAGAAGCTGTTAAGAACATTACAAGTAGGGCTCTCATCCCATAGTAAGAAAATCGTTCCCACATTTCTGTAAAAAACAAAACAAACAGTCCTGATGGGTGTCCAAGAACTTTTGATTTGAATAATTCTGAATGTTGACCTGACATATTATTTAAAAATTGGTTGTTAAACTTCTGGTTTATCTAAAAGATCTCCATCCGCAAGCTCGAATCCGTCTGCTTCTTCGTGATGAGTCCCTTCATTATCTTCAGCCCCGTGTGTAAGCTGCTTTAATTTCTTTAGTAATAACATCACTAGTAGACCGATAACAATTGTTATTATGGCAATCCCTGTGAATATTGTGTATTCGCCTAGTGATTCTGACCACTCACCAAGTAATCCTGCTAGCTTACTGCCGAAACCTGTCATAGCAAAATAAACACCCATCATGATCGATGCGTATTTTAGAGGAGCTAATTTGGTAATGAATGATAACGCAACTGGTGAAAGGCAGAGCTCACCAATTGTATGGAACATATAAGCCAAAACTAGCCAATACATCGCAGATGATCCAGTACTATTATACTGAGCAACCGCACCTGTCATAAAGAAGAATCCAGTACCCATGATTATCAAACCGAGGATCATCTTGAAAAGAGAGGAAGCTTCCTTTCCTTTCATTTTTCTTTTCGCCCAAAAACCTGCTATCAGAGTACCAAAGATTACAATAAACGCAGCGTTAAGAGATTGGAACCATGTCGCTGGAACCTCCATTCCAAAGAGCATACGATCCGTTTTCGTTTTCGTGTAGATATTCATTAAACCACCGGCTTGTTCGAAAGCACCCCAGAACAAAATCACAATTAAAAAGGAAATAAACAGAACTCCTACTCTATCCTTTTCAATTTTTGATAATGGCTTACTCATAGCAGCTTTCTCTTCAGCATTTTCAGATGCTCCAAGATAATTACCAACATGTTTAAGATGCTTCTGACCAAGAGCGTATTGCAATAGACCTAAAGCCATTCCCAATCCAGCCAATCCGAATCCGTAATGCCATCCGTGAACCTCGCCAACATATCCAACAATGATACTTGCCAAAAAAGCACCGATGTTAATACCTATGTAGAAAATTGTAAATCCTTTATCTCTTCGAATATCACCTTGCTTGTAGAGCCCACCAACCATTGTCGAGATATTAGGCTTAAGCATCCCAACACCAAGAACAATTAGTACGAGTCCTGTGTAGAAAGCCCATGTTGTCTCAACAGCCAATATACTGTGGCCTAGAAGCAATAGAACACCTCCAACATAAACCGATTTTTTCTGTCCAATAAACCTATCAGCTATAATACCGCCGGGGATCGACATAACATATACCATCATGGTGTACCAACCATAGAGAGCAAGTGCTTCCCCATCAGTCCAACCCATCCCTGGATTAATCGCATCCGTCTTCTCTACTAAGTAGAGAGTAAGAATGGCGCGCATTCCGTAATAGGAAAAACGCTCCCACATTTCTGTAAAAAATAATACAAAGAGACCGGCTGGGTGGCCCATTATTGTCTTAGACGGCACTGGTACTGCTTGATTACTCATAGAAATTATGTAAAAATTTTCGGTTCGTGAAAGTAGTAAAATTTTGTTGATGTGCTACAAATCTGAGATCGAATGTTAAAATTTCATTCCTAAAAAAAAACAGGGATTTATCATTCGTCGATAATGTACTATAACTTTTGCTCCTAGCACATCCGCTCGTCGAAAATCAGATCCAAAAAAACGCGTATTCATGGGATTAAGGTATATTTGCTGTTCTATCTTTTTAATAGACTAGATGAATAAACCAAACCCATTTATTTCCCTGTGCATCAGCATGCTATTATTCGCTTGCGGCACAACTAGCTCTCCAACTGACCTCCTTAACGATAATGCGGAAATCAACGATGCGCACTCCTATGCAAACATCAAGGATATTCGCACAACTCATCTCCATTTGGAAATTGAAGTTGATTTTGAAAATAAGATAATCCAAGGTGTAGCGCGTCACACAATGAGCAAGCACGAATGTGACACTGCGATATTTGACATTAAAGCGTTAGATATTAAGAAAATTACGCTCGGTAAAAAGGGATCAGAAAAAGAAACAGATTTTGATATTGGTGATGAAGATCAATGGCTTGGAAGACCTCTTGAAGTTTTAATCAATTCTGACACTAAGTACATCAACATTTATTACCAGACAACGGAGAAAACTGAAGCTATTGACTGGTTGGCACCATCTCAAACTACAGGTAAGGAATTGCCATTCATGTACACTCAAGGTCAAGCAATACTTACACGTTCATGGATTCCTCTTCAAGATTCGCCAGCAAATAGAATCACGTATTCTGCAGAGGTTAATGTTCCATCGGAACTCTTCGCAATCATGAGTGCGGATAACCCAACCGAAAAAAATCAGGAAGGAATTTACCGCTTCGAAATGAAGCAGAAGATTCCGTCTTATTTAATTGCGCTGGCCGTGGGAGATTTGAAATATACATCTCTTGGTGAAAACTGCGGAATCTATTCGGAACCAAGATTATCTGCTGCCTGCAAATATGAATTCGAAGATCTTCCTAAAATGATTTCAGCTGCTGAAAACTTGTACGGCGATTACCGTTGGGATCAATTCGATATGGTTATACTTCCGTACTCTTTTCCTTTTGGTGGAATGGAAAATCCAAGACTAACGTTTGCTAATCCAACACTTTTAGCAGGAGACCAGAGTTTAGTCTCTGTTGTTGCTCATGAGCTTGCCCACTCTTGGTCAGGAAACCTTGTAACAAATGCCACATGGGATGATTTCTGGTTAAACGAAGGGTTTACGGTTTACTTCGAAAACCGTATAATGGAAGAACTCTATGGGAAAGAAGTTGCCGATATCTTAGCAGTCATTGAAAGCCAAGAGCTTGCACTGACACTAGAGGACATGGAAAATGGGGAACATCCAGAAGACACTCGATTAAAACTTGAGCTAGATGCAAGAAACCCAGATGAAGGACTTACGGATATCGCTTATGTGAAAGGTGCATTCTTCCTTAGAACACTAGAACAACGCGTTGGAAGAAAGAAGTTTGACGCCTTCCTGAAGGAATACTTTGATCATCATGCTTTTGAGACGATTGGAACAGAAGACTTTGTTAAATACTTACAGGCTGAATTACTTGAGCCAAATAACATTTCAGACTTCAACGTAGATGAATGGATCTATCAACCAGGACTGCCAGCTAATTGCGTAGAAATCACTTCTAAGCGACTAACCAGAATGGGAGAGCTTGCGGAGGACATCAATGATGGCGAGAACATCTTTATTGGAGCTAATACGTCCATGAGCCGTGGTGACTACGTAACACAAGAATGGCTTGCATTTATCCGAGCACTTTCGACTGACCTAGCACCATCAGATATGGCCATGATTGACGATAAACTTGATTTTAGTCGAAGTGCAAATGCTGTGATAAAATCAGAATGGTATCAACTCGCAATTAAAACTGGATATAAGGATGCTCGTCCTCATATGAAGAAACATTTGAAACTAGTTGGAAGACGATGGCTAATAGGTGGAATCTACCAAACACTTCGTGATTCAAAAGATAAAAGCGATTTACCTTGGGCAAAAAGTGTCTTTGAAGAAGCGAAAGAAAATTATCATTTCGTTTCAAAATCAAGTGTTCAGGAAATACTGTATGATTAAGGTTTAAGTGAAGTATTACCTTCACTTAAAGTTCTCAAATAGATCAATCGGATTATCCTCTTCTGCGCTCGAGGAGAGTCATCATCATTAGCGCAAGTAGCATTCGTTCATCTTCTCCATCTGACGTGTCAGAAAGCTTCTCAAGCTTAAAACGTCTTCCCCAAAAGGAAGCTTGTTTCGATAGTCGAGTAACCTCCGTATTATCTTGACGCTTCACGATATATCTAGGATTGAAGAAGTAGCCTGAAAACATACCAAGCAAAGGGACTTCACACAATAGCGCATCCCAAAACTTCGTCCAAGGATTTTCTTCCTGGATCAAAAATTCTTGTTCGCCTTCAAGGTCAAAAACTTCATAATGTGCTTTTAATATTGATTTAACACCTCTCCGACCTACTCTACCGAACGCAACTCCATCCTGATTCTTGAATTCATAATTTGCATTGAAGTCAATTACTCGATCTGCTCCGATTGTATATAAAACATCCTGTTTAGAACCGTTGGAATAAACAGAAATGGCTTCCTTGAATTTGAACATTTTCTGACGGACATATGCAACAGTTTGCCCGTTGGCGTCCTTGGCAGTAAAGTCATTCGCAAGACTCGAAATTTTAAATTCGAATTCTAACGGGTATACAAATTCCTTCATGGTAGACATTGAAGGCTTTATGTTTTCATCTAGCAGTGAATCGTCGAGTGACATAGTAGGATATTAGTTAAGTGAAGCAATCTTCTCTTCCAATATAGCAATTTTACTTAGAGCATCAGATTCCTTCTTACGCTCAACAGCTACGACACTATCAGGTGCTCCTCCAACAAACTTCTCGTTGCCAAGCTTGCGCTGAACACCACTAAGAAACTTCTTAGTATACTCTAGCTCTGAAGTCATCTTTTCCCTCTCAGCCTCAACATCAATCATATCGCCGAATGGCACAAAGTACTCATTCTGATCCGTCATAAATGTGTTCGCATTATCAACTTTGGAACCCGTATACTCCAATTGTGACAAATTAGCCATCTTCACAATTACAGAATCAAATGAAGTATCAAGTTCCTTGTTCTTTTTGATAGAAAGCTCCAGCTTCACCTTATTGGCAATATTGTTTTTCTTACGAATGTTTCGAATATTCGTAACAACCTCTGCCGCTAATTTGTTTTGACCTAGGATTGCTTCATCTACCGGTCCTACTTCAGGCCAAGCAGCAATAATTATATCATCACCCTCCGCTCTCTCACGGATTAGATGCCATAGTTCCTCAGCTACGAATGGCGTATATGGTTGAAGTACTTTCAGTAATTTCTCGAAAAAGTCTTTCGTCGCTTCTATCGTCTTCTTGTCTATTGGGTGTTGATACCCAGGCTTAATCATTTCAAGAAACCATGAACAGAAATCATCCCAAACTAATTTGTAAATAGCCATTAATGCCTCAGAAATCTTAAACTTCTCGAAGAGCGTATTTATGTTTTCCAACTCCTGGTTAAAGCGCGCTTCAAACCATTCAATTGCTCGAACTGAAGATTCTGGTTGAGGTAAGTCCTCTTGTACCTTCCATGAGTCAACAAGACGGAAAGCATTCCATAGCTTATTAGAAAAGTTTCTTCCCTGTTCACATTGCGAGCTATCAAAAGGTAAATCATTACCCGCTGGAGAAGAAATTAAAATTCCTATTCGAACACCGTCCGCTCCGTATTTTGCGATAAGCTCAATTGGATCTGGTGAATTTCCAAGTTGTTTAGACATCTTACGTCCTAACTTGTCACGTACGATCCCAGTGTAATAAACATTCTTAAATGGGATGTCACCAATATATTCATTTCCAGCAATAATCATTCTCGCTACCCAGAAAAACATAATTTCTGGCGCGGTTACAATATCATTTGTTGGATAGTAATACTTAATCTCCTCATTTTCCGGCTGTGTTAGTCCATTAAATACAGAAATCGGCCATAACCAGCTTGAGAACCAAGTATCCAATACATCTTCATCTTGACGTAAAGTATCAATTGCGATAGTTCCTCCCGATTTTGCCTCAGCCAACCTATGAGCATCTTCTCTAGTCTTGGCAACAACATAATCATTCTCACCTGAACCGTAATACCATGCTGGAATTTGGTGTCCCCACCATAACTGACGTGAAATACACCAATCCTTGATATTCTCCATCCAGTGACGGTAAGTATTTTTGAATTTCTCCGGATGAAAGGCAATATCACCATCCATTACATTATCTAATGCTTTTGTGGAGAGGTCCTTCATATCGACGAACCATTGAAGCGACAATTTAGGCTCAATCGCAGCATTTGTTCGCTCAGAGAATCCAACCTTATTGATGTGATCCTCAGTTTTAATCAAGTATCCTTTATCGTAAAGCTCCTTCTCAATTGACTTACGTGCTTCAAAACGATCTTGACCTTCATAATGAAGACCTTTTGCGTTCAATGAACCATTATCGTTCAAAATATCTATCGCTTCAAGGTCATATTTCTGACCTAGTGCATAATCATTGGTATCGTGAGCTGGAGTTACTTTCAAGCAACCTGTACCAAACTCAATATCAACGTAATCATCCGCTATAATTGGGATTCTACGATTAGCGATCGGAACAATCGCTTCTTTTCCGTGTAAATGAGCAAAACGCGCATCGTTTGGATTCACACATATAGCCGAATCACCCAAAATTGTTTCTGGACGCGTTGTAGCAATTGTCAACCAATCATCATCAGTCTCGGCAATTTTGTACCGAACATAAAAGAGTTTCGAATTCACCTCCTTATGCATAACCTCCTCATCAGAGAGAGCTGTCAATGCTTCAGGATCCCAATTTACCATACGCAATCCACGGTATATTTTCCCCTTCTCGTGGAGATCAACAAAAACATCAAGAACTGATTCTGAGTATTCAGGATCCATCGTGAAACTTGTTCTTTCCCAGTCACATGACGCTCCTAATTTCTTAAGTTGGTCAAGGATAATTCCACCATGTTTATCTTTCCATTCGAATGCATGTGCTAAGAATTCATCGCGCGTCAAGTCAGATTTCTTAATCCCCTCTGAACGTAATTTCTGAACAACCTTCGCTTCTGTTGCAATCGATGCATGATCAGTACCCGGAACCCAGCAGGCATTTTTCCCTTGCATTCGTGCTCTACGTACAAGAACATCTTGGATTGTGTTATTAAGCATATGCCCCATATGGAGAATCCCCGTGACATTAGGTGGTGGAATGACGATCGTGTACGCCTCTCTATCATCCGGTTCTGAGTGAAAGTAACCTTTCTCCATCCAGTGTGAGTACCACTTTTCTTCTGCCTTTTGCGGCTCGTATGTCTTTGGAATTTCCATGTACTAAAAAATTGAATTCAAAATTACTAATTCCAGTCAAATCTGAGTGCTTAGAACTAAAGCATTATTTTTGGGAAAAAATCTAAATGAAATTACTTCTTGCTTCCATTCTTCTCGCATTTGCAATCTCAGTTTCATCTTGTATGAAAGGAGAGTCAGTTGATCTAGTCATTCACAACGCACAAGTCCATACGCTTAACGGATCAAATAGCATTGAAGACGCAGTGGCAATAAAAGATGGGAAAATTGTTGAAGTTGGTCCGGAACGTCAAATTCTCAACAAATTCAGCGCTGATGAATATATAGATGCTGGAAGAAAGGTGGTCTATCCTGGGCTTATAGATGCACATGGTCACTTAATGGCATATGCACGACAAAAACTAAGTGTAAACTTGGTAGGATGCAGATCCTACGACGAGATGGTGGTGCGAGTTCTAAAATACAAGGCACGCAACAAAACTAAGTTCATTATCGGCTCAGGCTGGGACCAATCCCTTTGGGGTGAAGAAGAACTGCCTACTAACGAACAATTAAGTGAAGAATTTCCAGATGTATCCGTTGCTTTAGTTCGTATAGATGGTCACTCGATGTTAGTGAATGACTATCTCTTAACGTCAACGGATGTAATTAAGACGGTTGAAACTGATCCGGAGAAGTACGAAGGTGGCCAGTTCCTTTGCAATGAAGACAGCATACCAACTGGCATGGTCATAGATAATGCAATGACCCCAATTTTTGCTTTGGCACCAAAGTTCTCAACTAAAGAATTAACAGATGCCATTAAAGAAATACAAACCGAACTTTTAAGTTACGGCATCACCGGAGTGCATGAGGCAGGAATTGAGAACACAGATTTAAAACTTATTGAAAAATGGGTAGAGAATGGAGTTCTCGACTTGAACATATATGGAATGCTTATTCCGTCTGAAAAGAATATCGCTTTTGCTCGAAAGAATGGTGTCTACACAAATAAAAATCTCTCCATACGTAGCTTCAAAGTATATGCAGACGGAGCTTTAGGATCACGTGGGGCATTTTTGAAAGAACCATACTCGGATAAGCCTGATGAAACAGGACATTTGACAACCCCATTTGAAGAAATTGACCGAATAGCCACGATTTGTGAGGAGGTTGGATATCAAATGAACACGCACTCTATTGGAGATTCGACCAACAAGCTAATGCTTCAACTCTATAAAAGAGTTTTTAAGACGAATCCTGATCATCGCTGGAGAATTGAGCATGCTCAAATTATTGAAACAACTGACTTAGGAGCATTAGCTGCAGCTGGAGCTTTTCCAAGTATTCAACCAACGCATGCTGTGACAGACCATACGTGGGTAGAAAAACGTATTGGTCAATCTCGGATGGATCGGGCCTATTCGTACAAAAGAATTCTAGATGAATTTGGAATTATTGCAATAGGCACAGATTTCCCTTTTGACCAGATGGACCCGTTTAAAACAATTCATGCAGCAACCAACCGAATGGATCATGAAAACCGTCCAGTAGGAGGATTTCTTCCAGAACAAAAAATATCGCTCGACGAGTGTATCAAGGGAATGACACTTTGGGCTTCAATGGCTGCATTCCAGGAGAACGAATTAGGAACCATTGAAGATGGAAAAGACGCGACTATTGTCATTTTTGAAGATCCTATTGCTACCTACTCAGGATTCAAGAACAACTTCGCAAACACGGTCTTTATAAAAGGAAAAAAGGTCTATTCGGTAGAATAAACCTTTCCATGCAACAATCTACAAACCAGAAAAGTGATTGAAGCTATACTTTAATTCTCTAGAAAGACGGACACGAAATAGTTCTAAACGTCGCAGGTCGATTCGTACAGTTTAGATTAAATCCGAGTGAAATTTCATGAGCACCACCTGACACACCATTGTTCAATTTCGAAACAGTAACATCGTAACTGTATCCAATTTTGAATTTCTTTGTATCAACTCCAATTGTTAGTATGAATGCATCTTGGTTTCTCAACCATGTACCCACCGTGAACGCGCCATACTTTACATATGTCCCAAGATTCAACTGTTGGAACCCATTCTGATACGTATAAATTACAGAAGGCATGATGACCGTCTTGTTCTTATATTGAGATTTCTGACCTAATGCAATATATGCAGACATATGTCCGGTAAATCGCATAGGCAGTTTTGATTCGCCAACGATCATAGACTCATTTGGTCTGTTTAAATGGTGAGCTGCAAATCCTACATTAAAATTCTTGTTAAAGAGAACTGTCCCAGCAGAGGCATCGAAAAATCCGCGAGATCCACCACGAGGAACATCGCCAGTTTGATAGATAAAACCACGACGCGGATCAATCATATCACCAAACGTCAACTTATCCCAATCCAGGAATTTTTGCCAATAATTTGCCTTTGCTCCTAACAACCATGTCCATTTTCGATTCAATTGTATATGGTAAGAATACATAACACCAAGTTGCGATGAATTTATCGTTTTCGCTTGGACATCATGCACTGCAAGAATTCCAATTCCTCCATTAATATTCTCGAAATAATTGTCGTATGCCGCTGCATATGATACATATGATCCTGTAAGAGATGGCCATTGGTTTCTGTAATTCATTGCGAATCGCGGACACTGATTAGTTCCAGCTAATGCCGGATTCAAATAAATCGGATTCGAATAGAATTGTGTGAATTCTAAATCCTGGCTATGAACACTCCCACTCATCATCCCCAATAGTATGTAACACACTAACTTTTTCATACGCTTACAATTTAATTAGTCGCTGTCCTGAACGACTCGGTTTCGCCTGAATGCGCATCGTCATTTGATGTGATAGCGCTCTCGTGCTGGTCATTTTACTTGTAGTATAATCTGCATTGTAGTGCAAACTAAACTGATCGAATTTCATTCCAATAGAAGCTGATGGATCCAATTTTTGAGAAGTAGCGATTCCTAGGTTCAACCAATTCCACTTGAAGTTCATCCCAACCCAAGCTTCAGAAAGTTTATCCTTCTTTTGGTAAACTACATATGGTGACAATCCCAGTTTTTCAGTTCTTGACAACCAATCCGTTCCAACAGTGGCAATTATGTGATTGCCAACGCGATGCTTTAGTCCAAAATCATTCGAGTATATATTGTCGTTATGCTTGAACAAGTTATCCGCCTGAATACCCGCAAAGAACCATTTCGTGTTTACGAGGAGACCAACTCCTAGATCTTTATACCAAAGATTGCGCCCAATTTGATTTTGCTCTCCTGGGTAGAAGTCATGTGCAGTTCCACGATCTAACTCAACACGATCAATTCCATCCAACATTTCAGAGTTTAGGTGCTTATTCCCCATTTTAAATCTGACAGAAGGTTCAATGGAGAACGAGCTGTTCACGGAAAATTTAGGAGAATAAGTAAATGCTGCTTGTCCTATATGAATTCCTCCATCGTCGTACATTGAATGATTGAGTTGCACTCCCCATCCACCTCTGATGCCATATGAGTATCCATCAATAGCTAACTCATTTATTAACTGCTCGTTTTCTTGGCCAAGCCACTGAATTCTTGACATCGCTTGAACTCTTGTCGAAATAAGCGTCCCAGCAGAACTGAAGCTAACATCGTTTGAGGTCAAACCTGGCACATGGTAATGAGGATCTCTTGAATTTCTAAGAGCAACTGGGTTATCCGCCATTCTTCGAACCATTCTTGTCATTCTCTTCATTTTCTTTCCGAATGAAAGCTTAGCAGACCCCCCTCCACTTGAAGCGCCATAATTAATGGGTCGGGATCTCTCTTCCCATCGATGTCTTCCAGTATAATCTATTTGAGCAACTGCACGAGTATGAAAGTCTTCACGTCCCACATGCTCACGCCCAAAATTTCTGACATTTAACTCTTCTAATGTTGATGATTCATTGGCTTTACCATGACTTAGTTGACCATTATTCATTGCAACTGCTTCAATTGATGCTTGTAAGTTGCTAACTTCATTTTGTGCGGCATATTCACTACCAATGGCAAGCTCATCATTTTGCACTGCACTATTAGTAGTCGCCAAACTAGATGTAAACCAGCTACCATCGTTATCCGTATTCGATTCAATACTCCATCGGTCATTTAAAGCACCACCTCCAAATAATGGATTCATGAATGCAATTGATGATTTTTCCAGTAATCGATTTTGCTGAATTGAATACATAGACTCCTCGATTTGAACTGATGTATTCGACATTCGTGCCAACTCAGTTATTAAATAATCCACTTCTTTTTCAAGTTTCGTTTGCTTCTCATCGATAGTAGCCTTAGGCGTCTTCTCTTCTTCAATACCATCTGAAATTGTCCAAACACCGAAAGTTCCCGCACCAATCAATAATAAAAGAAGTAACGAACCAAGAATAATCGCTGTCGGTCTTCTCTTGCGCTCTAGTACTGCAACATCAGGATATACAACTGGAGTGTTTTCAATTCGAGCAGCTTCCCACATATCACGATCGATATCCAAATCCGGATTTTGAAGCAAGAAAAGCTCTAAACGCTGTACTTGATCAGGAGAAAGGTTACCTTCCGCTAGCTCATACAGCCATAAATCGATATTTGAAAAAGAGGGTTTACTCATACCAATTCCACCATTCCTTTTAACTGGTTTTTAATTTTCTTTCTAGCTCTGAACAAGTATACTTTGACTTGAGAATCATTCAACTCAAGAATTTCGCCGATATCCTTGTAGGAATATCCTTGTAAATCACGAAGAAGAATGACACTTTTTTGAACAGGAGGAAGAATCGCCACCGCTCTGTCAACCACCTGGTTGGACTCGAACGCACTGACTTTTGTAAAACTAGAATCATACTTACCCATTTCGTCACTCAACTTGATTCGTCCCTTGCGTGTTGCAAAGTTGATCATGGCATTGTGAGCAGTAGTAAACATCCAAGATTTGGCTTTCCCAAATTCAACCTTCTTTTTATTCAGCCAAAGCTTTTCGAAAACATCTTGTACAATATCTTTAGCATCCTCTTCATTGCGAAGAAAACGGATTGCATATCCATACAAATTGTTGGATTGCTCTCTTACGACGATATTGTATTCACTTCTTTTCAAAAAACCTTTGTTCAGATCTACCAGTTAAAACAAACGAAGACCTGATATAGTTACAATTATAACCTATAAATACTGCTTTTCGGCACATTCCTGGTCCTTTGATTACCAAACTGGAATTCTTGTCGAACAATTGTGTATACTCATCGAATATTAATTTGCTGTTTTTTTTCTATTTTCGTAACTCACTAATTTCCCATTCATGATTGAAGCTAAAAGACTTTTTGATGTACCTTACCATCAACTCGCATCGTATCCTCAAGAAAATATGTTCGTCACCAAAACAGATGGTGAGTGGAAACCAGTTTCCACACAAGATTTCTTAAGTGAAGCGATGGAAATATCGAAAGGACTAATTGCGATGGGTGTTCAACCTGGCGATATGATTGGCCTGGTATCTCCAACTCGTTATGAATGGAACGTTATGGATATCGGTATTCAACAAGTTGGAGCCATCGTTGTTCCATTTTACCCGAATATTTCCGAGAGTGATTATGAATATATTTTCAATGATGCAGGTATTAAACTATGCGTTGTTGCAGATGCTGATTTACATGAAAAAATCACAAACATCCGAGGTGAAATTCCAACATTAGAAAATCTCTTCACAATGGAGAACGTCTCTAACGCGAAGAACTGGTCGGAAATCAAAACTGCTGGTTCGAGTGAAGATGAAAACAATGTGAAATCCCGCATGGAAAAAGTGCAACATGAGGACATGGCTACGATTATCTACACTTCAGGAACGACGGGGTTCCCAAAAGGTGTTATGCTTTCGCATAAGAACATTTTATCCAATGTCAGCGGATGTATCGAACCAATTCCGGCCGATCAAAACTCAAAAGTACTTTCGTTCCTTCCGGTATGCCACATCTATGAAAGAATGCTTCACTATTTGTACATGTACATTGGTGCCTCAATTTACTTTGCAGAGTCGATGGATACCATTGGCGACAATATTAGAGAGGTTCAACCTGATGTCTTCACGGCTGTGCCTCGTTTAATTGAGAAGGTCTTTGATAAAATCATGGCTAAAGGCGATGAGCTTACTGGAATAAAAAGAAAACTATTTTTCTGGGCGGTTCAATTGGCAGAATCATATACTTTCGAAAACCGTTCCTTCATTTACAATTTAAAACTTAAAATAGCGCGAAAGCTAATTTTCAGTAAATGGCAAGTAGCCCTAGGCGGAAATGTTAGAGCAATTGCTTCTGGAAGTGCTGCGCTTCAACCAAGATTGGCGAGAATATTCTTAGCAGCAGACATTCCAATACTAGAAGGTTACGGACTTACTGAGACATCTCCTGTGTGTACGGTAAATAGTTTTGATCGCGGCATTCGCATTGGAACTGTTGGACCTATGATTGATGACGTAAAGGTTAAGATTGCTGAAGATGGTGAAATCCTTATTCAAGGACCGAACGTAATGATGGGCTATTACAAGCTTCAAGACAAGACAGACGAAGTTATTAAAGATGGATGGTTCCATACTGGAGATATAGGCGAATTCGTTGAGGGTAAATTCTTAAAGATTACCGATCGAAAGAAAGAAATATTCAAGACGTCCGGAGGTAAATATATTGCTCCTCAAGCAATGGAGAACAAATTCAAGGAGTCGCGATTCATCGAACAAATAATTGTGATTGGTGAAAGTCAAAAATTCCCATCCGCCCTTATCGTTCCAAATTTTGAATTCGTAAAAGAATGGGGTAAGCGTAAGGACCTAAATGTAGACAGCGCTACAAATGACGAAATCGCGTCCAATCAGAAGGTGATTGACCGAATAAATAGAGAGGTTGAGACATTCAATAAAGAATACGGAAGCTGGGAGCAGCTTAAATGTGTTGAACTTTTAACTTCTGAGATGTCAATCGAAGGCGGTGAACTCACCCCTACACTCAAATTGAAACGAAAGAAGATCATGGAGATTCATGCTGAAAAGATCAATAAGATCTACCCAAAATAAACATAGAAAGTTAATATAACTGCCCGACGGAATTTATTCTGATCGGGCTTTGTTTGTGTGATCTATTTCAGAATAGTGACATGGCCATTAAAGACATGAATCTCGTCGTTGAATAGATTCTTGGTACGTACTACCCAAGTATAAACTCCGGATTGGGCGTACTGCCCATTTTAGGCTCCATACCGAACCGTAAGTTGTGCCTGGAATACTAACAATTACAGGAGCTGCACCCTCGAAGTCTTCGAAGAGCATAGTCGTTGGCGATGCACATTGTGAATAAGACTGTGATCCAACAAGTAAGAGTAGTACGATCGTAATTAGATACCTCATCTATAAATCCGTTTAGCTTTCATTTACAAGAACTGGCGCAAATCCAAGCCATTGGTTGCTCAAATTCTGAGACAAAGATAACTAGGACGATTCTAGAAAAAAATAGAAGCCCCTTCTTAAGATAAGGGGAATAAAATCTGATTATAGGAATTCTAGAGCCCTTTAAGCAACTCTTCTTCCTGTGGTGACATCTTTATCGACTTCATCGAAGATATCTTGACAGTAACGTGGTGAAACTTTGGGAAGTGATTGCCTGGCTGAAACTTGTAGCCCATTGCATGATTTCTCAGAATCGTCTTGCTCGGCGTGCTTTTCAAGCTTGTCTCCAAAAGAACCGCGCTAGTCACCTCTCCTTTTAAGTTCACTGCCAACTCGAATCGAGCCCAACCGCTGCTTGTTGCTTCTACAATAAATGGATGGTTCGTTGTCATCTCACGGCCAGCATCAACAATTTCGCCACCGACGATTTGAGCAGATGAGTAATAAGAAAATATTACGAATGAAAACACGAGAAGACGATTCATATTGTTGTTTATGATTATCAATATTACGCAATAGTTCGCAACAGTTACGATAATTAACAATAAGTTATGAAATATTCCCCCAGTTAGGTCTCGATCTCAACATGGCCGACAATTTAGTTCTGACCGGTCGATTTTCCTCTTTCTCAAAATTAGGATCAGCTAAAAGAATACCTTTTGCTGCATCTCTTGCAAGAGCAACTAATTGACCATCTGATGCTAGGTTAGCGATTTTCAAATCGAGGTCTCCACTCTGCTGTGTACCCATGATATCTCCAGGACCTCTCAATTGCAAATCCACTTCCGCTATCTCAAATCCATCGTTCGTTCGAACCATCGTATCCATCCTCTTCATGCTTTCTTTGCCGAGTTTCTCACCAGTCATCAGAATACAAAAGGATTTTTCAGCACCACGACCTACACGGCCTCTTAATTGGTGGAGCTGCGATAACCCAAATCGCTCGGCACTTTCAATAATCATCACCGAAGCATTGGGCACATTTACACCGACCTCAATAACAGTGGTGGCCACCATAATTTGAGTCTCACCTTTAACAAATCGATTCATTTCGAACTCTTTATCAGCAGGCTTCATTTGACCATGAACTATGCTCACATTGTATTGTGGCGAAGGAAAGGATCGAGTGATCGCTTCATATCCATCCATCAAATTATTAAAATCCAATGTCTCTGATTCGTTGATCAAAGGATAGACAATATAGACTTGCCTCCCTTTAGCAACCTCTTCTTTGATGAAACCAAATACTCGTAATCTACTTGCTTCCTGTCTATGAATCGTTGTTATTGGTTTTCGTCCAGGTGGTAGCTCATCGATAACAGAAACATCCAAATCTCCATAAAAAGTCATTGCCAACGTCCTTGGAATTGGTGTTGCTGTCATTATTAAAATATGCGGAGGCAGTTCATTCTTTTTCCACATTCTAGCTCTCTGCTTCACCCCGAATCGATGCTGTTCATCGATCACAACAATCCCCAAATTCTTGAAAACGACGGGGTCTTCAAGAAGAGCATGTGTCCCAATCAGTATTCCAATATCTCCGCTTAGTAGGCGCTCATGTAGAATCGTGCGATCTTTCTTCTTTGTAGAACCCGTCAACAAAGCGACCTCGACACCAAGCGGTTTCATATATTCAGAAATGGATTCAAAGTGTTGAATTGCTAATATCTCCGTAGGCGCCATAATTGCGGCCTGAAAACCATTATCAACCGCCAAGAGCATCGTCAATAAAGCCACAAGAGTTTTTCCTGACCCCACATCTCCTTGCAATAAACGGTTCATGTGATGCCCAGTCCGCATGTCATTCCGAATCTCTTTCAAAACCCTTTTTTGAGCTCCTGTTAAATCAAACGGCAAGCAGTCGTTATAGAACGAATTGAACTTGTCTCCAACTTGATTCATCATGCAGCCTGCAGACTTATTCAATGTGATTTTCTTTCTTACCAATAACTCTAATTGCAAAAAGAATAATTCTTCAAATTTCAAGCGAAACCGAGCCTGCTGTGCTTCTCGCTCATTCGCAGGTAGGTGAATGAGATGCATGGCTTTCGTGCGACCAATCAATCGATGTTCTTTTCTGATTTCTTCTGAGAGTAAATCTTCGAGTGGTTGATTTAATTCGGTAAGAACAGTTTTGATCAACTTGGCAATTCCTTTTGAATTCAAACCTCTTGATGTCAGCTTCTCCGTACTTGGGTAAACTGCCTGAAAACCGCCCAAGTCATTCAAATTTAGTTTTGATATCTCCGGGTGCGGAATATTCCACTTTCCCTTGAATAGTTTAGGACGACCATAAATCATTAGGTCTTTGTTCGCTTCTAGACTTGATTTAATCCATCGAGCTCCTTTGAACCAAACCAGATCAATAACACCCGTTTCATCTTGAAACTTTGCTGTCAATCTTTTCGTTCGTCCAACTCCAGTTTCCATCACACCAATAATTCGCCCTTTGAGCTGAGCAAAGCCATCATGTTCTGTAAGAGAAGTGACTTGTTGAAACTCCGATCGATCAACATATCGAAACGGATAATATTCGAGAAGATCTTGAAAGGTATAAATCCCAATTTCCGACCTAAGAAGATCAGCCCGCTGAGGCCCTACTCCTTTGAGGAATTCGATAGGCGTTATCAGGAAATTGTTCATGAAAACAAAGCTAAAAAAAATCCCCCAGCGTTAGCTGAGGGATTTAAGCTTATTTGTGATCAGCTTCTTTATAGAGCTTAATTCCTTCCTCCAACCATTTCTGGAAATCAGCAGGACTACTGTGATTTTCATAATCGGCAGAACCATTATCTAGATCCTCTCCATTCGGGCCTAATAGTCTGTAATATGGCTGCGTTGC
>DKPV01000073.1:0-61997 GCA_002471375.1 Flavobacteriales bacterium UBA7325
CCTTTACCAATTGGAGATTCAATACTTATTTTCTTTACTTTTAAATCAGCTTCGTTCTCAGCGACTAGCGTATAAGACATTTCAGCGCCGCTAGAAACGTTTTTCATCTTCACAGTAGACAAAATGTATGCTTTTGATGAATCGATGTCTGAATCATCAATTATTCGTGCTGTAGAAAGAACAGTTTTGAGTTTAGAAATTTTCATCTCCAACAAACCCTGAGCTTCTTTGGCAGCATCATATTCAGCGTTCTCTGACAAATCCCCTTTATCTCTTGCTTCGGCAATTTGTGCAGTTATAGATGGCCGCTGAACTGTTTCCATTTCCTTCAGCTCGTCCTTCAATTTTTTCAGACCCTCTTCTGAGTAGTAGTTGATCTCTGACATATTCTTGGTTTTATATAACAAAAACAAGAGAGCCCATATGGACTCTCTTGATTATTCAAATATACGAATTTTCTTTTTACTTCAAGCTAATCGTAGCACCTACAGTGTGGATAACACCGAATACACCTGCAAAACGCACAGCGTACTCAATTCCAAGCGCACTTTTATTTTCACCTACCAATGCATCAACTGAGAATCCAGCTGTTGGACCGATAAGCGCGTTAGAGCGATTCTCAGCATTAAATAAACCCTTCTCATAAACGAATCCACCTCTTACATTGAATCCCATTTTCTCAGTAGTCATACCGTAATCTAAACCGATACGCATCTGATCACTTGAGAATGAGTTAGCCGTGAATCCTAAAGCCAAGTTTAATTTGTTTGACTCATCGAATATGAAATCATAAGAAGCTCCCATTGACAATAGCGATGGAATCTCAAATGTTGCTGATCTTTCTTCTAACGTTGCAGTAACACCCGTTTCAACATAATCAATTTGTTGAGCTAGACCATCACCTTTGAAACGCATCACAGGACCTACATTTTTAAGAGCGATACCAAATTTTACTTGATCCTGCTCCCCAGTTACGTAAGTAATCCCTGCATCGATCGCAACTCCTGTTGCTTTCAAGTTCGAGATATTCTCAGAAATCACTTTGAAGTTAATACCTCCATAGATCGAATTCGAGAATGTTCTAGCATAACCTACATTGAACACATTCGCTCGGGGCGAAAAGAATCCAATGTTCCCTTCTGGGTTGGCTACAGTAGTAATGGCAATTTCACCGAAGTTTAGTGATTGAACACTAATGGCTATAACACCATCTTCAGAGATTCTTTGCGCTATACCAGCACTGTTGAAACTAATTCCTGCTGATCCCATCCAATTACTATAATTGAATTTGATTTCTGTCTTTCCAGTAAATGCTAATCCTGCAATATTCGTAAAAGTCGCTTCTAGACCTCTTGTAGACGCAATACCTGCATCACCAATAGCCGAACTCCTCGCCCAAGGGTTGATAAGCATATGTGATGCACCTGCCGATCCAACACGATCCTCGTTACCTGCGTTAGCTGAGAATCCAGCAACCATGGCAACACCGAGTAATACTATTTTTCCTAATTTCATAATAGAACTATTCTTTTCAACTAGTTAAAGTCTGATTATATACCTTGTAAATCCACTTGTCTCATTCCACCAAAGAACTTAACAATCGTTTCTCCGACATCAGGGACATCTACATGTATGAGATAAACTCCACCCGCAATTGGGATACCTTTACGGTTATTTAAATCCCAATCAAGTGATGTAATCGGACTATCCTTTTTAAACGTTCTGATCAATTTACCATTCACTGAGTAGATCTTCACTGTACACACCTCTGGAAGGTTAGTGATTTTAACCCTTGAATCCAATCTGCTTCTTTCGTATTGCGAGTAAGCATAATATGGATTTGGTACTACATTGATAATATCAAGTACGCTTGTCAATTGAGTATCGCTACCAACTTCAGTTGCGATGTCATCCATGCTCCAAGAGTACATCGGTGCACCATTATTTTGACCTGTAGCATTAAAGTTCTTGTACTCTTTATTTACACGTAATCTAATTTTAGCTTCAGTCTCGAATAAAGAGTGACCTTGCGCCAACATTGGATAAGCAACCCATGAAATACTTGAGTAGAAGTTACGCTTGGCAGTACTGTTGTTAGACTCAACCGCTAGCATATCATTGTACATATCATTTGTTGCATCATATTGTGCAGCTGAAGGAATATACTCTCCGTAATCGTATGCCAAGTTATCGTTATTTGTACTCTTATTCTGGTAACTCATAACATAAACTGGGTGCATACCACCCATTAATGGAGTTCCTACCCCATCGATGAAACGATCAGAAGGATTCCAAAGCATATCAGCTCCATTCTCACCACCTAGGAAAGAATTCTCACCAAATGCCATGTATAAACGAGCTCCTGATTCTAGATCTATTGCGTATCCAGGGAACCAACTCATTCCTGTGCCGGCTTCTGGATTTCCGTTAATGTCAACACTAGCACTTTCACGAAGTTGACCAGGCTGAGCTCCTCCAACATTAAGTAAAGGATCACGACCAAGTTCAATAACTGGACATCTTGTCCATTTTGATTTATCACTCGTAATCACGATATCAACACTTGGTAAATAACTGATTGAAGCTCTATTTCTATAAGAGTTAGATAGACCAACAGAAGTGTTGTAGTATGCCATAGGCATGTAATCAAACTCGTAACCCGTAACTTTAGCTGGGGCAACTGAACCATCTAATATTTTAGCAAAATCCTTCACGTTATCTGCTGATACATTATCAGGGTATGAACATGGATCAAGATACGGTAAAGACGAAGGATCACATTCGTAAGCCGCATCTGTTGGATCGTCTTCTGGAGCATAATCACCAGAACGTATCCAGTTAGTAGGGTAGAAAGCATCATTATCTCCAACACCTCTTAACCAAAGTTTAGAACTATCAGCGTATTCCAATTCTGCTCCAATGATATCGGTCGATCTTGCTTCTTTACCTCCAGAAGCTCCTTCAGGTAAAAAGTAGTGCTCTTGGTGAATCTGAACAGATACACCCCATTCTGGGATTATTTGCTCATTATCGAAGTCTATCGTAAAGTCAGACGATACTGAATCTAACAGTGCTCCTCCTTGAGATGCATATTGGTATATTACCCAACTCGCAGTATCCGCTCCATTCGAACCATTGTTACTTCCTGCAGTATAGTCTCTGAATTTACACTCATAGTATCCACCTTGAACGTTCAATGGATCTACAACCTTTACGTTAATTGGACCTTTACCGTATGTATACGATGGGTTATCCATTTTTCCGTTAGCTAGAATAGTATTCACCGAACTCGATGTTAACTCTAGATCACGGTTTCCATTTCCATATCCATCCAATCTAGTAATGATCGGACTAGAACCGTACTCTACATTTTGCACAGTACCTCCAGCTTCAGGATTTGGATTGTGAGGAATTGCAGAAATAGACTTAATTGCAGTACCATCAAAACTCAAACGAGAAGAAATGTATGGCATTGTTTGACCATCGAGTGCTAAGGGATCAGCAGGATCGTATGCTTTAAACTCATTGTGTGCGTAGGCAACAGCAATGTAGTAATACGTCTTATGGTTTACCAAAGCACGGTCACCTTGAGCAAATGCATCCTCAGTCATCAAGAAAGAGTGACGAATTCCTTTATTCTCACCATCAACCATTTCGACTGGATACGAAAATCCAAGATCTTCATCGAAGTTAAAGTTGATAATTCTATCTAGATCATTTTCAATATCACACTGAGCTACCAAGCGAGCTTTTGTCGCATCATTAATATCAGAAACACCGACTTCATCATCAATCATTTGATAGATCTGGTAACCCTCAAATGTATAGAAACGGTCAACGGTAGGATCTGTAATATTGATCTTATCCTCTTCGTAATAACCTTCTAAGTAGTTGTTTGATGTTATTGGATTATCAATTGTCAATACTAATTGATTGTTCAACTCTTGGATATCCAATTTAGGTGCATCCGGTGGAGATAAAATCGCGAAACATGCATCAAATAATGCTTGTGCTTTCGTATCCGCACGCTTCATTGCATCAACTGATGAGAACAAGTCTCCGTCCGTTCCTCTACCATAAACGATTCCAACAGTAATGTTGTTCACAGCTCCAGGTGATAATGTAAAAGGTCCCGCAGACTGAACAAAACGACGGTCACCGGCAGGATTATTATTTGTAGACTCATCCCAGTCAAATCCTGGATCCGTTCCTCCTGTTGCCCAATGCAAAGGATCAGAATCCCCAGGGAACATGTAATCTGAATTCAAGTTGGTTCCTCCAGTTGATCCGAAGTAACCAAGCCCCCCGTAAACAGTTGCCTCACCATTTGCCCAGAAACCACTCATAAAGTTGTAATACTCCGCAGCAGAGTTTGGATCATTGTATGGGTATGCAGATGTACTTGTATAGAAAGTAAATCGACGCATCCCGAAACGCTCGTTATCAATAATGCTATCACCATAACCGATACCAACACCACTATAAACAATTCCATTGTCATTCAATGCTTCAGTTACTGTGGGCGTTATAGTAGTTGTACCAACTGTATAAGGTCCAACATTATCACGATCATCAGCATCTTGGTAAGGTCCTTCAAAGAAATCACATCCAATGGCAGGTGGATTATCTTGGTAACCTGGACGACCTCCGTCATCTTCATCGAAGTTATCACCATTGAATGCATATCCTAATCCTCTAGAAACATCACAACCAACGTAATCATCCGTATAGTTTCCGATATCTGCATCCAAATATTGAGAGAAGTACGTATCAAACAATGTTTGAGTACCACGGTTGATCAACTCGTAGTTGAAGAAAGTCATTCTATTTACTTCATCATTGGTAGCAAATGCAAATGCCTGAGCACGAATTTCCATACCGATTGGATCTCCTTGAGTTTCCGTGTGAATGTTTCCTTTATCGTTAAATACCCACCAGTGAGTTTCATCACCAAATAATGAGATACGACGATCAATACCACATTGAATATCATCACGTCCTAAGATATCATCATACCATGGTGTATCACCAGCAGCTGGATCATAGTTACCATTGTTATCATTATCATAGAATGGAGCTAACCAGTAATCCTGACCGAGAGAAACGTCACCGTGTGCAGGCCAGTTGTTAATTCTGTTCAACTCATCCGTTGTTGGAGAATTAATCTCATCACATCCTTCAGCTGTAGGATCTTGTTGACAGTTCCACCATATAGTATAGCGGATTACCTCTGCTTTTCTGATCGTATAAAATTGATCATATGCTTGACACTGATCTGGATCAATGTTAGCCTCACCAAAATCACGAATAGCATCATCACCCACTGGGTTCGATGGATCGTAGTTTCCTGAACCTGGATCAACCGTTAATGGACCAGCCCAAAAATCATTTCCTTGACGGTAACGAAGACCAGCCAATTTCAATTGACCGTTAACATCAGTACCCCCCATCCAAAGTGCACCAGCATAAATTGCAGTCAATCCACTTCCTCTTGGGATTTCATATGCTGCTACTGCAGGTGAAGCAGAACGGTTTTGGAATAAACTTCCCCCTTGCTCGATCAATGCACTTACATCATTGAACTCCATAATCAACCTTGCAGTTGCAGGAGAACAATTCGCACCTTTTTCTTGGTTCTCCGAGTTCGTCGTTGTTGGGGTATTGGCCGCAACTTTATCGTTGGGTCCAAGGTAAGCAAGAGCGTCATTCGTCCACATAAGTGACGTTGCTCCAATAAATATAGCTAATAGTTGCTTTTTCATAATGTCTCTCTAATTATGAATTAATTAAAAATCAAATTTCACTCCCAAACGAATAGTACGCGGGGCACTAATGTTGAAAGGGTTCGCAATCTTCATGTTGTAGTAGTCAATGAATGACTGCTCATCCAACTGGTTTTGAATTGAAGTTTGGCTAGCTGCTGCTGCAAGGTATCCATCATCATCCCAGTTTCCAGTTGCTCTATAAACACCCAACACGTTAAATTGGTTGAAGATGTTTGTTACACGAACATATACATTTAAGAAAGCTGCTCTTTTCTTATTCTCATCTTTACCGAAGCTTAAATCGAATGATCTATCTAATTGAAGATCCAATCGGTAAGACCAAGGCAAACGAGATCCGTTTGTTGTTCCATTCAGTCCAGCATTAAGTGGGTTGAATTGTCCTTCAGCAGTAATAAACGTTTGTGATGAGTACGGTGATCCTGAATAAATGTTAGATACAAGGTTTAAACCTGTATTTGCAAATATTTCAAAATCCTTAATTCTTGGTCCATTGTAATCAGCACCTTCACCGTATCTATAATCCATTGTGATTGCAAATGCGTGACGTTGATCAAATGAGTAAGGAACAATTGCTCTTAGGTTTGGAAGCCCAGCGTTAACAAGTCCAGCTGCAGATGTAGCGTCTGATCCGGTACCATCAGCGAATTGAAGCGTATAATTAGCTCTCATTCTTAAGTTACCAGTTCTTCTCATGTCGTACTCAACCGTAAGTCCTTTCACAGTACCAAAATCACGGTTACCGAAGGTTCTGTAAGATACTGGGTAAGCTTCGAAGATGTTCACCAATTGAACATTGTTTCTTTGCTCTCTATAGAACGCTGAAATTTTCAATGATGAAGTTTTAGTAAGTACTTGTTGGAAACCAATCTCGTAATCAACTGTAGTTTCTGGTTTCAAGTTCGCGTTATTAATAACCGAAGAACGCTCAGCAATGAATTGGTATTGGAAAGGATCAAAACGGAAACCAGAAGTTGGTCGTTTTGTCAACACATCGTAGTGAGCAAAGAATGCTGCTTGATCAGAAATTGGGAAAGAGAATGAAATACGTGGCATTACACTCACTTGCGCTTTGTAATCTTCAAAAGCATCTGCAGTTGGAGTCTCTAACGAAGGATCGAGCAACCAAGGCTGGATACCTGCGGCACCACGGATTGATTTTGGATCTTCGATTTCAATACCGTTTGCATCGTACCAAACATTTCCTTGACGGAATCCGTTGATCGCATTCGGATTGTTTATGTCATCAACATAAACAACATAATCATCACCTATAGCTTCTGGGATTTCAATCCAACTTAATGAAGGATCATTCGCAAGCTCAGCTTTTGCCTCAGCTACTGTTCTCGCAGTGTAGAATAAGTGCTGATCTTTCAATACTGGTTGATTCGCATCGAAGACATCAACACGAACACCAACATTGAATACGATATCCTTGAATGCAAACTTATCCATGATGTATCCAGCCATATAAATTGGTTGGAAAGCACCTACAAATCTCTTGTAGTTTCCATCTTCATCATACTCATTAAAATATTTATTGATATCTGTAGTTCCTTTAGCTTTGTTTCCTTTATGATCATACCCCCAATAAGAAACGTAAGAGTTACCACCATTCAATAATTCATCAGCAGAGAACATGTCATAAGAATAGATATTTGGATCGTATTGATCAATGTCAATAAAATCAGATCCAGCACCACCTTCTCCGATAAATCCATTCTCGAACAAATACTCTCTTAAGTTGTAATCAAAGAACGATTGGTTATCGTTATACTGGACACCACCGTAGGAACCGTTACCAGCTCCAGCTGCATAACCTGTATTCAATCTATTGTACGTAACTCTTTTGAAAGATCCAGAATCAGTTACATAACCAGAACTTAAGTCTAGCTCAGTAATATGGAAGTTAGTTAACTGACGTGCGATCGACCAAATCGAAATCGGTCCTTGAGTTCCACCATTGGTAGACGTTCCTGATGTCCAACCTCTATCTTGACGTTGTTCAAATTCAAATCCTAATGAAATCGCGTGATCTCCAATGTTAACAGCACCAGAACCAGTTACACGGAACTGATCATTATCTGTTTTTCCAAAGAAGTTGTAAGGAGTACCAATGTTATTCCAGATTTGGTAAACACTTTGTGGTGAATCACCATTTCTCAATGCATTACCTTGTTGGATTTGAAGAAGATTTTCGTAGTGATCTTCAACTTGACCATCATAGATATCATAGTATTGAGATGTAATAGCTGCCAATGCTGAGTTAGTCTCAGAAGGTGTAAATGCTACCTCAACATCACGGAAACCGTTATGTACATATGTATTAGTACTGTCGTTAAATTCATAACTAGGACGACGAGTAGTAGTGTAAGATCCTACATGTCCGTAGTTGAAAATATTGTATTTGTGTTTTGGATCGAAATTATCTCTAGTAGACTTAGAGTAATCAACCATAATACTATAGTTAGCGCTCTTAATTTTAGAACTAGACCCTTCACTGTTATTTGTGAATCGTTGTGTTAATCGACCAAAGACTCTCCAATCTAACGACTTGTTAGCTCCGAAATTCTGGAAGTTCATCAATGATCCTGTGTAAGAATAATTATTACCCCATCTGTAGTTCAATGAACCACCAAATGACAAGTTAACAGAAGGTCCTGTATTTACATCAATTTTACCTTGAGCAGAAACCGTAGTGTTTCTCGAGTTCATTCTCCACTTTGTTTGCTCAAAATCATCTGCTCTTAGGTAGTTCGCGTTATGCGTTGTTGCAGATCCATCAGCCGTAGGTCTCAGCGGGTTAGAAAGAAGAGAATCACGAACATCTTTCTTTATTCTCCATCCTCCACCATTCGCTAGTGGGCGGCCATCAAGAACATCCGTGATGTTTCCAGAGATCAAGAATCCTAATCTTGGTTTCGTTTTCTTTCCCGTAGAATCTTTCTGCATCCATAGCGGACCAGAGAACATTCCCTCAGCCAGGTTGTACCCGTAGCTATCAAGACCAATCACCTTACCATCATAACCATCTGGATCTTTTCCTGAGAAATAGAAACCAGAAGTTACAAGCTCAGCACTTCCAAAATATCTAGAAGAAGGACCACGAGTAGTTACCGAGATAATCCCTCCTGTTGCATCACCGTAGTTAGCAGGAAGTCCACCCGTAATAACCTTTACCTCTTCAATAGCTGACTTAGGAAGATTAACAGATCCACGAACCTTAATTCCATCTATATAGAAGTAAGTTGCATCAGAACGAGAACCACGTACACTAAGTGCACCAGATCCTTCATTCGCACTTACACCCCCAACGGTTCCGGCAACACCCGCTGCAGAACGCACAGGAAGACGTGAAATATCTTCTCTTGTTATAGTTGCACCCGAGGCAGCACCATCCCTATTAATAAGAGGTACCTTATAAGCTACGACGACAACCTCTTCAACATCCTGAACATCTTTGGCTTTACCAATTTTCAGATCATCAAGGAATGTGATTTGGTCAGAACTTACAATTACACCTTGTAATTCTTGTGGTTGATAACCTTCTATTTCATTTCGAACTAGAACGTCATACGCCCCTGGTGAAATTGAACTAATCTGGAATTTACCATCCTCATCGGTATTGGCTCCTCCTTTTATAGTTCCGTCTTGTTTGATCACCACCTGCGCATAAGCAACTGGTGTCTTCGTATCCGAATCGGTTACAACCCCTTTTATGGATCCTAATCCCGACTGGGTATACCCATAAGCTACTGTAAGCACGACGCTTACGAACAATAAGGTAAATTTCTTTAACATAAGTACAGTTTGTTTAATTATACTTTTTCCTCCTAGAAAGCCCGTAAATATAGAAAAAATAAGAATCAATTAATGATTTGTTAAAAAAAATTAAATTGATTCTCGCTTAACTTTCATTAACAAAAGTAGGAACTTTGTACGAAGCAATAAAACCCTTATGAACTCAAATTTTTCATTTTTATACAAGTCTAATTTTCTTCACAAATTATTTGTTCTTTTGTATCACCGATTATGGAATTTGATTTACACCATATAAAGAATAATTCATCAAGTATTCATTTAATGGATTATGATGCTTTTGATCCATTATTGGAAGTCGACCGATTAACGGAGCAAGAAAAATCCAGAATGCTTAGCTTCGGGCATGAAGGCCGTCGTCGTGAATTTGTAGCAACGCGTGTTCTACGTCATTATCTTTTTGGACTAAAACACATTGATTACGACGAAGTAGGTGCACCTTATATAAGAGGAGAAGGTTATCTTTCAATTAGTCATTCCAAAGGTCTCGTTGGAATTGCACTAAATTCAGATTACAAACTAGGACTTGACCTTGAAACACCACGAGAAAACATCCTCGATATTTATCCTAAATTTCTCTCAGAGCAAGAGGGCTCAATATTCGACTTAGCAAGTAAACCTGAAATTACTAAGGTTTGGTCATGTAAAGAGGCCCTTTATAAGTTAGCTGGCAGAAAAAAGATCATCTTTAAAACAGAATTACTCCTCAATAAGGACGACTTGGATAATTGGAATGGGCAAATTGTAAATCCAGATCATGACTTGTTCGTGAAAATGGATATATTTGATCACAACAACACTGTTGTTTCAATAAACTCTGAAGCTGTTGAAAGAATCAATAGAGATATATAATAGTATTGCCAGTAGAAAGGGACAGATTGCTGTTCTGATTGACCCTGACAAATGCTCGGACAAAACCAAACTGTCAGAATTATTAAAACGAGCAAAATTTGCCAATGTAGATTTTCTATTTGTTGGTGGAAGTACCGTTTCACAACATGACTTCATTGAAGCCATTGAATTCATCAAACAAAGTTCTTCAATCCCATTAGTTATATTCCCAGGTGCTTCTCATCAAATTTCGAATGAAGCAGATGCCCTTCTTTACCTAAGTCTAATCTCGGGAAGAAATCCCGACTTCTTAATTGGACACCATGTTCAATCCGCACAGGAGGTTTTTGAGATGGACATCGAGGTTATACCAACAGCATACATCTTAATTGATGGCGGGTCAACATCATCGGTAGCTTATGTGAGTCAAACCACCCCCATCCCATCAGATCATCATTCGATAATTATGAATACGGCAAAAGCGGGAGTACTTCAGGGAAAGAAATTAATTTACCTTGACGCGGGAAGCGGTGCAAAAAAACCGATTCCTTCTCAAGTCATTTCGCGTTTACAGGAATTAAACAAGCCTGTAATTGTTGGTGGTGGAATAAAGACGCGTGAAAAAATTGAATCCTTAAAGGAATCAGGTACAAATGTAATTGTCATCGGAAATCAACTAGAAGAAAATATTGAATTTTTACTTGAAATAGAGGACTACATTAAAACTACCCCATAATAACCAACGACTTTCAGCCTTAGCTGCTCAATAAATTTATCGAAGATTCAATAATTATTACTAGATTCAACTATGTTAATTAAACGTCTTGCAAGTGCGGCCTTTGCTATTGCTTTCCTAATGGGAATCGTTTTGTTCACAGGATATGGAAGACAGTATATTTCATTACCCAACGCACGAATTGTCTTCATGATATCTGGCGCAATCGCTCTAGCACTAAACTTATTTTCATTTCAGTCAAGCAAGCATAATCCTGTATTCAGCTTCTTTTATTGGGCCGGGAGTATCATCTTGTTTACGGGACTTGTATTCCAGCTAATGGTATGGCCATACAGCCAATACATTGTCTTTACTGGATTAGGAATTACAGGTATTTCATTTTTCTTGACTCCTGAAATGATTGAATCAAAAGATGACGATTCAGAAATATTAGACTCGCCGTAAACTATTCGTAGACCGCTTTCAATGACATATCCAGACTTTGAAAACTATGCGTCAATGCACCTACTGATATAAAGTGGACACCTGTCTCAGCATAGCTTCGGATAGTGTCCAATGTAATACCTCCAGAGGCTTCTACTTCATAGTTTGACGGAATAGTTTTAAGGGAATTTACAATTCGCTCTGGTGAAAAATTATCCAACATAATTCGATCGACATTTCCAACCTCAAGTACTTCGGCTAGCTCTTCTTCATTTCGAACCTCTATCTCTATTCTTAAATCTTTACTTGTAGACTTTAGGTAGGCGTTTGCATTTTCAATTGCAGGCTTAATACCACCGGCATAATCCACATGGTTATCTTTTAACATTATCATGTCATACAATGCGAAGCGATGGTTATGACCGCCTCCAATTCGAACTGCCCATTTTTCCATGTAACGTATGCCTGGAGTCGTTTTTCGGGTATCCAAAAGCTTGACCTCTGTTCCTTCAATCAACTTTACAATCTCATTTGTCTGAGATGCAATTCCACTCATTCTCTGCATGAAATTAAGAACAAGACGCTCAGTTGTTAATATTGATCTTGATGGCCCCTTGACGATGTAAGCAATATCGCCATACTTCACCTCTTCGCCATCTTTTATGAAAACCTCAACCTCCAATGAAGGGTCAAATTTCTTAAAAATCATTTGGGCAAGTTCAACTCCAGCGATTATCCCATTATCTTTAACTATCAATCTCGCTGTACCAATTCCATCCTGAGGAACACACGATAATGTTGAATGATCGCCATCACCAATATCTTCTCTTAAAGCAGTTTCTATTATCTCATCAATCATTACTTCGGATATAGTTGTTGTCATGCCCTTTCAATTGTTAAACTTTCAATTCTAAATTTTGAGTCTGATTTTTTAAAGAAAATCACAACTCTAAATTTTTCATCTTTTTTGGTTATGTAGTTTGCTATTGAGAATGTCCCTCCTGTATCCTCTTTGCCTTTGAAGGTATATGTAAAGCTATTACCTGGATATTTGGTAAAAAAGTCCTTTAGAACTAGTGTGGCCTGTGGTTGACTATAAACACCCTCTTTACCTAGAACATTTATGAGAATTTTAGATTTTCCCTTCACCACAATTTCGCGTGCGTTGTTAGCCTCGAAGGATTTTTCAATCGCCGAATATGGAATATCACTAGATAAGTTTATCGAAAAAAGTATCGATGTGATAACGGAATAAACGAGGTTCATAGACTAAATTTTAACAGTAAACTTACAAATATAGTGCCGAAAGAAAAACATATTTGCATCACAATTTTTCGATAATTTCGCAACATGAAAATCAAACTAATTTGTGTTGGCAAGACTATAAGTAAGTACCTAATTGAAGGTGAAGTGGAATACCTTTCTCGCCTCAAACACTACTGCAACATTGAAAAAATTGAAATTCCTGAATTAAAAAACGCCAAAAAAATGCGGCAAGATCAAATCAAGAAAGAGGAAGGTCGTTTAATCCTATCTAAGATCGCGCTGGGAGAGCAAGTTATTTTATTGGACGAAGGAGGAAAAACACACACCTCAATAGAGTTCTCAAAATATCTTCAAAAAAGGTTAAATCAAGGAGGGAAATCAATTGTTTTTATCGTAGGTGGGGCCTACGGTTTTTCGGAAGAGGTCTATTCCAAATCATCTGGAAAAATAAGTCTCTCAGACATGACTTTTTCTCACCAAATGGTCCGTTTGTTTTTTCTTGAACAACTGTACCGAGGATTCACAATTCTTAAAGGCGAACCTTATCACCATAACTAACGTATGTAATTGAACTGGAAGAAATTTTCGATTTAAAAAAGAACTCGTTAAGATTTGAGAACAGACTATTTATCACTTAGCCAGATATTGCCTGCATTGCTGTGGATGATCATCTTATTGGTGGTAGCACATCTTTACAGAACTTCAAAAAAAAATGACCCTACTTATAAATACTTCTTACCAAACATCTACTTCAAACTAGGTGCAAGCATCTCATTTGCATCTTTTTATGTGTTTGTTTTGGGTGGCGGTGATACTACCGCCTATTACGACGGAGCCCTAGCATTAAACAATCTGCTTCTTGATTCCCCTGCCGATTATTATCACCAAATGTCAACCTCGCCTGACTGGAAATATTACACAGTTGACTTTACCTCAAGAACGGGGTATCCTCCTAGCTGGATATTCAAAGAAGCAGAAGGGTATTTTGTGTGCAAAGTCTTATCTCTGTTCACAATCTTAACATTTAAAAGCTACTTTGCCGCAACTTTCATAATATCATTTATTGCCGCTTTGGTTAGTCATCAATTATATAGGCTGACACTATCAATGAAGCTTTTCAATACGCGATACCTGGCTCTTGCAGTACTTTTTATTCCTTCGGTGAATTTTTGGTGTACGGGCGTTTCAAAAGATTCCATAGTTTTAATCTCGCTTCTGGGAACTACTTATCACGTTTTCCTTCTTTTAGTTCCCGAATACAAGAACAAATTAATTAACTGGGTTATGATTCTCCTATATGTTACGCTAATCTACAACATACGCCCCTTTATATTAATAGCAATCAGCTTACCACTTCTCTACGCCATAAGTGCGCGCCTCCTTACGCGAATTGGAATGAACAATTTCATGATTTCCTTAACGAGGACAACCTTCCTTCTGGGAATCCTTTATTTTGCTGGATCATCATTTTTTAGCCAATCAGAAGATGAGCTCGTTGAAAGCAATGAGCTCATTCAACAAGCCCAAACCATTCAGCAAGACTTCAGGAATAATAAAGCTTACGGCGATAAACGCTATGACCTTGGGAGTGTTGAATTCACAGGGGCCGGACTAGTTAAAGTCATGCCGATGGCAATTCTTTACGGCATGCTCGCGCCATTCATCTGGCAATCAATTAACCTAACGCTTATTTTAAATGGGTTAGAGAGTATGCTCTTTATCTACCTCTTCTTCATCTTCATTCGAAGGGCGCCTTTTAGAAAAATTGCATTTATTCGAAATAATGAATTCTTAACATACTCCTTAATTCTCGTAATCATTCTAGCTTTTTTGACGGGATTAACCTCAGGCCTTTACGGCGTGTTAGTTCGAGTTCGAGCACCCTTGCTAATATTCCTAACTCTAATACTCATAATTGATTGGAGTCAAGTCGATCTGCACAAAAGAAAAAAAAATAAATCCGGCGGTCGGCTTAATCGTCCAATAAGTCGAGCTGTCACTCATAATCAACATGAACTGGACAAGTCACAAATTGAAAAAGAATAGCACGCAAAATACGTGCAATCGGATTTAATCCTCTATTTGATGAGAAAACACCACAAAGCATTACCAAATTAAATTGGTGGAATACTCTCATTTTCTGGATAAGAATCAGTATCTTGTATTATTACAGTAAAAAAATTTAGTCCAATTGGGATTAATTGAAGAACAAGCGATAATCGACACTTCGGCTATACCGAATAATCACACTAATTCAGGCACACACAGCAAGTGCCCGTTATGCGCGTCGCAAAAAATTCAAAGCCTACCTAAATTTAACGGCGCAAGATTGGCATCCTGTAATGAATGCTCATTTGTTTTCTCTGAAAGAATACCAACAGGTATTGAGCTTGATCAGTTCTACTGTGAGGAATACGAGGTAACCAGCTTTCTATCGAAAATTACAATAAACCGATATAATGAGCTACTTGACCACTTCGAAAAGTATCGAAAAACAAATCGAATTCTAGATATTGGAAGTGGTCATGGCTTTTTTCTAGAAACCGCTAAAAAAAGAGGGTGGGAAGTTTACGGCTCTGATTATGCGGCGGGCTGCGTAAATGTCTGTAAAGAAAAAGGAATTGAAATGCATAGTGGTACAATGACCCCAGATGCTTATCACCCAGAGATGTTTGATGTAATAACTTCTTTTGAAGTACTTGAGCATGTCTATAATCCGAATGAAGAACTAGGTTACCTTAATTCATTTCTACGCAAAGGCGGAATTATGTACGTCACTACTCCAAATTTCAATTCTGTTTTAAGATATAGGCTTGGAGAACAATACGATGTAATTAACTACCCTGAGCATTTGACTTATTTTACGCATAAAACTCTGATCAAAGCTTTTGAATCTAAAGGATTCGAGAAGTTAAATGTTCGCACAACGGGACTAAGTTTAACGAGATACAGAACAAGTAAAGGAAGGAGTAATCAAGAATACGTTTCTGAGACTTCAGACGATGAACTTCTTCGACATAAAATTGAAAAAAAATGGCATCTACGTGCACTCAAAAGCACGACTAATTGGGGGCTAAACTTGTTTAAAGTTGGAGACAGTTTAAAAGGTGTCTTTATTAAAAGATAAAAGAGGTCCACTCAAATTTTTTCTCACTTCTAAAATTTATACTTTTACCCATATGTGTGGTATTACAGGGTTTATTGATTTTAAGAAGACATCTACTGAAGCTGAGCTTCGAAAAATGACTTCATCCATAGCTCATCGAGGACCAGACGGAGAAGGGATAGTGCTATTTAGTGATGACCATGCGCAGGTGGGCTTTGGACACAGGCGTCTTGCTATTTTGGATTTAAGCGAACACGGTAAACAACCGATGCAATTCGAGAATCTATGGCTTTGTTTTAATGGCGAAATCTATAACTTTCGAGAAATCAAGAAAGAACTCATAGAATTAGGGCACAGTTTTAAAGGTGATTCAGATTCAGAAATGATTCTGCATTCATATCTTGAATGGGGAGAAAAGTGCCTGGACAAATTTATCGGCATGTTCGCTTTCGTGATTTACGACAAAAAGAAAGGACAGGTGTTTTGTGCTAGAGATAGAGCTGGCGTAAAACCTTTCTTTTATTATTGGCATGATGGATTATTCATGTTTTCTTCTGAGTTAAAGTCTTTTCATGAGCACAACCGGTTTCAAAAAGAAATTGATCGTAATTCAGTAGCTGTCTTTCTCCAATATGGAAACGTGCCTACCCCCTATTGCATTTTTAAACACTGTCAAAAAATCAAACCAGGACACTCAATCACAGTGTCGTTAGCGCAAAAGAGTATTTCCGAGGAAAAATACTGGGATGTGTATGATGCATATAACGAACCAAAACTGGACATTTCATACTCTGATGCAAAAATTGAAACTGAGGCATTACTCCAATCTGCCTTCGAATATCGAATGGTTTCAGATGTGCCCGTAGGTGTTTTTTTAAGTGGCGGCTACGATAGCGTATCTGTTACGGCTCTTCTTCAAAAAGATCGAACAGAGAAATTAAAGACATTTACAATTGGAGTTCCAGATCTTGGTCTAAACGAAGCTCCGTACGCAAAAGAAATTGCCGAGCATCTCGGTACGAATCATACCGAAATCACCTGTACATTAAAAGACGCTCTGGAACTCATAGAAGATTTACCGTTTAATTACGATGAACCATTTGCTGACTCGTCCGCAATACCGACGACATTGGTCAGTAAGATTGCTCGACAAGACGTAACCGTCGCACTTAGTGCTGATGCAGGTGATGAAATTTTCGCCGGCTATAATCGTTATGATTACATGACCAGGTACGGTGCGAAACTTAACAAAATCCCTGGGTTCGTTCGTAAACCTACAGCAGCGGCTATGAATGGAATACCATCCGAATGGCTCCCAATATTGAAGAACAAATACAACTTTCATAACCGTTACGAAAAACTTAAGAATGTTCTTCGTGACCCATCTGATCAAAACATTATGTTAAGTCTAAGCCAACAGTTTACTGATGATCAGATGGAGAAAATGATGATGGAGAAATTTGAGAAATTGGAAACTGCCTATACAAGTTCTCAATTGAAACCGGAAAACCGAACGGCATTATCCTACATGATGGCCATAGATTATCAAACCTATCTTGTGGATGACATCATGCAAAAAGTTGATCGCGCAGCAATGTCTGTAAGTTTGGAAGGAAGAGAGCCATTTTTAGACCATCGAATCATAGAATATGCTGCTCAACTGCCGGATGAGTTTAAGTACAAAGGTGGTGTAAAAAAGCGCATCCTTCGAGATATTGTCCATCAGTACGTCCCGGAAAAGTTAATGGATAGACCTAAAATGGGCTTTGCTATTCCAATTGCAGAGTGGTTAAGCTCGGAACTACGGCCAATGGTAGATGATTATATATCTGAAAAAAACATAGTTGAGCAGGGACTTTTGAATTGGTCAGAGGTAGACAAACTGAAACGAAAGTTCTATGGAGGCAAAAAAGAATACGATACAAAAATTTGGTATTTACTAATGTTCCAGATGTGGTACGCTAAGTGGATGTGAAAATTGATTTTAAGAACTGCCCTAAAATGGTATCTTTGGACAATTAAATCGAACTGGAAGATCACAAAAGTTCTCTACATATCTTACGACGGAATGACTGATCCACTTGGCCAGTCTCAAGTTCTCCCGTACATCGCAGGTTTATCAAAAAAGGGATATGAATTCCATTTGATCAGTTTTGAGAAAATGGATCGATTCAAATTGCATAAGAAGCACATCCGCAAATTCTGTGAAGACAATGATATCAAATGGCACCCACAGGATTATCAGTTAAATGGTGGGTTAAAAAATACAATTATGCAAGTCCGGCATATGCGTAAAATCGCCCTGTTTTTGCATAAGAATCATGACTTCAAAATAATACATTGCCGGAGTTATATCTCAGCTCTTGTGGGTTTAAAAATGAAGCGGAAACTTGGCGTGAAATTTATTTTTGACATGCGCGGATTCTGGGCAGACGAAAGGATTGACGGGAATATATGGAGTCTTTCCAGCCCGATTTACAAAGCGATATATAAGTACTTTAAACAAAAAGAAATTCAATTTTTCGCAGAATCGGACTATACAATTTCATTGACCGAAAATGGTAAAAATGAAATCCTTTCTTGGAAGGAATTTACAACTAATCCCCCAAAAATTAAGATTATCCCATGCTGCGTAGATCTTGACCTATTCGATCCATCCAAAATCACGAAAATTGATAAGCAAGAACTAAAACAATCCCTTGAAATTCCTGAAGACTCCCTTGTCTTGGGTTATGTAGGGTCTATCGGGACATGGTATATGCTTTCGGAAATGCTCGATTATTTTAGGTGCCTAAAGGAATCGAATCCAAATGCATTGTTTTTATTTGTTTCAGGAGAAAACTCCGAAATGATAAAATCGGAAGCAAAAAAACATGGTATTAACCAAGATTCAATTAGGGTAACATCGACCTTACATGACAAAGTGCCACTTCATATTTCAATTTTTGATCATTCGATTTTTTTCATTCGAGCTTCTTTCTCTAAAAAAGCATCTTCCCCTACAAAGCAAGGTGAAATAATGGCAATGGGAGTCCCACTGATTTGTAATTCCTATATTGGGGATACAGATCGTATTGTTGAGAAATACAAATCCGGAATTGTTATAGATAAGTTCGATAACATAACCTATGCAGGTAATCTAATTGATCCTTCAAATTTTGATCCTTTAAAAATTTCGGCCGGTGCCAAAAACTATTTCTCATTAGATAAAGGCATAAGTAGTTATCTAGCTGTTTACAAATCTGTTTGTGAATAAGAGAATCATATTCATAGCACCCTACCCTACCTCTCAAGCTCCATCACAGAGATTCAGGTTTGAACAATATTTGGCGATTCTAGAGAATGATGGTTTTCAGGTCGAAGTACATCCTTTTTTAAGTGCAAAAGATTGGGCTCCACTTTATAAAAAAGGTTCATTCTTACGCAAGGGAATAAGTATGCTTAGAAGCTTTGCGCGACGATTTGGATTGTTATTTAAACTTAGAAAGTTCGACTCTATTTTTATTCATCGAGAAGCTTCCATGATAGGCCCACCAATATTTGAATTTATCATTGCGAAGATTTTAAGAAGAAAGTACATCTACGATTTTGATGATGCAATATGGCTGCCAAATTATAGCGAGAGCAATGCGAAGTTTCACAAACTTAAAGCATACGGAAAGGTTAAAAGAATTATTAAATGGGCCGACAAAATATGTGTAGGTAATGAATATTTAAAGAATTATGCTGTTAAATACAACCCCAATGTTCAAGTAATTCCAACTACAATTGATTTACTTAATGTACACAACCAAGTAACCGATGACAATTCCGAGGAGATCATTATTGGTTGGACTGGATCTCACACCACAATGAGTTATTTACCGATTATTGCCCCGGTTCTTGAACGACTAGCAAAGAATTTTCACTTTAAATTTAGAGTAATATCCAATCAGCCACCAAGCATTCATTTAGAAAACTTAGAGTTTATTGAATGGAAAAAGGAAACAGAAATTGAAGATTTAGCTGCCATATCCATTGGTATAATGCCTCTAAAAGATAACCCATGGACTCAGGGGAAATGCGGTTTTAAAGGTCTGCAATACATGGCACTTAAAATCCCTTCGGTTCTATCGAATGTTGGTGCGAACAAAGAAATTATTTCTCATAATAACAATGGTTACTTATGTGATTCAGAAGAAGAGTGGTATCGGACTCTTTGTGAATTAATAAAAAATATTGAGCTTCGAAAATTAATTGGCGAAAATGGATACCAAACAATAAAAAAGAACTATTCTGTAACAGCCAACAAAAGTAAATATCTCGCCCTTTTCCAATGAAATTAGTCTTCGCAACATCCAACAAAAATAAAGCCGCCGAAATCGCTAAGCTGTTACCAACGAAATATGAAGTTCTTAGTTTGAATGACATAGGACATTCTGAAGAAATCCCAGAAACTTCTGCAACAATCGAAGGTAATGCTCAACAAAAATCGAACTACATTGTTAATCAATACTCGATGAATTGTTTTGCTGATGATACAGGTCTTGAAGTGCCATCTTTAAACAATGAACCCGGTGTTAGATCTGCTCGCTATGCTGGCAGTGATCGATGTGACGATGAGAACCTTAAACTACTACTCGACAAGCTTAGTACAAAAAAAGATAGAAGTGCTCGATTTAGAACGGTAATATCACTTGAATTAAATGGCGCGAATTATCAATTTGAAGGTATTGTAATCGGCAAAATCCTGATAGAGAAAAAAGGCGCTAATGGGTTTGGATACGACCCAATTTTCGAGCCAGAGAACTGTGGGAGATCTTTTGCTGAAATGACCATGGATGAGAAAAACGAATACAGTCATAGAGCCAGAGCATTTAAAAAAATGATTGATTTCCTTGAAGACACCCCCTAGAAATAGAGACGTGTCTAAATCCTTAAAATATGAAAACATTAGTTACTGGCGGAGCTGGATTTATAGGAGCGCATCTTGTAAATGATCTTATTAAAATGAGGCATGACGTTGTCGTTCTTGATGATTTGAGCGGTGGATTTGAAGATAATATCAACGAGGATGCAGAGTTCGTTAAAGGCTCAATTACAGATTACGATTTGGTACTTGCTTTGTTTGATAAACACGAATTTGAATACGTTTATCATCTGGCTGCTTATGCAGCTGAAGGTTTAAGTCACTTTATTCGTCGATTTAACTACGAAAACAACTTATTGGGAAGTATTAACCTAATAAACGCATCAGTTTTACACAAGGTTAAGTGCTTCGTTTTCACCTCATCAATAGCCGTTTATGGCGCTGCGAAACCACCGATAACTGAAGACACCTACCCTCAACCTAAGGACCCATACGGAGTTGCTAAATTTGCAGTAGAACAAGATTTAAAAGCCGCACATGAAATGTTCGGTTTGAATTATATTGTCTTCCGTCCTCATAATGTCTATGGCGTTTACCAAAACATTTGTGATCGATACAGAAACGTCGTAGGAATTTTCATGAACCAATTAATGCAAGGAAATTCTCTAACCGTGTTTGGTGATGGAATGCAAACTCGAGCATTCAGCTACATAACAGATGTTTCGCCCATAATCGCTCGCAGTGTCGAAGTGAAAGAGGCCTACAACGAAGTTTTCAATTTAGGAGCCGACAAAGAATACACAGTGAAAGAACTGGCTGAGACTACAATCAAGGTGATGGGAATGTCTGAGCCTCTTCACTATTTACCTGCTCGAGAGGAGGTAGTTCATGCATATGCAGATCATACAAAGGTGAAGCACGTATTTGGTATTGGAGACTTCACCACCCTCGAAGATGGACTGAAAGACATGGCGGACTGGGCTCATTCTGTAGGAGCAAGAGAAAGCAGTGTTTTTGACAACATTGAAATACTTGAAAAACTTCCTCCGGTCTGGCTTCAAAAGGACAAATAAAATAGCAAACACCAAGAGTTTTATCCGTTCATTCTTTTACGAAGATGATCTCTTTTCTGAAAGGTGTAGATTAAGTGAAAACAAGATTGCACCTAGATTTTAACTGAAAAACCCTTATGTTTAAGTACTTCGCAGATTACAACTTATGGTACAACACTCAACCAAAAGCAATCTTATTGCCTTGTTAAAAAATCTTTCTTATTACTTCTGATTTTAATTTCATTTAACGGAACTGCTTAAAAATCAAAACGACTTAAAGTTCCAACAAGTTGTATTAAACGGTTACGGATGGTCCGAAACAGTATCGCTCTACTTTAAAGATGATCAGCGTTTTTTCTCCTATGTCTCTGGTGGTGCCGAAGCTTATGACTATAATTACCAAAGAAGGTAGGTAAAAGGAAATTTTGAACGCAGTCGCTTACGCCAAAAAGGAGTTAGACAAGCTGTTAATTGAATAATAGAACGTTTACTTAGACCTGAATTACTCGATGATCAACTCGTACACCTCTTCATTTATCTTTAAAAAGTACACTCCTTTGTTGAGATGAGACACTGAAATCTCATTCGCTGTAGCACTCAAAGAGCCCGTTAGAACGACTTCTCCCAAAACAGAGATCAACTCAAAATCAGTTTTTTCATTCAGATCTTCAACAGAAAAGTGTGTTGAAGTTGGGTTCGGAAAGACAACTAGTTCAGGTGTAGATGAGGTGTTATCGAGATCTGCACTCAAACAATCAACTCTTCCGTTTATCGTATATTGAGAGAGGAAATTCCACACTTCAGTAGATGCATCAATGTCGTAATTCGTTCCAGGCGAAGGAAAAACAGCTCCAGCCCAAGTATGTGATCCTCCCGTTACTTTGAAATGAACAACATCTGCGCAATTATCACCGTTTGTGTGCGTGAACTTCTCCACTGTTGAACCGTCATTTGTAGATGTATTCGGAATATTCTCGACTGTTGCTGTAGGATCGCAATTATTGAAATCTGCCCAGAATTGAATTACATCTGTCACAGGCTCTGAAAATTGTGTTCCGGTGTAAATCACTGTTCCATCCGACGTTCCGTGGATTTGAACGACTGGAACTGGGTGCAAAGGATTACATGTTGGTAGTGATTGAAGCGTCATTGAACCAGTCACTGATCCGACCGCTGCAATGCGATCACTCAATTCACAGGCCAATAAAAAACTCATGAATCCACCATTCGACATTCCCGTAGAATAGATTCGCTCTTGATCGATGTTGTATGCACTTGAAAGGGAATCAATCATCGCTAATGTAAACCCAACATCATCAACATTGCTCGTCAACCAACCAACGTTAAAGTGCGTGGCTCCAGTATTGTCTACAGTCCCTTCTGGATGTACAATGATGAAACCGGCAGTATCCGCAATTGCGCGAAAATCTCCGTAAACCATCTGTTGCGAGGCATTACTCGTGTACCCGTGAAAGTTGAAAAGAATTGGAACAGCATCCGACCCTGTGTAATTCGCTGGAACATACAAAATGTATTCTCGCTGAAGTCCACCGTGCATGATCGTTGCATTAATGGTTTGTTGACCAAAAGAGTTGGCCGAAATAAAAAGTGCGAAAAAGGCGGAAAATAAGATTTTGTTGTTCATGAAGTAGATTTTTATGCAACTCAAATATACTGTTTTGATCTCAGCCCAAGATAAGTCAATAATTTTTTTTTACTTTAAGAAAATAAAAGTTCAAAAACATGTCAGAATTAAAAGTTGACATCCTGGATATATACAAAGATCTCTTTCAACGCTTTGGTTATCGCAAGACCACGCTAACGGATATTACAAAATCTGTTGGCAAAGTGAAAACAGCTGTATACTACTATTTCATTGGGGAAGAAGAAATTTTCGCCAGACTTGTTGAAAAGGAAGCTCAATCATTCTTTGCGAAACTTCGTAAAGAGGTAATCAAGAAAAATCGCCTATTGTACAGCTTGAAAAATACGTCGATACTCGAATCATGTTGATGCAAAAGCTTTCTTCTCGCTCATTCATTTTATGTGGCTCGATCAAAAAATACTAACCCTACCTTATGAAAACCTTATTACTTGCCTTTAGTATTTTCAGTTTTATTGCAACATTCGCACAGACGTACGAAATCGGTCATACAACTATAACCTTTAATGACCCCGCAAGAACTGGTGGTTTCGGATCAGGAGGAGGTTCAGGTCGCCAGATTCAGACTGAATTGTACTATCCTGCGGACATTGCAGGCACTGATGTCAATGCCGCGATGGGAGATTTTCCTGTCATCGTATTTGGCCACGGATTCGTGATGGCCTGGGATGCCTACGAGAACATTTGGGAAGTATTGGTTGCGAAAGGCTACATCATGGTTTTTCCAAGAACAGAAGGCGGGTTTTCACCAAGCCACGATGAATTCGGAATGGACTTAGCGTTATTGATCACAAAAATGCAAGAGTTGAATATAACGACAGGATCAATTTTCGAAGGGCGCGTATCGGACAAAAGTGCAATCATGGGTCATTCAATGGGTGGAGGATCATCCTTTTTGGCTGCAGCAGGAAATACAAATATTGAAACGGTAATTGGTTTGGCTCCAGCAGAAACGAATCCATCAGCCGAATCAGCGGCTGCACAAGTTTCTGTTCCTGCCCTGGTTTTTTCAGGAAGCGGAGACGCAGTAACACCGCCTGCAGATCACCATCTTCCAATTTACAACGCCACGGCATCGACCTGCAAAAACTACGTGAGCATTACTGGAGGTGCACACTGTTACTATGCCAATTCAAACTTTAATTGCGATTTTGGTGAAGGATCATCAGGCGGAAACATAACTATTTCACGCACTGAACAACACCAAGTACTGTTTGATATTGTCACTCCTTGGCTCGATTACAAACTGAAAGGAAATTGCGCTTCCAATGGAATTTTCAATGACTTATTGCTCAACGATCCGCGCATTGTTGGAACGCAAGACTGTGCATTTACACCAATGATTACAACTGTATCAGATGGAGGATCAACTCTAACTGCCGACAATACTACGGCAACTTACCAGTGGTTGGATTGTAACAACAACTTCTCTCCCCTAGCTGGAGAAACAAACATTTCCATCACTCCGGGTCCAGGAAGCTACGCTGTTGAATTAACTGAAAACAGCTGCACGGACACATCGGATTGCTACATAATTGCAGCAAGTAGCTTAAACACATTAACAAATGAAGTGAGCGTTTATCCGAACCCTTCAAACGGAAGTTTAAGAGTAGTAGTTTCTTCCGATTCAAAGTTAAGACTCCTAGATCTCAAGGGCCGAATGGTATTTGAGGAAGAACTCGTTTCGGGTAAGCACGAACTTCGTTTAGCAGAACTAAAAGGAATCTATTTATATCAAATTCAAACAGATAAAACACATTTCGCAGGCCGAATTATTTTTGAATGACAAGCCTGGAGTTGGGTATCGCTCACTACGTAAACTTCAAATTTTCATTACTATCACCGACAACTGACTTTTCCACTTTTGAAGGTTGTTCTTCAACCTTCTTGATTTTAGAATCCATCTCCTTCATCTTGTTATCCATGCGTTTGTGCATTCCTAGACACGATTCGAACTCAGAACTATTTTGAGCTGAATGATGAATACCTCGTTTTCAATAGACGCAATGCCCAATTATTAGATAGCTCCAAAAGTGCTATTCAGAACTGTAGACACCCAAATTCAGGACCATGCAGTGCAGTTTATTACACTTTGTGAGGCTGATAAAAGAAGTTTTATTTTTTTTTAAATACGTATCACTCTCGAAACAGCCTTTCCAACACGAACAAAATAGACTCCTGCACTTAAATCTGAAACTGAAATGCTTGTAACTCCATTATTCATCGGTACAGACTTAACTTCTTGCATTGCGCTTGAAAATATCTGAATCTTAGAATCAACAGATGCTCCATCATATGATACATTAAGCACATCATTTGTTGGGTTAGGATAAGCGGTAAACTCTGTCATATCTTTAACGTTCAAAGTTCCGACCGTGTGGTCCGAAATCTTACTCACACCTGTACTTGTCGCAACCCAAACATCATCATTACCATCTATCGCTAATTGGCGAACAACTGGTCCAACCAAGCCATCAGCGACATGAAATTCTACCCAGCTGCTTCCGTTGTATGCGCAAACACCGCCTTCGGTCACTAGGTAATCAACGTAAACACCAGCCCAAATTATGCCTTGGCTGTCCATTTTAAGATCTTCTATTGGATTTAAGGTGTCCGGCGCCGGTAATGTAAAAATCATTGTGTGATTGCCTGTATGTGCGTTCGAACTATTAAAAACTGAAATTCCTTCAGATGTTGCCACCCATCGATTGTCAGCATCATCCATAATTATGGAACGAATTCGATTATCGACCAAACCTTCGGCGGTTGTTAGCGTCGTTGTGAATGCAGCACCATCATAGACGATCACCCCACCTAGTCCAGACCCCATCCAAATATCTCCACCTGGCTGCATTAAGAATGAAACAACCCCTCCAAACGGAAGCCCATCTGAAGTTCCTAAATTCGCCCATGAAGCTCCGTCAAATTCAGATGCTCCATTGTTAGTCCCGAACCAGATATCACCGTCGGTATCCTCTGAAATACATTTAATTTGATTATTTCCTAATCCATCGGCAGTCGTGTATGATATCCATGAAGAACCATTGTATACGGAGGTTCCAAAGTCAGTTCCAACCCAAACATCTCCTGTGCTTGCAACAAACACAGCTGTAATATTGTTGTCTACAATACCGTCAGCAGTCGTATAACTCGTCCAAGCAGATCCGTCAAAAACAGATACTCCGAATTGTGTTCCAAACCAAACATTGTCACTTGCATCAACATCCAAGCTTAGAACATTATCGCTTAGAAGTCCATCGGCTATTGTATAGTTTGTAAATGTTTGTGCAAAAGACATTCCTCCAAAAAGAAGCGTTACAAGAAAGATTGATTTTTTCATACTATCTAGTTTAATGTGTAATTACTATTTTTTGTGTTAATTGAGCATTTTCAAATACCGTCTTCACCATGTAAAATCCGTCCTCAAAAGATGAAGTATTTATCGTTAATACTGATTCTGCATTGATCGAAGCCTGTGCGACAATACTTCTACCATCTAATGAATAGAAGTAAATAACCCCATCCTCAAGTCCATTGTAACGGACATTAATTGAATTATTTGCAGGGTTCGGATAGACAAACAGTTGTTCAGTTAAGTAATTTCCATCCGCAGGGTCTGTATTTTTTTCATGGAATGTTGGTCGCATTTCTGTGAAATCTCCACTCCCATTTGGAAACCTGCCAATTGATGACGTTTGCTCCATCTCTGGATAATACATTGCTTCAATAAGCGTCCCATCAGTATTTGAAAGGAACAGAGAATCCCCCAATTTATCAAGGTAAAGCGTTGAATGCAGACCATACTGCGTAACATCTTGATCGCACCAGATAATTGCATAATCGCCAGGAAGAATAGTCGTATCAGGAATTTGCCATTGAAACAAGTCACTAGAATCGTTTGAGAGGTATAGTCCCGTTGTCGATAAAGTATAGTCTGTTGTATTGTAAATTTCAATCCACGATTCAAACTCCCCATCCTGATCAGCCTGAAGTGCTTGATTATTGCTCATGACTTCGTTCACTACTAAATCATTAAATCGAAGTCTAGAATCAATCGAATAAAATTCAAATGCAGCTCTGGCAGGTGAAAAACGACCAGCAGAATCATTTTCAGCATAAATATAATAGTCAGTATGATTGGATAGGCTAGGAATTATTGCTCCAAAAACTCCATCTGCAGCCAGACCATCGTTATGCAGTCCATCATCCATCATATTAAGCGCTGTGAAAACATCATTTTCAGACAAGCGATAATTTAAGTGTACGCTTGAGGGAAGCGATGAGACATCTGCTGTAATCCATATCGAATCACCTACTATTGGATTTAGAACACTTTCTGAAATGTTCGAAACGTCCGGAATATTGAGACTTCCTTCTAGACCGAGCAAGTAAACAGAACGATCATCCATTAATTCGGAAATCCCAGGATAGTCAACTAGATCTGAAACGGTACTCGTTAAGTTTGCCGTAAAGTCGCTATACGAGTAGAATTTATTCGTGTCAGCTAAGACACTCGCATCAATTTTAGTCTGAATCTGTGCACATCGACTCATGTAATCTTGGTTGTCAAAATTTTCCTCTACGATAGTCCGTATATGAGCAAGGTACATTCGCTTTTTAGTAACGTCCGATATAACATTCCGAATCAAGGGTCTTGGTTGAACTGAGAAACTATTCAAATGCTGAAGTGGGTCGATATATTTTGCTTCTTCAATTGTAAAACCATCCCAGTGATCTGAGGCGTCAGTGAGTCTATAGCTAGCGAAGGACATATTTAAATCCCATAGAAGTGGATTAAACCTACCATGCCGATCCTGATAGAGATAGTAGTTCTGAGCATAGCCCACATAACTATCAAAGTTGATCATTGTATAGTTCAGTGCATGCATCCAAAGGGCCCGATCAACATTTAGCACCTCTGAAATATTGTCCGTAGAGTTATTTAACGTATCGATAAACTCTTGCAAAGCGAACCAATCTTCTTCGTTATCGGATTTCAACTTGTAAAACGGGAAATACCCGTCGATCATTGGTCCTGGCGAATCACTTAGATTAGAATTCTCTCCATTCAGATCAAGACTTTCTGGATTTCCTTTAAAAAAGGCATTGTCCGAAGTTCCAAAATGATTCTCCAAGAATAGTTCATCCACCGCTTCAACATTTGTGTATAAACCTATGAGCGTATCATTGATATAGACATTCGCGAAATTAGCTCGAGATGCAGGCATATATTTTCTAGCAACCTCATAAGATAGCGCCTCACGCACGAATGAAGGATCCTGAATGACATTACTCAACTTAAGCTTTTTATGCCCAAGATGATTCTGCCCATTATCGATAAAATCTAGATCTATGTTGAGTGGATTCTTAATTCTATTTTCGCTGTAAGAACTAAACCCTTTGTAACGCACCCCTGCATTCAAGTATGAGTTGCCATCAACTACAACATTAGCGGCGAGTCGTTCACGCTCACCTACAACATAAAGGCTGTCCAATATCTCATCCCAATTCGATTGAAAAAAATACAGTCGAATCTCACGGACGCTATCAATAGCGTAAAAATCTGATTGTGACATCAGATTTTTACTGCTACAAATAATTGTAACCATACATAGGAGAGAGATGATTGGGTTTTTCAAGTATGTCTATTTAATGAGTGAAATCTTTTTCGTGATGTACTTATCATTGTTGAAATTAAGTACAGCGAAGTAAACCCCTTCCGTAAAGTTAGTTAAATCGAGGTATGGAGAATTTTCAATTTCCAAAACAACATTCCCAGAAATATCAAGAACTGTAATCGTAAGATTATTAGTAGTTAAATCAACTCCATCAATTTTAAATACTCCAGTTGAAGGATTCGGGTAAAACTCAATGTTCAATAAAGTTTCTTCAGTTAAAGATGCAATTCCGCACGGATCATTTCCTAATAAAGCAACAATTCCGGGATCTGCACATTCGTAACGGAATGCTTTTGTTGGACCAGCATTATACTGCCAAACTAGATTATCGCTTGCATCGACTTCATACATGTACTCACCCGAAACATTTACAAATGTATTTCCATTTGTCATTCTATTACTTGCAGATTGCCCATTCGAATTAGCCATACATTCATGTCTCCAATCGTATGTAGATGGACCATAAGTAGAACCTGTCATTGTGTATAACCATCCTGACTCAGGTGCCTGAATAGCATCAACAACAGAAGATCCTCCGGGTCCTCCAGAATTATTAAAAAACTGAATGTAACCCGCATTAGGGCGACCATCATCGATCCATCTTGGATCATGCACGGCAGCAGCAATTGTCTGAGATCCTGAACCACCATAATTGGAAGGATTTCCCCAACGGTATAAAAAGTCACCACCCATTCCTGAGTTACCACCTGCATGAGATGCAGCTTCAGCAGTTGTTGTACTGTGATCGATGATATAAATCTCACTTGTAAATCGTGAGCTAAATACCAATTGATCTAACGTCGCATTGTAATCAACTCCATTCACGTGGAACCAATCGTATCCTCCGCCACCTGGGCCGGGTCCACTGCTAACGGTCAACAAGTTAGCATCCATCAATTGTGGATTATTCGCAACTACACCGTAGTTATCTTTACTTGCATCATGATCTTGGATTAAGTGGTCAAACATATGCCACTCCCAAACGATATTTGCACTAGATCCACTTGGCTCTAACTCTATAAAATGCGTTGGCCATTGTTCAGAAGCAGGATTATCTACGCCCGCCTGCTCGCAATCTGCATTCGTTTTCACTTCCCACGCTGTAAGAATTACGTTTCCATTTGGAAGAAGTGTTATATCGTGATGAGAACAATGGTTCGCATCCGAATAAATATACTCCCAAACAACATTTCCAGAAGGATCAATTTCTTGAACCATACCACCAACTGCGGCTCCGTTAAGCTGATTCGAACTGTATTTACCACCACGAACAATGTTGCCATTGTCGCGAAGTAATACGGTATAATTACACGCAACGGCACAGGACCAACTGTGCGCAATATTTTGATTTTTGTCGATCAAGTAAGTTGTGTTTTCATTTTGGAGATTGTAAAGTGCATATCCATCGAACGTCTGACCATATGATGGCTGAACAAATCCAAAAAGCACCATTGCAAGAGAAGCAATTAATATTTTCATAGTTAAAGTATTTTATTTGTACACCGTTTAGTTGCAGTTGATTTAAAAAACTTGCGCTTTAATTAAAAAATAATTTGAACACGAGAGATTGCCTTAACCTGAGCTACTAGAATTAGACCGCTGAATCTTCAAAAGGTTTAATCGAAGCCTGAATTTTTCGAGAATACTCATGATTTAAGTGGCAAGATTACATCCATAATTCCAAGCAAAATCGTATTTTCGCACTCGCATTATTTAAGTTAATCTTCAGGAAATTCAATACTATGGCAACACCAAAGATCATTTACACACTTACCGATGAAGCGCCAGCATTGGCGACAAAATCATTTTTACCAATTGTCGAAACATTTGTTCGTGCAGCGGGTATTTCAGTTGAAACAAGAGACATCTCGCTAGCGGGAAGAATCATCTCTGCTTTCCCTGAACTATTGAATGAAGATCAGCGTATCGATGATGATTTAGCAAAACTTGGTGAATTAGCTAAGAGTCCTGAAGCAAATATTATTAAGCTTCCAAATATTAGCGCCTCAGTTCCTCAACTGATTGCTACAATTGAAGAACTTCAAGCTAAAGGTTATGGTATCCCGGACTATCCAGAGGAACCAGAAAATGATGCAGAAAAAGCAATCAAATTTCGCTATAACAAACTAAAAGGTAGTGCTGTAAACCCTGTACTTCGTGAGGGAAATTCAGATCGACGTGCACCAAAGGCAGTTAAACAGTATGCTAGAATGAACCCACATAGCATGGGAGCATGGTCTTCTGATTCTAAAACACATGTTGTAACGATGGGCCAAAATGATTTCCGTTCAAACGAGAAGTCAACTACACTAGCATCAGCGGATACCGTAAAGATCGAATTTGTTGACACAAACGGATCTGCAACGACATTAAAGGACAACCTCTCTCTACTAGCAGGTGAAATCATTGATAGCACCGTATTGAACAAAAAAGCTTTACTTGCTTTCTTAGAAAGTGAAATTGCAGATGCTAAAGATCAAGGTGTTCTCATGTCATTGCACATGAAAGCCACAATGATGAAAGTATCAGATCCAATTATATTTGGACATGCAGTGAGCGTATTCTTCAAATCAGTGTTTGATAGGCATGCTACGGTTCTAGATGAAATTGGCGTGGATGTGAGAAATGGTTTTGGTGACCTTGTTGCAAAAATTGAAGAATTGCCTGCTGACAAACAAGCAGAAATCAATGCAGATATTAAGGCTTGTTATGAAAACGGCCCTGATCTCGCCATGGTAAACTCTGATAAAGGAATTACTAATCTTCATGTACCTAGTGATGTAATTATCGATGCTTCGATGCCAGCGATGATACGTACCTCAGGTCAAATGTGGAATGCAGAAGGCAACCAACAAGATACGAAAGCAATTATTCCAGATAGCTGCTATGCAGGATTGTACCAGGCAACAATTGATTTCTGTAAAGAAAATGGTGCATTTGACCCAACTACAATGGGAACTGTTCCTAACGTTGGGTTGATGGCTCAGAAAGCTGAAGAATATGGATCACATGATAAGACATTTGAAATGTCTGCCAATGGAATTGTTCGAGTTGTAAACGCAGCCGGAACGACTCTTCTAGAGCACACTGTTGAAGAAGGAGATATTTGGAGAATGTGTCAAGTTAAAGATGCTCCAATCCAGGATTGGGTAAAACTTGCTGTATCAAGAGCGCGTGCAACGAATACTCCTGCAGTATTCTGGTTAGATGAGAATAGAGCTCACGATGCTCAAATCATTGCGAAAGTAAATCAATACCTGCCTTCTCATGATACTTCTGGTTTAGATATTCAAATCCTATCACCAATTGATGCTACTGCATTTACATTGAAGAGAATTAAAGCAGGTGAGGATACGATTTCTGTTACTGGAAACGTACTTCGTGATTATCTTACTGACCTCTTCCCTATTTTGGAATTAGGTACTTCGGCAAAAATGCTTTCAATCGTTCCACTAATGAATGGTGGAGGTCTATTTGAAACAGGAGCTGGTGGCTCTGCACCAAAGCATGTTCAGCAATTCGAGAAAGAAAATCACTTGCGTTGGGATTCTTTAGGTGAGTTCTTAGCCTTAGGTGTTTCACTAGAACATCTAGGAGAAAAGTACGGAAACAATAAGGCAACAGTAATTGGAGCTGCATTGGATGATGCAACTGAGAAGTTATTAAAGAACAAGAAAGGACCATCAAGGAAGGTTAACGAACTTGACAACAGAGGAAGTCATTTTTATATTGCAATGTATTGGGCTGAGGCTTTAGCTGCTCAATCTGATGATGCAGATTTGAAAGCACATTTCTCTTCTCTGGCGAGCGACCTTGCGACTAACGAAGCTAAGATCGTTGCAGAATTGAACGATGTTCAGGGAGCAGCTGTTGATTTAGATGGTTACTATTTCCCAAATGCCGCTAAAGCAAGTACAGCTATGCGACCAAGTGAAACATTGAATGAACTGATCTCAGTTACAGTATAAGAATAGGATATCTCCTAATGATAGGAGTAAAGAATATTAACGGGCAATCGCTATTTTTAAGCGTTTGCCCTTTATTTTTTGACCTCGGATATTCCTAAGAAACTGGTCACATTTCGATCGCTTGATCGCTACATATGAATGTCGATCTTTGGAGTCGATAATTCCAATTTCTCCTTTTTGAAGCTGTCCAACTTTCGCACAGAATCCCACAACATCTATTTTCCCAATCTTATCCTTTTTACCGCCACCAATATAAATCGTCTCCCATTCTGGAGTCGGTACAGGGCCGTAATCTGGCGTCATGATATTCGTAGGTTTCTCAATATACATTGGCAACTCAGCCTTGCTGGATAGAAAAAGATAAGAAAACCCATGCTCTCCCATCCTTGCTGTTCTCCCCTTTCGATGTATAAAGGCGGATTCGCTTCCAGGGTATTGATAGTGTACAATGTGTTTTACATCTGGGATATCTAATCCTCTTGCTCCAAGATCCGTACAAACGATTGTATTTGTTGTTCCATTTGAGAATTTAATCAATTGACGTTCTCGCACTTCTTGCTCTAATCCACCATGATAAATGGAACAACGTATTCCGTTGTGATCTAATTCATCCTGAACAGTTTCACAGACCTCTCGGTAATTGACAAAAATCATACTCTTCTCCATCCCGAAGGAAGCAATCAAAAGTGTGAGTGATTCCAAATTACTCTCTTGAATATTCACGCCATATTCAACAAGGTTGAGTTCCTCATCATCTTTAATAGCATCAATCGTTGCTGGCTCATTAATCCTAAGAAACTCAGGAATACTTTCTATACGAGTAGCTGATGTTAAGAGATGGTGACTGAGATTTTTGAGTTGGTCATAGATATCCTCAATACTGTCAAGAAAACCAAATTCGAGACATTTATCAAACTCATCAACCACTAAAAAATCGACTGTTCTTAAATCAACATTTCTACGGTAAATATGATCCTGTAACCTGCCAGGAGTTGCAATTATTAACGCTGGTGCTTCTGACAAACTGTTTCTTTCTGATTGGACAGAATGTCCACCATAACAGGTAGTAACCTTAAAACCAGTCTTCAACGAACGAAACACATTCTCAATCTGCAGACATAGCTCGCGTGTCGGAGCAATTACCAGTGCCTGAACCTCGTTGGTTCTTGAATCATCCAGTCGCTCAATAATTGACAACAAGAAAGCAAGTGTTTTTCCCGACCCTGTTTTAGACAGAAGAATAACATCATCACTCTTGTAGAATGAATTCAGGCATTGCTCCTGAATGTCTAACAATTCCTTAAATCCACCCGATTTAAGGGCACGGGAAACTTTCTTATTCATAAGAGTGACTTCTTTTGAGTCGCTTATTAAAGCATTTCAATAACTCCGGCCGCACCTTGTCCGGTACCAATACACATCGTTACCACGCCATATTTTTGCTCGCGTCGTTTCAATTCATTCATTATTTGTACGCTAAGTTTAGCTCCTGTACAACCAAGAGGATGGCCTAATGAAATAGCTCCACCGTTCACATTAACAATACTAGAATCTAATCCTGCCTCACGAATTACAGCCAACGACTGAGAAGCAAATGCTTCATTCAATTCGTAAAGTGAAATATCATTTTGCTTTAATCCGGCCGCTTGAATTGCTTTTGGAATAGCATCAATTGGTCCGATTCCCATAATTCTTGGCTCAACGCCAACTACTGAGTACGAAGCAAGTCTTGCAACAGGCTCAAGGTTCAACTCTTTCACCATTGATTCAGACATCACTAAACAAAATGCAGCACCATCTGAAGTTTGAGATGAATTCCCGGCAGTAACCGATCCTCCATTTGCAAATACAGGACGCAATCGCGCTAGTCCTTCAACAGTACTCGCTCTAGGTCCTTCATCCGTATCTACGATATATTTCTTTTGATGACGCTTTTCATTTTCGTCTAAGAAGATATGCTCTACTTCAATCGGAACAATATCATCTTTAAATTTCCCAGCTTTGATCGCCTCAATTGCTTTCGCGTGTGACTGAACTGCAAATGCATCTTGATCCTCACGCGAGACACCGTACTTCTTCGCAACAGCCTCAGCAGTTAATCCCATTCCCCAATACCATGTCGGATTTTCTTTCCCAACACGAGCATTCGGTACAATACGCCATCCACCCATTGCCATTGTTGACATTGATTCAACTCCACCAGCAAGGATACAATTTGCCATTCCCGCTTCAATTTTCGCAGTTGCAATTGCGATAGTTTCTAATCCTGACGAACAATATCTGTTCACTGTCATTCCAGGTACCTTATCAGTATCAAGGCCCATTAAAGAAACCATACGTCCGACATTTAGTCCTTGCTCAGCCTCGGGAGTGGCATTACCAACGATTACATCATCGATACGCTCTTTATCCAACTGAGGAACTTGCTTCATTATATGTTTAACAACATCAGCTGCTAAATCATCTGGACGGTAGAATCTAAATCCACCTCTTCCAGCCTTTCCAACTGCTGTTCTATAACCTGTAACTATATACGCTCTTTCTTTCATTCTTCTAATTTTTTGATTGACTAATCAGAGATCTAGTGATCCAATCTTATTAGTTTCTCAGTACTTTACCTGTCTTCACGATACTCTCTAATCTCTCCAGTGTCAACTTCTCAGTACAAAGTTCCATAAACGCTTTACGCTCGAGGTCCAATAAATACTGTTCAGAGACTACAGTATTCTGTGATAGGTCTCCACCGCACAATACGTAACCCAGTTTTTCTGAGATCACTCGATCATGATCAGACATATAATTGCCCTCTAACATTGTATTAGCACCAACGTAAACGATTCCTAATCCCTCTTGTCCAAGAACAGTAATGTTCTTTTCTCTTTTCGGAGCGATATAACCTTCATTCACCATATTAATACACGCTTCTTTAGCACGTGTCAATTGTTGCTCACGACTCACTACAACCTCATCTGTTCCTTCTCTCAAATAACCAAGATCAAAGGCTTCATAAGCTGAAGTAGATACTTTCGCTTGACCAACTGTTAAGAAACGTTCTCGTAAACGATTAATTCTAATATCACCTTCATGTAATTCGTCAGACAATCTCTTTGCGAACTCTTTCGATCCACCACCACCTGGGATAAGACCTACTCCAAATTCAACTAAGCCCATATAGAGTTCTGAATGAGCAATAACTTTATCTGCATGCATCGCTAACTCACAACCTCCGCCAAGCGCCATATTATGTGGCGCAACGATAACTGGGATGTTCGAATAACGAACACGCATGATTGTATCCTGGAAAGACTTAACCGCAAAATTCAACTCATCGTAATCCTGCTCTATTGCCAGCATGAAAATCATTCCAACGTTTGCACCAGCAGAGAAATGACCACCCGTATTCGAGATAACCAATCCGTTGTATTCTTTTTCCGCTAGGTCAATCGCCTTGTTGATTCCTTCTATAACTCCACCACCAATAGTATTCATTTTGGTATGGAACTCCAGATTCAGTACCCCGTCACCTAAATCGACAATCGTTGTGTCAGAATTCCCCCACAACTTATTCTCGGCACGTAAAGTCTCTAACATCACAAGTCCTTCAGTTCCAGAGATGTTCTTATATGATTTTGATTTCGTATCGTAATAACGTTTCTCGCCTTTATCAATTTGGTAGAATGAAGTACAACCTGCCTCTTTCATCTCCTGAATCCAAGAAGCAGCTTCCTTGTTGTTTCCGCCAATCAATTTCAAGCCTTGATCTAAACCAATGATGTCCCACGTTTCAAATGGTCCTAGCTCCCAACCGAACCCTGCCTTTAATGCATCATCGATTTTGTAAAGGTCATCTGAAATTTCTGGTAATCTATTTGAGACATAGGCAAAAAGGCTTCCAAATACACTTCTGTAGAAATCGCCAGCTTTATCCTGCCCCATTAACAACATCTTCGTTCGTTGCTTAAGGTCATCAATTGGCTTAGCCATATCTAACGTCGCAAACTTGACTCGTTGCTTAGGACCATACTCCATCGTTTCAAGATCAAGAACCAAGATTTCACTCTTACCTTTTTCGTTCTTAACTTTCTTGTAGAAACCTTGCTTAGTTTTCGATCCTAGCCAGTTATTCTCCACCATCTTTGTGATGTAGTCTGGAAGTTCAAAAAGATCCTTCTCTTCATCATCAGGACAGTTTGCTTTTAATCCATTCGCAACATGCACGAGCGTATCCAAGCCAACAACATCACATGTTCTGAAAGTTGCAGATTTAGGTCGTCCAATGATAGGTCCGGTTAGTTTATCAACTTCTGATACAGATAAATCGAGATCTTTAACTGCGTGAAATAATGCCATGATTGCATAAACTCCCACTCGATTCGCGATGAATGCAGGTGTATCTTTACACAATACCGTCTTCTTCCCTAAATAGCGTTGCCCATAATCCATTAGGAAGTCAATAACTTCTGGATTCGTTTCAGGTGTTGGAATAATTTCCATCAACTGCAAATAACGAGGCGGATTAAAGAAGTGTGTACCGCAGAAATTGGCTTTAAAATCATCACTTCTACCTTCCAACATCATGTGAATTGGTATTCCTGAAGTATTTGAAGTTATCAAGGTTCCTGGCTTTCTGTACTTTTCAACATTTGTATAAACCTGTTGCTTAATATCCAGACGCTCGATTACAACCTCAATGACCCAATCGCAATCTTTGATCTTAGAAAGATCATCGTCAAAATTTCCAGTTTCGATTCTTGAAGCAAAAGCTTTACGGTAAATCGGCGAAGGATTTGACTTCAAAGAGAATTGAAGTGCATCATTCACGATTCTGTTTCTGAAAACTTTTGAGCTTTCATCAACTCCTTTAGCTTTTTCTTTTTCATTCAATTCTCTTGGAACTATGTCCAATAGTAGAACGTCACATCCGATATTCGCAAAATGACATGCGATTCTAGATCCCATAACTCCTGAACCCAGAACTGCTACTTTTTTAATATGTCTATTCATTAGTAGAAGACTTTAATTGTAATTTATTCAACTCGAGATCAACCGAAGCATCAAGCTTCTCGGCTACCTCAAAAAATGTTTTTAGTTTACCTTTTGGAATACTCTCCACAAGGGTATGATTGAAATTGAGAACGAAATCTCTTGCCATTCGTCGCTTATCAACTCCTTCTTCAGTTAAGAAAATGAGCACTTTTCGTTTATCGACATCATCTGATTTACGATAGATCAAGCCCCTCTCCTCCATAGTTTTGAGCGTTCTCGATAAACTTGTTGGTTCCATGCCCATTTTTGGGCCCAGTTGAGTACTAGGAGTTCCTTCTTTGTCTACGTTGAGAAGAATAAAACCACTTGATATGGTCAAGTCGAACTCACCTGCTTTCTGATTATACATTCTGGAGAACTTGTGCCAGAGGTGTCTGATCACGAAGTCAACCAGGTATTCTTTCTTATTTTCAGCCATTAATGGATTGTTTATGTTGTCTTAAAAAGACGCCCAAAAATACTAAAAAGTTTTATGCAGACATAATAAATTAGCTAAAATACAGAATGATCCTCAAGCGGTAAAGTGAAGGAGGAATGCTACCAAGATTTTTCGGAGATATGAACCGTTCCTTTAAATCTTGAAACAATTTTATTCTCCTGATTATAAATGCTTACCGAATAAATACCGATTGTCTTACCACGATAGACTTCAGTTGACTCTACTCTTAACAGATCCTCAACAAATACAGGATTAACGTGAGAAATTGAAGTTTCAATGCTGACACATTTCATACCATGTGCATTTGCTGCAAAGGCAAGCGCAGAATCTGATAGCGAATAGGTAATCCCGCCATGAGCGATCTGATGACCATTCAACATTTCATTTCTGACACGACATTTTAATTTGCAAGACCCTTTCGATGTTTCCAAAATATCAACTCCAAGCCATTGACTAAAGGCGTCACCCTTCATCATTTCGTCAACAATTTCCCTTGGTGACATTTATGCCTTTATTGCTGTATTCATTAAAGAAATCATCGCAAGCATGACAATAAACAACTGCGTTGCTGTGTCGTCATCCAATGAAGTTCCATCAACATCTTCTGTGCTCACTTCGATCATCATGAAGCGTGTCAAGTCTGGTTGCTCATTAAACTCGATGATTGATTCTTCATCTTCTTGCTTAAAATATTGATCTAAAACCTCAAAGAAAGGTTCCTCGAACTCGTCAATTGCCGCTTCATCAATCTCATTTAACAAGACGCCTTCCTGAACGAATGCCTCTGAAATAAGGCAGTAATAATAAATCAGAAGACCTTCTAGTTTGTCATTCTCATACTCTGCAGCAGCAGACATCACATAACCGAGAAGTATCTGTTGAGCAAGCGCATAAGTTTCAGCCAATTTTTCTAATGAATCTTCGTCGAGATTATCAACTTTATCAATCGCCTTTTCTATACTACTTAAACAAACTTGTTTCATGCTAAACGTTTTTGCAAAAGTAATGAATTCTAGGACGAACAATCTCAAGAATTACTGTAAATCGTTCTTTGTTGTTGATTACATTAATCAGTTCCGTATCTTTGGGTAGCGAAAAAATTCAATTAACATGATGAAAAATATAATTTCCGCTTTCGTAATAGGCTTAATAGCTATTACATCGTTCGGACAAGGTACAGATTTAACACTTGAAGATGCTGTTATGCAACAGTATAGAAAATTTGCGCCAACATCATTAATAATGTTCAATTGGATACCTGAGACCAACGATTACTCGTACCTAAGTGATAATTATCAATCGCTTATGAGTGGGTCAATGGACAACAAAGGCATCAAAGAAATTGTTTCGATCCAAGGAGTCAACAAAGCTCTGAAATCTGAATTGTTTTGGTTCTCTGGATTAAAATGGAAGAATAAAGATGAGTTTTGGCTGAACGATGGAGCCAACTTCTATAGCTATAATGTTGTAGAAAAAACTGGAAAATTACTTCATGGATTGAATACAGATTCCGAGAATGCAACATTTCATGATGGAACTGAAAATGTAGCATACACAAGAAATAACAACATCTACCTACACACCGGAAACGGACGGAAAGTTATTGTAACTGATAATGCTGATAAAAACATTGTTTCAGGTCAAGCAATCGCCAGAAGTGAATTTGGGATTACGAATGGTTTGTTTTGGTCTCCAAGTGGAGGTCACCTGGCATTTTATCAAAAAGACGAATCAAAAGTTCACGATTATCCTTTATTAGATGTTACAGAAACTCCAGGAAAGGTTGACTTCATTAAATACCCAATGGCCGGTCAGGACTCTGAGAAAGCCCGTGTAGGTATCTACAACTTGTCAACGAGAAAAACGGTGTTTTTTGAAGCACGTAAAGGCGAGGAGAATTACCTCACAAATCTGTCATGGACACCAGATAGTAAATTCGTTCTTATCGCGGAGGTTAATCGTGATCAAAATCACATGTGGCTGAATGTTTACAATGCGGAATCTGGTAAATTCGTTCGCACCTTGTTTGAAGAAACAAATGACAAATGGGTAGAGCCAGAACATCCAGCTTTCTTTCCAAATGAAAATTCAAATAATTTTGTTTGGATCTCTGAGAAAAGCGGATTTAACAACCTCTACTACTACGACTTCGAAGGTAAACTCATCAAACAACTTACAGATCATCAATTTGTAGTGAAAGACATCATGGAATTCTCCGATGATAAATTATTCTATACAACAACTGGCGAAGGATCACCACTTGAAACTCAGATTTATTACGTTTCATTAAAAGGTAAGTACAAAATCCTTACAAGAGCAAACGGCTCACATACTGTGGACATCTCTTCGAACGGGAAATACTTTCATGATCAATTCTCTAGCAGTAGATGTCCAAATGAGGATTGGGTGATCAATCTTAAAGGAAAAATAGAGCGCAAACTAAACTCCGGTACTACACTACTCGATGGATACAAAATCGGTACCGCGGAAATCGAAACTATTGACGCTAAAGACGGAACAAAATTGTACACAAGACTTATCAAGCCAAGTGATTTTGATCCTTCGAAACAATATCCTGTTTTAGTATATGTTTATGGTGGACCTCATGCGCAATTAATTACTGATTCTTGGTTAGACGGAGCATCTCTTTGGATGTATTGGATGGCTGAGCAAGGCTACCTCGTATTTACGGTTGACAATCGAGGTTCGGCAGAAAGAGGGTTCGAATTCGAGTCACAAATTCACAGACAATGCGGGACAGTTGAAATCGAAGACCAAATGTCTGGGATCGAATACCTAAAATCTCTTGACTACGTAGATCCAGATCGACTCGCAGTACACGGATGGTCCTATGGTGGATTCATGACAACTTCATTGATGCTCAGAGAAGCAGGCACATTTAATGTTGGCGTTGCTGGAGGACCAGTTACTGATTGGAAGTATTATGAAATTATGTATGGTGAGCGTTACATGGATCACCCAGACCAAAACCCGAAAGGATACGAAGAAGCGGCACTTGCAACACACGCAGATAAATTGGAAGGTGATCTATTGCTAATTCATGGCACATCGGATGATGTGGTAGTCATGCAGCACAACCTTACGCTTGTGAAGAAATTTGTTGAGCTTGGAAAACAAATGGACTTCTTCCCTTATCCAATGCACAAGCATAATGTTCGTGGAGGTGATAGAGTTCATCTGATAACTAAAGTTTTGAACTACGTTCTAGAAAACAATAAATAATTGGCAGGAGGTAGTCCAGGTCTACTCGATTCACCAACTAAATTCTTGGCGAAAATAAAGCGGTTAGTAAAAAGCCCTTGGCATTTGGAATTATTGGTGCCATTGTCTTGACTGGCGCGTGTATTGCGGCATATATTGACGTGGGAAGCATAGTCATAACAGCCTTTCCGTTTATCCCAATTTCCCTCATCTTAATCATTTCTGGTGTTAAAAGGAAAACACCTCTAGCGATTTTTCTTGGAGTTACCGGCAGTATAATGATTATAACAATTGCCCTGATAATTCTATGAACTTTCTCCATCACAAGCGCAAGAACCCATACCTCCAATTGGCGCAGTAGCTAATATTAGCTACCTTATACTGGACGGAGTTTTCCTTAATTCTGAGCGCAAAAAAATTAATGCTTCAAAAATTCGATAAGCGAACTAAGTGAATCGCGTTATGACCTGCATAAATCCTTGAAAAATCCGTATATTTGACCACCAAAATAGGAGAACACAAATATGGCGTCAACGGATACCAAATCAAAAAAACAAGCAGTTAAGACATCAAAAAAGACATTACTCGATGCATTTCGATTCATGTCCACTGCAAAGACCTTAGCTGAAAAATACGAGGAAAATAAGGAAGTAACTGCAAAGTACGTTCATGCAACGTCGCGTGGTCATGAGGCAATTCAAATTGCCTGTGGTATGCTCCTTAAACCTCAAGATTGGGTAGCTCCATATTATCGTGATGACAGTATTCTTCTGAGTATTGGGATGACACCCTATGAGTTAATGCTTCAAGTATTTGCAAAGAAAGATGATCCATTCTCAGGAGGTAGAACCTATTATTCGCACCCATCACTGAAGCGTGATGACATGCCCAAAATACCTCATCAATCGTCTGCGACTGGAATGCAAGCTATTCCAACAACAGGGGTTGCAATGGGAGTTCAATACAAAGAGATCCAAGGTTTAGCAGAAGATTTTAAGGGTGAAAACCCTGTAGTTGTTTGTTCACTTGGTGATGCTAGCTGTACGGAAGGTGAAGTGTCTGAAGCATTTCAGATGGCTGCCTTGAAACAGTATCCGATCGTATATTTAGTTCAAGATAACGGTTGGGACATCTCGGCGAATGCTGAAGAAACTAGAGCTCAAGACATTACCAAATATGCTCAAGGGTTCAACGGAATTGAGATTCGAACAATTGACGGATCTGACTTTGAGACTTCTTATCAAACGATGGATGAAGTTTTCAAAATTGTAAGAAAAGAACGCAGACCTTTTATCGTGCATGCAAAAGTTCCGTTATTGGGACACCACACATCTGGAGTAAGAAAAGAATGGTACCGTGATGACTTGGAAGAAGCAACGAAGAGAGACCCTTATCCAAAGTTGAAAGATCTTATGCGCTCGGCAGGAATTGGGGAAGCTGACTTAATAAATATCGAAGCGGAAACAAAGAAATTAGTTGACTCAGAGTATGATAAGGCGCTAAATGCAGAAGACCCTGATCCACATTCAATAACTGATCACATATTTGCTCCATCACCGATTACTGAAGAATCAGGAGAACGCGAGCCAAAAGGCAAGAAAAAAACCGTAATGGTTGATTCCGCTCTATTTGCTGTGCGTGAATTAATGGAAAAACACCCAGAATCTTTGCTTTATGGACAAGATGTAGGAGGAAGACTAGGGGGAGTTTTTCGCGAAGCTGCCACACTAGCTCAAAAATTTGGTGACGATCGTGTTTTTAACACACCAATCCAAGAAGCCTTTATCATCGGTTCAACTGTAGGAATGTCCGCGGTAGGATTAAAACCAATCGTTGAAGTTCAATTTGCTGATTACATATGGCCCGGTCTCAATCAATTATTTACTGAGGTAAGCCGATCATACTATCTTTCTAATGGCAAATGGCCTGTTAGCTGCATTATCAGGGTTCCAATTGGCGCTTACGGTTCAGGTGGACCTTACCATTCGTCAAGTGTTGAGTCAATATTAACAAATATTCGAGGGATTAAAGTTGCATATCCATCAACTGGTGCTGATTTGAAAGGATTGATGAAATCATCTTTTTATGATCCGAATCCAGTAGTGATTTTGGAGCACAAAGGATTGTATTGGTCGAAGATCAAAGGAACTGAAGGCTCGATGTCTATTGAACCAGATGAAGATTATGTTATTCCTTTTGGAAAAGCAAGAACTGTAATTGAAGCAGATGCTGATGCTGTCAAAAACGGAGAAAGCTGTGCAATTATTACCTACGGTAGAGGTGTGTATTGGTCACTGGAGGCTGCTGAATCATTTGAAGGAAAAGTAGAAATTATTGATCTTCGAACATTGAATCCATTAGATTATGATGCGATGAATACAGCTGCTCAAATGCACAGTAAGGTTATGCTCGTAACGGAGGAGTCTATTGAAGCGACATTTACCTTGGCTCTAGCGGGGAGAATTCAACGTGATAATTTTAAAGCCTTGGATGCACCGGTTTCAATTGTTGGTTCGATTGATACACCTGCTATTCCGTTGAATTCTGAATTAGAAGCTACCCTTTTACCAAGTTCTGAAAAGATCGAGAGTGCTCTTGGTGAGTTGCTAGGATTTTAAGCTGTTATCGTATGTATTGTTTTCAATTAATGGTGCTTATTCACACTTAGAATATGATAGAGTGAGCGTTGGTGATTAATCTATTTTGATATTTACACTCGTCTCGTCCATTTCTAGTACATAATATCCTGCATCAAGATGAATCAAGGATATGTTTTCATCTGATTGATAATTTTCACCCTCGAACACAAGTTTCCCTTCGAGTGAATAGATTTTTAATGATTCAACCCTTTTAGAAATCTTAATTGTTCCATTTGAAGGATTAGGGTACACTAAGATTTCTGTGTTTTCTGTGTTTTCGTCAATTCCTAGCGTTGCTGAGATGTCGTATGACCACATTGATCGGCCGTAGGTTCCAGCAATGAGTTTTTTGTCACTTAAGCTTACATCGATCGCATCAACTGTGACTGTTGGAAGGCCTGTTCCCATCAAATCCCAATTTTGACCATCATCTTCGGATACAAATACACCTGCATCCGTTGCGATGAATAAAAGCTCTTCATTTCCGGGGGTAGCGATTAATGTCACCATATCATTGACGCCGATCGCTGGCAGGTTACTTGAAATGTCTTCCCAAGTTACTCCGTTGTCCACGGTTTTAAAAACAAGTGCTGAAGTGAAGCCGCTGTAATAACCAGACATGGTAACGTAGATTTTGTTCACATCATTTTTCGAGAAATTAACAGAAGTTACATATTTATCAGGGAGTGATCCTGTAATATTTGTCCAGTTATTCACTCCGCCATTGATGTTTCCTTTCCAAACAAGACCATCGCTTGTACCTACAAGCACCTCAGTTTCATTTTGAGGTTTGTAAGCTAATTCTGTGATGGTGTGATATCTATCGGCAGAAGCTTGTCCCAGACCTGATAAAGTCAAATCATTTGAGATAGCTGTCCAACTGTCAAATGGAGGTGAATCCATATACAATAACCGATTTGAGCCTGCTAATAATGACGTGTTCCCTTCAAGGATTACATAAGGGGTATTCCAGTTGGTGTTTTCTGCAGGATCAATGTCGTGTACATCCAAAGTGTTTACACCATTAAAATCATCAGTCCAGTGAATTGCACCTCTTTGTGTTTCAAAAACGATCGTATTGTCTGCTTGATTGACGTAAGTACTTTGGAATCCGTCTCCACCAAAATCTAAGCTCCAAGGTCCAGTTTGATTTCCAGAGGTTGATCCGTTGTCTTGTGCTCCTCCAGCATAAACTCCTGCTGCAAATGTTGAGCCAGTCACCCGGTAAAACTGAGTGATTGGTAATTCTCCGAGGACATTCCATGTTCCTCCTGAGTTTGTTGTTTTGTACATTCCACCATCCGTTCCAATGACAATTGTATTGGCGTCTTTAAAATACAGAGCGTGTTTATCTGCGTGGACCTCATATGTCCACCAATCAGGAACGTTCAAATTCCAATTTTGACCTCCGTTAGTGCTTTCATATTGATCTACTCCAGGTACAATTATGTGGTTTTCATTAAAAGGATTAACATGAATTCGTCCAAAATACCAACCAAATCCTCCTAAAGCATTCGGGGAAAGCCCGTTTACTCCGGAGTTGGCATTGATCCCGCTCCAACTAGCTCCTGCATCATTCGAAGTATAAATTTCAGAAATATTATAGTCTGTACCCACGTATATAGCATATACTTTGTTTGGATTGCTTTCAGATACAGCAATTCCAACTCTTGAGTGATCTCCAGTTGGAAGTCCGTTTGTCAATTGGTTCCATGTTGCTCCGCCATCTGTGGATTTATAGATTTTTGCGTCAGGTCCTTTCGAAATACCTCGATTTAAAAGATTGACACGGTTGAAGAAACAGGCGTAGACGATATCTGAATTTGTTGGATCCGCTATCATTTCGCAAACTCCTGATGAGTCAGAAACGAAAAGCGTATTCGCCCATGACGTTCCTCCGTCAGTTGAGAGAAATACACCTCTGTTATTTGTCTTTTCAAATCCGCTCCCAAGTGCTCCTGCCAAAATGTGGTCACTGTTTTGATTGTCTACAATCACTGAAGTAATAATTCCTACTTGACTCAAGCCAATGTTCGTCCATGAATCTCCAAAATCATTTGATTGATAAAGTCCATTTCCGTTGTAGGATCCCCCTCCAAAATTTCGATCTCCAGTGCCCGCATAAATGATATTTGTATTTGATGGATCGATCGCAATTGCGCCAATTGCCAGATAGGAAAAGTTATCGAAGATTGGCATCCATTGAGCACCACCGTCATAAGATCTAAAAACTCCTCCATTGGCAGCTCCACAGAAGATAGTGTCACTTGAACGTGTTAAAGGAGTGACAACATTAATTCTGCCGCCAATATTGAAAGGACCTTCTAATTCCCAGTTTAGATTTAAGTCTGGCCCTGTTTTTTGTTCTTTTAATTTATTAACCTCTTCCATACCTTTTAAATAGGCCTGTTCATTGAATCCATGAATAGGGTGAGAGCGCTTCAGCATCCAATAGTCGATGGGCTCAGGCTCTTTAGATGATTGGCTTTTTTTAGTAGCGCAACCAGTCACTAATAAAATGATGAAAGTAAAAAGTATTGTAGATAATAATCGTCTTTTCATATCCTCAAATTTAAGGAATTAGATCTTAAATTTTAACATGATTTTGTCAATTATAGTGAGTAAAGTAGTATTCCTACAAATTTATTTTGGAATTAGTATTCATTGAATGTAGTTCCTAAAGGTCTATTCTTCCGATTGTTGTCAATCATGTCATCAACCGTCCAATGAAAAGAGTCAGCTCTTGCCGGCAATCCCTCTTAATTCAATTTTGGAAGCAGAGCTTCTACCTAATGCAGATAAAGAAAATGAAATAAGCTGTTTAACGATTGGTTTGAGAGGGAGGTTTGATTCTTGATATTTAACCAACTCACCGTGATCAATAAAAACTCCGAATAGAATCTTTCGCCATGAATAGAGCACAAACAGTGACAACATCACTAAAATTTGTGTTCTGCAGACTATTATTCTCTATTGGTTCAAAAAGAATCTAATTATTCACCAGCACCCCGGAATAAGCCTATTAACAAATGAAAGCGCATAACATTATAAGCAAATGATCTAGAGCGTCCGTCTAAGTTGTAATTTAGAACTGGTAAATAATGCGCTCATGAAAATAAAGCAGACAACAGTTCAAGAAATTGCCGCTATTATTAGCTGTCAAGTAATTGGGGATCCTCAGCAATCCGTAACTGGCATAAACGAAATTCACCAAGTAGAAGCTGGAGATATCGTCTTTGTTGACCACCCGAAATATTACGACAAAGCCCTCAATAGTGCAGCGACGATTATCCTAATAGATAAAGAGGTAGCTTGCCCAGATGGTAAATCACTAATAATCTCCAAGGCACCATTCGACGATTACAATCGATTGACTCGACACTTCTCTCCGTATAAACCTCAGAGTATGGACGTTGGAGAAAACACAATAGTTGATCCATCAGCTCTTATTTATCCAAATGTTGTTATTGGACACGATTGTTCAATTGGAAAAAATGTAAAGCTATACTCAGGAGCAGTAATTGGTGACAATTGCAAAATAGACGACGGAGCGATAATTGGACCCAACACTGTGATTGGTCACTATGCATTCTATTATAAGAAAAAAGAGACTGGATACGACCGAATGCACACATGTGGTGGAGTTCACATTCACAGGAATGCAGAGATCGGAGCGCTATGTACAATTGACGCTGGAGTATCAGGAATGACAGTTATCGGTGAAGGAACTAAGCTCGACAACCAAATACATATAGGACATGACACGACGGTAGGCAAAGATTGCCTCATGGCTGCAAACGTCGGTATTGCAGGATGTGTGACTATAAAGAATAATGTTACTTTATGGGGACAGGTTGGCTGTGCAAGTGATGTAACTCTAGAAGATGGAGTTACTGTTCTTGCACAATCTGGAATCAGTAAAAACCTGGAAGCAGGTAAGACTTATTTTGGAAGTCCTTGCGATCTTGTCCGTGTGAAATTTAGAGAGCTCGCAGCGACTAAAAAATTACCAGAATTGATCGAAAAGATCTAAGATGAAAGAGACGTTAATTCGAAATCTTGAAAATCAAATTGAGTTTAGAGACTTTAAACTCAATTCATTATTGGAGGTCACAAAGGCCATCAATTCAAATCGAAGCGTCGAAGAAATTACACGTCTTTTTGAATTCATCGTAAGCGATCAATTAGGCTTTGATCGCTTTGTGCTATTTCACAAACAAGAAGAATGGAGTTGTCTCTCACGAGTAGGATACAAAGGGAAATTTACAGATCTTGATATCGAAGAGGATCTTGCAAGGTTCAGCGAAATCACAATCATTGAATCATCAAAAACACAACTATTAAATGATTTTGATGTCATTGTCCCAGTATTCCATAATGAAATTGCATTGGCCTACTTACTCATCGATAAAATTGATGTTGAATACCAAGGGCGCTATGAGAGTTCATACTCTTATACAGGGTTTATACAGACCTTAACGAATATAATTGTCGTTGCCATAGAAAATAGAAGAATGGCTCATATTGATATTCAGCAGGAACGATTCAAGAAAGACCTAGAAGTTGCTTCTACGATGCAGCGTCTGCTCTTTCCAAGCGATCTTCCAACGAATAAACGCATGGATATTTCAGCTCAATATAAACCACGTCACGAAGTTGGAGGTGATTACTACGACTTCATCCCTTTAGGAGACGATGAGTACATCATCTGCATAGCAGACGTGTCAGGTAAAGGTGTGTCCGCCGCAATGTTGATGGCCAATTTTCAAGCTACCATTCGAACACTCTTTCAGTACCAGAGATTTGATATGGAAAGATTAATGAACGAGTTAAATAAGACTGTAATGAATAGCGCCAAAGGCGAAAAATTCATCACATTCTTTGTTGCGCACTACCACGCAGGAACTCGTAAACTATCCTACGTGAATGCGGGTCATAACCATCCATTTATTACAAACGGAAAATCTTACGAAAATCTTGACCAGGGCTGTATAGGTCTAGGAATGATGGAAGAACTTCCATTTATTAACATAGGCGAAAAAGAATTGAAGCCCAATACAACTATCGTTCTTTACACTGACGGGGTTGTGGAACTTGAAAACGAAGAGGAAGAATTCTTTGGTGCCGAAAGACTAGTAAAACTAGTTAATAGCTACTACCCTCTTAACATGGAGGACATGAATAGTCTTATCTTTTCAAAATTAGATGAATGGAAAGGTCCATTAGAGTTAGTGGATGATACAGCCATCTTCAGTTGTCGCTTCTTTTAGCGCCTACCTCATCAGATACATCTTACCGAACCCTTTTTTGAAATGCTGATCAGCGCCTGAGTCTCGCCGCAGGATATCTTCTCCATTTATTTGAGCCTTAACCGTGTAAAGATATACCCCATTGGCGAGTGGATCGCCGAATTCATCCGTTCCATCCCAAGCGTACTCTGTGATGTTTCTTCCGATGTGAATTTGTCCTAACTCATCCTCTGTAATCTCTCTGACTACTCTTCCGGACACTGTCATTATCTGAATCAATATCTCCTCAGGCTCCTGCGACCCTGTCAATGTGAACACGAAACGTGTGCTCGTTGTAAATGGATTCGGATAGTTCATCATTTGCGTTATACTGGACTCATGTACCACCTCGAAAGAAACTTTATATTCCAAATCAGCTGAAAGGTTTCCACTTCGATCAGCCCCCTGAACAAACAATTGATAAGTACCATCCGTTACAAACTCAGACGGCCACATGATTTTAAATCGCTTTGATTGAGAATCTGCTGGTAACCACTGCATGATAGTTGCACCTGTTTGATCTACAAACGGGATACGTACCTGTACTCCATTCGGATCAGTTAGATAAACCCCAAATAAGGTCGTATCAGAAATGTCGTCCATGATCAAAAACTCGTTATCATCTTTCAAGGTGATCAAGACATCACTGTAAGGATCAACGATATCACCATTCAATATGTGACGACCATTAAAGGTCACATCGAGAATTGGATTTCGATCATCTGGCCTAACAAAGAATGGCACCTGCAATAAATTATTGAAATGCTCCTGCTCAGGCTGATCTGTTATGTAAAGACTTCCATTCACATAAGGATTCACTTCCATCCATAATGAACTTACTCCTCCTAAGCCAACGGTAGGCACAGTAATCGTATCACGGAAAACATCATTAACTAATAGCGGCCCCTGCCTATCATAAGCGATTGGATAAATTACTTGATTTGCATCCTCCACCCAATATGATATCAACAGAGAATCCATATCAATGTTGAATATGTTCTTCACATCAACTGCAAAATCAAAGGTCTCACCTTCAGACAATGTATCTGAGGAATGCGACCAAGTATACATTGTAGTACCATCAATTGCAGCTTCGGGTAGTGGCGAATAAAGTACATGCCATCGATCAATCTGAGAAGGTGTATTCGCACCGGTATCAATGTGGTATGCCTGTAAATCTATATAAGGGTATAAATTAGCATCAATGAATATCCCTAAATCCAGAATAGAATCATTCGAGGTGAAAACAGTGTCTATACTTGACTGATACGCCCCTGTTATATTATAAGCATTAATGGTTAAATGCGTGGAATCTGATGAACTGACTTCAGAGGGATCTTGCTTCCATGTGACCGTCCCCCAATCCGCTGCAGGTCCAATTCGCGTCGAAGTTTCTACACCTTCATAAAGCGACCCAACAATGGTGTCATCAATCGAAATAAACTCTGTTCCCTGCTGTACAATTTCCCTTACAGACGAAGGATCTCCTTTTTTACAGAAAAACGCGAATGCTTTATTCGGGCGGCCTGCATATATACTATCAGAACCTAATCCGGAAAAGATATTGTACATATTCGCCGAATCTAGCGCGTCCCATGTTTGATAAGTCGTTATTGGCGAATAAATTATGATGTAGTGACTATCAGGCACTTCATTCAAAATCAAATTTTGAAACGCACTCAATTGGGCAGCATCGTTGTGTAAGAATGTGAAAATATTCATTGGTCTTGCCCACCATGAATTCGCATCGTTATTATTATTTCCGAAATCGTGATCTGGATTTACAACCGAAGGAGGTGAAGTATACGTATACTTAGTATACCAAGGCTCTAGCGTAAGTGGATCAATTACGGCTACGTGTAATTTAGGTGAAAAGTTCCCAATCCCATAATTATCATTCATCCAATTATTATCAATAGACCAACCAATCTCGTAGATAGTAGCATAAGAAGTAATATGCAATGCACTTGTTCTCGGAAGAAACTCGCGATGATGATTGATTGTATCATGCTCTATTCCATTTAAACCATTCTTTTTAAATTGGAAAAAGTGTTCCTGTCCCCACCCCACTTTATCGTCAATGTGTTGGAATGAAAATTCCCGGTAATATGGATTAGGATCTTCAACAGCTACTCTCCAAAAATACACTGTACTATCTCCGCACACCAGTGAGTCAGGTAAATTACTTGCTACCGACAACCATTCTCCAGGATGAACTTCCTTCACACCACCCAAGCCAGACACTAGAGCATATCTGTGTTCCGGACTATTGTACTTGTCAGTCGTATCTATTTCAAAACGGTAGGTATTAAAATCCGCGATCGGGTTTACTGTAGAAGCCTTGACGGTTACACTATCAATAGGAACAACAGCAAAATCATAAGGGATAACAGGCAGGATTCCGTCTACATCGATGAATAATGACTTGCTTAATTGATTATTATTTAGCTCATCATATTGCTCAACGATCACAGATGGTAAATCCGCAGAAATGGAGAAATTATTAAGGCCAAGTCCGATATTTGGTTGCATTGGCATTTTAAAAGAGAACGTGTCTATATAATCCAAACTAGGAATCTGAAACAAATAGATAGAGTCAGTAGTTGTTAGCGGGAAATCACGAATTATCTCCAATGAAAAAGTATCAACAATCGATTCTCCCAGATTGGTGAGAACGATATGCATTTCAATACTGTCTACTGTCAGGTCAAGTTCCTCTGGCGTAAAATAAACTCCTTCAGCAGTCAATTCTATTTCCGGATTCTGATGCCAATTCAGCTTAATCATAGGATCACCATTCAGAATCATCTGCATGGAAGAAGCTTCATAATACAATGAGCTAGATGTTCCCTCCAAGGTGATCACATTGTCAAGCATTTGCTGACCTAAATTATCTCCATACCCTGACTTACTAAACTTGGTATACAATGAGTTCGAGTAATCATTCAAGTTTCCAGCAAAACCTATATGTACCGACGCTATATAGGCTATTGCTCCAAGATTAGGAATTTGAACAAATTCCTCGGAACTGGACTTGTCTAGTTGAAAGATATTTCCATTATAGCATGAATTAACCAGCATCACAGGATATTTCCCTGAATTATTCCAATTTCCCGGCTCATCTAAGTTGATTTCAAATCCACTTTCGTTCGAAGAAAAGTGTCCAAAATAACTCATCAAACTAACTCCTTGCGAAATTCTATCTGTAACTCCTGCCAATACAGTCGGACTCAAAGGGCCACTAGAACCAGAAAAAACATTGGTAACATTTCCACCATAAAGACTGTCCTCTATGATCGATTTATAGTTATTCATGTAGCCTTGAAAAAGGACTTGCTCTGTTGCATTTTGACCTCCCGCAAAGTGCAGCACTTGCTTCTGCCAATCCTTATTTGGCGAATCATATATATCAGTTGGGTCTTGAGCTTGTTCATACTCAATAACTTTATTCAGGTAGTCTTGAAGCTCAGTATTCGAACGTGCAGAAATCCTTCCGGTTGGCATCAATGGCGCCCACAAACTAGCACCTTCGAGGCCAGCAGTAATAGCAACATCACTTGATGGATGTCCGTAAGACGGAATTAGTGATTGCTCGTACCTCACAGGATCTAAACGAGTACCTGGCCCATCTGAAGTGAATGAATCAAAATTTGCCTCTCTAATCCCCTTTCCTAAAAGAAAGAGACCTGAAGGTTTAATTGTCGCATTATTATAGATTTCATGAGCAAATCGTCTAATACCATTAATATGTTTTTCAATTCCACCTCCATATTGTTGGTAAAGCTCGTCTACATTTGCCAAAATTGTAGTATATCCACCACCCGAAAACGAATTTCTATAAACCTCATAATTAACAGATGCTGAATCTAACGATTCATTAGAGATCATCAACAGTGCACTATCCAAAGCGTAGGTGTTTACGAAATCCGTAAAGAATCCTGGTGTTGCTGAAGTCGCATTTACAGCAACAATATTACTTCCAACATCAATAATTAGTGATGAATCGAGATAAATAATACTTTGATCCACACCATTAGTACTGTTTGGGATCACGGCAGAATATGTAGCTCCCAGAGACGGGACCAACGGAATCATCCTTGGAGTGTCACCATGGACCAACAATATAGGCTGCGTCCCATTAAAGTTATACATGTCCAACCTTATCTTAGGATCAATCAGACTGTTTTCCATCGCAAAGCGAGATTCTGATAGACCTGAAAAATTTGGTTGTCGTGGATAAAGAAGAGTGTACTCAGTTGGCGCTTGATAATCCGTTAATGCGGTAAGATCATCGATTATTTCAAAATAGACCGGTGTTGACCCACTCACCAGTTCAGTTGCCGGTATTTCTTGATTAACTACTACCTGCTGATACCCAGTAAAAGTAGTATCTAATGCAATTATTCCCGACGCCCCCAATCTCCATCGCAGATGATGATTATGACCTCCCAATGAGGTTGCGGCATCAGAAGAACTTATTGATCTAAGTTCAAATTTCGCAGTTGGCGCACCTGCCCCCGAAAAAGGAAGTGTAGTTGAAGCTGATAAGTTTTGGCTTACATTGCCTGGTACGCCGTTCACTTTACCAGCTCCCCAACCTTCTCCAGGCACAAAAAACGAACTGGATACATTAGAGGATTTCTCTCCATTATGGTAAGAATTTGTATACTGACTAACGCATGTCGACAAGATATAATTTGCCGGAGCATAGGAAGAATAAGCAGTGTCAGACTCTACTGTATAACGAAGATTGGTCGTCGAAGAATTCCAAGTAAAAAAGAATTGCAGAGTATCATTGTACAAGCTAAATCTTGGCGATGCCCCAGTTCCTGGCGTGACATATAAGTTTGAATCTAACCAGCCATTATTATGTTCTCCATAAAACAATATATAGTCACCTGAATCTAGATTGGAATCACCACCATCAATAATATAAATTGGAACTTCACGTTCTTTTGCAAAGATTTGAATGTTCTCAGATTGAAAGGATGTCACCGGTATACCAGCGCCAATCATAGCACTATAATCCAGACGGTACAATCCATCATTAGCTACTTTGATGCTGTAATATTGTTGATTGTAATCAATCCACTCATTCCCATAAGTTTGAGCATTCCCAACTGACACAAACATCAGCGAAAAAAATAGTAGCAGAGAGGAGGAAAGTCGATTCATATCTTAATTACTCGGTTCAGTTTTATTCGGATTGGGCTTCTTCAATTTAACTCTAAGACTTACTACATGAGAGTAAAGTGCAACGGATGCATCACCAATATCCGTAAATGCATAATCAAGATAAAAGCTTTTGAAATTTAACCCAACGCCAACATTAGGTTGAATATTCAAGCGCTGAGAATCATCAAAATCTTTAACATATTGCATATTCGATATTCCGGCGCGAAGTGTAACATAATTTTTAAATCCAACTGAAACACCAAGATGAGGATCAAGGGAAACAAGCCCCGTACGCACTATGGCATTACGCTTTCCATCTGTGGTCATATCAATATCCAACTCAGCTGATGCATGTAAACCTTTTTTTCCGATATCAAATTTCTTGTAGCCAGCGAATATAAATCTTGGAAGAGTTAACTCTAGTCCATTTTCAGGAATCGTATTTCCAGTATTAACAAAAACTTCTCTCGTTTCTTGGTCAAGCGTAAATACCCATGCATTAAAAGTTGACGTTACATCACGTGCCATCACTCCAAACTTCCAACCATTTGTTTCATACTGAGCTCCGGCATCTAAACCAAAACCCCATGACTTTGCAAAATCACCCACTTTTCGATGAATTACCTTGAAATTTCCTCCAACACTTAAGCCTTCTACATTCAACTTTCGAGCGTAAGAAAACAAAAAACCATAATCTGCAGCTGTAAAGGTGGTAATGCGATCGTAATCTATATTACCGTTATTATCGATTAATTGCGTAGTGTTCGGGATATCATCAACTGCAAAGCGAATCCCCGTGAATCCGATTGTGCTCTTATCATCTATTGAATGAGCAAGTCCGATATAATCGTATTTAGCGATACCTGCAAAATATTCAGAATGCATCAAACCAACTTCCAACCATTTGTCCACAGCTGTAAGTCCAGCAGGATTCCAATAACCTGAATTAACATTATTAGTTTGTGCAACAACTGAATTCCCAAGCCCTAGAGCGTCTGCCCCAATTCCAATTGCTAAGAATTCATTTGAGTACTTTGGCGCAATTGTCTCCGTAAGATCTGTTGATTCCTGAGACAATGATATTTGAGCGCACGCAATTGACGCGCAGAATGTTCCTAACCAAATTTTTTTCATACGAAGTATAGCTTTTTATACATCATAACCCTTTTTTACTTAAAAAATTGTGTTCTTTGCACTAGTAATATAACAAAGACGTAAAGTAATATATATAATTGACTCAACAGCGTCTACTTTATTTTTTCTAGGCAATCAATGTTCAATATACCCAATCTATTTACCGCAGCGAATTTATTATCAGGATGTATAGCAATACTTCTTGCGGTTACTGGAAGAATTGACATTGCACCGTTTGCGATCTTCGCGGGCGCATTCTTTGATTTTTTAGACGGCTTCCTCGCACGAAAATTACAAGTAAGCAGCGAATTAGGCAAACAACTCGATTCACTTGCCGATATGGTTACTTTTGGGGTTGCCCCTGGCATGATTATGATGAGTGTTATTGCAGCCATGCAGCCAAATCTCAATATCGGATTTAGCTCTTATTATTCGAGTGTTTCTTTTTGGTTAACAGGACTCCTTGATGGTTCACACCAGTATTACTACCCATTTGCAGGTTTAATTATTCCTTTCTTCTCTTTATTTAGACTGGCAAAATTCAACCTTGATATCCGGCAGACAGAGGCTTTTATTGGACTCCCTACCCCAGCAAACACGCTGTTTTTCATGTCTTTCCCACTAGCGATGGCATATATGTTACCAGAGAGTAAAGCTGCCTCATTTATCTATCAGATTATATTCAACCCACTATTTCTTACAGCACTAATTCTTTTGATGGGGGTCTTACTAGTCTCAGAAATACCATTATTCTCTCTCAAAATAAAATCATTCAATTGGAAAGGAAACGAAATCCGCTATTCATTTTTGTTGATAAGTTTGGTATTTATTCTTCTTTTCCACGCATGGTCATTGGCATTAATCGTATTTTTGTATTTGATTTTATCAATGATTGAAAACACCTTTAAAAAAACGAAAAAGGATGAAATTTAAAGCCGAAATAGATGTAATGCCATTGGACGCACTACTAGATCCACAAGGAAAAGCGGTAACTGGAAGCATGAAAAACATGGGACTCGAGGCAATCGACGGAGTTCGAATTGGTAAGCACATTCAACTTTTCGTTGAGGCAGACAGTAAATCAACTGCTGAATCAAAAGTGGACGAGGCTTGCAAAAAGCTTCTTTCAAATCAAATTATGGAGAAGTACGCATTCTCAATCGAAGAGGCTTAGAAAACGGTACTTTTCCGTTTTCTTTTAACTATTTTGTAGTTGACTGGTAATAAGTCTGAACCTTTTAGCGTTCAAGACGTACTTGTAAGAGTATTAGATAATTTAGATATATGACGGATTCTCACGACTCACTTCCGGGAAATCAGAACGGAAAAAAAAGCGGAAATGGAGCTTTCATAGCTGTCATCATTTTGCTTTTATGCGGAATAGGCTTTATGGCCTACCTTCTTTCTGAGAAGAACAAAGAAATCAACCAAAGAGACAACAACATTAAGGCGCTCAACTCGGACATGGACTACATGAACGATATGATGGAGGGCTACGTGGGAAGTATGTCGAATGATTTAAAGGCTGACTTCAAGAACATGCTTTCGACATATGATGCCCTTGCTGAAAAGGACAAGGGTAAGGCGGCTGAGATTGAAAAGCAAAAAGCTAAGATTCAAGAATTGCTCGATGAGATGCAGAGCAATAAGAACATGAGCGCTTATCAGCTTTCAGCGCTTAAGAAGGAGAATGAAACTTTACGTACTATCATGAAGGGGTACATCGTAGAGATCGATAAATTAAATACACTCAATCTACAACTAACATCTGATTTAGATTCTACGAATACCGAACTGAACATGACTCAAGAGGAGCGTGATCGTCTGCAAGAAGAGAATGAAGGTCAAAACGAATTAATTGATAAAGCCAAAAAACTTCAGGCTTTCAATTTTACCTCAGGAGCGAACAAGGCGAAGTTGGGCGGTACAATGGCCGCAACAACGAAAGCAAGAAATGCGGCGCAATTGAGATCAAGCTTTACGATTTCAGAAAACTCGCTGACTTCGAAAGGAACTAAAACTGTCTTTATGCAGGTGATTGACCCGAGTGGTAAAACAATCCAACTGCGTTCTGGAAATTTAACGACCATTGGTTCAAAGCAAGTACCTTATACAAATAGCCGTGAAATTAATTACTCTGGGAGCAGAATCGATGTTGCGATCTATCAGGATTTGAACGAAATGAAAGTTTCGAAAGGGAATTACAAAGTGAAGATTTATTGCCAAGGCCAGTTAATCGGTACCGATAGCTTTACACTTAAATAAAGATTTAGAAGAAATGATTAACATTTTCATTGCAAACTTAGACTGGGCGATCACCTCAGATGATCTAAAGCAAACATTTGGAACGTTTGGTGCTGTAACATATGCTCATGTTGTATATGATCGCGTAACGAAGCGATCTATGGGATTTGGATATGTTGAAATGGAAGATAGTGATGCTGGAATTAATGCCATCAAAGCACTTAACGGTGTTGAAGTGAATGGTAGAGCAATTGACGTTAAAGTCGCTTCTCCAAAGGACAATCGCCCTAAAAAAACTAAGACCAAATAATCGCTAACCTCTAGCATCAATTTTATACAGATATGACCGAAGCTGTTGACCAAGGACATGTTAATGTTTCAACGAACGAAGCAGGAATTGCAACAATCGAATTTGGACACCCATTAAGCAACTCGCTCCCCGGGAAAATTCTTCAAAAACTAGCAGAGACCATCACTTCCTTAGGGAAAGATGATTCTGTGGCTGTCATCATTTTAAAATCAGCTGGAGAAAGAGCATTTTGTGCTGGAGCTAGCTTTGACGAATTGATTTCCATTAATGATCTGGAGACAGGTAGAATCTTCTTCTCTGGCTTTGCGAACGTGATAAATGCATGTCGTAAATGCCCTAAATTAATTATTGGTCGTGTTCAAGGAAAAGCTGTTGGAGGCGGTGTTGGCGTAGCATCTGCTGTAGACTATTGTTATGCAACAAAATTTGCTGACGTGAAGCTTTCTGAATTAGCTGTAGGAATTGGACCTTTCGTTGTTGGGCCAGCTGTTGAAAGAAAGTTAGGAAGATCAGCAATGAGTCAACTCGCAATTAATGCAACCGAGTGGAGATCCGCTAATTGGGCTAAGGAAAATGGATTGTACGCAGAAATTTTCGAGTCTGCTCAAGCAATGGATGAACAAATTGATGTCCTTGCCAATAAATTGGCAAAATCAAACCCTGAAGCAATGCGACTTCTTAAGCAAATTTTCTGGGAGGGATCTGAAAACTGGGATGAACTGCTAAAAGAACGCGCAGCAATGAGCGGAGAATTAGTATTGTCAGAATTCACCGTCAATGCAATCAACGCTTTTAAGAAAAAGTAGTCCTGCTCAGTAAGCCCTATTCTCGTGATTTATTTGAAATAAACCTCAGATCGAGCACTCTTACCATATTCTATACTTAAACCCGGCTCTGATAATTGTTGTTTTCCTTCTTGTGAAATTCTGCGCTATCAAGAAACTCAGCTCTTGTATTCTGCCCTAACGAGTTTAGAGCCGTGAATATGAATAGTAGTCGTAGATTCATAAAACAAGTAAATCATTTATTAGGCTAGTCGCAATCTTCATTTCCTTTTTTGTTGAATATTGATAGGGTCTCGACTCATAATTCCCTCCATCTTGGAAGACTAATCCAGAATAGTCGATTTTCCTTGTTAGAGCTCTGAAATCAACGCATTTACTCAACTTTCCAGTCTCAAGTCAGTTTTATTTAAAAATCGTTTGTTAATAAATCAAGAAATGATATCTTTGCAGCCCCATTTTGGGGGAATTGTCTTATTTATAAAAAGTAAAATTGTGGATACATTAAGTTACAAAACCGTTTCTGCGAACAAAGAAACTGCTGATAAAAAGTGGTTTATCGTAGATGCCGATGGCCAAACAGTTGGTCGAATGGCAAGCAAGGTGGCGAAGGTTATTCGTGGAAAGCACAAACCGAATTTCACACCTCATGCTGACTGTGGAGATAATGTTATCATTATCAACGCGGAGAAAGTATCGTTCTCAGGCACTAAGCTGGTAAACAAATCTTACGTTCGTCACACTGGATACCCAGGAGGACAGCGTCAGACGTCTGCCGAGCAAATGCTGAGTAAGCACCCAGAGCGCTTAATTGAAAAAGCTGTTAAAGGGATGCTTCCTAAAAACAAGTTAGGACGTAAATTATTTACTAATCTAAAAGTGTACAAAGGTTCAGAGCACAATCAAGAAGCTCAAAAACCTGAAGTACTTAACTTAGATACATTCAAATAGTAGCATGGAAGTTATCAATACATTAGGAAGAAGAAAAACTGCCGTTGCCCGTGTCTATATGACATCTGGTAAAGGAAAAGTTACCGTTAATAAGAGAGATTACAAGGAGTTTTTTCCTGTACCTGTTCTTCAGTCAAAAATTGTACAACCATTCGAGTTGACAGAAACAGTGGGTCAGTATGACATCAATGTTAATGTTGCCGGTGGTGGTGTTAATGGTCAAGTTGAGGCGATTCGTTTAGGAATCTCTCGTGCCTTGGTTAAATTGAATGAAGAGAACAAACCTCTATTGAAAGAAGAAGGATTAATGACACGTGACCCTCGTATGGTTGAGCGTAAGAAGCCAGGTCAGCCGAAAGCACGTAAGAAATTCCAATTCTCGAAACGTTAGAATATTTAGTTTCAGTTGGTGCGGTTCAAAAAAAGAGAATTACATCAACGGTTGTTTAGTATCTAAGTTCTTGAGTATTGTCAGTTTCGACTGATCCCTCTTGAATTGCTTACTAAAAGGAACGTAAACAATTAAAAAGAAAAACATGTCAAAAGCAAATTTTGAAACATTATTAGAAGCAGGTGTTCACTTCGGACACTTGAAAAGAAAATGGAATCCAGCAATGGCGCCGTATATCTTTGAAGAGAAAAAAGGTATCCACATCATTGACCTCAATAAGACAATTGCACATCTCGATCAAGCGAGTGCGGCCCTTAAGCAAATTGCTCAGTCTGGAAAAAAGATTCTTTTCGTTGCAACGAAGAAACAAGCTAAAGATTTACTCGCTGAAAGAGTAAAAGAAATCAACATGCCTTACGTTACTGAGCGTTGGACAGGCGGTATGCTTACCAACTTCCAAACTACACGTAAGTCTATCCGTAAAATGACTGCCATTGATAAAATGCAGACTGACGGAACATGGGAAACTTTAAACAAAAGAGAGCGTCTTTTCAAAACACGTCAACGTGAGAAATTAGACAAAAACTTTGGATCGATTGCAGATATGACTCGTCAGCCTGCAGCCATCTTCATCGTTGATATCTTGAAAGAGCATATCGCATTGAAAGAAGCACGTCGATTGAGTATCCCTGTATTTGCAATGGTTGATACGAACTCTAACCCTAGTATGGTTGATTTCCCAATTCCTGCAAATGATGATGCATCAAAATCTATTCAAGTTATCTTGGATGCGGTTTGTGGAGCAGTTAAAGAAGGTTTGTCTGAAAGAAAAGCAAGCAAAGAAGCTGCAAAGAAAGACGCTCCTAAGAAAGAAGAAGTTAAATCTGAGGAAGTAAAAGCTGAAGCTCCTGCAAAGGAAGAAGCTAAAGCAGAAGCTCCAAAGAAAGAAGCGAAGAAAAAAGCTGAGCCGAAAGCAAAGAAAGTAGAGGCTGAAACTAAGGAGGAAGCTCCTGCTGCTGAAGAAGTAGAGGTTGAGGCTACTGACGACGCAAAAGAAGCGAAGTAAGAATTATCATTTATAGTTAAACTCGTTCAGTCTGAATTATCCGACTGAACATAAAATAAATTTCTATGGCAATCACAGCTGCAGATGTAAATAAATTGCGAAAGCAAACAGGTGCTGGAATGATGGACTGTAAAAA
>DKPV01000073.1:62288-69152 GCA_002471375.1 Flavobacteriales bacterium UBA7325
GAAAGCAAACAGGTGCTGGAATGATGGACTGTAAAAAAGCACTCGTTGAGACTGACGGGGACTTTGAAGCAGCAGTTGACGTTCTACGTACGAAAGGACAAAAAGTAGCCGCTAAGCGTGGCGATAACGAAGTTAAAGAAGGACTTATCTATGCTCAGGCAACTGAGGATGGGAAATCTGGAGTTATCATGACGTTAAACTGCGAAACTGATTTCGTAGCGAAAAACTCTGAATTCCAAGAATTTGTTCAGTCGTTGATGAATGTTGCAATTGCAAACAAACCAACAAAAACTGAAGATCTTCTCAGCGCATCTTACAACGAGCGTTTAACAGTCGAAGAAAAAATCACTGAGCACGTTGGTGTTGTTGGTGAGAAACTTCAGCTTTCTAACTACGAATTGGTGAATGCTGATCGCGTAGTAGCATACAATCACCCAGGAAATCAAATTGCTGCATTAGTAGGTTTGAACAGCGGGTCTGATGCTGCTGTAGATGCAGGAAAACAAGTTGCAATGCAAATTGCTGCAATGAACCCACTAGCATTGAACAAAGACGGTATCGATTCGGAAACTATCGCTCGTGAAATCGAAGTAGGAAAAGAACAAGCAATCCAAGAAGGTAAACCAGCTGAAATGGCTGAGAAAATTGCTCAGGGTCGTTTGAACAAATTCTTCAAAGAGAACACATTGATGAGCCAAGCATTCGTTCGTGACAACAAATTAAGCATCGAGCAATTCTTGACTTCTGCTGAATCAGGATTGACGGTACTTGACTTTAAACGTCAGGCAATGTCTTAGGACTTCGCAATAAGATATATGAAAGCCGATCCATTTTAGGGATCGGCTTTTTTATTGAACCAACTTTTGACGCTCAATCGAGATGCACACTTCGTTGTAAACCAATTCTCCAAAATCTCTAAGAATCAACGTCTCAACGTGACTCCCCTTAAAGTCAGCCAGTAAGACAGTTTCTTTATTCGGGTTCTTACCTGGATCAAACCAATCGACATATTGAATCTTATCATCAAATAGCCGAATCTCAATGGTATGGTATGGACTTTTTGTCTTGTCCCAATTCGTAAGGATATAATCTCCCATAATTCTTACGTTCAGGTAATTGGTTAGCCTATTCACTCGATAAATGAAGAATCGGTAGAAAATTCATACAGGAATAACCGATAATCTCAATTTACGAAAAGCATTTGATCATCAAACAAATTGACAAATTCCTTCATCAATTTAACTATATTTGCTCGATTTGAAAAATTTGAAAATGAAGTATAAACGCATACTATTAAAACTGAGCGGCGAATCACTAATGGGTGATCAATCCTTTGGAATTGACAACAGTCGATTAGCTATTTATTCTAAACAAATCAAAGAAATTCGAGAATCTGGCGTAGAAGTTGCTATAGTGATCGGAGGAGGGAACATCTTTAGAGGTGTTCAAGCTGAAGAAGGAGGCATGGATCGTACGCATGGAGACTACATGGGAATGCTAGCAACAATGATCAACTCAATGGCGTTACAAGCGTCTCTAGAAGCTCATGGTGTAAGTACTCGTTTACAATCTGCAATTGATATGAAAGAGATTGCTGAGCCTTACGTTAGAAGAAGAGCTGTTCGTCACCTTGAGAAAGGTCGTGTAGTAATCTTCGGAGCAGGTACAGGAAATCCATATTTCACAACTGATTCAGCAGCCTCACTTAGAGCTATAGAAATTGATGCAGAGGTAATTTTAAAAGGCACACGTGTTGATGGAGTTTATACTTCAGACCCCGAGAAAGATCCAAATGCAACTAAATATGATAATATTAGCTTTGATGACGTTTATGGAAACGGACTTAAAGTAATGGACATGACTGCCTTCACACTATGTAAGGAAAATGATCTTCCAATAATTGTATTCGATATGGATACTCCAGGAAACCTTAAAAAGGTGGTTGAAGGCCTACAAGTAGGGACAACAGTCCGAAATTAAATTAAAAGAAATTAAGATGATAGAAGAATTAAACATGATATACGATGATTTCAGGACAGCGAACGAGAAGTCACTCGATCGTCTGAAATCTGACTTACTTAAAATACGTGCGGGTAAAGCAACTCCATCAATACTCCAAGGTGTGATGGTAGATTACTACGGAATTAGTACGCCACTTCAGCAGGCGGCGAACGTAAATACACTAGATGCTCGCACACTTACCGTACAACCTTTCGAGAAAGCAATGCTTCAGGAAGTAATGAAGGGTATCGTAAATGCAAACCTAGGACTTGCGCCTCAAGACAATGGCGAGATGCTGATCATCTCTATTCCTTCTCTTACTGAGGAGCGTCGTATAGAATTGGTGAAGCAGGCTAAAGCTGAAGGTGAAAACTGTAAGGTGGCTATTAGAAACAATCGTAAGGAAGCATTGGACATGGTGAAAATGCTTAAAGATGATGGATTGTCTGAAGACATGATGAAAGATGCGGAGGGTGAAGTCCAAAACATTACTAACGCTAATTCTGCCATCGTTGAAACACTTATCGACGCTAAAGAGAAAGACGTAATGACGATATAAAGTATCGAAATAAGACTATGAAAAGTGAGACACGAATCGTGGTCCACTTTTTTTTGCACTAAACTTTAGATTTAACGAACAACTATCTCTACCCGTCGATTGGCTTGTTCCTCATAAAAGAACTCAGGTTCCGGATAGACTGGGCGTGTATTGCCGTAGCCAACTGCTGTAAGGCGACTCTTAGCAATGCCATTTGACACTAAGTATTTCAACACGCGTTTGGCACGAGCTTCTGACACTTTCTGTCCTGCTATCGTATTCTTGCCGAGTGCATGAACATGTCCTTGAATTTCAATATGAACGTCAGCATTCAAGGCTAGAAAGTCTTTTAAACGTCTTAGTTTAGGTTCAGAACTTTTGACTATTTCGCTCGTTCCTGGAACAAACTCCAATTCCTCGATTTGTATTGTTTTACCAGCACTTACTTTCTCAAGAAGGACTACCAATTCTTGATCCTCAAAGGAGGATACATATTCTTCACGATCTGAGAAGAAATAACCTTCCACATCACATTTGATTGAAATATTTGCATTTCGCTCAACGTTGAACATGAATTCTGATCCCACATACAGCCCTACTAAATCTTTAGCTCCTTCAATTGATAAATTTGCAATTAATGGTTGTTGGGTGTCACTATCCTTTACTACAATTCTAAAGGTTGGAGCAAAATCATCATAGCGGCGATCAACTACTTTTTCCTCAGCAAGGGTAGTCACCTTTTCTTTATAGTCCCAGTGAAGAATCACCTTCTCTGTTGACTCTTCATTTGTCACTAATAACAATTGGATTTTTCGACCTTTTCTCATTGGCAGGCTGTATAATACACCTCCGCCAATCTCAAAGTTCAATCCAACAGTCTTTTCTTCCTTCTTTGTATGAATACGTTTAATCTTTGATTCACCTGACTCAATTTCACCACAAATATCACCCCCCAATTCTTCAAAAACAACCATTTGCAGATACCCCTTACCTACAGAAGCAGAGAACGTTAAGTCACCATCCGAAGGAGCAATGTAAGAAAGCCACATTGCATTTTTTGAATCGATTTTCGTTAAGGACGGATAAGATTCGATCAGCACACCTGTACCCTTTACCCCAGTAAACTGAGGTATAAAGTCTCCATTTTCAAAAATATTTATCGCACCATCGCACTGTGTCATTGAGACACCGGACTTGCCAGGGCTTTGAGAAAATGTATAGTTTGCACTAACAATTAGGAGAAGGAGAATTACTATTTTTGTCATTAGTCACACGAAATTAGTGAAAGATTTTACAAATTCATTGGTTTAATGTGTTAAGTCTTTAACTGTTGGAGAGAGTGAATACATTGTATACAAAAATAGGACCAGAAAAGCTTCGAGAACTCGTAGATCGCTTCTACGACATCCTCTTTGAATCAAAAATTGAACACCTGTTTACAACTGATCGAGACCTTGTCAGAGATAAGCAATATATGTTCCTTACTCAGTTTTTAGGGGGACCTCAACTCTACAGTCAATCGTACGGACATCCAAAAATGAAAATGCGTCACTTGCCCCATACTATTGACGCTGAAGCAAAAGATGAATGGCTTCGCTGCATGAGAGTTGCAATTGACGAAATGAATTTTGAAGGCGGCTTGGGAGATGCCTTGTATGAATGCTTCCCTAGAGTTGCAAACCACATGCAAAACCAAGGTTAATCCATTTTGATAGCAATATTACCCAGGCTATGTACTCGAATGTGTAATTGATCAGTTTCAGGTTGAATATGTTTGATGAACACTTTCTTCACCTTTCCTGACATATACACGTCTTTATCTAATTCCATATTTAGACTTTTATCTAGCTCTGTTCGAAGAGTATCAAGATATGGCTCCAAATCCATAGAAGAATACTCGCGAAGCGTACTTGTAATCTTTTTATCAAACAACCACTTGGCTCCATTCAGTAATGCACTCTTAGTTTCTAGGTCATAGGTAAGATCGGGAAACGATATATGCTGACTATCTGCTACAAAAACCGGCGTACCTGTCAAATACAATATCCCACTCTTCGTCCCAGAGAACACCACCCTTAAATGAAGTTGATGATTACTCGCTCCGAAAACGGAAACGGTATCAAAAATGACCTTCTTCCCCTTAAGGTCTAATTCCATTCCTCCAAGGCCTGAAGTCAACATCGACGTTAGCGAATCGTAATTTGTAAATATATCCATTGTCACATCGAAGCCGTCTCTTTCCTTGTAAGGTTTAAGGTATGGGAGCTTCTTTGGTTTCTTCCCTGATGGCTTGGATAAAATGACTGGTTTAGCATGCAAAATTGCATTGAAATATGCTGTATCCCCCAGGTATTTAATCTTACCCATGGAGATTTGCTGAGGATTTAATTCCAAAAAGCCATATCCATCTATGTCCCTTGATTCTGATAGAATATCCCATGTTTCTTGTATTTCCGGTCTCAAACTAATTGCTGAAATCTCTTTATCAATGTCCTTCTCAACATCTTTCAAAGCTATCCTCAACTCATCCTCTAACCTAGATGTCGCATCATAATTAAAGATAGATATTTTGCAGGGCGATTTCGCTTTAACTGTTTTCAATTTTGTAGTAGACTTTAACTTATAATTCTTTGTTACACCTATTTCTGTCGTATAACCCAAATGCACCTTTCGCATCGGCTCATCTACACCACACGAAACGTGTACGCGAGTCGTGAGACAATAAGGCTCTGACGCTAAAAAATCTGAACAAGAAGGACAATAGTTGATTTTAAGCGAATACTTTCCATCCACATCAAAGTTCAACTTAGTACCTGTCCCTTTAAATTTAATTGGACTCCGTTTGAAAAGATAGCTAAAACTGACTCCTTCACATTGTTGCTCGTTTCCTCTGAATACTTTATCCAATTCATCATTGGTTGCATCAAAGTAGGGTTTAAGATTTATTTTTATCGGGACTTTAATAATTGAAGTCTCCGCTTCAGGCATCTCAAAATCCTCATCGACGATCACTTGAGGAGGTACAGGTTTTATTGAACCGCAGCTAGCTAAGAGCACTAGAAAAATTGAAAGAAGTATTATCGACTTCATAGTTATTGTCTTTTTAAAGAAACGGATTGATGCAATGTTGGCTTATAGCTATTCACTTCGAAGGAATTTCCTTCATCATCTTCTTCTGATTTTGATTCCATGGAAGGCTTCAAAGAGACGACAATTAAATCAAAAAATAAATCCTCACCGTGTTTGTAGATGGTTGCCGTATAGATACTCCCCAGTACTTCAAATGAACTATAAAAACAGTTATCCATTAATGTCATTTCGATTAAAATCCCGTCGAGCTCGTCGAGAATAAAATCGGAAGCTGTTTCACCTCTTTTACGAATGACATAGTCCTTGACAATTTCACCAAATTTATCACTATGATAGGTCATCTTATAAGTCCATGCTGAGTCTTTAGCTACCTCGTGAATTTCAAAATCTACGTCTACCGTATCACCTTGCTTCTCTGCAAAACCTATGTGCATTTCACCCGAGTAGTCTCCTACCCATCCATCTGGAAAATTTTGTGCATTCACTCCTGCGCTCAAAAGGAGAACGAATAGAAATAGAAACTTCTTCATGATTTAAAGATAGCCAGATTCATTTAGTAGGACAGATTTCTTACTCTTTCAATAGTCTACCTTCCAAAGAAACAAACCATGAGCCGGAACAGAAACAGCCGCAGCCTGACGATCCATCTCTCCAAGTATTGACTTGAATTCTTCAGGTTTGATTTTACCCAGCCCAACCTCGAGTAGCGTACCTACAGCTGCTCTGACCATGTTTCGTAAAAAGCGATCAGCAGTGATCTCAAAGTAGGCCTCGTGTGTTGATTGTTTCACCCATTGAACAGAAGCGACGGTACAAATGTTTGTTTTGACATCAGTGTGTAACTTCGAAAGAGAAGTGAAATCTTGCTTTCCGAGAAGAAACTTGGCAGCCTCATTCATTGCATTAAAATCGAGCTTATTAGGGAAATACCAACTCTGATTATATATGAAAGCGTCCTTTTCCTGGTGAATAAAATAACGATAGGTCCGAGCGGTTGCACTAAATCTTGCATGCATGTCATCATCGACCATTATCGCGGATTCAATACTAATTGTTTCCGGGAGCATTCTATTCAATGTGAAAATAAATTTGTTCGTCTCTATAGCCTCTCCCAGATCTAAATGAAGAACATAGTGCTTCGCATGAACACCAGTATCTGTCCTACCGCATCCGATTACTTTGATTCGATTATTCGAATGAAGCTTACTCAAACAATCTTCAATTACTTCTTGAAT
>DKPV01000020.1 GCA_002471375.1 Flavobacteriales bacterium UBA7325
GTATCTGGAATTTCGCCGCTATCCTCATAGACAGAAAAAGATGGCCTCGGTGAACCTACATGATCTGATTCATCTGATTCATTTCCTTGATCCATGCTGTGGACCAAGTAGTGTTCAGCTATTCTTAATGCATGCATCATATTATCATCCGAACCGTTGTATTTCAGTGTATCTCCCCACAACAATTTAATAGCAATCATCAGTATTTGATCATTAGTAAGATCTGGATCATCTTTCATGTATTTTTCCAATATGATTAGGTGATAAGTACCAATCATCGATAACTTTTCTAATATATTTGAAGCTGTAGGAGCTGGATTATGTCTTATAGGAGATCCAGTGCTTCCTGTCGACAGATCCAATGAGATATCATGGCTCCTAATGAATTCATTGAGCTTTTTAGTTGTAAACTGAGAGAACAGATTAAACAAAGATTGTAAATCATGAGTTTTATTCGCATCTAAATCTTCGGTACTTGAAATATCAGTTTTATCAACTAGCTCGTACTTTATGCCATCTTTTCCATAAATTACAGTAAGAATCATATTATTAACTGATGCAGCTTGAGCTAAATTTTGTGTAAGGCTTGACAGTGTTTTATCGGCTGTAGATGCGACTGTAGATGCGAGGACTGTAGCCGACGCAGAACCACTCTCTATGCCTTTATTTACATTCGTATAAAGATGATTAAAAAGATCTGCAAGTCCTGCAGGTGAAGAAATAATAGTATGGGTTAATTTAGCAGCTTTTATTAGGGGGTCAACACTACTCGGCTTAACAGAAGTATATTTACCGATCGCTTCTCCAGATTTAGTTGCAAGGAACCCTAAGAGCAAAACAGTTGCTATTCCTGCAACCTTTCCCCAGACAGGATGTCCATATACCTTCTGAATGTTTTTCCCTGTTCTATCTAAAACACTAGTTTTTTCTAATGCAGCAGCTTCTCTTATTCTTCTTTTTCGATTGTATGCACTTCGCGCATCGGCAGCATTCTTACGAGTTTTTGTATGCCTATCATTATTTCTTGGAGAAGTTACCATTTACAGATAAATATCAAAATAGTATTTAGGTCAGGAATTTTTTGTAAAAACAATATAAATTTTCTTGTTTTGAGCTAAAATGGTATTAGATCAGAAACCCTTTTCCGTTCAGGATATGAAGTGTTTGGAAATTAACGACAACGCCTCTGCCATCGAGGTCAACGAGGAAAAAGCTTTCCAGTGTATGTATTCGGCTAATGTTACATTGCAACCGTCTGACCCACAGCACGCACTTTCTATTCTTCTCTCCCCAAATTATGACTCCATGTGTTCCGCCTGGGAGGCAGGAATTACTACAGGCCAGTCCTGTAACACAACATCTCACATCTACAACGATGCCATCGCATTCCCTGGTGCAGTCATTGATAGTGGCTCCACTGGTATTGATTCTTTCTGGAATGGACAGTTCGCTATTACAAAGGTCCCTAACGGTGATTTTCCCATGGTATTGACTGATAAGTGCATTTCCGTCGTCCAGACTGGTGACTCGCCTATGTGTTCCAGCATTCTCCCTGTATTCGAGGAGGAAGATGGCGTTACCTCTCTTATAGGCCTTACATTCTCGACTTGCGCTGGAGAGGTCACTACTAGCAATCCTTCGGATCCTGTGAATATCGAGTTTGCTATTCTCGGCAATCCAACAAAGTTCGCATTGAACGATGATTAAATTATGAACAACCTATAGTAATTAACTTTGTTCTTTATCTTATTGCATTACAACTAATGCGATGAGATAAAGAAAATGAATATTGGTAATGAAAACACTTGATAAGCACCAATCCATTTGTATCGATGTATACAAATCGACTAAACTATATTTTATGTTAAGCGTGCACCCCAAATTATAGGTGGTTCATTCAATACATCTAGAATATTATTAATCTGACTGAAATGTTTTGTACCAAACCAACCTCCACGGTTAGCAGACAATGGACTCGGATGAGCAGACTCTAGAATTGTATGACTATGTTGATCAATTATAGATGCTTTTGCTTTAGCGAAATTTCCCCAAAGACAAAATATTAGTCCTGAATAATTGTCGTTAAGATAACGAATAATCTCATCAGTAAATTTTACCCAGTAACTCATATGACTTCCCGGACGACCTTTTTCAACGGTTAACGAACTATTAAGCAAAAGAATACCCTGTTTTGCCCATGATTCGAGGTTGAATCGAGGGGTCAAGCCGGTATCGGTTCTTAATTCTTTAATTATATTCATCAATGATGGTGGCACAGCTACCCCATCGGGAACTGCAAAACATAGACCTGTCGCTTGTCCGGGTCCATGATAACAGTCTTGACCAATTATAATCACTCGTACATCATCAGGACCACATAAATCAAATGCTTTTAACACATCTACATTTCTAGGATATATCTCTCTACCAACAGAATCTCGAGTAATTGAAGACATAATACATTGTGGTGAAATGCCGATCAGTCGAAATATTTCATTCCATTTTCTAATGTTGGACATTTGTTGTATGAAGCATGATAATGGTAAATAATCAATTTCAGCTTTTACATTTTGGAGATTAGACGATATGTATCACTGACACCATTCTTTGACGCTTGCCTTTCTTCAGATATTGATGATGCCTGATCACAGGGAGTACCAAGATGAATAAGAGAATATCCATTGTTGTTATTCTTAGTTGGTGATACTGTTTCTTTGTTCAACGGATCAAACCCGACTACTTCATTTGTCTTTTCATCTCTTTGAAAGATTACATTTCCCAAATCGAAGATACCGTTTTCGAGCACGTATGGATCAATTTTTATCATACTTCTTACGATAACTTCGGTACCCCAAAAGTCGTGTTTTGGCAGTCCATTTAATCCGTGAGCAAGAGCAACTCCGGGTACGCCATCGAATATAAGAGAGCTTCCTCGTGATGCAAGTAGAAAACTATAGACTTCACCATAGTATTCGATCTTTACTACACCAGGAATATATACCGGGAAACACCATTTTTCGTTCCATAAAACGGGATGCCAGGCAGTGACTCTCGGTCCGCCATCGGGAAGTTGATAGAGGTATTGAGATTGAGACTTTACTACTGTTAAAACCGTATCAATGATATTGTTGTGAGTTAGAATCTTATCTCCTTTGGAGAGTTGTCTGCAAGGCACCCTGCGGCCATCAGATAGACTAACAAGACAATCAGGATGAAAACATCCAGAATCAACAACGACCCGCTGAAGATTGATCGGTGGAGCCGCTGAACTACTGACTGAGTTATAACATCCCCTGCGATCTTCAATACAAGGGTCCGGAACCGGAATATTCATGAAACATTCATCAAGATCTTGTAGACAAGTTTCCCATTCATCAGGATATAGCGGGATGTATTCCTGTAGTGCAGAATCTAGCGCACTGACAACTTCATATCTCGAATGAGCTGACCGCATCGATCGGAGATAATGAATACCCCAGTCGCTTGCCCAATCCCAACGTGAACAGGCTTGACCAATCTGGTCGGTGAGATTAAAGAGTACATCAGGGTCAGAGTCCTCTAACCACGTTGCAATTTCGCTTGAGAAATCGTCAAATACAACTTGACATTGAGTAATAATAGGATCCCCAGCAGGAACAAAAACTCCACGGAACCTTGTATCTCGAGACTCAAGGATAGTTAGTATCTTCGTAATATTTCTTGTGTAGATATCGCTAAATGCCTTGAGATTTGCAGAAGGATCTTTGATTCGGGGACAGATAAGGGAAGTACATCTTGCCGAGAAAGCTGCTGCAGCCATCCCAGGATCAGAGACAAATATGTTTGCACCGCCAAAAGTATTCGTAAGTTCGTCAAGCATACCAGAATCTACTTCTCGGCCTAACCCAAATGAATGGAGTGTGAATTTTAGATCAGGAGACATCTTAGACTTAACAAATTGTTGTAGACTCTTAGCCAAACCTCCTGCTGGAACAGTAGTAGTTGGATTTCCATCGGTTAATAGAAGAATCGTATTGTCTCCATCAGACTGTTCAGAAAACTCGCGTACTGCTTTTTGCAATACTTCCCACATCGCAGTCATTCCTTGAGGCTTCAATCCTGAATCCCTAACTTGTTCGAAAATTTGATTGCGGCTATCTTCAGTAATCATGGTAGGTGGTAGAATACGTAGCAAAGTACTACTGAAACCGATTATAGATAGGTTTACTCCTTCCGGAAGGCCCTTTACTAGAGACAAAAGTAAAAGGTTTGCCAAATCTAACATGCAATATTTTTCGATTCCCGGTTCAGATCCACTAAGACGCGAGCTCATACTGCCTGAGTAGTCCAAACAGATAACGATATTTTTTGACATTGTCACAATATTCTTTATGAGTGTATAGTTGTTGAACAAAACTTTCAATTTTCGCTTTTGCATTATTTTCTCTCAGACTTCTAGATATAGATCATGTCTAGATATATGTCGAGAACATCGACTAAGATAATTTACAATAAAGATTCAAACGAATCTAATATAAGTGTCATGACTAGTCAATTAGAGAAGCAACACGGGATTTCTAGTAATCAGATATTAGGAGGTTATAAATGGAAACCAGAACATGATACATTAGGAGATTTAATACGAGAACACGAAGCATTGAGAAAACTTATATAATTTATTGTTCCGTTATGGGTGCGGTAAATGAGAAACATGAGTTAGATCATTTGCATGTCATTAGAGTCAATACAGATGGACGATATCCAATGTATAAGAGGATTAGAGCATCTACTAGAGATACGAAGTGTAATAGATGCTGGGTTGGATGAAACTCCATTGCTCGAAAAGGATTTTGATGATGATTTTGAATATCATGACGATGTGTTGATGAGGATAACGACGAGATGGTTCTATTGAATATTCGATGTAGTCAAGCGGCTGGTAATAGATTATCATTGAAACTTTGTATTGTTTTGTCTATTGTAGACAAGTGGACTGGGATTACAAGAAACATTGCACATACAGGTATCACATACTTTGCAGCAACATGTAGGCACTCCTAATAAGTCTGCCATCCAATCAGGTTGTGGAGGACTAGGGATCATAACACTATTTGTGGCTTGATATACAGGACACATTCTAGGTTCACGTTTTGACATTTTTATGAGATCTCAACAATATGTTTTTTGAATAACAAAATATGTCGTAGAATAAATGTCCTTAACCAATAAGATATTGGTCGTAGTTGTGATACTAGCTCTAGCATTTGCGATCATCTTTTCTGTTACAGCGAGTAGCAATGGGTCTGGCAATCCTGATGTCAGTCCATTAGACTCGAAAAAGGCTGAAGTTGTACAACTGAAAGATACGTTAAATAGCACTTTGTCTTTGGCAAAAAGAGAAGGGGTGTCATTAAGCTGTCAATCAGTAACTGATTGCTTGAAAGGCTTGCCTACTACTCCCCAATCAGTATTTGATCTAGATAGTATTATCAATAGGTTGCATCAAGTAAATCAAAGTCTAAATGATGAATTAAATTCATCATGTTTACAAGGTATATCAGGTGCTCGAGCAGCTTACAATCGTCTTCTTTACCAAATTACTGATAAGACAGGATCTCTAAACGTTGACCCTATGGATCATCCTGATATCTTTACAAATGACCTTAAGTTATGTACAGTTGAAAGTAACCTAACTTGTGTTAAGGATTATGAACATTGCTCGTCGATTATGAAAGTAGCTTTGGATAGATTGAGTAAGATCCCTCCGAGACCAATACAACAGTTTTCGCCAACACCATCGACATTACCAACACCATCGACCGTTCCATTTCCACAGCCAAAATACATACGTCCACCCGCGCTAACAGAGGATTACAAAGCGGTTGTAGAGGTTATAGATAAAGACTCACTAGCGACGCATTTCTTATTGGATGATCCGAGCGGTATAGGATCTGATCCTACTGGTGGAATAAACAATTATTCCTATCCATTCAGCAAAGGCCCTGAATATAAAAAGAATCCATACTTTCAATGTATAACAAAAGATACACCTCTTATATCTGACATGGATTCGACAGGCATCAAGATTGGTATTGCCCCGGATATGACGTGGAATTGGTCTAAAAATTCTCCTAACAATTTCTCATTATCAGCTGGAGCACCAAGACTGATGACGCAAAAGTTTTTCAAAGGTGGTCTATTTGTCCTTGATATCACACATGCACCAATCGGATGCGCAATATGGCCAGCCTTATGGTTGAATGCATTTGTTGGGGAGAAAGACCAATTTCCGTTGCAGAAAAATCAAGATGGATATAATGATAGTATGAATAAACTTGTCAGTACCTACAAGAACAAGAACAACAATACAGTAGAAACATACAATCCTGTTGTATGTAACGAGAATGAGAGACTTGTAAACCTAAAGACTGGAAATCCTGTACCGAAGAACAAAGAACTATCAGATTTTTCACACGAAGATATCTATGTTGCAGCGTGGCCAGCTGGCGGAGAGATTGATATATTCGAAAATGTTAGCTTTGCAAAGCAAAACCAGGTTTCTATTCATAGTGGTGCTATGTGTGAGCTAGTTGGTGGTAAAAATAACAAATGGTCTCATGCGTGTCCAGCGTGTCCTGACGAGATGAAGAATTTAAATGCTAGGAGTACATGTGGAGTATCGGATATGGCTGGATTTGGAGCCTACAGTGGATGTAAATCCGACATTAATAAGATGAATGGGGAAAAGGTTGCTGTAAAAGGTGCAAGTAACAGATTTTCATGTCTAGGTTCAGCATCATTGAATTCACCTCAAGCTGGTGCATTGGATTCTAAAGATGGAAATGCGCAAGTTTTAGCACCTGATGGTACATTCGGTATTGATTTTAATAAGAATGGTGGAGGAGTGTTCGTGTGTGAATGGATTCCAATGAAAGAGATTAACATATGGTTTTTCTCCCACAAGGAATATACTCTGGATAAACTTCAGAGTTCTGGCGGTCCCCTATCCCAAAAGCCTACTCCGAAAAATTGGGATACAAAACAAGAGACACTTTTTGCTACCTATGAAATCGGGAAGGAAAAAACATTAAGCGCGGGATGTGATTTCAATTTCATGAATCTAATTATCAATATTGCAATTGGTGGTGGATTTGGAGGTGGTACTATGCCTGATTATTGTAAATCCTCATCTTTAGAAAATAATACGTACTATAAAGACCTTTCGACAGAGCAAAACGGACGGGCTCTTCAAGCAAACGAATACATCAAGCATTGTTATAACGCTGATCCGAAAGAAAGGGGTGGAGGAAATGTTGGACCGCTAGGAGATAATAAAAACTATCTTCCTGGGGAACCATTACCTTCGACACCTTACCCTACAAATCTTAACTGTAGTGATGGCGAGGACCGACCAGATCGTGATAAAAGTTACTTCTATAAGGATGCGTATTACGTTATAGATTCGATCAGAATATTCCAGAAAAGTGAAATGGATAGTGTATTCTAGTCTCAATCATGTTATTATGTAAAGTTAAACATCCATAATAACATTATCAAAAAAAAGTCATATAGAATAAATGTCTGCTACATCTGCAATCGTGATTGTACTGGTCGTATCATTAATTACATTAGGGATACTCGCCGCTGTTGCGGCCTCTAGTAAAACCTCATCGAATACTAAGAAAAAGGTATCGCATACCCCTTCTACCGATCATAGAAGCAATGATGAAAACTCTTGTGCAAACGGCCTAGACTCGGCGAAATCCGTATATAAAGAGGCTTTAGACAGTACGTCGGACCAACTAAGCTTTATGAAGAAGAACAAGATGGATATTAGTTCCGTAACAAAACCTACTAACCGATGTATGTTGATAGATGGTGGAAGCTGTGCAAGCGATTTTACCTACTGTACGAATGAACTGGATACCTATTTAGACAAATTGAATGATATAGTTAAGGGGAACATGATTGTTCCGAAAGTTTCCACTGCGGTTACTTCAATGTTTAAGGAAACTCTTCAAAAGGTCAAAGACGAGGAGAAGCAGATGCTTTCTGTCGGCTTATATCCTGAACAGACACCAAAATATAGCACGGACTTGCTTCAAATGTGTGATAATGGGATTCCTAAGACGGAATCATCCTACGTTGATTGTACTAAAATGTTAGGATCATACCTTCAAAGAATGAAAATAGTTGTTCCTCCTAGTTATCCATCTGGTCTTTCATCCGAATTTGACATGCAAAAGTGGTCTTGGTCACCCTATTGTAAATCAGCACCACGATTCATTGTAAAAACGGAATGGCCGACATTCTTGAGTAAGAAAGCGTGGGATAATGGATGTCAGGGATGTAAATCGATTCCTGCTCTGAATAAAGCTACACCTGATTGTCAGCAGAACAATTCGAGAGATTCTTTTCAGATTGCTGGACAATGGATGCGTATTTCTCAACGTAATGCCGGATCATTCTCTAATGTATCGACTGGTAGTAGTAAAGAGCATTGGTTTAATCCACCTCGAGATAAAGATCAGTTGAATCCAGGAGAGAAACCAGATGATCCCTTAGAGGTAGAGTGGTACATGCATCTTGACGCTAGTGATATTGGAAAAACAATTGATGAGCTTGTAGACACCAAATTTGCTAACGCAAATTGGTCAGCATTCTGGGCTTTTGGGCATGGGAAAGTTATTGACCAGGAAAACAACTTTGGATGGCCTTATAGTGGAGAATGGGATCTAGCAGAATCTCTACCTGCGTTCTCAAATTGGGATGATACACAAGATAATACTGTGCAAGGTCGTGGAGTCGCTAGCGGATTCCATAATGGATCGTCCGGTGCGTACCCTCCATGTTGTCTAAAAAGAGATGGTGTAATGTATCCATTACCTACCAAAGAAGATTTCATTGATATTGCTGCTTTCCCAGCGGCTATGGGTCCATTGAGTAAAGAGATAACGAAGGCGAATAATGAAGGAACCTTAAATGATTTCTTGATAGAAAAGAATGACGAACTTTATTACTTTCCATCGCAAACCCAAGACAAGAATGCTATACCATTCTTGTCTTGGGGTGAAGCGTTGTTCCGTCATAAAAACGGCAGAGAACCTAGAAATGATAGAGAGCAAAGAGAGGCAGCTGCAATGTCATTCAATAAAAACATACATTGTATTCTCCGTGTGACTACTAAAGCAGCTGCACTATGGATTCTATATGACGCTGATCCTACAGTTGATCTAGACATTAATGTTAATAGTAGCATGACACAGGAAGAATATGGCGACACTCTATTAAAGGCAGGATTTATACAAGTGTTTTCTTCGTATGGTGATTTCGGTAGCAATAATGACACAACGTTTTCTAGTCAATTTGGTAAAAGTTTGGGTCAAGTAGGTTTTCCTAAAGGCAAAGGTTGGCCGTATAAGGGAACTAACTGGCATCAGAATATGTTCTTTGTATGGTCTGTAGTTACACAGATGAATAATTCATCTAGATATACAAACACTGGTGCGGGAGGTTCACAGCAACAGAAGGAATTCTGGCGTCATTTAACATCCTATATGAGCGATATAAGTATTCGAGGTGGTGGTGATCATACGAAAGCATTGCGCCCGCATGGTATGCGGGAAGATCTTAAAACGGAGTTGGCTACTGAGGCACTAGATCCCACGGCAAAGCAACAATATACAGATCTTGGATTAAACCATTATCAATGTAATGGTCATGACATTACGCCAGCGCCATACTCAAGTGAGAATTGTGTAAATATACTTACTGGGACTCTATCTCCTACACCTGGTAGTTGATTTTATGTCATCGTGAAAGATCATATATTCCTATGTGAATATATGACAATAAATACCGTATTCTGCCAAATTTTTCTTAACTCACGTTACCACCTTATTTTTGAACTTTACGTCCGCCTTTACCACCTTTTCCTCCTTTACCGCCTTTTCCACCTTTACGCTTGTTAACCATTTTACGGTTATTATCTTTGCCCTTCTTTCTAGCAGCTTCATTACCATGTTCTCTTTGAGTAATAATAAACGCATCCATTCCCTCTGCAGCTTGCTGAGCAAGTTGTTGACTATATAGTAACTCAAGAGAGTTAACACGAAATTCTTTAGTTTCTAGGACCATTCTTTAGTAATGAACAAGATAATTAATTATTAATCTATCTATTTGTACATAGCCAATAGGACAAGTAAGCATTACATACGAGGAGGATCGCTCATCTATGATTGATCAAGTCATATCTAAACGGTCTACTCTCAAGTTGAATACAACTAATCTTATCAACGAGTAAAAAATAGAATAGATGGTGAAATGCTTTAATTTATTCCATTAGTCATTGAATACATCGGATTCCATAATGTTTTTTATAATATTAACTAATCCCTGCATTCTTTTAAACTACCAATGTGGGGCATGAATTGAATAATAGCTTTTTGTTATTGTCTTAATAGCA
>DKPV01000097.1 GCA_002471375.1 Flavobacteriales bacterium UBA7325
AAATGCCCCTCTTTATGTAGATGATACTCCTGCTATTGGCGTGTTTGAATTACGTGCAAAGTGCAGGCGACTTAAGGCTAAGAATGATATTTCTATGATTGTCATCGATTATCTTCAACTTATGACTGGTACAACTGATGGTAAGGGGAACGGCAATAGAGAACAAGAAATTTCTTATATCTCCAGATCATTGAAAGGCATCGCCAAAGAACTAAATGTACCTGTTATTGCTTTGTCTCAGCTAAGTAGAGCGGTCGAAACAAGGGGAGGAACAAAAAGACCTATGTTATCCGATTTAAGGGAGTCTGGGGCAATTGAGCAAGATGCGGATATGGTAATGTTCTTGTATCGACCAGATTATTATGGTATCACGGAAGATGAGGATGATCAGGATTGCAGGGGAATAGCTGAAGTTATTGTGGCTAAGAATAGGCATGGTGCCTTGCGCACAGTTAAGGTTAGATTTGTCCCTAATTTTGCCAAATTTGTCAATTTAGATACTCAATTTATGGAATTGCCACAAGATTATAAAAATACCATTACAAAAGGCTCAAGAATGAACGATCCGGAAGAAGGAAATGATGATTTTAATGACTCAACTCCTTTCTAAACCAGTTAAGTTTTTACTTTTGCGCGAGACGCACGAAGATTATCCCTATTACAATAAAAACAAAGTTGGGTATCCATATCCCCCAAAAGGCATCTAAACCTGCATTGGTGGTATAAGTGGTTGAAAATTTTGCGGTTAACTCATAGAGTCCTGCTAAAACAATCGCTGTGACGATATGTAAGCCTAATCCTCCTCGTACTTTGCGGGAAGCTAGCGAATAACCTATTATCGTTAGAATAATCAAGCTAAATACGGAGGCTGTGCGCCGGTGTAACTCTAAAGAGTAATATACAATGTTGTTTTGTCCAGCATCGCGTAAGGTTTGAATGTATGCCTTTAGCTCCGGAGTAGTCATTTCATCCTTCGAAGATACTTTGACGTCTAAATTTTTTGGAGAAAAGTTTAAAACCGTATCCATGGTATTTCCAAAGATGATTTTTTCCTCTCCATTTTCAAAAGTCCTTATGGTATATGTTTGTATTCGCCAAGATTGAAGAGAATCGATCCAAATTGCTTTATCAGAATTTAACTTATAGGTTAACTGATTATTCTCTATATGCTCTAAACTCATTTTGAGTCCAGTATTTGTCTCTGTGGTGAATCGCGAAAAATACAAATAAGTGTGCTCATCTAATTTTCGATGAACATTCTTCAACCAGTAATTTTTCCAGGAGGTTAAATATTCCCATTCAAAAGCTAGACGATTTTTATTTGCATTTGGAACAAGATAATGATTCGAGTAAAATAAAATACCTCCCAGAATACTGGCACCAACAAAATAAGGCAGCATCAATCGGTAGAAGCTCACGCCACCGCTAGTCATTGCAATAATCTCTGATCGTGCAGCTAATTGAGACGTAAAAAAAACCACCGCAACTAAGACAAAAAATGGTCCCAATAAGGCCGAAATATGCGGAATAAAATTTAAATAGTATTGTGAGAAAATCATTCCCCAACTTGCTTCACTCTTTATGAAATTATCGATCTTTTCAGATAAATCGATGACCACAGCGATCATGACTAATAACATTAGAATGAAAAAGAATGTCCCTAGAAATTTCTTAATGATATAGAGGTCGATTTTCTTCAATGGATGGTAACTTATTTAATAAACTCTTTTTTTTACAATCTAGTACTTACTTGCTTGACCATTTTATCTTTCCAACTTGAAAAGCTTCCAGCAATAATCTGCTTGCGCGCTTCTCCAACCAACCACATGTAGAAACTCAAATTATGGATAGATGCTATTTGGCCACCTAATCGTTCCCCGCTAATAAATAAATGACGCAGATATGCTTTTGAGTGAAATTGGCTGGTACGAGAATTACTATCCGTATCAATTGGACTAAAGTCATCTGCCCATTTTCTATTCTTGATATTTATGAATCCATGTTGGGTAAATAACATTCCGTTTCTCGCGTTTCGGGTCGGCATAACACAATCAAACATATCAATTCCTAAAGCTATATTTTCCAGGATATTTGCTGGTGTTCCAACCCCCATTAAATAGCGGGGTTTATCACTTGGAAGAATCTCGCAAACTACTTCTGTCATTGCGTACATTTCTTCTGCCGGTTCACCTACACTTAGTCCACCAATAGCATTACCTTCTCTATTTTTTCCGGCTATGTATTCAGCACTTTGAATTCTTAAATCTTTATAAGTACTTCCTTGAACGATAGGAAACAATGTTTGTTCGTAATCATATATCCCAGTTGTCTCATCAAATCGTTGGGTACACCTATCCAGCCATCGATGCGTCATATGCATAGAATCTTTAGCATACTTGTAGTCGCAAGGATAAGGTGTGCATTCATCAAAAGCCATAATAATATCAGCACCGATAACTCGTTGTGTATCCATTACATTCTCAGGGGTAAACAAATGCCTAGATCCATCTATGTGGGATTGAAACTTCACTCCTTCCTCTTTAATTTT
>DKPV01000040.1 GCA_002471375.1 Flavobacteriales bacterium UBA7325
GCAAAAGATTTTGATGATGCTATTTCTTACAGGCGATTAGAAAATGGTAACCTTGAGGTTGGTATTCACATTGCCGATGTAAGTCATTATGTTAGACCAGGAATGGCTATGGATACCGAAGCTTTGAAGCGCTCGAATTCAGTATACCTAGTAGACCGTGTTGTTCCGATGTTGCCCGAGCAGCTTTCTAATATGGCATGTTCTTTACGCCCAAACGAAGATAAATATAGCTTTTCGACAGTTGTAGAAATCGATGATAATGGTAAAGTATATGACCAATGGTTCGGAAGAACAGTGATACATTCGGACCGAAGGTTTACATACGAACAAGCACAAGAAATTATTGAAGGAAAAGAGGGTGATTTCCAAGATGAAATCCGCTCACTCGATTCAATTGCTAAAACGCTACGAAAGAAACGTTTGAAAAACGGGGCGATGAATATTGAATCTGAAGAGGTTCGTTTTGTTTTAGACGAAACAGGACATCCAGATTCCTTAATTATCAAACGCTCGAAGGATGCTCATAAGTTGGTTGAGGAATATATGCTGCTCGCGAACAGACTTGTTGCCACCTTTGTTTCTAAGAAAAAAGATAAACACAATCGTATTCCTTTCGTATATCGTTGTCATGATAAGCCAGATCAAGCAAAAATAGAGCTCTTTAGCTTATTCATTAAAAAATTCGGATACGAAATTGAAACTAATGACCCTAACCGAATATCAAACAATATCAATGCATTGCTTGGAGATATTCGATACAAAAATGAATATTCTCTTATTCAATCGATGGCGATTCGATCCATGGCAAAAGCTGTCTATGAAACAGATAATGTGGGCCACTATGGTTTAGCTTTTGATTTCTACACACATTTCACTTCTCCTATTCGAAGGTATGCTGATCTCGTTGTACATCGAATTTTACAAGAAACTTTAACTTTAAACAAGCATAGATACGGTGATGAGCTCAACGATATCTGCAAGCGTATATCTCGAATGGAACGTAAGGCTGTTGAAGCTGAACGCGAAAGCACAAAGTTCTTTCAAACTTTATTTGTTGTAGACAAAATTGGGGAGGAATTTGATGGCACTGTTTCTGGGATTGCGGAGTTCGGAATGTTCGTAAAAATGGATGACAATCAATGTGAAGGTATGATTCCAATGCAGGAAATTCCTGGCGATCGTTTTCGTTTCGATGCGGACAAGTTCCAAATTGTTGGTTCTAGGACAGGAAAAACTTACAACTTCGGTGATCGGGTCCGTGTAAAAATCTATGAGGTTTCAACGCGTAAACGTCAGATTGATTTAGAGATGGTTTAAACAACCATTTTTCTATTCTTAAATGTTCTATGATTTCTTGGTGAACTATTCTTAAACAAGCTTAATACGCTTATTTAGGTCGTCTCGGTAAGAGCCTCCGATTGGAATACTTTTGTCAATATTCTCAAGTGTAAGGTTTGGGTATTCAATTGTTGCTATTCTACTTAACTGAACGATGAAAGATCGGTGTACACGTACAAATTTTTCTTTTCCCATTTTTGCATCGATATCCTTCATTGTTGAATGAATAGTATATCTTGTTTTTAAGGTATGAATTACAACGTAATCCTTTAATGCCTCGATGTAATAAATGTCTTCATTCTTCAGCTTCACCAGTTTACTGTTCGATTTAACAAACACATAACCTTGCTCGTTAGCGTCTTTATTTTCAACAAGTGAGAATAGTAAGTCTCTTTGTTTTACTATTTCTTGCTCACGCCCATGCTTATAAATTGCCATCTCTATCGTTGTGTGGAGATCGATTTCTTTAAATGGCTTAAGAATATATCCGTACGGCTCTGTTACTTTAGCCTTGGACAACGTTGATTCATCCGCATAAGCAGTTAAGAAAATGACTGGAATAGCACATGATTTTCTGATCTCATCAGCCGCTTCGATTCCGTTCATTTCACCCTTCAACATTATATCCATAAGAACAACGTCTGGGTGCTCAGATTTTGCGAGCTCGATCGCCTTCTCAGCGGTTGCAGAAGACCCTACAATATTATATCCTAACTTTTTCAGACTATGCTGAATATCTTTAGATACAATTGATTCATCTTCAACAACTAGGACATTAATTTTGGACATTTTGAGTGGATTTTATATTCTCAAATTTAATTAAATATTTCGTACCATTATCACTATCTACTGCTAGTTCTCCATCGAGTTGTTCAACAAGTGTAACTACAAGTTGTAAACCAAGCGTGTCCGAATTGATATCTTCAAACTTTGCGGGTAAACCAACCCCATTATCACCGATAAATAATTGTACAAAACCTTTTTCTTCTTTCAACTCCATGGTGATCGTTCCTTTTTCTCCAGATCTCCATGCATATTTAAGTGAATTAGTAATTAACTCATTCACGAGTAGACCACAAGGAATAGCTTGATCAAGAATTAAATCAATATTATCAAGGTCTGAGTTTAAAATAACTTGATCATGAATTCGGTACGTCGCGATTAGATTTGCGGTCAAGTTTTGTAAATAATCTGCAAAATTTATACTCGAAAAATCTTCTGTTCTGTAGAGGTTTTCGTGAATAATCGCCATTGAACGAATTCGGTTCCTACTCTCCTGGAGAATACCTAAAGTGTTTTCATCCTTCACAAAAGAACTTTGCAGGTTGAGTATACTTGAGATAACTTGGAGGTTATTCTTAACACGGTGATGAATTTCTTTTAGTAGCACTTCTTTTTCTTTAAGAGACTCTATTATTTCCATGTTTGATTTCCTCTTATCACTAACATCATGCGCAACAAGTGAAATCTCTGCTACTTCTCCCCTTGTATCAAAAATTGGATTGACGAAAACTTCTAACCAAACTTCAATATTGTTTCGCTCTACTTTCACCTCAAACTGGTAAGATTTACCTTGCGTAACTTGATTAAGTATAATCTTAAAAAATCGCAGTCTCGCAGCTGTAAACACACTCTGGCAGAAACTATCAAAAGTCTCACCCTCTTTGGTGTTTACATTGAATCTTTTATAGAAGTACGACTCAAAGTGCGTATTAAATGAAGATATTTTTTGATCTAACGTAAGTGTTAGAAGAAATGTGTTCGATGAACTATCTAGGATTGCTTTTGTACGTAAAAACTGCTCTTTTACCAGTCGTTCGGCATTTATACGCTCCTTGATTTCATCAGCAAGCTTCTTATTCGTCTCTTCTGCAAGTTCGGCTCTAAGTTTTTCTTTTGCTAATGTATTTTGAACAGATATATCTTTGATTATTATTAAAGTTGCATCAACCTCCTCATAAGTCGTTGATACCAATGTTACATCTACAGAAATCCGTTCATTATTCGTTCCTAAAATTTCTAACTGTATATTTTGTCGGAGGTTCGATTTTATCTGTAATGAAAATAAATCATCAAACCTTTTTTGATCCTTCTGTGTAAAGAGTTTTGAGAGATGAAACTTCTTTCCTAAAATGTTTTCTAACTCTGTGTTTTTATATAGTATTTGCGATTCACGAACAATTAAGATCCCTTCAGGATTATTGTCTAATATATTTTCTAAATTTCTTCTGTTTAGTTCAATTTCTTCTCTCTTGAGTATTGACTCCGTAACGTCATTAATTCGTACAAGCCAATAATTACCATTTTTTAATGATAAAACGATAATACTAAATTCTATAAAGTGTTTTTCATTAAACTTATGATAGCTGATTGTTTTAGTGTACTTATCTCCGGGTTTTAGTTTAATAATTTTAGCTCGTTCTTCCTGATTAAGAAAATTAAAAAAACGCTTCTCGATAGCCGTAAAATCTGAATACTTTACATTTAATTCACGAGAAGCTTCATCATTAAAATCAACCACCTTTAAATTATCTGACTCCGTGTTAAATAATATAAATCCCGAACCAGGATTATTCAGTATTCGCTTTAGATATTGTGAATAATCTTCAACCGCATTAATCATTCTCTGTCTAGAAAATAATACAACTGTCGAAGAGAGGCTTAAAACAACAAAGAGGCCAAATACCAGATTAGTAGAAATAGCATCGGTTTCAATCGTTTGAAAACCATAAATCATTAAAATGATTACGAACACGTTATATAACACAGCTGGATACCAGCGCTGTATAACCACAATGATTACTGAATACAATGCGTAAAAACAGAACAACTCCTGTATCTCAAAACCATTTTGTAATAGGCTTCGATAAGCGAATAGAGTGATCCCAAATAAGTGAGCAATGAAAAAGTAAATTAGCTTGTCGTTAAAATATTTAATCAACCCGCATAATAGTATGTATACAGGAAAGAGTAAAGTATATGCTAATCCGAGATAGAAGTAAATTTTCGGAATGTCAGTCTGATAAATGAAAATACAGTATATAGGAGAAATTATAAACGCTGCGATACTATGAATCACAACCAATCTGCGAAAACTGTTCTCTTTTTGATAATATGGTTTGAATTCCCCATTACCTTTTTTGAACAGACTAAAAAGCTTAAAATTCGCTTGCATTAACTTTACAATAAATCTACTTTACTAACTTAAAATACGTGCGCCGTTAAAAAAGGTTCCTTTACTTATTTTTAAAAACTTAAAGTGTTGATTTACAATGTTTTTTGTTGTTGTTATATTCAATATAGCAACATATTTGATTCATGCAAATCACTATATATTTTCTATAAACTAAATAATTAACTCTTTTATAAGTTTATAAAAATATTTATAACTCTTTATTAGGGATGTTGATTTGTTTAGAAGATATTCAACTTCTGCTAGGTATTTAGGTTATTAAGTTTTTTTATCCAATTATTAACATTTTCTAAACATAGTAATAGTGCAGTTAATCAGGGTTTCTTATAATTATTAACATAGAGTAGAAATTATTTGTTGTTGATTACTTTTCGAAGAAGCACAAAGATTATATGTGAATAGGACTGGTATAAGTAGCTGAAAAAATAAGTAAACTTTACTAGGAATTTCAAATTGTACTTTTGTATGTATGAATAGTTAAATAATCCTAGAAAAAGATTTTGTTTTTTATCAACGTCTATTAACATCTGAACCTACTATTTAGTTTAAAACTATTACTTCAGTAGCCCATTTTTAGGCTATCGATTTTTCTAAATGTTTAAAAGTTGGTTGAATTGTGAATAAGGATTAGATTTGTAGTCTTAAAACAAAATTATGAAAAATCAACTCATTCCAATCGGTTCAGATCATGCTGGATTTGAACTAAAACAAGCCGTTATTGATCATCTGAGGATGAAAGGATATTCAACTAGGGATTTTGGTTGTTATTCGGAGGATAGTATTGATTATCCTGATTTTGGACATCCTGTTGCTTCAATGGTTGAGGAAAATAATGGTATGCTAGGTATTTTAATTTGTGGTTCAGGTAATGGTATTAATATGACCGCGAACAAACATCAAGGTGTGCGCAGTGCTCTTTGTTGGAAAAGAGAAATAGCCGAATTAGCACGACTACACAATGATGCTAATATTATCGCTTTACCAGCTAGATTTATATCAGAGACAGAAGCAATAGACATGATAGATCTCTTTTTAGCTACTGATTTTGAAGGTGGAAGACATGGTAGGCGAGTGGAAAAGATTGCTTGCGTTTAACAGAGTTTATTCTGCTAATAACTTTTGAATTAGAGAGTTCGTGTTTTCTACATACTTTTTATAGTAATCACCTGTTCCAGGACCATTAAATCCGGTGTGAACTCTTTTTACTTCACCATCTCTTCCGATGAATATACTTGTTGGAAAGGATATAACTTGATTCAACATATCAAAATGTTCTGAAGCGAGACGTTTTGTAGCTGATCCCCCTACTAGAAAAGTGAAATCAAGGCCTAGTTTATTAGCTAATCGTTTGATGCTGGCTGAATGTTCTTCAAACGTGTCGCCAACTTCATAGCCTATAGAAACGATTTCCAATCCTTGTTGATGATACATATTATATAAATCCTTATAATACATCGTTTCATCTAAGCAGTTAGGACACCAGGTACCCATAACCTGTAAGATTACAACTTTATCGTACGTTTCATGATTAGGAAATAGATATGGGTTACCTGCAACGTCTTTTAAATTGAATTCTACTTTTTTATCGTCTACGATGTAAGTCAATTCATCCGGACTTTTTAATTCGAAATTTTCGTTACGTCTAGCATTCCATGAACTGGACCAATGGCTGCCGCTATAAAACGTACCATGTAATGAGTCATTATCTATTGCTGATTTAAAAAGGAACGCATGAGAACCATCAAAACACGAGAGATATAAACTATCGTTAATTATGTTACCTTGCAAAAAGCGGTAATCACCTGTTTCAGTTAGAAATGTACCAGAGATAGAATTGATTTTTTCGTCTTGATTAAAGATACCTAAAGCAGGATATACTTCGTTTGTATTAGGTTGAAACGTTACTTCCCACTTTCCACCAATTGTATATTTAGGCTTTTTCTTTGAAGCAAACGAGAAAAGATTTGATCTTTTCTTTGTTGATTGAAAAGGGATTTTGTAATCACTTCCTTTATTGTAATTAACCCAATAACCTTCGATAGATTTTCTTGAATTTACAGCGAACACTAGCTCAGAATTAAAGAAAGGAAAGCGAACATATAAACTGTCACCACGACGAACAGGTTTATTTAGCATGATCACTTCTTCACCATTTTTTACGCTAAAGGAATAACCTGACGTTTCTTTAGTTACAACAAAATTAAAAGGGAGCTTATGAGCATCATTTAGAGCTAAAGAGGCAACCCAATTTCCTTTACACAATTTGATTTGTCGACCATCTTGTGCAGTTGTGTTAAGAGAGGCTAGCAAAATAGCTAGCGCAACAATAAGTTTCATTTTTTGTTTTTGGTGTAGCGAAAATAACCCTTTTGTGTGAACACTGTTAAAACTTGTTGTTTTGATTCTATCCAAAAACAGCGGCATTATTGGAACTCTACGTGAATAGTAGGGTTTTAAGAACGAATTTATTCTTCTACAAAACCCAAAGAAGATGGCTTCAGAAATGAGGTTTCAATTGTTCTTTGTATTTTTCGAGGTGGTGTATATGCACAGAAAGGTGAGAATGTAAAATGTACAACTTTGAGGGTAATGCAACCTTTTTAACAAATAACCTGTCTAGAGTAGTAAGCGTGAGCAATGAGTGAGTTGGCTTTAGTAAAATCATGTATTGAAGGTGATCAACGTGCGCAACGTGAGTTGTTTGAAATGTATGCCCCGAAAATGATGGGTGTTTGTTTGCGATATACGAAAGATGTAGCGCAAGCAGAAGATGTAATGCAAGAAGGATTTATTAAGGTCTTTACCAAACTAGAAAAGTATTCTGGACAAGGATCTCTTGAAGGTTGGGTTCGTAGAGTTATGGTGAATGCGGCATTGGATCATCTGCGTAGAGAAAGCAAATTCAACGCTAATATTCCAATGGACGACGTAGACTATAAAGTTGAATTTGATGGACAAATACTCGAATCATTAATGGAGAAGGACTTACTTAAGTTGATAAGAGAAATGCCAGATGGCTATCGAACAGTATTTAACATGTTTGCGATAGAAGGCTATACTCACAAGGAAATTGCTAAGCAATTAGATATTTCTGAAAACACATCTAAGTCACAATATTCAAGGGCAAAAACATTTTTAAGAAGCAAAATAGAAGGATTAGAAATTGGAAGGTAAAGACAACATAACGGACATTTTTTCTGATAAACTTGGAAACTACGAAGCAAAAGTTAACCCTGAGCTTTGGGGAAAAGTCGCTTCACAACTTGGCACAACCACGGTTGTGCCAAGCACGGGGATTTCAGTCTTAACAAAATGGTTAATCGGAATAAGTGTTTCTGCTGCAGCGATAACGACTGCTGTGATTGTTATGAATTCTGCAGAAGTAGACAAACCAAATAAGGCTGCAAATACACCTGTAGTAACGGATAATTTTGAAAAAGAGGAGGTTGAACAAAAAGAACTTAGTTCAACTGACGCTATGAATAACACACAGACTTCCGATGCAACAACTTCTAATGATGGAGGCGTGAATACTTCATCAGAAACTAGAGAGGAGGAGCTTATTATAGATACTCAACCATTAATCAGTTCAACAGTAAGTAGCACAAGCACGCCGCCGGAAACATCAAATAATGGACCAGCTAAAGTTACAAACACCCATGTTGAGCAACAATCATATCCTGTGACAACAACGACTAATACTGGAGGTGAACTAAACTCAATAATCGAAGACCCGATTGTCGTTGACCCTGTTCAGTCGCAACCAACATTTACGATTACGCAATACACGAACGTTTTTTCTCCGAATGGAGATAGAACCAATGATGAATTCTCTCTTGAGGTTGATGGGGTAAATGACTTTTATATCATTGTTGTAAACGATGGAGGAGAGGCTGTATTTAAATCAGACAACACTGAATTTGTTTGGGATGGACGAGATTTTAGAGATGAGCCGGTTCCAAATGGAAACTACGTTTATATGTTGAGTGGAAAAGATGAGGCAGGAAACCCTATCGCTCAAACAAAATCTCTAACTATCCTCCGTTAGTTCTTTTTAGCCAATTGGCGTACTTTTTTATACCGAAATAATAGAGAATTAATCCAAGCACCAGGAATACGTGACTGGCGTCATTGCGATCAAAATACTGTGAGATGTTAATCTTCATCGATTGAAAGAACGCAGTAGGTAGAAGGACAAGCACGCTTATCCAAAAATACTTAAACCCCGGAGTAATGGTTTTCGTATAACGCATACCGAGATATCCCAAAGCAAAGAGTAAACCGATAGCGGTGTTGGCTGTACTTGTTCTTAACCCTTTACCAGGATCAACATCCAAGTCAACGAACATAAATACGGCCACCGTACCAGTGAACGCCAGAACGAGTTTTACTTGACTTATACGGATCAATATTTTCTTCCATTTTTCATTGGAAAAGAGAGACAACATGGCGCGCTCAACAAAATAAGGAGAGATGATACCAAGTAGCCAAGCAGCATATTTACCAGGCACCCCCCAGTAATTAAAACACAAATGACCGAGGCCGCCAAAAATGAAACTAACACCAAAAATGATAAAGAAGTACTTCCAATAACGAAAGAATAGTGTAGATGGCATTTTATTTACACGGTAAGCAAAGTACCACGAAACGATAGCAATAATCAAATCACCAAGCATTGCGTTTGGTTCAACGAGGTCTAAACCGAAAGGGTGAAAATCTATTTTAGGAAAGTCTTCTCCAAAAAGCATTATTGACGTCTTTCTTCGAATTTATGAAGGTTCTTAAGAATTATTTTTTCGACAAGCATAGGAAACCGGGCTTGCATAAACGAGTTTAACTTTCCTATTCCAGTAAGGGTGTAGATAAACTTTCGTTTTCTAATGTTTTTTGTAACAACGCTAGCAACATACTCCATTGTTTGAACTCCCTTTTTATCATCTCTTTTCTCTAGCGTCTGCATAGAACCATCCGCCGCGATTGCTTCCTTGTTGTGTTCAATTTGAGTGATTCCGACTAAAATCAAACCCACATGTATGTCATTAACCTTTTCTTCTAAACGAATTGATTCAGCTACAGCTCTAAGTGCCATTTTAGAGGAGCAATAAGCCGACATTCCAGGAATACCTCTAATCCCTGCCAAACTTGAAATAAAGACGATGCTGCCTTTCGTTTTTCGTAACTCAGGCATAGCAGCAATTGTTGGGTTAACAGCGCCAAACAAGTTACTAGCAAACACTTTTTTAAATACTTCAGGATCACTTTCGCCTACGTTACCACGGTTTGAAACACCAACATTATTTATAAGAATGTCTAATTGCCCGAAATGGCCAATTGCTGATTGAATTAAGTTTTTACCTGCGTCTTTTTCGGAAATGTCGCAGCAAACGGTAATCACTTTATCATGTACTTTTTCGACAGCCACTTTCGCTTCATCTAAACGTTCTTGATTACGCCCATTCAATACAATTGAGACACCTTGTTTAGCAAGGTCGATTGCAATAGCCTTTCCAATTCCACGACTGGAACCAGTGATCACAGCAACTTTACCTGTTAATTTAACCTTTGCCATTACCTTTGATATAATTGATGTCAGGGTTGAACTTCAGTGCCGTTAAGTTGTTGGTCCACGCCATCGCTAAGTGTACGATAAAAGCAATCCAAATCGTTCCAGATGCAGACGTGAGTAGACATAAAACAATACCAAGCGGAATTGCTCCTATGGTTTCATCCAAACCTTTTGGAATATGTGTTGCCGAGTATAATGCAACATTAATGGCTATTGCTGGCCACATTCCCAATGGCTCTAACAACGGAACGTATAGGACCCCTCTAAATAGAAACTCATATCCAAACAAGTAAATAGCCCAACCTAAGAGACTTAAGAACAGTGTTTTTTTGTCCCAAACCTTTGTACGTATTTGTGGGTAGTTGACAAAGTTCTTAGGGTTTTTCGCTGAGAAAAAAGCTAAAGGAATGACTAGAGCACACAAACCAATAGTCCATACTAATGTAAATACCGCTGTCTCAGGAATAATTGTCAATCCTAAATCACCAAGAGTGAGATCGGGAATGAATAAAAGACAAAGAATAGTAGGTACAACCCCCATACTGAAAAACCCAAAGGCCTTTGTAAAGAAAATGTGTTTTACATATGCTTTTTCTGAGTCATATTTTTTATGATATCTCTCCTTAATTTTTGTTGATTGTGCTGTAAACCAGTACATAACAAAGAATACAAGAGCGAGCAGGATAGGAACACAAACACGTGTGTGCTCTACAGTCCATGTCATATCGACTTCGTAATAATTCATAAGTGATGATTTTTTATTTCTTTTCTAAGTAACCGTTCGCTTTGAACCAGTCGTAGCATTCTTGAATTGCTTCTTGTAATGGTGTTTCAGGAAGACCAATTTCCTTGCGGGCTTTTTCTGGAGAGTAATAGTGTTTTTCACACGAAATAACAGCGAGTTCTTTTGTTACACCGGGGTAGTATTTAAAAATACGAGCAAAGAATGAGTTCATCGCCCCATAACCTTTAATGATAAAGTCTGGAAGCTTACGATTTACCCTTTTACCTTTAATGGTATCAGCGATCAGATTGAATGCGTCTTGGTAAGTCAAGTTAAGGTTTCCAAGAATATAACACTCACCAATTCTCCCCATAGTTACAGCATTTGATATTGCCGTTGCAGCATCTTTAACAGCTACGAAGTTTTTTCCTCCACCTGAATACCCTGGAATTTTACCTTGGTGAACAGCTAGTATCATGGCTCCAGAGCTTGGTCTAGAGTCATAAGGGCCTATCATAAAGGTTGGATTAACAACAACAGCTTGCAAACCATCATTTTTAACTGCGTTCAAGACAACTTCTTGCGCCTTTTGCTTAGAATCCATATAATCGACACCATACTTAATTGACAAATATGGATCTCCCTCTTTTCCTGGGGTTTTTTCTGAACCATACCCAAACGAATTCGCTGTTCCAACATAAACGAGGCGACCCACTTCATGTTTAAGGCATAAATCAATCACATTTTTAGTCCCGTCAATATTTACGTTATTGACGATTTCATCACGCGCAGGAAATACAGAGGTTGAGGCTGCGGCATGTATAACAACATCTTGACCAGCGATACATTTATCTAGATCTTCTTTATTAAGAATGTTTCCGTAAAAACGATCGATGTCTAAACCATCAAGAGTAATGGATGGTTTTTCTTTTTCAAAAAGTAGCACACTAACCTTGTGATCTCGAGAAAGAAGTTCTCTCACAATATTGCTGCCTAAAACACCATCTGGGCCTGTGACAAGTATTTTCATAAAATGATAGTACCTTGTAGTTAATTTTTGGCAAAGATAATCTTAAAATTTAATTCAGGTATGACTCAAACTGCTCTTAAGTATGGATTTTATATCTTTCTTGTGATCATAGTTTCAAGTTGTGGTTCGGAGATAAAGGAAGAACTAAAATTGTTTTCAGAAGAACAGCGTCTGTTAGTGGGTGAGTGGACGGAGAAGGTTAGCGCGGACAGCACTATTGCTTGGGCTTTTACATCTTCTCATGTTACATGGGGAAGCTATACTCATCCATATGCCGTAGACAAGAATGAGTTGGTTATATCGGGGATGAAATATGAGTTATTGACTGAAATAGGGGAGGAGGTAAAAGTTCTTTCACCAAAGGGTGATACTTTCAAGCTAATAAAGAGATAAAAGAAAAAGCTTCCACGAACCGTATAAACGGAGGGAAGCTTTTGAGGTTCCGAGCGGATTCGAACCGCTGTAGATGGTTTTGCAGACCACTGCCTAGCCGCTCGGCCACGGAACCCTATATCGGCAAATGTAGTAAAATTTTAATCGCTTTTCTATTCCTCAATGATTATTGCGACATTCTCTACGTCGCCGTTGATAGGCGGGGAGAGCTTAGTTACTTTAACTCGCAAATAATGAACGGATTGGGCTTCTGCCTTGATTCGTTTTACGATGCGCTGACCAACATGCTCAATTAACTTTGAAGCGATCGCCATTTCTTCAACCACGATCAGGTTCATTAACACATAGTCGATTGTCTTTGATAGGTCGTCATTCGCAGCGGCTTCTGAAAAGTCAGTAGTCAAATGTACATCTACATTATAATACCCACCAATCAGCGTTTCCTCTCTTAAACACCCATGATAGGAATAGCACTTAATACCATTAACCTCGATTACATGCTTCATGCTTGCGGAGTTGTTTCGGCAAGAGCATTTAGGCCGATGGAAATTCGTTCAACACATTCCACTTTACCTAAAAAAGAAGCGATCTCAAACATACTTGGCCCCATTCCTTTTCCTGTGACTAGTAACCTGAACAATGGAAGCACCGCTCCAATTCCAAGCTCTTTAGCTGTGATGAATTCTTTAAATGTAGTTTCAATTGATTCAGGAGAATAGTCTTCAAGGCTTGACATAACACCCTTCCATTCAGTCATGAGTGTAGAAGCATTATTCTTCCACTTTTTTCGTGTTGTCTTTTCGTCATAAGACGTTGGTTTTTCAAGTAGAAATGAACCTTCAGTCCAGATGTCTTCAATAAAGGTTGCTCGTTCTTTCATTAGGCGACAAACAGTCGACAACCTGGAAACATCGCGTTTTTCGGTTAAAATTTGCGATAGCTCTTCAGCTAGCACCTCGTCTGCAGTTGAGCGGAGGTATTGTTGCTGATACCATTTTGTCTTATCTGGATCAAATTTTGCACCGGATTTTGACACACGTTCTAAGGTGAATGTTTCACATAATTCATCTAGCGAAAAAATCTCCTGAGTTGTTCCAGGATTCCACCCTAAGAATGCAAGCATGTTTAGAAACCCGCCAGCGATATATCCTTTCTCGCGGTATCCAGAATAAACTTCTCCTTCTTCAGTTGTCCAATTTGCTGGGAAGACCGGAAAGCCTAATCGATCACCATCACGCTTTGATAATTTTCC
>DKPV01000043.1 GCA_002471375.1 Flavobacteriales bacterium UBA7325
AATTCCCGGTCTTAGTGCCTTTTTGAATGATTGGCTTATTCCTCAGATTACAGACAAAGACAATCCGGCTTCTTTGTTTAATTCTTATTTAACGTTGTTATAAATGCTTATCTTGAAAAGCCAAGGAATAATACGATTGAGGATCTTTTGAAGATAGGTTATGTAGGACCCTTCGAAGATAAAGCTGCATCGAGTAATCACTATTGGAGCGCTGTTGGCACATCTCAAGATGAATTATTGGGGTTTATCAAAAATATAGATAATTACGATCCAGCAGGATTATGGGCTGCTTACGATAATGATATTAGTGTTGTTTCGCGTTTTGATGTTGATAGTCTTCTTCAGCGTATTGCTAATCTTGTTGATCCAAGTTTAATCACCGAGCCAAATTTATGGTACCCGTCGATGCTCTATACCTATAGAGTGCAGGGCGAAGAGCCAAGTTATCCAGGGCCAGTTTTAATGGTGGAGCCTGGTGATAATTTGAATCTAAATTTCGAAAATAATATAAGGATTGGTGATTTAAGTGATGAGCAAAATCAACAAGCTTCTCTGATATCAAATAGCACATACGGAGAATCTGCTGGAGATGGTCTAGGTGCGTCTAATACTGCCAATTATCATCTTCATGGCTCGCATACCAATCCAACGGGTTTTGGTGACAACGTTCTTTCTAGGTACACAACAGGACAATCCTGGACAACTGAGATTGAATTGCCAGAAGACCATGGGCAGGGTTCATATTGGTATCACCCGCATTACCACCCATCTGTTAATCAGATGGTGTATGGAGGTATGTCTGGACCTTTCCAGGTTGGTGATCCTCTTAGCAAGGTAAAGGGGTTTGAGGATGTGCCTAGAAATATGGCCATTCTTAAAACAATGGATTTAGGAGTTGATCCTGAGACTGGTCAGGCTCAATTAACTGGATTTGACAGTCTTGGCACTGTTAATAACCGCATGACAATGGTTTCGGTTAATGGGGAGTATCAACCGATTGCAGATGCAGGTCAAGGCGGCTGGCAATCAATAACACTTTCGAATCAAACTAATAAGGGATTTTATAATTTATCATTAAAACATACTGGAAAAGATGGAAAAGAAAGTGATTTACCTCTTTATATTTATGGTGAAGATGGGCATCAATTCCCTCAAATAAGAGCGGCGTCGGCTGGCTCAATTGGTACAGCTGGTACTCCGTTGCCTACTGGTTATGTTCAGGCCGAGGATTTATTGGAACTGGCACCAGGTAAGAGATTTGATGTATTATTCTATTTGCCGGATGGTAAAACAGAATTAACGTCTACATATAGTTTTGAAGAAGATGATATCAAGTATTCAATTGCTAATGGGGGTAGTTATCCAGATCTTTCAAGTCAAAATACTGGTTTTGGGACGTCTACCGGTGCTGGAGCACTGGCTTATTTCAATGTTGTTGATGGAACAGATAATCCTTCCAAGGAGAGCCTTGATGAAATCGTTGAGCAATCAAATAGTTTAGCTGATGTTCAAAACATACTTCCAACGACTCGACAGAGTGATTACGATCCAGAGAAAATTCCTAGTGTGAATCTTTTTTCAAAGGATTCGTATGGTAATGATGAGTGGGTGCCAATTCGCAATCGACAATTTAACTGGTCAATTAATACTCTAGTTGGTCCGCCGAGTTAATATGATCAAGCAACTCAAGACATCCTTAATCATTACTCGATGATGAATAGTGGTGAAACGTATGAGCCATACACGTCTTTACCAATAGGCAAGCCAGGTATTGAAAACTGGATGGGTTATAACTTTCCCTTCTTGATTAATGATCATGTCTTTCCAAATGGTAATTTGACGATTGCCCAATTAGGGACGGTCGAGGAATGGAATAATCGTAATTGGAGTGTTGGTTCTGCATCCAATTATGTTGGCCATCCGTTCCATATCCATATCAACGATTATCAGGTAGAGGACTCAGATACAGAGCTTGCTGATAAGCGTAATCTTGAGGATGTTACATCTTTGAATTCTACTGGTTATGAATATTATGATAAAGAGGCCGGCAAAGTGGTTTCGCTGGATTCACTTAAAGGTGAATTCCATTCAATTCCTGAAGCTCTTGATCCAAATAAGGTTGATTCGCTATATACCTTTGGTGCAAGCGACCAGACAATGAGGATGATTTACCAGGATTATCTTGGTACTTATGTGTTTCACTGTCATATCCTTCCTCACGAAGATGCGGGCATGATGCAAGTGGTTACTATTGTAGAAAATACTGATTCAAGCTGGATTATTGCAGCTGAAGGTTTTAAATCTGATCAAAATGGAGTAGTTTTGCATCAGGCTCAAGATTATCAAGAGATTCAATTAGACACTGCTGAATTAACCAATCAATCCTGGGAGCGTGCTCAATCTGGTGATTTAAATAATGATTTCGTTCAGGATATTGTCTTGAGTTCTGGTGGTGGTAAAGCTGGCAAGGTCTATCTTTATGATGGCAGCGCACTTCAAAGTGGGAATAGTGTAGAGATTGCATCTTTTGTCCCATATTCAAAGTCTAAATTGGCCCCTTGGGCTTTTATTGAAGATTTCACTGGTGATGGACAACGAGATCTTTTAACAGCTGGCTTTGATTCAAAGCAAGATCTAAAAGATGTGCAGCTTGATGACTTGGAATTGAAAGCCTGGCTTCCTGTTGATGATGGAACCAAATGGGATGAGCAATTTAATTTTGATCCATTCGATAGTATTGGCTTCGGTGAGGATGATGGTCTTGCTCCAGTTGATGATTTAAATGCTGATCAAATAAGTGTTGCTATGGCTGATGCAAATCTCGACAACTTCCAGGATGTTGTGATTAGCTATGCTGTTGATGGCGGTGTTCGTATTGTCATCGTCGATGGAGCTGCTCTCTCCCTTACATATCAAACCGGTCAAGTTGAGGGTGGCTTCTTCCCAGATCAAAATATATTAGCTGATGCTATTTTCCTTGATAGTAATCTGAATGATCTAAGTAATTTAGTTGTAACATCGGGCTTTAATAGTTATGCCCATTCGGCACTTGAAAATATTGTTCTAACAGCTGAGTCTTCTGTAGGATCGTATCAATACACCATGCAGCTTCAAGCAGGGCATTTCATTGCC
>DKPV01000037.1 GCA_002471375.1 Flavobacteriales bacterium UBA7325
CAATACTTACACCTACTGTATCTGTTGGCGTTACACCACCAGCAAGAGAAGTTTGATCACCTAAGCAAATCGAATCTTGCAATGGTCCGGTACCATCGAAACTAGGCAATATCGAGACTCGAACTTTACACAACATTCTCACCACATTCGGGAAAATGTCAGTGATTTTTAAATCAACAAGGAATCCATTTCGTGAAGGTGGTGTAAACCAAATAGAATCATTATTGGCATAGGTACCACCATCAGAAATTGTCCAGTTGTAATCTACGTTTGTTAAATTCTGAGAATAACCAAATCCTGTTGTCTCCAATGAATGTGGAAAAATTGGCTTCGCAACAAAAAGAATACTATCACCAAAACAGATATCAACAAAACCTGTATCTGCAGGGTTCAAAGCATCCGAACCAACTCCATTAACAAAAGCCTCAATATGTGGGTCAAAAGGTTGCGCTTGATTACCACATGCGACGTTCGCGATCCAACCAGTTCCTTCAGAAGGACCCGCATCGGAAATAAATACTACCGTTAAACATCCGCTTGGGTTCGACCAGCTTGCGATGTGTGAAAATCCAGTTGGATCAGTCACAGAGTTATGCACACCAATCAACGGCGACGAAGTATTTGGCCCATCATATACATAAATCGAATCTGTTCCGTCCACATCAAATTGGAACCCAGCATTAATACCGAAGGTTAATGCCATCTTAGTTCCTAACGTCAAATCTGGACAAAAAACTGTCGTATCGTTGAAGTTTGCAGAATAATTTCCTGCCGCCCCGTCATCGAAAAAATTGTTACCCGATACACCAAATGTTCCACAGTTGGCAGGGCTGGCTTGGTCATAACCATAATCTCCCATTAGGACGCTTTGTCCGTATGAATAAATCGAAAAAGTCACGAATCCAAGAAGTGCGAGCGATTTGAGAAGAGTCTTTTTCATAGAAATTATTTCTTAGTCATTTCATGATTCAATACCCAAGTAGATTTAATTACCAGAATTTTTTCTTCTCCTTGTATCTTAAAATATTGATTCTCTGGCCTAATATCCAATTGTAAGTCCGCAAAAGTGGGTAGCGCTTCAGAGTCAACAACAATTGTTTCTAGCGTATGCCCTTTAATATTAGAGTATGGCGCCACATAGATCGCATTATCTAATGCATATGCTAACATTTTATACTCATCTGGATTATTCTCAATCATAGAGGTTAAATCACTCTGAGAATACTTTGTAAGTAATCTTTCATCAACTTGTTGAGCGTGCACCGCACCGTACGAGATGAAAAGAAAACAGATAACACTAAATAACTTCATTTTAGGACGTTTTAATAAGTAGATACACCTTGTTGTATACTAGTAGACAACCATTGTTCAAAAATAGTTGCATTTCGCTAATAACTAATGTTTTTTTGGACACTAAAAATAAAGAATTAAGGTTAATTTTGTAAACAAATCACACACAACTCTTTTAACACATAGAACTATCACATGGAGAATCAGCAACTTATTGACATTGCAACACAAGTAAGAAGAGATATAGTACGAATGGTCGCAGCTGTAAGCTCTGGTCACCCTGGTGGTTCTCTTGGATGCGCTGACTTTCTAACCTTACTCTATTTCGAGGTAATGAAAAACGATGCTTCAAATTTTAAAATGGATGGAATTAATGAAGATGTTTTTTACCTTTCAAACGGACACATCTCTCCTGTTTTATACAGTGTTTTAGCGCGATCCGGACATTTCCCAGTAGCTGAATTGGCAACATTTAGAAAGCTTTCATCAAGACTTCAAGGTCACCCAGCGACAGACAAGAAAATCCCTGGAGTACGAATGGCTTCGGGCTCACTTGGCCAAGGACTTTCATGTGGAATCGGTACAGCTGTTGTGAAGAAAATGAACGGAGACGATTCATTGGTGTACACTCTACATGGAGATGGCGAATTACAAGAGGGACAAATTTGGGAAGCAGCAATTTATGCTGCTGCCAACAATGTTGATAACCTCATTGCAACCATAGATTACAACGGAAGACAAATAGATGGCGATCTTGAAGACGTTCTATCATTAGGGAACTTGTCACAAAAATGGCAAGCTTTTGGATGGGAAGTTTTAGAAATGAATGGTCACGACATGGATGATATGCGAAATACAATTGCAAAAGCTAAGTCGTTTGTTGGAAAAGAAAAACCAATTGTGATCATTATGACCACAGAAATGGGACAAGGTGTTAACTATATGATGGGAACTCACAAATGGCATGGTGCTGCTCCGAACGATGAGCAACTTGCCAACGCACTTGGTCAACTTAAAGAAACGCTAGGAGATTACTAATTGAAAAAATTATTAACCATATTTTTTATAGCTCTAAGTTCAATTTCATTTGGACAAGAGGAAGAGATGACACGAATTCTCTTCATTTTAGATGCTTCAAACAGTATGAATGCACGATGGGGAAGGCAAACTAGAATTGTAGCCGCCAAGGAACTTCTCGCAAAAACAGTAGATGGCCTCGGTGATGTTGCCAACCTAGAAATTGCGCTCAGAGTATATGGACATCAATCACCGATCACAGCGACATACCAGGACTGTAATGACACTAAACTGGAAGTGCCGTTTGCACCAGACAATTTCACGAAAGTAAAATATCGAATAAAATCAATTCAAGCCAAAGGAACAACACCTATTGCGAGGTCATTAGAGGCAGCCGCAGAGGACTTTCCAGATAACACATCCAGGAATATCATTATCCTGATTACTGATGGTCTGGAGGCGTGTGACAATGACCCGTGTGTTATTGCAAAGAAATTAAAGGACAAAGGCGTAAATGTCACGCCGTTTGTCATCGGTCTCGGAATGGACCTGTCTTACCTAGAAAAATTCAGATGTATTGGATCTTATGAGGAGGCAGAAACTAGAGATGCTTTTGAACGCGTTCTAGAAAACGTAGTATCAAAAGCTCTACTAAACACAACAGCGCAAATTGATCTGAATGATATCAGCGGTAATCCTCTCGAAACGGATGTTACCATGTTCCTCTATGAAGCAGGGACAACGGATCTCAAATACACATATACGCATACACTTAATCATTTTGGAAACCCAGACACATTAATCATTGACCCATCACTGAAATATGATTTAGTTGTCAACACAATCCCACGAGTTGAGAAGAAAAATATTTCGATTCAAAAAAATAAGCATAACACAATTAAAGTAGACGCTCCACAAGGACACATTCGTGTTCGATATACAAATGCGGTGAAACCTTATCAGATAGATGTTCGGGTAATGCAGCAGGGAGACAACAAGACGCTTAATGTTCAGAAGATCGGAGCAACTGACAAATATATCGTTGGAGACTATCAATTAGAAATATTAACGCTGCCACGAATTTACATTGGGCTTAGCGTTCAACAAGGTATAAAAACCGATGTAGATATCAAGGCGCCAGGATTCATGAAATATGCGAGTGGGAAAACCATTACTGGGCAACTATTTGCTAAGAACGACAATGGAACGTGGGATTGGGTATGTAATCTAGAAAATAATTCACGCAATGGAACGATTCAACTTCAGCCTGGTGCTTACCGAATGGTTTATAGACCAACGACACTTAAGTCATCGACTTACACAATGCAAAAAGGTTTTAGAATAAACTCTAACAAAACAACATCAATTAGGATATGACAAAAACAACGGACTTCGAGGTACTTGGGAAAAAAGATACTCGTTCAGGATTTGGGGAGGGACTCCTCGAAATTGGAAGAAAAAATAAAGACGTTGTTGCACTCTGTGCAGATTTGACGGGATCACTAAAAATGGGAGACTTCAAAGCTGAATTCCCTGATCGATTTTTTCAAGTCGGGATTGCTGAAGCAAACATGATGGGTATGGCTGCAGGAATGACTGTAGGTGGGAAAATTCCTTTTACTGGAACATTCGCGAACTTCTCAACTAGCCGTGTTTATGACCAGATTCGTCAATCGATTGCTTATTCTAAGAAGAACGTGAAAATTTGTGCATCCCATGCTGGACTTACACTCGGAGAAGACGGTGCAACTCACCAGGTTCTTGAAGATATAGGTATGATGAAAATGCTACCTAACATGACCGTAATTGTACCTTGCGATTTCAATCAAACGAAGCAGGCAACGATGGCAATTGCTGATCTAGAGGGACCTGTTTACTTACGATTCGGCCGTCCTGCTGTTCCTATCTTTGTGAAGCCAGATGCTGATTTCCAAATAGGAAAAGCAGATGTTCTTATCGAAGGGTCTGATGTAACGATAATCGCGTGCGGTCACCTTGTATGGAAAGCAATCGAAGCAGCTCAAGAACTTTCACTTAGTGGAATTTCTGCCGAAGTCATAAACATGCATACAATAAAACCTTTAGATGCTGAGGCTATTTTAAAATCTGTTGGAAAAACTGGTTGTGTTGTTACCGCTGAAGAACACATGCTTAATGGTGGGCTCGGAGACTCAGTTGCTCAAGTATTAGGTCAAAATTTACCATCTCCTCAAGAGTATGTTGGGGTAAACGACACGTTTGGTGAGAGTGGAACTCCTGCAGAGTTGATGACGAAATATGGAATTGATACTGTAAACGTTGTTGAGGCAGCTAAAAATGTTTTATCGAGAAAGTAGCCTATGGCAAATCATCCTGAGGATCAAGAAATTATTGATTTATTCAATCAGGATGGCGCTTCTAAAGAGAAGGCGTTCACTGCGCTTGTTTCTAAATATGGAGAAACGCTCTACTCGCAGATTCGAAGAATCACAAAAAATCATGAACTGACTAATGACGTTCTTCAAAACGTCTTGGTCAAGATATATCAGAACTTAGAAAAGTTCAATCAAAATTCTGCACTGTACACTTGGATGTATAGAATTGCACGTAATGAAACGCTAAACTATCTAGAGAAGGAAAAGCGAAGGACTGGTGTTGATATGGACGATTCGATGATCGAAATTGTTGCCGGCCACAATGGATTAGACAATTTAACCGAGCAAGAAATCTGGGATTCACTTCAGGCAGCAATCGCAACTCTTCCGGAGAAGCAAGCAATGGTATTTCAGCTTAAGTACTTCGAAGACATGAAGTATTCGAAAATTTCGAAAAAATTAAATACTAGCGAAGGCGCATTAAAAGCGAGCTTCTATCATGCGAAGCAAAAAATTCAAGATTTTTTACTAAACCAATTAAACCTTTAGGTGATTCACCTATCTAATGTATAGAGATGAAAAGCGAAAAAGACATATTCGATCATATCAAGGCTAAAAAAGTCGAGATGCCCAGTGCAGATTACTTCAAAAATCTAACTGAAGCAGTACTCGAAAAAGAACAGCCTAAGATCATTCCAATGTACAAGCGACCGGTTGTTTGGATTGGAGCGATTGCAGCTGCAATTGTAATATCTCTGCTTGTCATGAACATCTCAAATTCTACTGAAATTATTGAAGGAGACGCCGACCCATTGTTAACATTGAATGATGTTTCTTCCGATGATCTCGTCTCTTATATTGAGGATAATATTGAGGATTTCGATACCGATCTAATTGTAGAAATGATTCCCGAAAATTCTCTTGATGAAGTTGAGATGTTCGAAGAAGTAAAACTACCTCTTGACGATATCGCTGGAATTGAGAATATAAACTCAAATAGTAGCGGATCGACAATGGAGATTGAAAATCTCGACGATCAAGACATCTTGGATTATTTTAATGAAGAAGGAATCGACCTAGAAGATTTTGAAGATGAAGACCCATTCATTTAATATTGATATTATGAATAAAACAAAAAACTATAGATCAATTTTACTGGCACTTGCACTGGTACTAATTGCGCCTGTGAGCATGGCTCAGCCTGGTAGTGGAGATGCAAAAAAGAAGCGAGACGAAAAGATAGAACAATTGAAAATTGCTTTTATCACTAAAGAGCTTGATCTAACCGTTGACGAAGCTGAAAAGTTCTGGCCGGCCTATAACGAAATGAACACAGCTCTCAAGAAGGAACGTAAAGCGAGAAAAATTAAGAGTAAAAAGCTTAAGGCAAATTACGAATCGATGTCTGAGACTGAGGTAAAGAAAAGCTCAGAAGCTATAATGGATAGCGAAATCAAAGAAAGTAAACTCAAGAAAGAGCACATGGGCAAGGTTGCTGATGTAATCGGCTACAAGAAAGCTGTAAAGCTCCTTTCTCTTGAGCAGCGATTTAAGCGTGAACTTCTCAGAAAACTGAATGAGCGCAAAAAGGAACTGAATGGACAAACTCGTCCAAACGGGAATAATCCACAACGAACCAGAGGTTAAGGATGTCAATAGGAACCGAAGAGTTTTTAGCACTACAAGGGCAAACAAACGAAAGTCCATATTTAATTGAGATTGCCTCGGCTGAAGGAATTTACATTACCGACATTAGTGGTAAGAAGTATATGGATATGATCGCTGGTGTAGCCGTGAACAATATTGGTCACAGGCATCCTAAAGTGATTGATTCTATCAAAGAGCAGTTAGATCAACATTTACATGTAATGGTCTATGGAGAGTTCGTACAAAGTAGCCAAGTTGATTTCGCAAAAAAATTAACCACACTCCTACCGAATAATCTCGATTCGGTATATACCGTAAATTCAGGCACAGAAGCAAACGAGGCAGCTCTGAAACTGGCTAAAAGATCAACCGGGCGTACCGAATTGGTCTCTTTTAGAGGCTCATATCATGGTAGTACTCATGGCTCAATGAGTGTCTCAGGGAACGAAACAAAGAAATCAGCATTCAGACCGCTGTTGCCAGATGTGCGGTTCTTGGAATTTAACTCTCTCGATGACCTTCAACAAATCAGCACAAAAACAGCTGGTGTTATTATTGAAACAGTTCAGGGAGATGCGGGCGTACGTGTGCCTACCATGGAATTCATGCATGCACTACGAACAAGATGTTCTGAGGTTGGAGCATTGCTCATTTTCGATGAAATTCAGTGTGGCATCGGACGAATAGGAAGTTTATTCGCATTCGAACAATTTAATGTCATTCCAGATATATTGACATTAGGGAAGGCTCTAGGTGGTGGGATGCCAATTGGAGCTTTAGTTTCATCTCAAGATTTGCTCTCCGAATTCACACATAATCCAGCACTTGGTCATATTACAACTTTTGGTGGACATCCCGTCAATTGTGCAGCCGCCGCGGCATGCTTAGATGTTATGACTTCGGAAATTGATTATGGTGTCATCGAAGAAAATGGTCACTTGCTAGAAGAAATAATCTCAGGCAGTGACGAAATTCTAGAAATTCGTAGAATTGGAATGATGTTCGCGTTTGACATGGTATCGACAGAGCGCGTTGCTAAAGTAGTGGACAAATGCCTTGAGAAGGGACTTATAAGTTTCTGGTTTCTATCACACCCAAATAGCTTTCGTCTTTCACCGCCATTGACTATCACTAATGGAGAAATTAGACAAGCGGGACAGATCGTCTTGGAGGCAATTTCAGAAACGGCTTAGTTCTTTATTGAATCTAAAAACTCGAGAACCGCAGCGGTAATCTCATCATACTCACCTTCTTTGATGGTATATGGTGGATTGATAAAAATCACATTCCCAAGAGGGCGCAGCAGAATTCCCCGCTTCAAGAAGAAATCGTACGCTAGTTTTTTCACATCAGAAAAATAGGTATTGCCCTCACCTGTATCGACCTCGAATGCAGTAATGGTTCCTTGTCGACGTAAATTACATACATTGTCACACGATTTCAGTTTTTCTAAAAAGAATTCACCCCAAGCTTCAATTTTTTTAATCTTCTCCCAAGTGGAATCCTGCTCAAATAAATCAAGATTAGCACATGCAACAGCACACGCTATAGGGTTCGCAGTAAATGAGTGACCGTGAAGTAATGCCTTCGAAGCATCATCAGACATAAATGCTTGATATACTTTATCCGAAGCCACAGTCAACCCTAGGGCCATCACACCTGCAGTAAGCCCTTTCGATAGTGCAACAAAATCTGGTTTCTCTGAACAAAAGTCACCTGCGAAGAGTTTTCCTGTCCTCCCAAAACCTGTCATTACCTCATCAAAAATAACTAGTGTCCCGAAGTCATGGGCGAGCTTTGTCAGCTCCTCTAGAAATGTAACAGAATACATTCTCATTCCCGCTGCTCCTTGAACCAGAGGCTCAACAATAAGAACAGCTACCTCTTGCCCTTCGAGGTAAGATTTTGCTTGTTGTAAAACTTCCTGCTCGTTAGATTCATTTGGAAAATCTATGTAATCAGCATCGAAGAAAAATGGTTCAAATGGCTTATTGAAATATCCTCTTTGACCCACAGACATTGCACCGAATGTATCACCATGATAAGATCCTTGCATGGCCACAACCTTTCTTCGAGTTTCTCCAATATTGTGGAAGTATTGAAATGCCATTTTTAAAGCTATCTCTATTGCTGTCGATCCATTATCCGAAAAGAACACCTTAGATAACTGCTCCGGTAACTTAGCGGTTATTCTAGTGGCTAATTCAACCGCTTTTGGGTGAGTTACTCCAGCGAAAACAACATGGTCCAATGTTTTAAACTGATCGTTTATGGCTTCTGCGATGTGCGGATGTCCATGACCGTGAACATTAACCCACCACGAACTATTCGCATCTATGTACGATTTACCCTTAACATCATAGAGAAGAACACCTTCAGCCCTAACGATTTCAATCGGGTCATCTGCAGTTTGGTGTTGGGTAAATGGATGCCACACGTGCGCAATATCATCAGATAATATACTCATGATGCAAAGTTAAGAATTGACATCAATTCTTGTCAAATCCTTCTACAATTGGAACAATTTCGCTTGTTCAGCTATGAAAGACCTATCCACTTTATCTGCCAATGGAATTCGAGCTAACATCTTTACGCCGGAACACTTAAGAATCGCTTCTTCGGTTGTTCTATTTTCATCTCCAACAAAGACAATACCCTCAATTTGACAACCTCTATTTTTTAACATTTCAATTGTCAAAAGGCTATGGTTTATACTTCCTAAATAGTGACGAGATACGACTATGACGGGCAATCCCCATTTTTCAAAAGCATCGATATATAGTAATCCATCATTATTTATGGGAACCATCAATCCTCCGGCACCCTCAATAATTAAATTTCCATCAACTCTAGGGATTTGCAGATCGTCGAGCGAGATCTTGACACCATCCTTTTCTGCAGCAGCGTGAGGGGACATTGGTGAATTCAATCTAAAGGCCTCTTGAAGAACGCTTACATTGGAAGTATACGTCATAATTTTAATCGAGTCACTTGACGCTAGATCACCTGCCTGAACAGGTTTCCAATAAGTCGCACTTAATGATTCAGCAACTATAGCACTCACCACAGTTTTACCAACCTCAGTACCTATTCCTGTAATAACATATTGGTCGTTCACAAATAACTATTTAATTACCTCAATTGAGCTCCAAGTTTAGACTCGAGTTCTCCGCGGATTTTATCCATGACACCATCGATTTGCTGATCTTTCAATGTTTTTTCAGGATCTTGAAATTTGAAAGATACAGCATATGACTTCTTACCTTCAGCCAAGTTTTTGCCTTCGTAAACATCAAAAAGTCCTACTTCTTTTAGAAGTTTTTTATCACATCCACGTGCAATTTCCTCGATCTCTGAAAAATTGATTTTCGTATCTAGCAGTAACGAGAAATCTCTTCTAACTGCAAACGTCTTTGGAAGCTCAGTGTACTTTACTTTTACAAATTTCAGTGAATCGATGATTAAATCCCAATCCAGATCAGCAATGAATACGTCTTGTTTAATACCGAAGTGCTTCTTCATTTTTGGAGAAGCCCATCCAATCTCTCCTACTTTATTCTTTAGAATGTATAGCTGGACACCATCTTCCAACAAAGAATTCTTGAAAGATTTCTCCTTCAACAATCCTTTTAGACCGATTCTTTCCAATAAACCTAGGGCTGTTCCCTTTATAGTATAGTAAGATGATTTGAGGTTTGCAGAATTCCAGTTTTCCGATTCACGACTGCCAGTCATGGCAATCATAAGTCTTCTATTTTCAGAGTATTCTGATCCGTATTTGTGGTAGGTTTTACCGAACTCGTAAATTTTCAGATCGGGTCGTTGTCTATTCTGATTTCGTGTTACTGTTTCAAGCGCATCATAAAGAAGCGACTGACGCATCACGTTCAAGTCTTGACTCAGAGGATTCAACATCTCAACATTCCACTCCGATCTCACTACATCCCCTCCAAGCTTTTCAGCATAATCGGCCTTTGTAAGTGAATTATTTAAAGTTTCCACAAATCCTTGTCCAACGAGCATTTCAGATATAGTAGTCTGTAATTTCTCAACATTTGGTTTTGCAAATACTCCGATCGAAGAATTCAACTTAGCAGGATTTGCCACTTTATTGAATCCATATATTCTTAGTACCTCTTCAATAACGTCCGCCTCGCGAGTCACATCAACTCGGTAAGCAGGAACATCAAGTTGGGCTATTCCATCTGCAACAGACAAAACCTGAATGTCCAATTCCTTCAATATTTTATTCGTCAGCTCAACAGAAATCTCGTCTCCAATCAAGCGATTACAACGATCATAACTAAACTCAACTGTAACATTTTCAATTGGCTTTGGGTTGGTATCTGTAACATTCATGGACACTTCTCCTCCTGCCAACTCCTGAATAAGAAGTGCTGCACGCTTAAGTGCGTAATCCGTTTGATTCGGATCAACGCCTCTTTCATAGCGGAATGAAGAATCAGTATTTAATCCGTGAAACTTTGCCGTCTTACGAACTGACACTGGATTAAAGTAGGCCGACTCCAAGAAGACATCAGTTGTCTTATCTTTAATCCCCGAATCATCACCTCCAAAAACACCCGCGATACACAGATGATCAGAACCATTTGTTATCATCATATTATCGGATGAAAGCTTTCTTTCCACCTCATCAAGGGTCGTAAATACGTCTCCTTCCAAGGCATTCTTTACAACAATATTACTCTCCAATTTAGCAACGTCGAAAGCATGTAAAGGATTTCCTAATTCATGCATAACGAAGTTTGTCACATCGACAACATTATTTATCGGTGATAAACCAATCGAACGTAAACGCTTTTGCAACCACGATGGAGAAGGTGCAACCTTCACTCCCTTTATCGTAGTTCCCATATATCTTGGGCATAGCTCAGCGTTTTCAACTTCAATTCCAATAGGAAGGCTATTATTGTCAACCTTGAAATTATCCACATTCGGAATATTTAAAGACAGACCTGCATTCTCGTGGACATTTAAATAAGCAACGAGATCTCGTGCTACACCGATATGCCCCATGGCATCTGATCTATTTGGAGTCAATCCAATTTCTATCTCATAATCATCTTCAAGCTCAAAGTACGTTGCGGCTTTCGTTCCAACAGAAATAGAATTGTCTACAATTAGAATTCCATCATGTGATTCACCAAATCCAAGCTCATCTTCAGCACATAGCATTCCGAGTGACTCAACACCCCTAATTTTTGATTTCTTGATTTTAAAATTCTCCTCCGGACTCGGGTGAAGCGTACAACCTACGGTAGCCACAACAACCTTCTGCCCAACAGCAACGTTTGGAGCCCCACATACAATTTGTAAAGGCTCAGCCCCAGTTGATACCGTGGTCACATTAAGACGATCGGCATCTGGATGTTTTTCACATGTCAAGACTTCTCCAATCACAACGCCTTCCAATCCACCTTTCACCGCTTCTATTTTCGCCACGCCTTCAACTTCCAGACCTGTGTCTGTTAGGATTTTACTCATCTCTTCAGGAGACAAATCCGTGTTGATATATTCCTTCAACCAATTATACGAAACCTTCATTCTAATTTATTTATTCTCCATCAAATTTAATCCTAAAATATGAACCCCCATCGTTGATAAATTCATATTCCCCATCCAACTGTTCCACAAGAGCATTAATCAGCTCGAGACCAAGTGTTTGCTCATTTTCACGTGCGCCATGAATGTCAAATCCAACACCATCATCCCCAATTAACAACTCTTTACTATCACCATTCTCGCTCAAAACGACCTTTATCGTTCCGCTCATCTTACCTGCAAAAGCATGCTTTAGGGAGTTGGAAATAATTTCATTAGTGAGCAAACCAAGTGGAACTAAGGTATCAATACCCACGTTTCTTCCTATCTGAATTGATATATCCTTCTCAATGACAATATCCAAACTGTATGCATCGATCAGGTCATTAATCAAATCATTGTAATAATTATTTATATCGATAACTGCTAGGTCTCCACTCTTATACATTGATTCATGTACAAGTGCCATGGAAGACACTCTGTTTTCAAAGTCCAATAGCATAATTTGAGTGCGCTCATCCATTTTCTCATTGCCCTGAAGCCGGATCAAGCTTTTAATTATTTGGAGGTTATTCTTTACGCGATGGTGAACTTCTTTCAACAATGTTTCTTTCTCCTCCTTACTAATCATCGTTGTCCGCAACTGCTCATTCACAAGATTCATCTGCTTGGTTTGACGAGCATAGGCGCGCTGTTTGAAAAACAAGAGTATTGCACTAATGACTAAAAACAGAGTCACGAATCCTAGAATCATAATTAATACATTCGAAGAAGCTTCCTTCTCCTCAAGTTCTGTTGTCCTAGCGTCCAATTCAGCATTTGTCTTGGACAATGTGGTGATTAGACTTTTACTTTGCTGATCATCGAATTGGGCTTGAAGAACAGAGGTTAATACTTTTTGGGATTCTTCATCTAGCGTATCTAGTTCATCAAAGACGTGCTGAAGGTAGAGGTACGCCTCTTCATAATTTCCATTTGCTGCAGCAAATTTTGAATAATTTATCCGAACGAACCGCAATATCTCAGCATGGTCATATTCCAAAGCGTAATCTTCGGCAAGTGTAGCATACTTGACAAAATTCTTATCATCTCCATTTTCCATATAGATTTCCGAAAAATTCAGATAGGTAGATGATAGTGTTTCAAAGTCTTTGTTCTCAATTTTTTCAGCCTCAGATTTCTTAAGATATTCTATTGCCTTCTGGACATCACCCTTCTGTTTATAGACGAGGGATATGTTATTGAAGGTATAGCTTAACGAATTTGTCTTGCCTGATTTTCGTCGATTCAAGATGGCCAGCTGATAATTTTTAAGAGCTAAATCATACTTTTCCTGCAATCGAAAAACATTCCCAATGTTATTATAAACATTTGCAAGCCCATAATAATTTTTGTCCTCTAAGTTGATCTCTTCTGCTAATCTGTATTGCTCTAGTGCGCCATCGTAATCCTCCTCTTTCTTCAGAAGCACACCGATGTTAATGGCTGTTGACGCTCGCTTTTTATCAAGGCCGTAACGTACCGCGAGGTTATATGCTTGATGATAGAGTGGCAATGCCTGTGTGTAATCGCCCAGATCCTTATGAATGACTCCCAAGCCGTTCAAGCAATTAATTTGCCTAGATGGGTTGTCAAGCTGATCGTAGTACTTTTCCGCTTCTCTATAGGATAAAACAGCTTCATCCAATTGATATCCTGCCCTTTGATATTGTGCCAATCGATATAGCGCATCCGCAAGATCAGCCCGGTTATCCAACGATCTACGCGCCTCGACCGCTTCGATTTTCTGTGCGATCGCCTGGTCATACTCTAGCTTTCTGTAGTGGTACGACGCAAATGCATCGATCACATCCACCTGAACATCTTTCGGCTGGCCAGAAGCTAATTTTTTTGCTACTTTGAGTTGATGCAGTGCATCTTCATCAGTAAGGGACTTCTCAGATATTAAAACTGTGAGGCGTACTTTTTCGCGGACCGAACTACTACCCGTTTGTAAATCATAAAGGCTATCTAATTCAGCCGTTTGGCCAAAAGAATAAGCACCAATAAATAGCCCTATAAAAAGTATGTAAAATGGCTTCCGCATCGCTACTTACAAAGTTAGAATAATTATCCTTTTGAAGTACTTGAGCACAAGCAATCTAAGTCTAAAAAGAATAGCAGGAGTCAATCATATATTTCATTGTTGTTCATTCAGTTAAAGATTTGAATCCACGATACTTTTTCCGATTTTTGTAGAAACTAAAGTCTGAATGCAACGCTTACTAATATTTTTCATCTTCTTGTGTGCTAATTATACCTTCTCTCAGGAGACTTGCACCGTTAGTGGACACATCACGGACGCGTCCGATGGAGAAACTGTAATTGGGGCTAAAGTTTATATCGCATCAATTCAGAAAGGTGCAATCACCAATAATTATGGTTTCTATTCGCTAACCATCCCATGCGGGGAATACGAGCTTGAGTTTAGAATTAGCGGACAGAGAACTGAGAAGAAGACTATCGTCCTGAATGGGGATTTTCTGCTCGACTATGAGATGGGTGCCAATGTTCAATCAATCGATGAAGTCGTAATACGGGGCGATGCATTAGACAATACAAATAGTACAAAGATTGGCCAAATTGAACTAGACATCGCAGAAATTAAGACCCTTCCAGCCTTTATGGGTGAGGTAGATATTATTAAAACAATACAATTACTGCCAGGCGTATCTTCAGCTGCAGAAGGCGGACAAGGTTTTTACGTTCGTGGAGGTGGTCCGGATCAGAATTTAGTGCTACTCGACGAAGCCGTCGTTTACAATGCTGCGCATCTATTTGGATTTTTCTCGGTTTTCAATGCAGATGCTGTAAAAAATGTCAATCTCATAAAAGGAGGTATGCCTGCAAATTTCGGTGGCCGAATGTCTTCCGTCTTGGAGGTAAATATGAACGAGGGAAACTATAAAAAATTCAAAGCAAAAGGAGGTATCGGTGCCATCTCATCTCGCCTGACTCTTGAGGGACCACTTAAAAAAGACAAAGGGTCTTTCATTGTATCCGGCCGTCGAACCTACATAGACGTAATCATGAGGGCTGCTATTCCTGATTCATCTCCGTTTTCAGGGTCAAGCTATTACTTCTATGATTTTAATCTCAAATTAAATTACAAGCTAACCAAGAAAGATAAAATATATCTCAGCAGCTATTACGGCAAAGATGAATTTCAATTTGGAAATAAAGACAATGATTTTCAGGTAGACATGCCATGGGGGAATGCCATTGTTGCATTACGATGGAACCACATTTTTTCAAGTAAGCTATTCATGAATGTTAGCGGCACAATGACCGACTACCTATTCAGTTTTGGATCAGAGCAAGATCAGTTTCGTTTTGAATTAAAATCTGGCATCAGAGATTGGGGTGGGAAAGTAGATTTCAGCTATTTTCCTAATCCCCGACATCGCGTGAAATGGGGACTAAACTACACGTACCATACCTTCACGCCAACGAGTGTCTCTGCATCTTCAGATGACGTTGAATTTGATACAGGGATAGCTCAGAAATTATTTAGCCATGAATCAGCTGCATACCTCCTTGATGAGATTGATCTGAATGAGAACTTTAGAATTAATTTGGGACTTCGTTACAGTACTTTTCAGCATGTGGGAGAATTCACAAGGTATATTGATGGAGGAATTAGTCAACCCGATTCCACAATTACCTATGGCAAGGGAGATCTTATTCAGTTTTACCATGGCCTTGAACCGCGGATCTCATTGCGCTGGCTCCTACCGGATAACAGTTCGATTAAAGCCGGATGGACGTACAATTATCAATATGTCCATTTGACATCATTGTCAGCAGTCTCGCTTCCCACGGATATTTGGTTTCCTACTACTAACATAGCAAAGCCGCAAAAAGGCTGGCAAGGATCAATAGGTTATTTCCGGAATTTCAATGAAAACAAATGGGAAACTTCAGCCGAAGTGTACTATAAAGACATGCGCAACCTTATCGAATATAAAGAAGGAGCGCTTCCATCAGACAACGTAAATGACAACACAGACAATCTCCTAACTTTCGGACGCGGGTGGAGCTACGGCGCTGAGTTTTACATTCGACGATCCTTTGGGAAATTGACAGGATGGGTTGGATATACCTGGAGTAAAACTGAACGGCTCTTTGATGAGCTCAATAACGGTCTGAAATTCCCAGCGAAATATGATCGAAGACATGATCTTTCCATTGTAGCAAGCTACAAACTAAATGATCGTTGGAATTTCAGCGCCGCATTTATTTACGCAACTGGAAACACGTTAACGTTACCAACATCTTGGTATGTTCAGGGCCAAGATTTATTATTCAATTATGGTTCAAGAAATTCAACACGTATGGCCCCATACCATAGACTTGACCTATCCGCAATATGGTATTCTAAGGCCTATAAAATAAAGGAAGATCCAGAAGGAAATATCATCAAAACCAAGAAACGATTTAGAAGTAATTGGGCATTCTCAATTTACAATGTGTACAACCGAGCGAACCCATATTTCCTATACGTTGATAATGACGGTGATTTTCTACAGGGCAATTTTGAGATCTCTGTAAAACAAGTCACCTTATTCCCAATCATACCAAGTGTGACATGGAACTTTGAATTTTAGCATTCCAAAATATGATCAAATCAATCACATATCAATTCATTCTTTTTGCAAGCTTCATAGGACTTACTGTCCTGTTGAATGGTTGTACAAAAGAAGTAACAATTGACATTCCTGGGTATAAAGAGCAATTGGTAATCGATGGACGAATTGAAACCGATTCACCACCCTTTGTACTCCTCTCAAAATCTATGGAAGTTTATGCTTCAACGGATTTAGAAGCCTTCCTAAACGGTTTCATTTCTGGTGCAGTTGTCACTGTTTCGAACGGTACAACAACAGTGACATTATCTGAAATTTGTTCAGATAATCTTCCTCCAGGCACGGAAGAACTAGCAGCATCAATGTTTGGGATACCTGTTTCTGAGTTAGCAAACTATCAACTGTGCGCCTACACCTCATTCGACCCTGCAATATGGGGAGAGATCGGAAAAACTTATACGCTTACCGTTAGTTATGAAGGTCAAACTTACACCGCAGAAACGAGTATCGTTAGCCCTACTTCTTTTGACAACTCATACTGGCAAGCAGATGGCGACACGCCAAATCATGGCTTTTCATGGGTGACTTTATCCGATCCAGGAGGAGTATTTGACGCCTACAAATGGGAAGTTAAACGAATTGACCTAGATGAGAATGGTGAGGAAAGGGATCAGTCATTCATGCCTACATTCAGTCCTGTTTTTGACGATGAATTTTTCGATGGATTAACCTTCGACTTTTGGTATGAGAACCCATATGCATACGGTGAGGGTTACACGGAAGATACGGAATGGCTTTTTGAACAAGGAGACACAGTTGTAATTAAATTGTCCAAGATGGATGAACCGCTGTATGAATTCATGGAGAAGAAATATATACAACTGCAGACGGCCGGAAATCCTTTCGCCACTCCAACTAATATCCCAAGTAACATCCAAGGAGGAGCTCTTGGGGTTTGGGCAGGATACTCCCCGAGTTTCGATACACTTGTCTGCGAGCCGTAAGAATAAGATATTCTATGCGTCGAAGAATTATTATAGTTGAATAAATGAATTCGAAAAACCTACTTATTGTTTTTGTTAAAAATCCAGTTCAAGGAAAGGCAAAAACAAGACTAGCGGCAACCATTGGAGCCGAAGCAGCATTGGATGTTTACAAAGAGCTAATTAGCATCACAGAGAAAGCGACATCAAAGATCAGCGACTGCGATTTACACGTCTACTTCTCTTCTGAGATTAATGAATCCTTGTGGCCAGGTAAGATGAAGTTTATTCAGCAAGGAGCAGACCTTGGTGAGAGAATGTATTCTGCATTTCATCACGGATTTGAGCTAGGTTATCATCGCATTGTTGGAGTTGGATCTGACCTTCCAGATTTAAACTCAGAAACGATTTCTACGGGCATTAGCGCACTCTCAACTAATGATGTAGCATTCGGACCTTCAGATGATGGTGGTTACTATTTAATTGGAATGTCTCAACCAACACCCTGTATTTTTGAAAACAAGAAATGGAGTACAGAATCACTTTTAGACGAAACTACGCGTGAATTATCGGGCAAGAGTATTAGCTATTCCCTTCTTGAAACACTAAATGATGTAGACACGATTGAAGATTTGAGATCCTCATCGCTTTCAGATAAATTCTCCGAATATCTATAAAGATTACTTCTTTACAACTCTAATCACTTCATCACCCACCTTAACAAGGTATACACCCGAAGCTAGTTGATTTATATCGCAAAAGAAACTAGCCGCAGTCGTTCGTGTAAAATCAACACTTGACGAAAGGTCCTTCCCATTAGGTGAAGTAATCATTGGTGTTGACTCAATTTCAGAAGAAGCACTAATGATAAGACTTCCCGATGTAGGATTAGGATAAGCCTTGATACCTTCTACCGAAAGCTCACCTAAACCAACTTGTGCAGGATCCTCGAAACCATCGATTAAGATATTATCAATCATTGATGCTGATCCATTGAGTGACCCGTTATAGTCCGCACTATATTTATGACTTCCTTCTATCGTAAGAGTGAATACAGTGCCATCATACGCTGATAGATCAAATGAATAGTTCGTGAACCCTACATCATCAGAAGATGGGGATTCAACACTAATCACACTATTAATCTGAACACCATTCACTAAAACACGAAGGTGCGTATAGTTATCATTCGAAGTACGAATCTGACGCTTATCAAAATCAAGAGAAGTACCTGTAAATCCTGTAGCATTTACACATAATGAGACTTCAGACTTGTAATATGGATTCCATAATTCTTCAAAAGCAGTAACAACTGATGGAGTTTTGAAACTGGGACTACTTGAAGTAATCTCCGTCCCGTCCAACAACATTCCGAAAGATCCAGACTCCGCGGCATCAGTACTTAACGACACTTGGTTCTTCCAGCTATTTTGGATATTAAATATCTCAATATCTGCCGTTCCATTTTCAAAATCGTTTGAATAAGGCAAATTCACCGATCCAACTGACACAGCCTGAACATAGGTGTCCGTTGCTCCTAAGAAATCTGTAGTGGTAAGAGTTACATCATAAATTCCAGGTGTTGCATAGATATGCGATGGAGATTCATCTGTAGAAGTAGCCGAACCGTCTCCAAAATCCCACAAATAATCATCGCCAGCATGCGAAGCATTGTAAAACTCAACCGCCGTGACGTTGTAACAATCTACAATTGGCGCCACATAAAAAAAAGCATCTACATCGATTAATACCGACGGATAATCCAAATAAGTACGCTCATTTTGAAGCGTCCATAGAATTCTGTCCAATTGATCTTCCGTAAAATCTACTCGGCATTCCTTAGACGCATATGACATTACATTCGTAACCATTGGATCATACTGCTCACCATTCTCATCAGTATCAGTTCCATAATAATTACACCCAGCAGAGTTGAAGTTACTTGTTCCATTAAGTCTTGGGTCTGCTGGTGTATCACACAATAAATCACCTTCACTTGAACAATCAGTACCATCAACTGCTTCATCGCCAAATGAAGTTTCATGCGTGTGATAAAGTCCTAAGTAATGCCCAACTTCATGTACGAGCGTACTACCATTGGCCATACATCCTTTTGATTGTATTACGAAATCAAGCCCTCCTGGGAATTGTGCATGACCACAGATTGCATTTCCAGAACTACTTACAGTATTAGCTATGTAGATATTAAGAACATATGTCTCTGCATAAGCAGCATCTAAGGCCGCCATCTGTGATTTATCGTAATCATAGAATAAAGATTCATCAATAAAATTGATCTCCTCAATTTGATAGAAATGGATGCTTGCATTAATGTAGAAGTCATTCAGTCGATCAAAAGCTCTGAGACAATCCATTTCAGAAATCCCTCCTGAACCACTATTATCTCGAATAATATGAAGCTGAACAGGAATATTAAACGTTGTAGTTCCATAAGCCTTTTCAAGGGCCGTTCTTTCCTTCCACCTCTCGTTATACTCGTTCAACCGGTCAATATTTGTGTTATCTATTTCAGTCCCACAGCTTAAAACCTGAGCGGATATAAGAGTTGGGAATAAAGCAATGATTGAGAGAAGGGTTAGTGATTTCATAAGACGGTCTTATATTTAAGTACCCTAAAGATACGTCTATTTTGGATAGATTCAAATGAATGATCTGACCGATTTTGATCGAGGATTATATCCCTATAGTGATTGGCAAGATTAATCGTTGTCTACTGCCATTCAGACCACTAATAGCGTCCTCAATTTGAATATTAGGCATCTCCCATAGGATTCGCTTCATCTCACGAAGTAGGTAAACACACTCCAATTCACCAGAATAATCCACCGTTGGATTGTAGAGCACACCATCTTCTGCCACTTCAAATGCCATTCTGAAATAAAACGAGCTACCACGGGCATGAAGCGTTTCGCACTGAATCATTGCAGCTCTTGAGATGACTACACGATTGACTACATATGCTTCAAGTTCTCTTGAATTTTTTAAAAAAATTGTCTCATCTGATATCCCGAGAGTTGAATCCGAAGTAAATGCATCCCATCGTTCATCCATCAATGATTGTGTCGGTAGAATAAAAACAAGAGCAGTATCCTTTTTTGCAGGAACTTCGGACCCAGATAAACTTCTAGACTCATAATTGTCTGATGAAATATAGTAATTGTATTTTTTCTTATGCTTTTTTAGGGCTAGGACACCATCCTGATAATTCACGATCGGCCTGGAAGAATTGATTGCAGTCAATGTCACACCCTCTATGGAATCTCCTGTTTCTGCATCAACAAAAATGATATACCGGTCCTTCTGGGCTAGAGAACAAATACTAAGAATACTAAATACAAAAACTGCTATCGATTTCAACATAGTTTGACTTAGTTCATAAATCGTGCCTATAAAGGCTGATTCGTTTATTAGTAATAAACTTTGTTCTGAAGATAATTCTCCACGTAGTCCTTTACGCCCTCTTCAAGCGTATGAAATCTCGTGTCGTAACCTGAATCGACCAGTTTTGAGACATCTGCCTCAGTATAATATTGGTATTTGTCACGAATATCCTCAGGTGTATCAATAAATGAGATAGCCTCCTCTTTACCCATTGCTGCGAAGGTATTCTTTGTCAAGTCTAAGAAAGTTCTAGCAGTACCTGAACCGAGGTTATAC
>DKPV01000064.1 GCA_002471375.1 Flavobacteriales bacterium UBA7325
TGTGAAGGGTTTTATGACGATTTAATACAGTTGGTATAATGTCATATACCCTCATCAAAATAGGCAGGTCTTTAGATAACGATATCGTTATTACTGATACATCTGTGTCTAGGTATCATCTCGAGCTTTTTCGCGATGATTCGGGGAGGGTATTTGTGACGGATTTAAATTCATCGAATGGCACTACCATTAACGGTCGACCGCTTAAAGGGTCTGAATTATTGCAACGGAATGATGTCCTGAAATTGGGTACAGCAAGTCCACTTCCATGGCATAACTATTTTGATCTAGATTCCGTCGTGTCTGATCCTGTGGAGAAGGTCGGTCGAAATATGGATGCTCCTGCAGATTTGCCAAGAAAAGGAAATTCAACAAAAATTTGGATTGGGGTAGGTGCAGTGGTACTATTGCTCCTGGTATTCGCTGCTATTTATAGTGGTGGCTTCTTTGATGAATCAAAAGAAAATTCACTGGTTAATTCTGAAGTTCGTAAAGACGATTCTGGGAATAGAGAAAAGGAAGATTCATTCGATGATGAGGATCAACCTGTCGATACAGAAGATAGAGATATTCCGAAGCCTTCCGGTCAGGTCGTTTACGATTACGATTGTCTGGATAGTGACTTCCTAAATGGCATGACGGACCTTGAAGCGGAAATGGTAGATGCATTGGATTACAATGTAAGTTTGAGAGAGGAGAGAGAGGTTGGTGAGCAATTATATTCTGAATGCCTAGTCTCTTACAATTTTATTAACGATTCTAGAACAACTAAGCTTAGGTCCATTTTAAGAAAACTAAAGGATGCAATTGATAATCCCAGAGGTTTTAATTACAAGATTTATTTCCTCAATTCGGATGAAGTGAATGCCTTTACAGCTGGTGGTTATATCTTCATGACAACGGGAATGTACAATTTCGCTGAGAATGATGATGAGCTTGCTTGTGTGATTGGTCACGAAATAGCCCACAATGAGTGCAAACATATCAATCAGCAACTGAAGAAAGAAAAGATTAGTGGAGATTTTCTTGGAGGAATACTGGGGCCTGATGCAAAGACTCTTCCTTATATTCTTAGCGCTCCGTTCAATCAAAAGAAAGAGACTGAATCTGACTTCCACGGAATAGATTATGCAGTCAAAGCTGGGTATAATAGTTGTCGTGTTGTTAACCTATGGAAACGCATGAGTTACAGTGAGTCTGAGGGAGATATTCTCGAAACGATGATGCGAACACATCCCTATTCATCCAACCGAAGTTCCTGTTGTAAAAGACATATAGAAGCGAACTACAAATTCATCTGTCCAAATTGATTTAAGAAACTGTCCATGAGAAATTATCGTTTGGGAATTGTCATTAATGATGAACGGGTTGCAAAGTTCGCTTTATCTTCTGGGCAGGAGGTTGTCATTGGGAAGGATCCATCAGGCGATAATGTTATTCAGGTTAGACATGCAAACCTATCTCGTCAGCATGCTCAGTTAATCGTTACTGAGCATGGAGAACTAAATTTAATTGATCTTGATAGCACGAATGGGACTTTTGTGAATGAACGCAAAGTTCAGCCACATGTGCCATATCAATTGAAAGAAACTGATGTAGTCGAATTTGTAAAAGGAAAATCAATTCGATTGGTTTTCAATCCCGATGATTTTAAACCAGGTAAGTCAAGATCTCTTCCTAATGATGTCAAAAAGGGAGGAACAAACATCATGGCACATTTTGATCGTGGTGCTTCTAAAATTACAATAGGTAGAAGTCCAAGTTGTGATGTTACATTGAGCCATCAGGCGGTTAGTAAACAGCATGCTTCGATTGAAAAGAAATCGAATGGAGAGTTTTATGTTCGTGATCTAGGATCTCTTAACGGTACCTACGTAAATGGACACCGAATTACAAATGAGAAGAAACTAAACCCTGGAGATGCAATACTCGTTGGTAGAGAGTTCTTAAGTCTCGAAGGAACGTCTAAAAAATTATCAGATAAGGTATCAATAAGGGCGGAACGGATCATTAAGCAATACCCTAATGGTTATCAGGGGTTGAAGCAGTGCTCTTTTGAAATCTCATCTGAATCGATGTTGGCTGTGATGGGGCCATCAGGATGTGGAAAGTCAACCCTGTTAAAAGCACTATGTGGTGATTCACCTCCATCCAGTGGGAAGATCTACTTGTTTGGCTATGAGTTTAATGAGAATTATGATTTTTTGAAGACTCAAATTGGATATGTTCCTCAAGATGACATTGTCCATAGAGAATTAACTGTTGAGCAATCTCTGTTCTATTCTGCAAAGTTGAGGCTGCCAACTGCGACCAAAGAGAACATTCAGGAGAAAATAGAGGAAGTTCTCAAAGAGTTGAATATCCTTGAAATTCGCGATAAGCTAGTTGGAAAGATTAGCGGGGGACAGAGGAAACGAGTGTCCATCGGTGTTGAGATATTGACGGATCCTATGGTACTCTTCCTAGATGAGCCGACATCGCCATTAGATCCACAAACCATTGAGGAGTTCCTTGGCATACTAAAACGTCTGGCAAAAAAGGGGACAACCGTAATCATGGTTACACATAAACCTGATGATCTAGAGTTTATGGATGAGGTTATCTTCATGGCTGAGGGTGGGCATATTGCTTATCATGGGCCTGTAGATCAGAGTCAGAAATATTTTGAAGCGGATAAGGTTCGGCACATTTATAGCAAACTAGTTGAGGATAAGGCAAAATTCTGGATTGATAAAAACAAGAAAGAGAATACTCGGGAAAATACGGGCGCCGAGTCTCCATCAGTTAAACGAGTAGGTAAGACAAATCCTTTGCTGCAATACAAATGGTTGACCCAGCGCTATTTTAATATTAAGCTGAACGATTCGGTTAGTACAGCTATCACCCTTGGACAGGCTCCCATCATTGCTGGGCTTGTCTGTCTGATTTTTGGAACCGTTGAGCAGTCCGTTCCTTTTCTAATGGCGATCTGCGCCATCTGGTTTGGCGCTAGCAACGCCTCACGTGAAATAGTGAGTGAGCAATCCATATATAAACGTGAGCGCATGTTTAACCAAGGAATCTTACCATATGTTTTCTCAAAAATCACTGTGCTTGGGACATTTGCCGCAATTCAATCATTATTATTTACAGTAATTATTTCATTGAATTTCTCAGTGGATTCTTCCACTGAAGTAGCATGGAATAACCCCGGAATGACCTTCGTTTGGATGTTATTCATGTCGCTCGCAGCAACAATGATGGGACTTTTGTTATCTGCAATCGCAGGAAGCGCTGAAAAGGTGATGGCACTCGTTCCTTTGGCGTTACTCCCTCAAATAATGCTAGCAGGAGTAGTTGCTGGAATTGATAATAAGATTGTCGAATGGTTGAGTTACCTTACACTTTCCAGGTGGGGGACGGAAGGATTATCTGTCATTCAAGATCGCGTTGCCATGGAGGTTACAATCCCTGAAGTGGTTGAAGGAACTGGCGTACTAGATGAGTCATTGTCACCACCAGAATTGATAGAGCCAGAATTCCATGACGTTGTAAAGGATACTATCGTAAATGCCACCGACGCGCTGAATGAAAATTTTCACGAGTCATACTCCAGATTTGGAGATTGGCAGAATACATTGGAACTAGATGCTATTGCCTTAGGAGCGATAACGTTAATTTTTTTCGTAGGAATCATTATCGCTCTCAAGAAGAAAGATCCAATTAAAATTAAATAATTGAAAACAATGAACAGAGAATTAACAATTGGCCGAGGTGAAGATAATGATATATTAATCCCTGATCCTTCTGTTTCAAGAAGGCACGCCAGTTTGTTTATTTCTGGGTCTGAATGTTCTATAAGGGATAATCAATCTAGTAATGGGACATACATAAATGGTATGCGCATCAATGGAACAGTTGCCTTGAAAAAGAACGATATTCTCAAGTTGGGTAACTCGTTGGTCCCATGGATGGGGTATATTGATTTATCGAGTATCAAGAAAGAAACGGACATTGAAATTGATTCAAGTCAAGGGCATCATGCAGCTGCCAATCAACAACAAAAAGCGTTACCGAATTCAGGTGGAGCATTAACTTGCGGGATAATTGGGGTAGTGTTGTCATTTGGATTAGTAGGTATCATTCTGAACATAATAGCTCTATCATTAGGAGGTGGCGCTGTATCGCGATACAGACAGAACCCAGGGCTCTATACTGAAGGCTCATATAAGAATGCGAAAGCAGGCCAAGTGCTCGGGATAATTGGACTTTGTTTATTCGTTCTAGTTCTTCTAATAATAATTGCTGCAAATGCCTAATTAAGTTATGATTGGAAAAAAAATTAATAATTACACTATCGAAAAGCTTCTTGGCGAAGGAGGGATGGGGAATGTCTATTTAGCCCGTCATGGAGGCATGGATAGAAAGGTTGCTATCAAAGCGATCTTACCGGAGCTTGTTTCAAAGGAAGAAGTAAAGAAAAGGTTTCTTGTAGAAGCATCCACGATGTCGAAATTGCAGCATCAGAGCATAGTCACGCTCTATGACTACGTATCCAATGAAGATGGTTTATTCCTGATTATGGAATTTGTTGATGGTATACAGCTTGATGAGTATATGAAAAAGCTGGGTAAACCAATCGAGGAGGAATTAGCCATCGAATTTACAAAGCAAGTTGTATCTGCTTGTAATCATGCGCATGAAAGAGGCGTGGTACATCGAGATATCAAACCCCAAAATGTTATGATTACCTCTGGTGGAGAAGTTAAAATTCTTGATTTCGGAATCGCAAAGATGATGGATGATGAGGTGAATAACCTGACGAAAACAGGGACACAATTAGGGACTGTTTATTACATGTCTCCGGAACAAGTAAAAGGCGAGAAAATAACGCCAGCAACTGATATTTATGCGATTGGTATTACCTTATACCAAATGGTCACAGGAGTCAAGCCATATGCCGACTTAACTACAGAGTATCAGATTTATGACCACATAGTGAAAAATGATTTACCTGATGCCAGAACACTCAATACCGGTGTTTCAAATTATCTCTCGAAGGTGATTTATAAAGCCACTAGAAAGTCGGTATCTGATAGGTTTTTAAACTGTACAGACTTCTCGAAAGTACTGGACAATCAAAATGAGCTACGCGCAAAATATTCAGACGTTAAGTATAAACCTACCGAAACCGTACAAAAGGAAGTTGAACCTCAATCAAGACAATTTAATGACAAAACTAAAGATGTCTGGAATGATATTAATGCGGCTTCAAGTAATGAAATGCAGCAACGCAGGATAAAGGAAAAAGTCCCGAACTCTGGTGGTGCGCTAACATGTGGTATATTGGGTGTCGTGCTATCAATTGGACTTTTCGGACCAATTCTAAGTATCATCGCAATTGCACTGGCTTCTGGAGGGATTAAGAAATATGATGCCATTCCCGAGCTATATACCGAGGGCTCTATTAAAAACGCTAAAGCAGGTCAGGTGCTTGGGATTATCGGGTTGATTTTATTTGCACTAATTATCGTTATTGCTATTGCGGCAAATTCTTAGTTAAGTTATGATAGGAAAAACACTATTACATTACGAGATTAAATCCCTCATCGGTAAGGGGGGCATGGGCAATGTTTATCTCGGTGAACACACATCAATTGGTAGAAAAGTAGCCATTAAAGCGCTGCTTCCCGAGCTTGCGAATAATCCAGAGATTCGAGAACGATTTAAGAATGAAGCATCGGTTATGGCTCGCCTTCAGCATCCAGGTATCGTTTTACTATTCGATTATGTAGATAATGAGGATGGTCTTTTTCTTATTATGGAGTTGGTAAATGGACAAGAAATCACCGAGTTGTTGAAAAAACTCAATGAGCCGCTTTCCATCGATCGTGCAAAAGCTATCATGATTAATGTACTCGAAGCATTTGATTATGCGCATGAAAATGGGATCGTACACCGTGATGTCAAGCCATCTAATATTCTGATCACACCCGGTGACCAAGTCAAGGTGTTAGATTTCGGAATTGCAAAACTAGTTGGAGATGCTCAATTTAACCTAACAAAAACAGGAACTCAGGTAGGAACCGTATACTACATGTCTCCTGAGCAAGTGAAAGCGAAAGAATTGGATCGACGATCTGATATCTACTCGCTTGGTGTTACATTTTATGAGTTGCTCGCCGGATTCTGTCCCTACAAAGGGACGACCTCTGAATATGAAGTGTGCGATAAGATTGTACGTGAACCACTTCTTCCCTTAACTAATACAATGGGAGATGAGTATCTCGATGTCTGGAAGGTAATTGAAAAAGCTACGCAGAAAAATGTAGACGATCGTTTTCAAACTTGTAGTGAGCTCATTGAAGCGCTCAAAAAAGGGATGCCGCCATCTTCTGCTAAATCAAAGCCTTTAGCGAAAGAAATTGCATCCGTGAGGATGATTGAGAATCCGATCCAGCCTGCAGTAATGGGGCCTAGTAACGATAATAAAAATTGGATTTACTTTTTGATTCTTGGGATTATTGTTTCCCTAGTGATCATATTCACGATGACTCGTCCTCAATATGATAACATCCTAAAAGAATTGTCACCATCAGGTGTATATGAAGATTC
>DKPV01000076.1 GCA_002471375.1 Flavobacteriales bacterium UBA7325
AGTTCCGACAATTCCAGACGTACAAGAATTCGTTGCCGTTGGGGTAATAACAGTATCTACGATACAAGCATTTGAAACATCAGATAATGTCGCAGCATCTGGAGTTAATCCTGTAGGAGCGCATAATGATGTAATAACGACAGATCCATCACCTAATTGAACTCCGGCAAGATCTGTTGGGTTTGTACCACCATTAAATGATCCTCCGCCACCAGCAGATGGACAGCATGTTCCTGAATTGTTAGCGCCGCCACCACCACTGTAGCCACCGCCACCGCCACCGCGGTAATTGTTCCAGCTACTTGTACCGCCTCCGCAGCCAAAACCACCAAAACCTTCGTCGAAACCACCGTTACCGCCATTTACATATGCGATACCTCCAGCAATCCCAGCTCCATTCGTTAGTAAGCCACCACCGGCATCAGCACTGGATGCTTGTTGTCCACCGTTACCAGCGGTTCCTCCAGCACCAACAATAGAGCCATTAGTCCCGGCTGCACCAGCTGTAGTAATCTGTCCATCACATGATGTAGAGTAAGCCGTACCGTGATTTCCACCACCGCCACCAGCGACAACAAATGGTGCGTTTGTAACATCTGTAACGAATGAACCACCTCCACCACCAAATTGGTGATTGTAAGTCGTTGCAGGGAAGTTTAAGTATGGTGGCGCTTCTTGTCCAACCAAAATCTTAATTACAGTACCAGCTGTAAGAGTGAACTCACCATAAATGTTAGCACCACGGCCGCCAAATGGACCGTAGCCCTGAGCTCCGAAAGCTTCGATACTATAGTTTCCTGTTGTTGGCACCGTCCAAGTTTGGATTCCAGCAGTGACTGTAACATCTCCCTGTAGGTTCGTTCCAGTGTACGCAGCATCCATCGTGACCTGTGTTGGTCCAGTAGTTCCTGTATTACCGCCTGTGGTAAATGTGTAGGTTGTTTGGGAGTAAATCAGACCTGAGAACAGAAGCCCCGCTGAAAAAACACCCATCTTCAATGATAGTAGTCTTTTTTTCATAATATGTGGTTAAGTGTTAGTTTGATGCAAAAATAAGGCTTATGCTCTCATCATGCAAAAAACAATAAGGGAAAAGTTTATCTAAGTAATTGAATGTGAAAAGCGTCATCTTGCTATAAAGTTCCAGCAGTCGCAAATCGAGACTATAAGAAAGACCGGATGAGGAGGTTTCTTCGTTTCTCGATAATAAATACGAATCAAATGATAGTGTTAATGCCATTCACCAGTGAAACTAACAATGAACAACTTGTGTCTTTAGCAATGTGATTTGGTAAAAGTCAATTAGTATCCACTTTGAAATTAAATTATTAGTATGGTACAGAATGTGATAACTAAACCATGTTATGAAGATATTTTTAGGAGTAATTATGACAGTTCTTTTATTGGTGACTGTCGGGCACAGGATAATGAAGAAATTGAGTTTAAGCCGATCCAGGAATTTATTGATACCATAGAATCAGAGAACATGAATTACGTTAAAGAGAATGTAATTTACCCTCTCGATAGGATGTATCCACTTCCTTCAATAGCTAATGAGAAAGAGTTTGTTGAACATTTTGATAGCATGTTTGATGAAGGTCTCATCAAGAAAATAGTGGATTCGGACCCAAAAGAAGATTGGGAACAAGGAGGACGGTACATATATTTAAAAGGTGGTAGCGTTTTTCTGTCTTTTTCTGGAAAGTTGCGTAGACTGTCCGATCCTTCTGAGACAGATGAGTTAGAGCGGAAAAAGTTAATTGAACAAGAAAGAAGTACGCTCCATGAAAGTATAAGGGTATATACGGATCCGGAAGTTCTCATGAATACTGCAAACTACATTATTCGAATTGATAAACTCGGATATTACGATATGCGATTATCAATTTGGGAACAGGGGCAGGAGATGTCAAGTGAGCCTATAGCGGTTACGGAGAGAGGAGATTCAGGTTCAACTGGAAAGGGAAGAATCTATAAGTTTGTCTCTGCAGATAAGGTATACCGAGTGTTGATGGATTATGGTTCAAATAATGCGGGTCAATCAGGTAATTTCACTGTAACCATTGGTCCAACTGATGTTGTCGACGAGGTTGCTGAAACAATAGCATATTAGTGGACTTGATCTTACAAATCCAAATGCTTCAATTGCTCAATTCGATTGCGTTCCATGAAATCATCAATTGATTCAAAGTGCTCTATGACGTGATGATCCTTGAATTCGAATACCTTTTCTGATAATCCTTCGAGAAAGGCTCTATCGTGAGACACGAGTATGAGCGTTCCGTCAAATTTTAAAAGAGCTTCCTTTAGAACGTCTTTCGACTTCAGGTCTAAATGATTTGTTGGCTCATCAAGGATAAGTACATTAACAGGCTCTAGGAGCAATTTAACCATTGCTAGTCTTGTGCGCTCTCCACCAGACAGGAATTTAACTTTCTTATCAATGGCATCACCTGAGAACATAAATGCTCCGAGGATATTCTTCATTTGTGTGCGAATCTCACCTTGTGCAACTTGATCAACCGTTTCAAAGACAGTTAGATCAGGATTAAGCAAAGCGGCTTGATTTTGGGCGAAATAACCAACTTTTGCATTATGACCTAGTTCGCAGAATCCATCAAAATCAATTTCTCCCATGATTGCTTTAATCATCGTGGATTTCCCTTCACCATTTCGACCTACGAAAGATACTTTTTCACCACGTGCTACGGACAGGTTGGCACTGTTGAATACAACTTTATCATCGTAGGATTTACTCAAGTCGCGTGCCGTAACAGGATAATCACCAGAACGCGGAGAAGGAGGGAAGCGGAGTGATAACGAAGAATTATCGACTTCATCCACTTCTATGATTGGCAATTTATCAAGTACACGCTGTCTAGCATTTACGGCGTTTGTCTTAGAATAAGTGCCCTTGAATTGCTCAATAAATCGCTTCGATTCTTTGATGAATTTCTGCTGCTCTTTAGCGTCTTTCAGCTGTTGTTCACGTCTTTCTTCACGCAATACCAAGTAGTGACTGTAGTTAGCTTTGTAATCATAGATACGTCCCATGGTTACCTCAATCGTTCTGTTGGTAATGTTGTCAATGAACGTCTTGTCGTGAGAGATTACAATAACCGCTTTGGCCCTATTCTTCAAGAAATCTTCCAACCAGATAACAGACTCAATATCAATGTGGTTTGTTGGCTCATCTAGTAAGACCAGATCAGGCTTTTGCAGTAGGATTTTGGCTAATTCTACGCGCATTCTCCATCCTCCACTAAATTCACTTGTCTTACGTGTGAAATCTTCCCGTTTGAATCCAAGTCCTTGCAATGCTTTTTCCACTTCAGCATCGTAGTTTATTTCTTCAATGGCGTAATACTTTTCTCCAAGTTCAGTAACACGCTCAATAATCTCCATGTATTCTTTCGACTCATAATCTGTACGTGTCTCTAATGCCTTGTTGAGCTCGTCCATTTCAGCTTTCATTTGATAGATCTGACCAAATGCTTTTGAGGTTTCTTCAAATACGGTGCAATTATCTTCCGTCAGTAAGTGCTGCGGAAGATAGGCGATAACGGTGTCTTCAGCGCATTGAACATTGCCGGCATTAGCACTTTGAACACCCGCAATAATCTTCATCATTGTTGATTTTCCAGCACCATTTTTCCCCATCAATGCGATTTTATCATGCTCATTGATAACGAAGCTCACGTCTTTAAAAAGTGTTCTTGCACTAAACTCTACCTTAAGGCCATTGACTGAAATCATCTTCTCGTTTTTGAATCCGCGAAAATAGCAAATTTCAATTCTTGTAAATTGTCTTACTTTTAGAAATATCAACATCATTACTCAAATGAAAGTGATTCTTCTTCTTTTAGCCTATAATGGGCAAGAATTAAACAAGAGAGTACCCCCGAGATATATTGTAGCTTCCAGTTGGAAATGACCTTTGTGTTTGAAGATGAAACGAAGATGGGAGATGTCTACGAAGTAGAGGAGGGGACCTGAATGAGGGCTCGATTATTCTCATTAAAGATGATACGATTATGTTTGTTCCGGGTGATGCTATATTCGATATGCTTTTGGAGCAGGAATGCCTTGACTTCAATGGGATCTATCGAAAGTGAATGACGATCAGCTTCTTTTAGCTAAATTCTCATCAGAAGAACAAATCTATAAGCTCTTTCCCAGTGAAAATATACAAGGACACCAAGAGCAATTCTCCAATAAACAAGGAGACTAGGAATTTTGCCAAATTCATTTTAGTGGCGCCTGATACATAACATATAAGATCAGTTGGAACGATAGGAATAAACGACCACACCAAGACGATCGAAAAGCCGTAGCGATTAATTTTCTCTTTGACTTTCTGCAATCCTTTAATTTGCTTAGAACTAAAGAAGTCATCTGGGGTGAAGAAATTTGCCGCATAGTATAAGAGGATAGAACCCCCCATGATCCCGATCATGTTTGCGATCAATAGAAAATCTAACCTGTCTGGAAACAGTGCAATCCCTATGAGTAATGGAAGCGTTGATGGAATGAAAAATAGCGACCGCAATAAAACAAAGGCAACATAAACAATGCTGATCAGTTGCTCATTTCCATCTAAGGCGTTTGCTAAGAACTCGGATGTGAAATAATTCGGGCGAAAAATATAGAGCAGCAAGACGGTAGCTAGGAGTGACAACCATATATATTTGAGTGCTTTTCTGTATTTCTTCATTGATATAATTCAATTGCTGTAAATCTAGTATAAATTTATCGCAGCACGAATTCTTGTCAGTCTAGAAACTGGACTACCCACATTGCCCTATAATTAATATTATGTTAAATAGAATTGTTAAGTCATTCAATCCTCCCTAATTTCCCTCTAAATAATTACTGCTTTACTCTGTTACAATCCTCGAGCCATTTCAAAGCATCATCGAAATAATCGAAAACTTTTGTAGGGTTTTGGTTCCTTCTCATTCCAATATAGAATCTTAATGCGAT
>DKPV01000015.1 GCA_002471375.1 Flavobacteriales bacterium UBA7325
AAACAATTTATACTTTTACAGAACAACATTTAATAATACGTTAATGATAAAATCAAACATTGTTCTTCTCTTCATTTTACTCTTTGCTGGATCCGTTCACGCACAAGAACTGTCTGTCGAAAAAATCTGGAAGAAATACGAGTTTTTCGGTGCATCAATAAATGGGTTCAGATCCATGAAAGATGGGAATTACTACTCGAAAATCACACAATCTCCTACAGGAGTGAAAGTGACAAAACACCTATTCACGGACTCGGAAGGTGATGGAAGCGTCATGATCCCTTCAAAAGTGTTAAAAGGTTTAGACATTGACGATTATGAATTTAATGCGGATGAGACAAAAGCATTACTAATGACTAAGTCAACTCAAATTTATCGTCGAAGCTTTTCTGCTGTTTACTTTTTATATGACCTTGATTCGAAAAAATTACAACCCTTAGACGAAAAGCGTGAACCACAAACGCTAGCCGAATATTCTCCCGATGGGAAGAAAGTGAGCTATATCTTTGAAAATAATCTATTTGTCAAGGAAATTGAGACCGGAAATGTCACCCAACTAACGCAGGATGGAGCTAGAAATAGCATTATCAATGGAACAACTGACTGGGTTTATGAGGAAGAATTTGGAATCACAAAAGGTTACGGATGGTCACCTGACAGCAAGTGCATTGCCTACCTTCGATTCGATGAGTCTGAGGTCAAAGAGTTTAACTTAACATATTATTACGACTTATACCCAGATCTATACACTTTTAAATACCCTAAAGCCGGTGAGGACAATTCAAAAGTAACGGCTCATTTAGTACATGTATCTGATGCCGTTTCAAAAGAAATTGATCTTGGTGATTATGAGTACATACCCCGTCTAAAATGGTCTTCAGAGTCGAACTACTTAGTACTACAGACATTGAACAGACATCAAAACCACCTTAAGTATCACCTCGTTGATCTCACTGAAAAAGAGATGAAAGTCGCGCAGTTCTACGAAGAAAGTGGAGAACAATATGTTGAGATTGATAACAATCTGCTCATCCTAAACGATGGAAAAACAATTCTCAGAACAAGTGAGGCAGATGGTTATAATCATATTTACAAGCTTAGGTTTGATGGGAAATCAACACAGATCACTACTGGGAAGTGGGATGTTATTGAATTCCTTGGTTATGACGAAAAGAAAAAAATGATCTACTACACTTCAGCTGAGAGCGGTGCTATCTATCAGTCAATCTACAAAATTGGAATGACAGGTAAAAACAAGCAGATTCTGAGCGAAGCTAAGGGACATCACAGCGCAGAGTTTTCTAACGGAATGAAATACTTCATTAAAACAAGTTCTGATGCAAATACACCACCTACCTTCTCCCTCTGTGATAATTCAGGGAAAGAGATCAGCGTTTTGGAAAATAATTTTCGTCTTAAGGATGAACTGAAAGATTACAATCTTACAAAGAAAACGTTCGTCACTTTTAAGGGACATTCTCAAGAATTGAATGGCTACATGATGAAGCCTCTAGACTTTGATCCAACGAAAAAGTATCCAGTTTATATACATATTTATGGCGGACCAGGTCATAATACCGTTTCGGATAGCTGGGGAGGTATGGACTATATGTATGAACAACTTCTTGTACAAAACGGATATATTGTTGTGTCTGTTGATCCTCGAGGAACAATGTACAGAGGAGCCGAGTTTAAGAAGTCTACCTACCTCGAACTTGGTAAGTTGGAGACACAAGATTTCATCGCGACTGCAAAAGAATTACAAACCTACGATTACGTAGATGCTTCAAGAATTGGAATCATGGGATGGAGCTATGGAGGCTTCATGACCTCTCTCGCAATGACGAAGGGCGCCGACTATTTCAAGATGGGAATTGCTGTTGCACCAGTTACGAACTGGAGATATTATGACAATATTTATACTGAACGATTCATGCGTACACCTGTCGAAAATGAAGATGGGTACGACCAAAATTCGCCTATCAATTTTGTTGATCAACTCAGAGGGAAATATTTATTGATTCATGGTTCAGGTGATGACAATGTTCATTACCAGAACACGATGGAAATGGTAAATTCTCTTGTTGCCGCGAACAAAGATTTTGATCTATTCATCTATCCGAACAAGACCCATGGCATTTATGGAGGGAATACCCGTAACCACCTGTTTAATATGATGTTCAAGTACACTCTTAAAAACCTATAAACAGTACCCGCATAAATAATGCCAAAACCGCTTGACAGATCGAAAAGAAACTGTTACTTTAGGCGACCGATAAAATATCGGGACTACATTTAAATCATCGAGAATAAGAAATGAGTGAAATTGCGAAAATAGAGTTAGGTGGTAATTCATACGAACTACCAATCGTAGAAGGAACAGAACAAGAAAAAGGTATTGACATCAGTAAGCTGAGAGGTGGAACAGGTGGATATATCACATTAGATCCAGGATTTAAGAATACTGGAAGTACAAAAAGTGCTATCACGTTTTTAGATGGTGAAAAAGGAATTCTACGTTACCGGGGGTACCCTATTGAGCAATTAGCTGATAAAGCTTCTTTTTTAGAAGTTGCTTATTTGTTGATTTACAATGAACTTCCAACACAGGAAGAGCTTGATACGTTTAAGAACAGTATTACAAGTCACACGTTGGTTCATGAAGACATGAAACAATTCTTTGAAGCTTACCCTGCAAAAGCACATCCAATGGGTGTGCTTGCGTCCATGGTTTGTTCACTTTCTACTTTCTATCCAGAATCTTTGGATCCGAATAGAGATCAAGAAGCAAGAAATTTGACAATTCACCGTTTGATTGCGAAGCTTCCTACGTTGGCAGCTTGGTCATATAAGAATGCTATGCGTCATCCATTTATGTATCCAAAAAATGATTTGGATTATGGAGCGAATTTCCTTCATATGATGTATGCAATGCCGACTGAGGATTACGAACCAGACCCGGTAATTGTAAACGCACTAAATACGCTTTTAATTCTTCATGCAGATCACGAACAAAACTGTTCAGCTTCAACTGTAAGAATTGTTGGTTCTTCACATGCGAACCTATACGCTTCAATTTCTGCGGGAATTTCTGCGCTTTGGGGACCACTTCATGGTGGAGCGAATCAAGCTGTAATTGAGATGTTGGAGCAAATCGCTGAAGACGGAGACGTAGATAAGTGGGTAGCGAAAGCAAAAGACAAGAATGATCCTTTTAGATTAATGGGCTTTGGACACAGAGTATATAAGAACTTTGATCCACGTGCACGCATTATCAAGAAAGCATGTGACGATGTACTAGCAAAATTAGGAATTGATGATCCGATGCTTGATATCGCTAAAAAATTAGAGCAAATTGCTTTGGAAGATGAATACTTCAAAGCACGTAACTTATATCCAAATGTTGATTTCTATTCTGGAATCATTTACAAAGCAATTGGTATTCCAACAGAAATGTTCACAGTGATGTTTGCACTTGGACGTTTACCTGGATGGATCGCACAATGGCAAGAGATGATTGATAACAAAGAACCAATTGGTCGTCCACGTCAAATTTATACTGGAGAAACAGAAAGAGATTACGTAAACATTGCGAATCGCTAAGAAACAAATAGATACTAAAAAGCCTCCTAGAAAAATCTAGGAGGCTTTTTTATTTCTAAATATATCGTCGGCTATGAATCTTTATTTTCGGTCGACTCAACTTCTTTATCTCCAGTTTGAAACTTCGCTCGTTTAGAACCTTCGTATACAGAAAACTTTCTGAAACTACACTCGAGGTCACCGTTGTATACCTTCACCTTCTTATCCGGGCGAAGCCCAAGAAATTTCAAAGCAGTCAAGTTTGAAGATAGCACCCAACAATCATATCCTTTCATCGTTGTTTTCATCCAATCTCCAAGCTTCTCGTACATTTCTTCGATTTCTTCTCCCATTCTTTCTCCATAAGGAGGATTTGACACCATTACCCCATTACCTTCTGGTTTTTCGGTCTCTTCAAATGAGTTCACACTGGTTTCAACGAACCGTCCGAAAGGAAGACCTCTTAAGTTTCTTCTCGTTTTAGTTACCATCTCAGCGCTAATATCTGACCCAACAATCTTACAAGGCAATCCTGTGATTCGCTTTGGTGCAGCAGACTGTATCTCTTCCCACATTTCCGCGTTGTAATTTTGGAAATTTTTGAATGCAAAATGCTGTCTGTCTATCATTGGAGGAATTCCAGCAGCCATCATACCTGCTTCAATCAACAATGTCCCCGAACCACAAAACGGATCTACGAATGTCGACTTCATGTCCCATCCACTCATTCGAATTAACCCAGCGGCAACAACCTCATTCAAAGGAGCAAGACCTGCTGTTTCTCTATATCCTCGCTGAAAGAGTGGTAACCCACTAGAATTAAGAGAAATTGTTACTTCCTTATTATTTATGTAAACATCAAATACAACCTGTGGAGATTTAACATTCACATCAGGTCGATCATTAAACTCGTCTCTAAAGCGATCAACAACAGCATCTTTTACCAATAGGAATGGATATTGAGAATGTCTAAACATATCAGAGAAAATTGCACCTTTAATTGCAAATGTCTTGTCAATACTGAAGTATTTAGTCCAATCAATCTTGCGACACTTATTATAAAGGTCGTCTTCATCTCTAATCTTGAATTTGTTAACTTCAACTAACACTGTAATTGCACAGCGAATATTCAGGTTCAAAAAATAGACATCCTTCCAAGTACCTTTGATTCGAACAGCTCGATTAAGGATTTCGGGATTTTCATATCCGAACTCAACTAGCTCGTCCGACAGCACTTGCTCGAATCCATAAAATGTCTTGAGCGTTATATTAATTTCCTTCTGATCCACAATTTCCTTTTTTAACGTTGAGATAACTCTTACTTTTGTACAAAAGAACGCATTTGAAGACAAACCATCTATATCTACTGCTTTTTTGTTTGCTATTTACTTTACCTAGCTTCGGTCAAGAGCAACGAATTGGTGTGGTTTTAAGTGGAGGTGGTGCAACCGGACTTTGCCATATAGGTGTATTAAAAGCACTCGAGGAGAACGAAATCCCTGTAGACTATATCACGGGAACATCCGCAGGAGCATTGGTTGCGAGTATGTACGCAACGGGATTCAGTCCAGAACAAATTGAAGCATATGTTCTTAGTGAGGAGTTTCAATTAATGACCACTGGAAAAGTAAGACCGGATCAACATTTCTTGCTCCATGAAGAAGAGCCAAATGGATCAATGATCAGTTTTTCTTTTTCGAAGGATAGTATTCTACGTAAATCACTCCCCACCAATTTCAACTCCTCCTCTTACCTCGATTTTGAAATGCTCAAAAATATCGGAATTGTTGGCGCATCAAGGAACTACGACTTCGACAGTCTATTCATCCCATTCAGATGTGTTGCTTCCGACATAGAAAGCAAGAAGAGTATTGTATTTAAAGATGGTCATTTAAATGCCGCTGTTAGAGCATCCATGACCTTTCCATTCTTCATTAAGCCGATTCGTGTTAATGGGATACTTCTGTTCGACGGAGGGCTCTACAACAACTTCCCTACTGACGTTATGTATGAGGATTTCAATCCTGACTTTATCATCGGAAGTAATGTGTCGTACAACGCAGCACCTCCAGAAGAAAACAGCTTAATAAGTCAGTTGACAAATATGCTCGTCTCCCCTACCGACTTCACTTTACCCTGTGAGGAAGGTATATTAATTGAGCCAGATACAGACGTTGCAACATTTAGTTTTTCTAATGTAGAACAAGCAATACAAGACGGATACCGTTCTACGATTGCAAACATGGATTCAATCAAAGCGCAAATTAGTCGGAGGGTGTCACATCAAGAGCTTACCCAACGAAGAATTGAATTTCGAAAATTAATCAAGCCAATAAACGTTACTTCGATTTCTTCGACAACAGATGACAAAGAGCTTCGCCATACGCGATTGTCCCTGATCAAGTCAAAGAAGTCAGAATCGCTTAGCATAGATAAATTAGAGAAACGCTATTTTCGATTGTACGCGACACCGCAGGTAGATTTCATATATCCTGTTATCGAAAACAAAGCTGATGGTACGCACAACCTTGCCATCAAGGTTAGAAAGTCTAACGAATTCAAGCTTGACGTAGGTGGCCATATCTCTTCACGACCAGTTAACACCGGGTATCTAGGCCTGACCTACCAAACAATCGGTAATCTCATCACGAAGACACACATCGAATCGTACTTCGGGAAATTTTACGGATCAGCCAAAGCGGATTTTACGATTGAGTTCCCTGCGGTCTACCCTATTTCACTGCAATCTTATTTCCTTTTGAATAGATGGGATTACTTCAGAAGTTTTGCAACATTTTTTGAAGATGTACATCCTTCTTTTCTCGTACAAAATGAAATGTATGGAGGCTTGAAAGTGAGTCTCCCCTTTGGAAACACGATCAAGAGTAGCTTGGATGCACGACTTTTCGGATTAGAGGATAGCTATTATCAAACTGAGAATTTTCTAAGCACCGATACTGCTGATGTTACAAGATTCGAGGGTTTTTCTGGGAGCTGGAGCTTTCTACAAAATTCACTTAACCGAAAACAATTTGCTACGAATGGACATTTCGTGGAATTCAAAGCTCGCTATGTATATGGAGAAGAACTTAGTATTCCAGGAACAACTTCATTTCAAAATTTTGATGTTCGAAGAAATCATTCATGGATTAACCTTGGGTTAACGTATCAATCTTTTGTGGTCAATAAAGGTTTCTTTCATCTCGGTCTTCATGGACAAGCTGTCTTTAACAGTCAAAGCTTTTTTGCTAACTATACTGCAACTTTGTTGGCAATGAATGAATTTTCACTTGTTCCAGATGCGAAGACCTTTTTTCTTCCAGAATATAGAGCTCCGCAATTCGCTGCGGCAGGATTGAATGTAATTGCCACGCTAAGAAAAAATCTTGATTTAAGAGTTGATGCCTATTTCTTTCAACCAATCCTTCGTGTCGTAAAAACGGACAATGGCTCACTCGTATTTTCAGATTATTTTGATGGCGAAACAGTTATGGGTTCTGCATCTATCGTCTATCACACACTCATTGGTCCGCTGAGAGCATCCTTAAACTATTTCCCAAAACAATCCGATCCTTTCTCTTTTCAAATCTCCTTCGGATACGCACTCTTCAATGAGCGTGCAATTCGCTAGAAGTAATCACTACAGTCTGCCAACAGATTGGTATATTTGCGATCAAATTAATTGAAATGGAAAAAATAATCTGTGGAATTCAACAAATGGGCGTCGGTGTTCCCGATGTTCAAGAAATCTGGAAATGGTACCGCAAATTTTTCGGAGCGAATGTTCGTGTGTTCGAAGAGGCTGCGGAAGCTCCACTCATGATTGATTACACCGGAGACAAAGTTCAATCTAGAACTGCAACCCTTGCTCTAAGCATGGATGGTGGTGGTGGATTTGAAATCTGGCAGTACACATCTCGTAATACCGAGAAAGCTACATTCGATATCCAATTGGGTGATTATGGCCTATACTCGTGTCGAATTAAATCCCGTGATGTAAAGAAATCTTATGATTATTTTGTTTCAAATGGAGCTAAAGTCCTTGGGGACTTGAGCGAAGGTCCAGACGGGAAACCAACGTTTTTCGTTGAGGATCCAAATGGAAATATATTTCACATTGTTGAAGGTTCGGGTTGGTTTAGAGACACAAAGCATCCATCACATTGTGGAGTTGTTGCAGGCTCTATGATAGGCGTTAGCGATATTGATAAATCAATCGCTCTGTATCGAGACGTTTTAGGTTATGAAACCGTTGAATATGACGTTACAGGAGAATTTGATGATTTAAAATCTCTACCTGCTGGCACGAAAAAAGTCCGACGTGTATTATTATCACATAAAGAGCTTCGCCAAGGGCCATTCGCAAAATTACTCGGACCAACAAAAATTGAACTTGTACAATCTTTGGAAAGAACAGATTGCAAACGCATTTTCGAAAACCGTTATTGGGGAGACTGGGGATTCATCCATCTTTGTTTCGATGTCCAAGGAATGGACCAACTACAAAAGGAGTGTGAGGCTGCAGGCTATCCATTTACCGTGGACAGTTCGGATACTTTCGACATGGGAGAAGCCGGCGGTAGATTCTCTTACATTGAAGATCCCGATGGTGCTTTAATTGAATTTGTTGAGACTCACAAAGTTCCAGTAATGAAAAAAATAGGCTGGTATATTCACCTCAAGAATCGTAAACCAGGCAAGCATTTGCCAACTTGGATGCTACGCGCAATGGGGATGAACAAAGTGAAAGATTAAACGAAACCTCTTCTTAGCATGGAGGAATTGTCCTACGAAGATTTTAAAGTGTAGGATAAAACCATTCATCTGTTACCATCGTTGAGTATAAAACGATGATAGAGCGATAGAAATTCCTATCTTTGAGCAATACTCTAAACTAGCTATGAAAAAAATCTTAGTAATAATTGCCACACTTGTGGTAATCATTTCTCTTCAATCATGTAACGAAGACATTACCCTTTCAGGTGATTTTGAAGAAACCGCGGTTATCTATGGCCTACTTGACCAAGCTGACAGTGTTCACATTATCAAAGTAAATCGTGCATTTATCGGTCCTGGGAATGCAACGGAAATTGCAGCAATTGCAGATTCAAATTATTTTGAAACAGTCGTAGCTACAGTAACTGAATCAATCGGTGGTTCTGTTCAAAGAACATGGATACTAGGAGACACTATCATAGATAATAAAGATGAAAACGGAATCTTCTTTGCGCCAGATCAGAAAGTATATTATTTTGAAACTAGTCCTTCTAACCCATTAAATCCAGCTGCAACTTATGACTTGCATGTTGACATCAACAATGGTGAGTTCGAAATTACAGGACAAACAAGATTGGTTGATGGATTGTCAACTTCATCCGCTAGTCAGAACTTCTCTTTCAAATTTGCATCAAACCCAGGTGAGTACACAGGCACAGGAGTAAGTGTTTCAACTGGTAACTCGTACATGATCAATACAACGTTAGATATTGGATATGCTGAATACATTGGAACTTCAGGAGAGTTGAAGAGTTTCTCATGGAAACTTGGTGAAACTGAGGTAAATCCTAACGAGAGCAAAACTTTTACTGCGAACGGAGAGACATTCTACAACCTAATGGCAACAGCTTGTGCAGGCCAGGATCCATTAATCGATAAACGTAGGTTCTTTTCGGTTACTACGACCATTACAGGAGCCGCTGAAGATTTTTACAATTACATCTTAGTTAATGAGCCGAGTAGTTCACTTGCTCAGAGTAAACCAACTTTTACTAATCTTACCACTTCCGGAGAGAACAGAGTTGTTGGGATTTTCTCATCGAGACAGACAATTCGAGTAGTAAAACCTTTCTTCGTATCTTCAGCTCAAGCATACTTAAGAGCTATCGACAAGAAATCGACTCAAGAATTGTGTCAAGGCCCAATTACTGGACTTTACAATTTCTGTAGCGAGCATCCTGGAGATAATATTTTCGGAAACGAAGAGTCATATGCTTGTCCTTGATCCAAGATTATTTTAGGCTGAATTTTTCGAGATAATTCTATTGGATTACTACCTTTAACTTATGACCGATAGGAAAACACTTTTTGTCGATGTTATCCTTCCTGTACCCATACGAAATGAATTTACGTATCGTGTTCCATTTGAGTTAAACGATTCGATTTTTACGGGTGCACGTGTCGTCGTACCATTTGGTAGAAGCAAACTAATTACAGGAATAGTTACTCAAATTCATCAAAATATACCAAAGCAATATCAAGCAAAGTATATAGAGCATTTACTCGATGAGAGGCCAATAATAACGCCTAGACAATACACTTTTTGGAAATGGATTTCTTCCTACTATATGGCCCCAATTGGCGATGTATTGAATGCTGCCTTACCTGCGAACTTTAAGCTGGCAAGTGAAACTCAAATTGTTCTACACCCCGATTACGAAGTAAATCCAAAAATGCTTACCGAACGAGAACTTGAAATTGTTCTTGCACTCGAAATGCATGAAAAAATGGATTTAAAGCAGATTTCCGAATTGATTGGAATTAAGACAATACAGCCGGTTGTAAAGGCACTAATTGAAAAAAAAGCGGTTATATCACTTGAAGCGTTGAACGATAAGTTCATTCCAAAAACTGCAGTATACGTAACACTAACAGAACACTTTCTTCAAGAAGAAATACTAAACTCTTACATCCAGGAAATCGATGCTGTTAAAAGCAAAGAGAAACAATTAGGCGCCCTTCTTTCACTCGTCCATAAAGGCAAATGGGCAGAGGGCTCAATCAACCCAGTCTTGCGAAAAGAACTATTGAATGATGGAGTATCTCAGTCATCATTGAATACATTGGAGCGAAACGGAATTGTTTTTCAACAAAAGCGTGAAGTATCTCGTTTTGATGAAGAGTTTGATGGAGGCTCCGAATTTATGGATCTAACTCCGGCTCAGAAAAAATCTCTCGAGGAAATCCATAATGGGTTTGATGAGGATAAGGTTGTTCTATTGCATGGAGTAACTGGATCTGGAAAAACCGAAGTATACGTACAATTGATTCAGGAGCAGTTAGATTTGGGAAAACAAGTGCTGTTTTTACTTCCAGAAATTGCACTTACTACCCAGTTAATCCAAAGGTTATCTATTTACTTCGGTGAACAAATTGGAGTTTATCATTCAAAGTTTAACCAGAATGAACGAGTCGAAATTTGGAATCATGTTTTAAATAACGATCCGAATCGATTCAGAATCATTTTAGGAGCACGATCGTCAATATTCTTACCATATAGAGATTTAGGTCTCATAATAGTAGATGAAGAGCACGAAGGAACTTTCAAGCAATACGATCCATCGCCGAGATATAATGCCCGCGATTGTAGTATTGTATTAGGATCATTGCATAAAGCGAATGTTCTCTTAGGATCAGCTACGCCTTCCATAGAGTCCTATTACAATGCAAAATCAGATAAATATCGGTTAGTTGAGTTATCGGAGAGATTTGGTGGACTGATGCTCCCAGAAATTCAATGCGCAAACGTCCGTAAGGAACGTAAGCAAAAGAGCATGCAATCGGATTTCACATCGACAATGGTTGACCATATTCGTGAAGCGCTTAATTTGGAGGAACAGGTGATTCTCTTTCAAAATAGACGTGGTTATACTCCTCTTTGGATGTGCGAAGTCTGTAACTGGACGCCAAAGTGTAAAAGCTGTGATGTATCACTTACCTATCACAAACACACTAACCAACTTAAATGTCACTACTGCGGTTACACAATTCCGCCAGTAGGAACCTGTTCAGCGTGTGGAAGCAATAGACTTAAAATGCTAGGCTTCGGAACTGAAAAGGTCGAAGATGAATTAGGATTAATATTTCCAGACAAGGTTATTAAGCGATTAGATTTAGACACTACCCGATCTAAAAATGCATACGCCAATATTCTAGGTGATTTTGCGGCCGGGAACATTGATATTTTGATCGGAACTCAAATGGTATCTAAAGGTCTGGATTTCGATAATGTAAATCTAGTTGGTATCCTCGATGCTGACATGCTCTTGAATCGAGCAAATTTCAGAGCATTTGAAAGATCTTTTCAATTAATGACTCAAGTAGCTGGTAGATCTGGAAGGCGAAAAAAACGAGGTAAAGTAATCCTGCAAACTGGCGACCCTGATCACTGGGTAATCCAAAAAGTCATGGATCATGACTTTATTAGTTTCTACGAAAGTGAAGTCATCGAACGTCAAAATTTCTTTTACCCTCCATTTTATAAGGTTATCCAACTGACGCTTCGGCATAGGAATGAAAATGCATTGAATCAAGGAGCAATTCAGCTCGCAGGGTCCATGAAGGAAGTATTCAAAGAAAGAGTCTTAGGCCCTGAATTTCCAGTAGTCCGGAGAATAAACAATTACTACCTTAAGACTATTGTTTTAAAAATTGAAAGGACAGCAAACGATAAGCAAGTAAAAGAACGCCTCCAACAAATCATTGATGATTTCTTCGGCGTTCCTTCGCATAAGTCAATAAGAGTAGTAGTCGACGTGGATCCCGCTTAACCAAGGTATGATTGTAGCATCCGGCTGCGAGATGTGTGTTTTAGTCGTCGTATTGCTTTTTCTTTTATCTGCCGAACCCGTTCTCGAGTAAGTTCGAATTGTACACCAATTTCCTCCAGTGTAAGAGGGCTTCTTCCGTTTAGGCCGAAGTAAAGTCTAACAACATCACCTTCTCGAGTGGTTAATGTAGACAAGGATCTTTCAATATCTTTTCTTAGTGAATCAACCACCAAGTTTTTCTCTGGTCCTGGAAGTGAGTCGTTTGGTAAAATGTCATACATAGACGAGGATGACTCATCGCCCGATACCAGAGGCGCATCCATTGACACGTGTCTTCCAGTATTATTGATGGACTGACGAACATCTGCAACGGAACATTCAAGATGATCAGCCATTTCCTCAGCAGAAGGCGGACGTTCTAAGTGCTGTTCCAAATGCGAGAATGCTTTATTTATCTTATTGATTGTACCAATTTTATTTAGTGGTAATCGAACAATTCTTGCTTGCTCTGCCAATGATTGAAGAATAGATTGGCGAATCCACCAAACTGCGTAGGAGATAAATTTGAATCCTCTCGTTTCATCAAATCGCTCAGCGGCCTTAATCAATCCTAGGTTACCTTCATTAATTAAATCTGGCAGGGACATTCCTTGGTTTTGATACTGTTTAGCAACGGACACTACAAAACGCAAATTCGCTTTTGTCAATTTCTCCAACGCTCCTTTATCACCCTCCTTAATCCTTCTTGCCAATGCTACCTCCTCTTCAGCTGTAATCAGGTCAACACGTCCTATTTCTAGTAAGTATTTATCCAATGATGCTGTTTCACGATTGGTAACTTGTTTAGTAATCTTTAGTTGTCTCATACCTATATAATATTGTAGGTTCTACTATATTAACGTTCGAAATCAAGAATCGGTTGGATCAAATAAAGCATTAAAGCATAAGAATGAACATTTAACCATTTCGCTTCGAACATATCGATGCTTTGAATGAATATTTCCTAAGCTGAGAGAATTTTCATCCTTTGCACCAATTATTCGAATTAATTCAAGGAAAAATCTCCCTACAGACTCCTAGTTTACAAGGTTGTGTATTTTTGCAGCATGAAAATATTAATGGTTTGTCTTGGAAACATTTGTAGATCACCGCTGGCGGATGGTATCCTGCGTAAGAAAGTGGCTAATGCTGGACTCAGCATTGAAGTTGATTCTGCGGGTACAGCTGGCTATCATGTTGGTTCAGCTCCAGATAACAGGATGCAAGCAACAGGAAAATCATTCGGATACCCGATTAATGATTTGCGCGCTAGACAATTTGAAGTAGCCGACTACGATAATTTTGACCTCATTTATGTGATGGATAAGAGTAATCAGGACAATGTTTTTAATTTAGCTCGCACGCAAGAAGATCGTTCTAAAGTAAGAATGATTCTTAATGAATCTCACCCAGGAAAGGACCTTGAAGTACCAGATCCTTATTATGGAGGAGATCAGGGGTTCGTTGACGTCTTTAATCTTTTGGATGAAGCGACTGATGTAATAATAAACCAACTTTCAAATAAGTAATCTATGCCGAAAGGAACAATTTATATGGTCCCAACTACTTTGGGAGGAGAAAGCACAACTGATATTACACCTGAAGATGTACGAACTACAGTCATTCAACTTCGCTTTTTTATAGTCGAGGACATTAGAGCAGCACGTCGTTACTTGAGAAAACTGGATCGAACATTCCCGATTGACGACAGTACTTTTTTGGAGATTAATCGAAAGACGGAATCACATGAATTACATGGTTTCATCCGTCACGCAGTTGACGGAAATGATATAGGTGTTCTTTCAGATGCCGGATGTCCAGGTATTGCAGATCCAGGAGCCGTTGTCGTAGGATTAGCACATGCAAGAAAGATACAAGTGAAACCGCTCGTTGGCGCTTCTTCTATTCTCATGACAATTATGGGTAGTGGTTTTTCAGGACAAGAATTCTCATTCCATGGATATCTCCCTAAAGAGCGCAAAGACAGAATCCACGCAATGAAAAAATTCGAAGCGGACGTCTACAGAAATAGCGTTACGCATGTCTTTATGGATACACCTTTTCGGAATATGAATGTTCTAGAGGATTTGTTGAATGAGTTGAGCGACACAACAATGTTATGCATCGCAAGTAACTTAACGATACATGACGAGAACATTAAAACGATGTCAGTGAAAAATTGGAGAGACAATGCTTATGATTTAGCGAAGAAACCTACGATGTTTGCATTGGGTAAAATTCAATAAATCAAGAATCACTTCCTATAAATTCGTTCTCATCTTTGAATGTGATGACAAACTCTGCACCGGAAACATTCGCATGAGAGATTTGGGCTCCAATTTGGTCCACGAGTGCCATGATGATTTCAGTGCCAAGTGAAATTGGATTCTGAAGATCAAAATCACGCGATAATCCACAACCATTATCGCGCACAATTAACTCGTAACCATCACTACTTCCACTCAAACAGACGGTGATTTCCGGTTCTGCCACATGTTCAAATCCATGTTTTATTGAATTTGTAATCATTTCCGAGACGATTAATCCAAGCGGAACCGACGTATCTAAAGTTAAAATCGCCTCTTCTGTCTGCGCTGTGTATTTAACATGAGGATTCATATTATGCTGCGAACTCATCAATTCAGACAAATAAGATTTGAAGTTTACCTGATTTGCATTATCACCTTGATAAAGTTTTTGATGTATCAATGCAATCGCTTCAACACGCCTGCGGCTTTCGTTGAGTGTTGCTGCTATGGCTTTGTCTTTAACCGTTCGAGTTTGAAGGGACATCAAAGATGAAATTATCTGTAGATTGTTCTTGACTCGATGGTGCACCTCCTTCAGGAGAATTTGGAGATGATCATGTTGCTCCGTTATTTCCTTATTCTGTCTTTCTAGTTCTTCGTTTGCCTGAACTAACTCTTCATCTTTATGGTATATAGTGATACTAAAGAATGTCAAGATAACGAACACCACTGCGCCCGCAGCCACAGCGTTAAATGCATTTAGGAAATCAACCCAATAATCCGATATTGGAAGCGTTCCGGACTCCGCATAATATGTATACCGAAGCCATGAGAATATCAGCAGGATTGAACCATTATATAAAATATACATCCAACGAGTCCATTTTGTGTTTAGTAAAAACACCATAGGCAGTAAAAAAATAAAATAGAAAAATCCAGTATCCCAGCCGAACACATGAGTATGTACCGTTATCTCCGCAGCCACTGTATAGCAGGTCACAAGAAAAACTACTTTCGAAGTAATTCGATCGGACTGTAAAGAGATAAAACAAGCAATGAAAATGATAGATCCAGCAATTGGACTCCAAAGAATATGTGATGCATCAAAGACGATCAACAATACAATTATGTATGCATTCGTAAACAAACCTGTTATTAAAGCAGGTAACATTGCAAGCTTAAAGCGGTCGCGTATCGAAGTGGTCGAGTTCACTAACCTAAACTACTAAATTAAGGGCAGTTAACCTAATAGATCAACTAAAGATAAAGGCAGTAATATCCTACTTCATTCCTCGACGCTTCTTAATTGCATCGTAAGATTCTTGAATTTTTTGGAACTTCTCTTTTGCTCCTTTTTGATATTCATCACCCATTGCTGCAACTTTATCCGGGTGGAATTTAATTGCCATCTTTCTATACGCCTTTTTTACCTCATCATCAGTGGCGCTAGATTCGATGCCAAGTACCGCATAGTCGGAATCGACATTTCTATAGAACATGTTCTTTACACTCTCGAAATCAACTCTTGACACACCCATCATGTTAGCAATGTCTTGGATCACACTAATTTCCGCAGGGGAAACATCTCCGTCCGCCTTCGCAATACCAAAGAGGTAATGGAGTAACTGAACTCGAACCTCCGGTTGCATTCTTCGCTGAATATCAGAACAAATTTGCTGAAGTGGAATATTTCCCGAATCGACAAATTTCTTGAGAGTAGCGAGGTGTTGAGCATTGAACTGAGGTCCAAACTGCTGAGCAAAGAAAGCCTTCACATAATTCAGTTCAGATTTCAGCACTTTACCATCAGCCTTCATCACAGCTGCAGAAAGTGCGATTAGCATTGTAGGTACATCATTGCCCGAAGCAGCGCTTGTTCTTTGCTGGTAATAATTAAATATGTCCTCCTGTGTAAAAGATCTCCCATCCCTGCCCGCTTGCGCTTTGAATTGGCCAGAAATTCGTTGATAATTATCTATTCCTGACCCAATAAAGAAGCCGAGGATTGCGCCGAAAAAGCTACGACCCAAAAGAAAAAATCCTGCTAATGCGAAAATGTACTTAAACAATACTCTTTAATTTCAAAAAGGGCTGACTACCCAGTAATCAGCCCTTCGAATTTATACTAAATCTATACTTCTCTCAATGAATTTACTCAAAGCTTCACCTTTCAACATGCCCTGAGCTAACATTGCTATGTCCGTGAGCTGTTTGATTTTTCTTTCCTGAGACTTCTTGGTCTTCGTACTTAATATATCAGAGATCTTCTCGTGATTTGCGTTCACTACAATGTTATGCATATCAGGAAAAGCTCCCATAAACCCACCCATTTGTTGCTGTTCCTTCATTCTACGAACGAATTCTGGTTGAGTAATAATAATCGGAGCATCTGCTGAATTCATGCTTTCGAATTGGATAGAGAATTTTTCTTTATCCACAATTTCTTCAAACATTGGCTTCAAAGTATCCTCATCTTCTTTTGATAATTTTGATGGAATCTCTTCGTCCTTTTGAATCAGGTTGTCAAGTGTGTCTGAATCAACACGAGCAAATGAAATATTTTCCTCTGATTGCTCCATTTTACTAATCCAATGAGGAACGAGAGGTCCAGCAAGGTGCAATACATCGTATCCACGTTCTTTAGCCTTTTGAACGAACCCAAACTGTTCCTCTGGTTCATTCGAATAAAGAATTACCACCTTCTCATCTTTGTTCGTTTGAAGTGTTGCAATTTTCTCTTTGTAATCTTCGATTGTGAAATGTTCACCATCCGTATTTTTCATGAGAGTGAAGTTCTTTGCTTTCTCGGCAAACTTATCATCAGAAAGTGATCCGTATTGAACAAATACATTTAAGTCAGCCCATTTATCTTCAAAGTCCTTTCGGTCATTTTTGAACATCTGACCAAGTTTATCAGCAACCTTTTTCGTGATATGTGTTGAGATTTTCTTGACATTCGAATCACTCTGCAGGTATGATCTAGAGACATTTAAAGGAATGTCTGGAGAATCAATTACACCATGAAGTAATGTCAAGAATTCAGGTACTATCTCCTCCACGCTGTCAGTGATAAATACTTGATTTGAATAAAGATTGATTTTATTTCGCTGAACTTCAATATTTTCAGAAATTTTAGGGAAATACAGAATTCCTGTCAGGTTGAATGGGTAATCAACATTCAAGTGAATATGGAACAACGGATTTTCAAAAGTTGAAGGATACAGTTCTCTGTAAAAGCCATCATAATCATCTTTCGATAAGTCTGCTGGCGCTTTCGTCCATGCAGGGCTAACATTATTTACTTGATTGACAACTTCTACCGCTACACGTTTTACTTTTCCATCATCATCCTTCTCTCCATTCGGATCATCTTGGTAATCTGTCTTAGTTCCAAAAACAATTGGGTGTGGCAAAAACTTGCAGTATTTGCTAAGTATTCCCTGAACTCTATCCTTCTCCAAAAACTCAATCGAGTCTTCAGCAATATGAAGAATAATATCAGTACCTCTATCTGTCTTCTCTATTTCTTGAATCGTAAATTCTGGAGTACCATCACTTTCCCATTGAACAGGCTTAGCACCTTCTTTGTGAGATAGCGTTTGTATCTGAACACGATCTGAAACCATGAACCCAGAGTAGAATCCTAAACCGAAGTGACCAATAATTTGCTCTGCTCCTTCTTCACCTTTGTATTTCTCAACAAACTCTTCGGCACCCGAAAATGCAATTTGATTGATATACTTTTCTATCTCTTCTTCGGTCATCCCGACTCCTCGATCACGAATTGTCAGCGTCTTCTCCTCTTTATTCAGAAGCACTTCGACTTGTAACTCTCCTAATTCACCTTTAAATTCTCCGTTTGACGAGAGAAATTTAACTTTTTGACTGGCATCAACTGCATTCGAAACGAGCTCACGTAAAAAGATTTCGTGATCCGAATACAAGAATTTTTTAATGATTGGAAAAATGTTTTCCGTTTGAACATTAATTTGACCTGTTTTCATCTATTTTTTTCTTTTATTTCGTCAAACCTATGTCAATCTCTATGCCATCACAGGCTTTATGACAAAATGTCCTAATTAATAGACAACATGGCATTAAACTTTCATTATTTTTACAAAAAAACGAAACGAGTTTAGTGGTTTATTCAATCTTTATATTCTTGTTACTCCTTATATTACTCCGCTATTCTAGGCTAACGCAGATAGAAGGAGTATCTCGGTGGGCCATGATTTTCGGATACTGCATAAAAGTTCTCGTTGGGCTCTATTTTCTATTCATCTATTCTGAATTTTACGGAAGCGGCATGCTTACTGCAGATGCTGGGGACTTTATGCGTGAAGGTAAACTCCTCAATGATGTTTTTTACTCATCCCCAATCCATTATTTCAAGTTTCTCACTGGTTGGAATTACTCACATCAAGAAGTACTTACTCATCTTGGAGATATGAACCACTGGGATGTAGGTGCTCAGTCGATTCTTAATTATAATCGCAATATCCTAAGATTCCATAGCGTAATTCACTTTATCAGTTTTGGTGATCCTGTTATTCACATGCTTGTTCTTAGTTTTATTTCACTGCTTGGAATTAAGCACATGGTGATCGGTGTGAAAGGAATTTCAAACATTTATTCAAATTTTATATTCTGGATATTTTTGCTAGCTCCGAGTGTTATATTCTGGGGGTCAAGTGTGCTTAAAGAACCATTAATGTTGCTAGGTATAGGCCTATTCATTAGAGGGGCTTTTGCAAATGACCCTAAAAAGAAAAAATGGATCTTAATAGTTCTAGGGACGTTCTTCATGCTGGGTTTCAAACCATATGTGTTCATAGCCATGATTCCTGCGCTGCTATTTGTAGGGATTTATCGTATCATTCCGAAGTACAAACTAGTAAGTGCATTTACAATTATGTTGGCGTTTGTTAGTCTACCAATATTGATCCTCAGCGAACAAAGAGATGCACTATTAAAAAAAGTAGCACGAAAACAGGCCGATTTTAAGAACATTGGGACTGGAGGTTTGATTACTGGTCAAGAAGGGTCAAAATATTATTTTCTTCCTGAAGTATTTGAGGACCTATCAATAACAGAAGATACGGTGCGGATACTTCGTCCAGTAAACGCTAGGGTAATCGATTATGGTGGGTTGGCAGACCCATATGATGTGACACTCTATCCTGATCATGAAGCTCTATCTGTCTATTTTTATCGTCAGCGATCATCTGGATATTTCGATATTACCCAACTAGATGGTTCAATTGGGCAGTTATTCCAAATAGCTCCGGAAGCCCTCAGCAATGCATTACTCCGACCTTACCCTACTGATGGAGGAAGTTGGTTACGTATACCTGCCATGATTGAAATATGGGCAGTTTTGCTCTTTCTTGCAATTGCAATCTATAGAAGGAGAAAATTTTCAGAAAAAGAAAGGGTGATTTTTGTTGCGCTCGTGCTATTTACTATTTGCCTCTCACTAATCATTGGTTGGACAACTCCTGTCCTCGGTGCCCTAGTAAGATATAGAGTGCCTGTAATTGTCAGTCTACTTATAATGGGAGTAATGCTTCTTCGGACGAGAAATTTAGTTGATCAGCAAGAGCTTAATCCTGGTCAGTAACAACTTTTTTACCTTGCTCAACAAATTGGTCAAGCACTTCATTTATTGATCCGTAAGTTCGCCCTCTTATAGCAAGCATATATTCCTTGGACATCCATTTAGCCTTGGTAATACCTTCCTTTCTTTCTGGCAAGGTTTCCTTAGTTCCCGTATATTTCATAATGTACCAAACTGTTCGCTTCAAAGCTGGCCTTCCTTTAAACTTCATCGTATGATAGGTAACGCATAGCTTGTTAGAAATCTCATGACCCTTGATGCCACATTCTTCTTCAACCTCTCGAAGGGCTGCTACTTTGGTCTTTTCACCTTTATCGATTTTTCCTTTTGGAATATCCCACATTCCTTTTCTCTTGATAAGCAGATACTTCTTTTTTCTTTTCACCAATCCACCAGCCGCATCAATCTTTATGTGTGTCTCAAAAACTTCATTGAAGGTCTTTTCCGGATCAGCAGAAACGATTTGTAAGGGACAATCCACTGAACAATCTATGAGAAGCGCGCGGGACTGTTTCTCGAAGGAATCAATCTTCTTTGCTCTTAAAATTGGGAAATTGTTCGTAACCTCTTCCTTTTCAATAAAGATTACTGGTTTATGATCAACAAATACTTTGTACATTTGCACCCATGATTTTGAATGAAGACAAGGCTTTAAAAGTAGCAGAATTTTTGCTACAAATCAAGGCAATTAAGTTGCAACCGAAGGATCCATTTACATGGGCAAGTGGAATTAAATCTCCAATCTATTGTGACAACCGCATAACTCTTTCTTACCCAAACATAAGGACCTTTATTCGCCAAGGTTATGCCGAAGCTGTATTGGACCACTATGGTAAGCCGGATGTTATTGCTGGTGTTGCCACTGGTGGAATTGCGCAAGGCGCATTAGTTGCTCAAGAACTTGGACTCCCGTTCATTTATGTGAGAAGCGAAGCAAAGAAACACGGCATGACAAATCAAATCGAGGGATATTTCGAAAAAGGTCAAAAAGTTGTCGTTATTGAAGACTTAATCTCAACAGGAGGAAGTAGTTTAAAAGCTGTCGATGCCATGCGTGAAGCAGGACTTGATGTCAAAGGACTCATTGCAATTTTCACTTATGGATTCCAAGCAGCTGAAGTGAACTTCAGCGAAGCTGAGTGCCCATACGTAACTTTGACCAATTACGACGTGCTATTGGAGCATGTACGAGAAGCTAGTTTAGCTTCGAGCGACGATTTAGATTCGTTGAATGATTGGCGAAAGAACCCTACCAAGTGGAAAAAATAGTAAGCGATGATTTTAGATAGTAACAAAGTAACCGTACCAGCATCACAACAAGAAATTTTTGACTTCTTGAAGGATGCCAACAATCTCTATCAAATTCTACCGCAGGATAGTATCTCTGATTTCAAAGCAACAACTGACGATTGCTCTTTCAAAGTTCAAGGAGGTGTAACAATTTCTCTGATCCATGATGGTGAGGAAGGTATTGATAAGATCTTTATGAAATCGGGGGCAAAGTCTCCATTCCCCTTCAAGTTAACGATTGAAACAAATCCTGAAGGCGATAGCACTGTTGGATTCATTCATTTCGATGGTGAAGTAAATATGTTCTTAAAAATGATGGTTGAAAAGCCATTGACAAACCTGTTCAACTACATGACGAACAAGTTAAAAGAGCATTTCACGAAATAATCTAGCGAAAAGAAATTTCCTTTAAGGTGTACTCGATTGTTTCTGCACCTCTTTCCATTCGGAGTTTACCTTCCGATGAAACGCCAGTAATAACGCCTTCGAATTCGCCATTTTTATCGGTGTAACTCGACCTTACATTTATGCGATAGAGCGAATTTAAGTACCGTTTATCGAGATTAATATCCGCCCAGTACTTCTCCCAAACGCCATTCATCACGTGAATAAATGAGAAGTAAAGTTCATTCAAGATGTATTGCTTTCCAGATTCTAATGACATACTAGTAGCATTAATGGCTCCGAAATCTTTCTGATTTACATTTAAGCCAATTCCAATAATGGAACTTTTTATCTCCTTACCAGAAATATGATTCTCAATCAATATCCCACCGATTTTAACCCCATTTACATAGACATCATTGGGCCATTTTATTTCTGATTCTATACCTTGTTGCTTTAAGAATTCATGTATTCCAAGCGAGATAAGCTGAGTAATCCTGAACTGTCGATTTACTGACAGATTGACGTCATCAAGATAAATACTCAAAGTAAGGTTCATCCCAGCAAGAGATTGCCATTCAGCATCACGCTGACCTTTCCCAGCGAACTGGTGGTCTGCCATTATTACCGTTCCTGATGACAAACCTTGCTCTTTTACTAGATTGGCAACATAATTGTTCGTTGAATCTACAGAATCTAAATGAATTAATTTCCGTCCGAAATGCATACTGTATTTTTAACAGTTAGAGTTTTCAAATGTACGGCTTTATTCATTTTTAAACGTAGATTTGTATAGATATAGACAACTGAATGAGCAAACAACAAAATGATACTGATTCTAAACGATTGTGTGATACAATTGTAGAGGGTATGCAAGAAAATAAAGCGAATGATATTGTGGTACTCGATTTAAGAGAAATTGAAACTGCCGTATGTGATTTTTTCGTGATTTGTAGTGGAGAATCATCTACTCAAGTGGATGGAATTAGTTCATCAGTTGAAAGGCATACACTTAAGGAATTGTCCGAAAAACCATGGCGCATTGAAGGTAAAAGTCAAAGTGAATGGATTTTAATGGATTACATTAACGTTGTTGCACATGTTTTTTACAAAGATACGCGCACATTTTATGACCTTGAAGATCTTTGGGCAGATGCTGTTCGAGTAGATGTTCCAAACCTTAATTAATACAACTAATGGCAGACCAAAAATCAAATAACGGGAAGAAGAAAAGCGCGTTTTCAGTATACTGGATATATGCGCTTGTAGGAGTTGCTCTCATTGCGGCAAACTTCTATTTTTCAGCTGGAACTTCCGGAGAAATTAAAGACCAGGAAACATTCTTCGAATTAGCGGAGTCTGGATACGTGACTGAAGTCATGGTAATTAATCGTTCACGCGTAGATTTCAAACTCACGAAAGACGGAAAGAGCTTTATTGAGAAGGAAAGTGGTGAAGACTACAATGCCATGTCAAAAACGCTTAGCGAAGGCCGCAACATAAGTTCAGGAAATCCTAAATTCTCATTACGCATGGGAGATTTTGGATATTTCCAGGAGAAAATGGATGAAGTAAATGAGCGTAGAAAAGCGACGGACGCAACATCTCGACCTATAAAATATGGTCAAGATGAAGAGATCAATTACTTCAGTAACATCCTCGGTTTTATGCTGCCAATCCTTATCCTAATTGCAATATGGGTATTCGTCATGCGACGTATGAGTGGCGGAGGTGGCGCCGGTGGTGCTGGACAGATTTTCAATATTGGAAAATCGAAAGCCAAAGTTTACGAAAAAGGAAAGTCTACGGATGTTACTTTTAATGATGTAGCGGGGCTTGAAGGAGCAAAAGAAGAAGTTCAAGAAATCGTTGAGTTCTTAAAAACACCGAAAAAATATACGAAGCTCGGTGCCAAAATCCCTAAAGGGGCATTACTAGTAGGCCCTCCCGGAACAGGTAAAACCCTTCTTGCGAAGGCAGTTGCTGGTGAGGCTAAAGTTCCTTTCTTCTCTCTATCAGGTTCTGATTTCGTTGAGATGTTTGTTGGTGTTGGTGCTTCGAGAGTACGTGATTTATTCAAACAAGCAAAGGAGAAATCGCCTTCAATAATTTTCATTGATGAGATTGATGCAATCGGTCGATCTAGAGGAAAGAACAATAGTTTCGGCTCTAATGATGAGCGTGAGAATACCCTTAATCAACTCTTAACTGAGATGGATGGATTCGGGACTAACTCTGGAGTAATCATCTTAGCTGCAACTAACCGTGCCGATGTACTAGATAAAGCCTTGATGAGAGCTGGTCGATTTGATCGTCAGATTTATGTTGACATGCCTGACATCAACGAGAGAAACGAAATATTCAAAGTTCACTTGAAGCCACTAAAACTAGCTGAAGGATTAGACGTTGATTTCTTAGCAAGACAGACTCCAGGATTCTCCGGAGCGGATATTGCAAATCTTTGTAACGAAGCGGCATTAATTGCAGCCAGGGGAGATAAAGAATCAGTTGAAAAGCAAGATTTCTTAGATGCCGTTGATAGAATCATTGGTGGTCTTGAGAAGAAAAACAAAATCATCACACCAGAGGAAAAACGTGCAATCGCCTTTCACGAGGCTGGTCACGCGACTACGTCTTGGTTGTTAGAACATGCTCATCCATTGGTGAAAGTAACAATTGTACCACGTGGTCAATCATTAGGTGCTGCTTGGTATTTACCTGAAGAAAGAAGTATTACAACAAAGGAGCAAATCCTTGATGACATGTGCAGTGCACTTGGAGGTAGAGCTGCAGAAGAAATTACATTCGGTAAAATTAGTACTGGTGCATTAAGTGATCTTGAGAAAGTAACGAAACAAGCATATGCTATGGTTTCAATGTACGGACTCAGTGAAAAAATTGGAAATATTTCTTTCTACGATCCACAAGGTCAAGGCGGATTCACTAAACCATATTCTGACAATACTGCTCAGATCATGGATGAAGAGGTAAGTAAGATGATCGAAGGTCAGTATGACCGTGCTCTTAAACTCCTGAAAGACCACACGAAAGAACTTACGCAACTTGCTGAGAAACTATTGGAAAGTGAAGTGATCTTTAAGGAAGATCTTGAAGCTATTTTCGGTAAACGTCCATGGGATGTAGAAGCTGAAGCAGTAAAGAATGAATCCAAAAAAGAAGCATCATCTGAAGAATCAGAAGAAGTGAAATCGACTGAAAATGAAACTTCTACTGAAGAATCAACTGAGAAAGTTGTATCTTCTGAAACCAAAACAGATGATTCAACATCTGAAACTACGAAGGACGATGAAGTGGATTCGAAAGAAATTAAACCTACTGAAGACAAAACTAGTGAGTGAGTCAGACTGGATATCAGTTTACCAATCTCAGACCGAGTATTTGGCGCATATTAAGAAATTAGTTCTTGAAGATGCGGGCATCGATGTTAAGTTTTCTGATGGTCGTGACTCTTCTTATAACGCATTCGGATATGTTCATCTCCTCGTTCCTAAAAGTGACGAGGAGGAAGCACAAAGACTCTTAAAAGATCATGAGTAATCTTTTAACTAGAGCACTTACTGGAATCGTTTTCGTTGGAGTAATCCTCGGCTCTATTTTTTGGCATCCGCTTGCAGCATCTGCTGTTCTTGCAATCTTTATGCTTCTTGGAATTGTAGAATTCTACAACCTCTTTAAGGGACATTCTAAGATTGATTTATCACTAACTGCCGGATTGATTTCAGCAATAGCAATCCTTGGAGTATTTGCAGCTGGAGTATACGGATTGATTCCTAAATCAGCGACTGGAGTCTTTATTCTACCTATTATATTCCTCTTAGTACTTACGGAACTTTGGCGTAAAAAAGAGCACCCAATAGAAAATATGGCAGCCTCAGTATTAGGAGTGCTATACGTCCTAATCCCTTTTTTACTCCTCATTAACGCAAGTTTCGCTGATAGAAGTACTTTCCCGATTGTTGCTGGTATGTTTATTCTAATTTGGTCGAATGACACCTTTGCTTATTTGACGGGTCGAATGATCGGTAAGACAAAGTTAATTGAACGCATATCTCCTAATAAAACATGGGAAGGCACAATTGGCGGAGTGATCATGAGCATTGCTGCTGGAGCGGTTATCGGATATTTTACTAACAACTACCTTTACTGGACAGTTGCAGGGGCTATCATTGCATCCACTGCTTCGCTAGGTGACTTACTCGAATCCTTAATTAAGCGAAGTTTAAAAATTAAGGACTCAGGAAATATACTACCTGGGCACGGTGGAATATTAGATCGATTCGACGCAATGCTCTTTACTGTTCCATTCTTTTTAATGTGGAATTTCGTTTACTTGATTCTATTTTAAGTTAAATTCACTGCATGAAATTACACCGCGAAGGCTATCTCGTAATGATGATTGGATTATTGATTCTATCAGCTATCCAAGTTGGAAACTATTTTTTATTTGTTTGGAGCGGATGGCTTTGGCTATTCATACTGCTAAGTCTGGGCGCGCTTGTTATGGCCTACCTGATCATTCAGTTTTTTAGAATCCCTTCACGAACATGTACCTTTGAAAGCAATGACATCATGTGTCCTGCAGACGGGAAAGTCGTAGTGATTGAAGAAACTGAGGAAACAGAATACCTCAAAGACAAACGCATTCAGATATCAATATTCATGTCTCCAATGAATGTACATGCTAACTATCATCCTATTTCTGGAATTGTCAAATACGTTAAGTACCATAAGGGACTTTTTCTTGTTGCATGGCATCCTAAGAGTAGCACGGATAATGAACGCTCCACATTCGTAACGGAACATGCTAATGGACAAAAGGTATTGTTTCGCCAAATTGCAGGGGCTGTTGCCCGTAGAATATGTTATTACGCTGAACCAGAGCAAAAAGCTGTTACTGGAGAAGAATTTGGTTTCATCAAGTTTGGATCGCGAATAGATGTCTTTCTGCCTCTTGGAACCAAAATAGATGTTAAAATTGGTGATAAAGTCCAAGGAAAATTGACAAAGCTCGGAGAGCTCGTATAAATTTCGTAAATTTAGGATTCAAAATTTGAGATTATGAAAAAGGTATTATTTGCATTGTCATTCTTTTTGTTCGTAGGAACAGTATCGGCAACAACGTATTCAGCAACTACTGATGTACAAGTTGAGGTTAACAAAGATGACGACGACAAAAAGAAAAAGAAGAAAAAGAAAGGTAAAAAAGGTAAGAAATCTTGTTCAGCTGAAGGAACAAAGTCTACTGGATGTTGCTCTGCGGGTGCTAAGAAAACATGTGGCACTAAGAAAAACTAGATTTCACATAACTTATTCAAAGGCTGCTTCAATCGAAGCAGCCTTTTTTTTTCAAAATATTTCGTTACTTCCTGTAATCTGAGCATTCCATAATTGAACATAAAAACAAAGAATATGAAAAAGTACATTCTATCTCTCACAGCCCTCTTAACTGTGTTCAGCTCTTTATCTCAGGTATCCATAAAAATAAAGGACGATCCAACTAACATAGTTTATCGAGGGTTCAACAATATTCTAACGATAAGTAGTTCTCCATCCTTTTCAGAGGACGATTACACCCTCTCATGCTCGAATTGTTCTATTCAAAAGACAGCTGGTACAGATGAACTACCCGAAAATGTAATCAATCTAAAAACAAAGGGGGTTGGAAATGCCATTCTGACAATAGAAATGAAGGATGGTCCTGTCCAGGAGTTCATTTTCCGCACGAAAAACCTGCCTGTTGCAGATTTACTAATAAATGGGATTCAAAATGGTGGAACCTTAAGTGAAACATTCGGAAGTGAGCAATGGCTGTTAGCAATCGGCTATCCTCCTGGAATTGGCTTGACCATCGACGCAGACATTATTAGTTGGGAATGTGATTTCAAGGGAAAACATTTCGCCAGTATGTCTAATGAGCTCACCTCAGAATTAGTGGATGCCATTCGTAATAGTGCTATCGGTGAAGAAATCACCTTTTTCTATGTTGATCTAGACAACCGATCTGGAATCCGAAGAAAGAAAACGGCTTCTTTTAGAATTTAATCCTTCTTCCGAATAACGCAGATCATAGAATGATGCTTAGTGCGTATAAACTTTAGATCGATTGTGTTAATATTCTCTTCGAGATACTTCATCTCATCCGCAGTCATAAAATCACTTGAAATCTTCTCAGTTCTCATGAAATACTCAATGCGAATACTTAAGAAATGTTAATAAGTAAAGATTCGTTAGCGGAGGATTAATCTTACCGGACAATGATCTGAGCCTAAGATGTTTTGTAAAATATCAGCACTGTTGATTGAATCCATCAATGATTCAGATGCCAGAATGTAATCAATTCTCCAGCCAACATTTCTGTCTCTCGCTCCACCACGGTAACTCCACCAGGAATACTGCTCGGATTCATCGCTCACAGAACGAAATGTATCAACCAATCCATTTGAAGTGTATGCATCCATGCCATCGATCTCTTCCTGCATATAGCCTGCATTCTTATTGTAATTTGGTTTTGGTCGAGCGAGATCAATATCCTTGTGTGCTACATTGAAATCTCCTCCGACGATAACTGGTTTCGTTTTTTCCAACTCCTTCAAGTATTTTAAAAAGGCCGAATCCCACGTTTGTCGATAAGGTAAACGAAGTAATTGATTTCCTGAGTTTGGCACGTACACACTGATCACGTAGTAGTTTTCGTATTCCGCTGTGATCACTCTTCCCTGCGTATCGTGCTCCTCTACTCCAATGCCGTAAGTCACACTCAAAGGCTTCACCTTCGTCAAAATCGCTGTTCCAGAGTACCCTTTTTTCTCCGCTTCGTTTGCGTACACGTGATAACCGTTCAAATCACCAATAGTCTCCTCTACTTGCTCCGCAGTCGCTTTAGTCTCTTGTAATAGGACAATATCAGCATTGACCTCTTCCATATCTGGAAAGAAATTCTTTTTTGAAATTGCACGAACACCGTTGACGTTAAAGGAGATAATTTGCATGAGAAATGTAGTTTCAGCGAAAGTAATCATAATTGGATAATCACAGATAATCTGGCTCTTCTCAAACGTGCTAAAAACTGATTCATCAATTAATTTTTTTCTTGCAAATCTTACTGTACTTTTGTCAAAAATTCGTTGGCATGAAAGCACTGATAATCTTTACACTACTCTTCTGTTCTACACAACTTTTCGCACATCGTGGAGAATTTGTTTCTATCGAGAATGTGGTTACTCAAGAGTTGAATGGAAACGTAGTTTTCAAGTTTGATCTTGAAAACATTAAGTATAAAGAACTAAGAGACCTATCCATCCACTTTGTGCTAAATGACGTTATGATCGATGCAATCGAGATTCCCGCCATTCATTCCGAGGTGAAATTCACAGCGCTGGAATTCGTAATTAGTTCAAAAAAGTTGAAGCTAACGCATGATAAAATTCAGATTGAAATCGTTAAGCTATTCGGAAACAAAGATGACTGGGGAGGTTGGGATAATCCGGTAGCTGCGAAGCAAGTGAACACCCTCTTTTCAGAATTCTATGCTGATGCTCCATGGAGAATGAAGAAAACAGATGCAGCAGGTAATATCGTCGGAATCCCTGTCCATTGCTTCCTTCATGATGCTGATCTCGACCCAATTCAAGATGTAAATATTGACAATATCAATATTCAAATTAAGAACGCTACGGATGCCAGTTTTGGACCGGTATTAACGTACGACACTTTGGCGACAGTGGATTTCGAATCGCTTTTTTCATGTACCTCTCCTAATGATACGGATTTAGATATTCGAGAGTTTGATTTCAATTCATTCACACCCACCTCATCACAAACATTCGATTTTGATATCGACAGTGACATTTTTGGTGATTTCCTGGCAGTATCAGAGAAATACTGGTATTTCACATTCGTAATTCCACCTGGTGATTTAGCAGGGATGAATGACATTATCGACATTTTGGTAACTATCGAGTATACGAACTTGACCTTCACTGACGACAAGATTGGTCTCCGTGTTTTTAGAACAGACGAAGACATTCCAACCATTTCCAATTATTACAGAGGCGATACACATTTACACTCGATGTATACGCAAAGTCAGGCTGAAATCGGTTTACCACTTTGCTCTACAAAAGAAGCTGCAATTCTTGCAGGTCAGGATTGGATTACAACTACAGATCACACTTCTGACTATGACAATTACGGAGTGTCAATCCAGGCGAATTGGCAACGAATTCATGATGAATCAATTGCGCTGAATAGTTCAGACAGCTCGATGATTTATATCTCAGGGCTAGAAGTCGCGCTTAACAATAATGATTCAAAGCTAGTTCATATGCTGGCGTACCCGAATCCATCACAACCACTAACAATGCCGTACATTGGTGATGGTAATGGAGATTTAATTGGTACTTCCGTGTCAATTGACAATGCCCTTGACTCTATGAGTACATTCGGAGGTTTTGCCTACATGGCCCATCCGTTTGCGACTGGTGACGAACTTCCAACGATCCCAGTCAACGGAGGAATTTGGAATGTTGGAGAATCTAGTTTTCCAGATAACAGCGGAACTTTCCCACTCGATGGTGGTGTTATCATCTGCAACGACACGAGTATCACTTCAGATGTACTCTCCGATCAACCAGGCATGTTTATTAAAGAAGGGATTAAAGGAGGTCAGATCTGGAACTCACGATACAACCTCATCGCTAGTGGAGATGAACTTGATGCATGGGATGTTCAAGCTAATACGTCTCCATTCGCTCAAATGGACACCACAAGTGATGAATTTCATTTTAGAAGATTCCGACAGGGTCAAGAAATCGTGAATCATATTAATCGAGTTGGTTTACAGAAAATTAATGCTGATGCCTCAGCTACTAACTGGAAGCTCTATTATGCTGCAGGAACAGATGCACATGGCTCATTCAACAATTCAAATACAGATGATTTTGCAGGCGCAGGTAAAATCACAAACAATGCTGTAGGAAAACTAAGCACAGTAGCCTATTGTCCGTATGGAATGGGTGAGAATGGAGAAAATGTTCTAAGTGCGCTTCACGGAGGAACTACTACAATGTCAGATGGGCCGATTATAACGATTGGGATTAGTAGTGATGGGCCTAATGCGAACAACGAAGTACTCATGGGAGAAAATGCAATCTTAGGATCTCTTTCGCCGGCTTCAATTTTCTTGAATATGGAGTACGTAACAAGTAACGAATTCGGTGATGTTACGGACATTAAATTGTTTTTAGGGACAGAGGCAGGAGAAATAGCTTTACCCATTTCTTTTACTACCGTTAACGGATCCGCATCTCTCAGTTTTCAACTTAATGTGCTGCTAGAATCTATTTTTGGCGCAGGGAACATCCCTCAGAACGAATACATGTATGTGCGTGCTGAACTAACATCTGAGGTAGATTATACTGGATATGAATTCGAGTATAAAACTGATTACGATATTTTTCATTCAATTACAAATCCGATTTGGATTCGTTATGAGAACAATGCCTCAACGAACGCATTCACATCATCCATTGCATACTCCTACCCAAATCCTGTTGAAGACAAGATTCATTTTATTTTCAAGGATAATTCGAATTTTGAGATATCAATCTATGATCAAGCAGGTAGAATTGTAAAACGTGCAAAAGGTCATGGAACATCAAAGACTATGAACGTAGCAAAACTTAAAGCTGGCGTTTATAATGCAAACCTCTTGATTGATTCGAAATTACAGAAGGTTCAATTCGTGAAGCTATAACTAGCGGCCATCTTATTTAGTCGCAACACACACCCTTGGTAAAGGAGGACACGCCGTTAATAGTAGCAGCACATCCATTTGAATAGGTCACTCCATCACATCCGCATACGGGGTCATAATTATCTGCGCAAAGTGCTGTTGGATCTATCAAAGAAGTATCAATGCAGGGCTCTGCAATTGGTGTCTGTGGACAATCTGGTGTACTATCTTTTACGCAACCAAGAAATACGACAGCTAATACTAATCCGAAAATGACCTTCATACAATTCATTTTTAAAAAGCTGCTGATTCTAAGAATCAGCAGCTCATTATTATTCTTTTGATAACCTATTAGGTTACGTGATTCTATTTTGCAAGCACCAATTTTTCCGTAGAAATAATTGAACCTGATTCATTTTTCATTTGATAGAAATATGATCCCGTTGTGAATGCACTTAAGTCTAGTTGAACAACGTTAGCATCGATTGCCACTGTTGCAATAACCTTACCTACAACATCAACAACTTCAATCGAGTTGGCTGAAGCATCATGAATTTGGAAGTTCACAATTCCAGTTGTTGGATTTGGATATGCGATTGCCGCTACTGAATTCAACTCAGAAAGACCTGAAGTCCCTTCTTCTGTAATCGTAACACAGTAATCTTCAACCTCACCCCAAGTGAAATCTCCACACTCTCCAGGCAATGTTGTTTGTCCAGATCCTTGATACGCCATTTGAACTCTTAATCGAGTAGAACCAACTGTAGCCGATGCAGGAACTGTTATTGTTCCAGACACATCGAGTTGAGACGCAGCTCCTTGATCGTATACAAGCTCACCAGCAGTAAAGTTTCCATCTTGATTTAAATCAAGCCACATACGCGTGTACTCATCATATAAAGTTCCACCCCACTCAACATCAACTGTAAAGTTGTACGTAGTGTTTGTCTCTAATGGAATTGAAGCTGCACCAGTGTAATCACCGAAACCACCATCGTTACCTGAGGCGTTCGTGTAAGTATCTACAACAAACTCCTCTATCCACTCATCAGTTCCATCTGTAGCACCGTTTGTACAGTAAGGAAGATCTACACATGTACCACAACCTGTTGTGCTAAATGTATTTGTCGAAGACGGGTTACTTAAGACACCACCACAATCTGACTCCATGTAGTATTCGTAATCAGAACACCCCGTTAGACCAGTCAATGAAACAGGTGATGTAGCACCAGAGATCAATGTCCATGTTGGGGCTCCAACAGCTCTCCAGTAGAAATTAGTTGAAGTTGCCGAAGCATTCGGAGTAAATGATACGTTCGCTGAATTATCAGTAATTGCCGTAGTTGTAATACTACCTGGCGCTAAACAAATTGCCCCAGAGCAAGCTACAGACATTAGATCATTCAATGTATTAAATGAGTTCAAACGACCTCCTGTAACAAATTTAGAAGCTAATGCCGGCTTTGGATCTGTCCCTGAAAGAATAGCACTCAATACCATGTCAGCTCCTCCTTGCGGATTAGAAATTACAGCATTCATGAAATCATTACATGGAATAGAATAGGCCAAAGCGATCACACCTGCCGTCAATGGGCACGAGAATGACGTCCCTGTTGTGCTTGTTGTTCCCGAAGATCCAACTGAAGTTCCATTTGTAGTTACTACGTTAATTCCAGGAGCACCTAATTCAATAGTCGTTAATCCATATCCTCCTGCTGTTCCGTCACTGTTGTCAGTACGACCTACACCAATCATGTAATCACTAGCGCATGCAGTAGGCATATCTCCAGCAACATCAACGTTCAAGTTTGAGTTTGTCGTTGCTCCTACGTTAAGTACTCCATAAGCACCTAATGTATCGTAGAAATCACACCAAATGGGGTATGCAGTTGGATCAGCACCATCGATTCCCCAAGATGCACTTGTTGCAACAACAAAAGCTCCTTGTGACCCACCACTTGAGTTCCATAGTTGACGCATTACTAATGGGTAAGTATAAGCTTGAACAACATTTGCTTGAGTCAAAGACCCGCCCATGTTCAACACCATCAACTTAACATCCCAATTAGCTCCAGCAACGGCGATACCATTATCACCTTTGGCTCCTATCATTCCTAGACAGTTAGTTCCGTGACCACTGTTCCCATAATTATCATTATTAGAACCAGTGTTCCAACCTTGGTAATCATCGATGTATCCATTTCCGTCATCATCAATTCCGTTACCATCAATTTCGCCTGTGTTCACCCAACGATTCGGGCTTAAATCCGTGTGATCAAGGTTTCCACCTCCACCTTCTACAAGACAAACAACGATGTCATGTCCAGATGCAGTTGTGCCGCCAGTAGTGATATCCCAGGCTTCGTCAGAATCGATATCTGCATCAGCTGTTCCACCACCAGCTCCAGTATTCACGTGATGCCATTGTTGTGTAAATGATGGATCTCCAGGTGTTGTTGCTCTCATTTGAACATAGTAGTTGTAATCTGCAACTGCTACTTCTGTTTGAGAGTATAACCAGAACTGAATTCCTTCATGAGAAATTGCAGTTGGATCAAACTTCACCAACCAGATTCCCATAGGCTTAGATAATTCTTCAACTATCTCCATACTATAAGCAGTTGGAGAACGATCGACAATGGATCTAATACTTGTTCCGTTTGTTATTTTGACTAACATTTCACCTTGCACGTGAGGCTTGTTGTCAAAGTGAGTTTTTTGTGATGTTCCGTAAAAGGCAATACTGATAAAGAGCCCTACCAACACCGGCAAGAGACGTTTCATAAAGTAGTTTTTTGAGTTTAACATAGTTCTAGTCTTTGTAAATTTAGTTTTTTGCGCCTCCACAAACAAATAAAACTGATCCAATGTTGTGATCTGAACACTAAATAACGTCTCCAACCTAAAGCATTAAAAAATTACACATCTCTAATCCGTAGATGCAGTAGTACTCTCATCCATTTTAGAGTCTAGACAAATTCCTATCATTAAACTGAATTAATTAAACCGCAGCGTGATTATTCGACCTACTACATTCCTATTTATTCTCTTGATGATATTCTCCTGGAAATCAACTCAAGCTCAATCGATAGAGTCTTTGAGTGTAGTTTCCTGGAACGTATTATTTAGGCTATCAATTTTATCGGATCATCAGATGAAGAGAGCTGATAGTATCTTAGCCTATCTTACAGAATCAAATGCTGATGTATT
>DKPV01000062.1 GCA_002471375.1 Flavobacteriales bacterium UBA7325
ATTAGAAATATCGAACACGATATTTGGTCTTTCTAATTCGAATATAGCACTAGTCGCTCTGCGACAAAAGCTTAGTCCCAATTTCTTATGGAATTGGGACTTTTTTTTGTTCTGGAATTAATTAGTAACCTTTTCATGAATTTTGGATTATGTCTATAACAACAATGATTCAAGGAAGTGCCTCTCCAACATATCTTTGAACCTTAAAACTTTCTAGGTATGAAAATTAGAATTCTCCTTCTTTTATTAATAGTCGCGGTAGATACACACGCGCAAGACAGTCTGTGGAATTTTGGTCCGCCCAATCTTACTGCAACGGGACAAATCAATGGTTCGTGGCTCAATGAGAATGTATTAACCAAAAGAGCAATCCCATATCCAAATGTGAGGGAGGCAGATGTCCTCTGGAGTAAAAGAATATGGCGAGCCTTGGACATGTGTGAAAAGCTCAACCATACGATCTATTACCCTCTCGATAAAGTCACACCTTATGGTTGGATAAGAAATGCGGACAGATGGAGCCTATGGACAATTATTAGAAAACACGTAATGAACGGTGATCTCCAGGTTTTTTCACCTTATAATCCTGTAAGTTACGGTTTAGGTGCTATTGATGGTGATCAGTTGAAATACCCAGTTAAGCCTGAACCATGGAAAAATTTCTATTCCGATAAGAATTTCAGGGATGAGATGGTTTATTACTTAGGATATCTAGGTGAACCAGGAACGGTACCATTGGTAGATCCATATGGAGAACCATATTTAGATACAATTGATGGAATAGAAACTTTTCGTTATGATGATCCAGATACAATGTGGTACAATTCTGAAGATATTGTAGAATATAGGCTAAAGGAAGATTGGTTCTTCGATAAGTCTCGTTCAGAGATGGATGTTCGAATTATTGGAATAGCGCCTGTTGTTTATACTTATGAGACGAATGCAAATGGGCAACGTGAGATTAGTGGGAAAAAGGAGTTGTTTTGGCTATACTTCCCGCACTGTCGGTATGTATTCAATAACTATTATGTCTACAACACAAAGAACGATGCTTATCCTATGAGCTTCGATGACTTATTTTGGAAACGTAGATTTAGTAGCTATATCTACAAAGAAAGTAATGTCTATGATCGTAAAATCGATTCTTATCGACATGGTGTAGATGCTCTATACGAGTCCGAAGAAATCACCAATGAAATTAGGGATTTTGAGCACGATTTGTGGTCCTTCTAATTAAGGAGTATTGATCCTATTTGTTTAGATCCCAAGAGTATTCCAAATAGGATATCTTGGGGTCAGATAATTGCTCGGATCGATACTTGTTGAAAAAATCAATGACCGTATTACCGTTCTTTCTGAAGTCTTCACCATACCAATCAAAGATTTTGGAAATCTTTATGGTCTTTCCGCTGAAATCGTTTTTTGAATAGTCGCTTAAGAATCGTTTCGTCTGCGATGTTAACTGACCATATAGCTTAGCTGGCGTATATGCTTTATTAAGAAGAACAGGACACGATTTACTTGCACAATTTAAAGCGAAATGAATCCTTGGTTCGTTGAACTGTTTACGTACTATATCATTCTCAATGTTGTTAAGGCTATAAGTTTTACCTCCGAGTTTTATGAATTTTTTGTGCCAAGGTTTTGCGGTAATCTTAGTAATTGATGAAGTCGGATAGTTATCAGTCACTAGTTTAATGGTATAAACATTATACGCGTTGATCCAATAGGTAAGTTTCTGTGTGTAGCTCCAATCAGACTCTGGGTAATTCTCTTCAAATTCCTCTATTATATCATTCAGCTGACTTTTGTTTGTCTTAATGGAACTATAGTTTACCTTTCCAGAATAAGTAACGTATTTGGTGAGAAAAGTATTTAGTTTTTCATAGCTATGGAAATCATAAGCATCAATTACATCTGGAATATGAACGGCCTCTTCGGGAATATCGCGAAGAACCTCCTCTTCTGGAGGTAGGACCACTGTTATCATACGTCCATCCTTTTCTATTGTCCTTGTATTCGAATCCACATCATCCAATGTGGCTTTTGGATCTGGGTTGTTTTGATCGGAAACTTGATCACTATCATGATCCTGTCCATCAGAATCTGAAGAAGATTCTGGAGTCTCTGTCTCTACCGATTTGGTGCTAACTTCGGAAGAGCTTTCCTCTTGACATGAAAAAAGTCCTACGGAAATGATGAATACAATAATACGGATGCTTTTCTTTCTCATGATACTACGACGTTTAAATTCTTCCTAACTTACGGAAACCTATTCTATTGCTTTATAGTTTTCAATCCAAATTGGATCCATCACATCATTTAGAAGCATCCAAAAACTAGTGTCTAAAAAGAAGTCTCCATCGATGTGATTAATACCATAGCGATCATGCAGATACATTTCTTGCTTTGGAGCTGGCTTATGGTACTTATTACTCCAGCCCATTTCAACGTTTCCTTTAAAAGGATACGTCGCGAAACGAATTTTCCAAAGTGAATCGAGTGGCACGCAAGAAGGAATTTTCTTCATTTCCAAACTGTCGAAGTAAATCCCACAATCGATTCCATTTTCTTCGAAGTAATTAATCTTTTTTGGATTATACTTTGTCGGCCAGTACCCTGAAGCAATTTTTATAAATGTTTCGGGATCGACAATACGCTTCGATGTTAGGCCTTTCCCATTATCGATGAAGCATGCAAAGGTTGTAATGCTTGAGTTTGCGCCAATAGAAACTCTAACTCCAAAGACCGGTCGGACCGTGGGGACTAGGATAACAGATGAAGAAATCACCCATACAGTGATTAATAGTAGGCACAAGCGCATACACTCAATTTACGAATAAAAATGGCTAATACAATGAGATTAGCTCATTCTAAGTCTTTAAGAATACGTTAGTTACAGGAAAATGTTTCGCTTGAAGTTCAATTTAGAACCGGTAAATTTTGTTAGGAGTAATGCAAGCATTTAAGCGGATATCTGTGAATTCCATACCGCCGATTTCGTCTTCGAGATCATCAAAGTGGCTCAAACCGATAAAAGTACATCGAGGTGGACACTTCTTTAAAAACCGATCATAGAAACCTTTACCGTAACCTACACGATTCCCTTTTTTGTCGATTGCTAACAAGGGCACAAAAACATAATCAAAGTGTTCGGCTGCAATTACTCTACCTTTCTTCGGTTCCGGGATACTAAATGGTGATGACTCTAGCTGATCAACAGATTCGAATAGAACTTGTTTCAATTCATTCGTTTTCATATTCGCTTTGGGAACAGCAACCTGAGCGCCAAAGGACATCGCTTTTTCCCAAATTCGGTAAGTATTAATCTCTTTCTTTCTTTCGATTGGCAAGAACAGACTGATTTTCTTTCCTTCTAATTGGTATTTACTAAAAACGGTGTGGCAAATAGAAGCTGATATTTCTTCCAATTGCCTTGGCGACAATGCCGCACGTTTAGACATGTAATGTTCTCTGAGCTCTTGTTTCGTCATACTACATTCCTGAAAATAATGATTGCGCGGATGACATCACTTCCTTCTCATTCATTTTATTCACCTTCTCTAAGGCTCTATTGAATGCAACACAAATAAGTTCTTCGAGTTCCTCTTTATCAATTTGAGTTACATCACCAGTAATTTCAAAGCCCTTTATGGCGCGATTACCAGTCATAGAGACACGTATTAGTCCACCACCTGATTCTTCATCAATGATGATGTCGTCGAGGCGTTCCTTACTTGCTTCTGATTGACGTTTAAGATTCTCTAGTTTATCGAGTAGATTTTTATCCAACATGGTTGATTAATTGCGACTGTTAAATATACTAAATTCAAGGAATCTCCTATGTACAGGGCGGTTTTATTTGTAGCTTTCGGTTTAATTTCATTATTTTACCTAGAATTAATACTAATCTTCTGTGAATCGACTTCTTATTATTTCTTTTACCTCACTGCTAATAACAGGAGCTATAACTTCATTTTCGTGGAGATCATCCGTACCTCAGATAAAAAAGGTTGATGTGTCAATCATTTCTGTGGAAGAAGCGTTGTTTCGCTTAGGCGATGAAAAACTCAATCACTCGATTACTGAAATTGATTTGGAGAAAGCCAAGATCGGACAAGATCTGATCTATTTTGGAAGAACAGTTCGTGACGGCAAAAAATCGAAAAGAATCTCGAGTTATTTTGTATGCACTGACTGCCACAATATGTCAAAGGAATTTGAAGACATCACAAGTCAAGATCCGTCAGAAAGATTAGTATACGCAAAGAAGAATGGATTGGAATTCTTGCCAGGATCAACACTTTGGGGGATTTACAATCGAACATCATTCTACAATGATGATTACGTTAGAAAGTATGGAGATCTAGTGGATGATGCGCGTAATTCATTGGAAAATTCAACCCAACTTTGTGCAAAATACTGTTCGTCAGGAAGAAATCTAGAGGACTGGGAACTTGAAGGGATAATGCACTATTTCAAGAAGAATCAATTAATGATCAAAGATCTGAACTTGTCAGAGGATAATCGATCTCTACTTGCTTCTTACCAGAATCTTAGCGACCCAGAAAGAACGAAGCTAATATCCGCGATTAAAGCAGAATACGTAGAAGGATATGCCGCGACTTTTCTCGAAACGATGCCACGTGACAAACGCAAGTATGGTGAAGGAGGAGACGTAGAAAATGGTAAAACTATCTATGAAAAGTCTTGTATGTATTGCCATGAAAACAAACGTGTGACTTATCTGCATTTGGATCAAGGAAAGTTATCAGGGAAGATGTTCTGGCGGAATATTAAATCGTACAACGATCGATCACTTTATCAGATAATTCGCCACGGAACATACTCTAAGGCAGGTCGAAAACAATATATGCCTCATTACACAGAGGAGAAAATGAGCGATGCTCAACTAAATGATCTAGTAGCATACATTAAACTAATTGCGAAGAAGAAATGAAGAAAATCTTATTAATTGCAGCTGTTTCGATGACAACTTTAGGCTTCGCGCAGGAAGTTCAAGAAACCTTCAATGGTACCCGAGTGATCAATGGCCACTCAACTGAAACACTGGAAGCTCGAATTCTTCAATTTAGAATTGAGCATAGATTTGGTGATATGGCAGGAGCGAATGGAGGAGTTCAACAATTTTTTGGATTTGATCAAGCTGCTGACATTCGTTTTGCTTTTGAATACGGTATTACAAAAGATTTGATGGTAGGGCTAGGACGAAGTAAAGGAACCGGCGCTCCATATCGATCACTAGTGGACATGTTCGTAAAATATAAAATTTTGGCACAGGAAAAGGGGAAGATGCCAGTTAGTCTGACTGTGCTAGGTTCAGGGACAGCAACCTATATGCAAGCTTCAAGTGATTTGACTCAAGTAACCAGCTTTCCTGAATTTGCACACCGTCTTGCCTATAATAGCCAGTTATTGGTTTCTCGTAAATTCGGAGAAAGTGTAAGTGCTCAGTTGATGCCAACATATGTACACCGAAATTTTGTTGATATCGATGATGTGAATGGAATGTTTGCGATCGGTGGAGCTTTACACTGTAAGATTACTAAAACGATAGGTTTGAGCGCAGAATATTATCATGCGATTCATGATAGTGGGGTTAGGACAACAAATACGAATAGTCTTGGCTTTGCGTTCGAATGGATCACAAATGGACATACGTTTAAATTGAATGTTACTAATTCAAGAGGATTTAATGAAACACAGTTCATACCATATACATATTCAAGTTGGAAGGATGGTGAGTTTCGTTTAGGGTTTACAATCAGTAGAAATTTTAAGTTATGAGAAAGTTAATTCTCCCATATTTATTTTTGCTTATGGCTGCTGCCTTGATAACAACAGTTTCCTGTAAGAAAGATCAGACGATGGAGCCAATCCCGGAACAATGTCCGGACACGATTTCATTTGCGTCAGTTGTTGAACCAATCATTGAGCAAAACTGCTCGACAAGTGGTTGTCATGATTCAGGTGCCGCTGGCGGCTATAATTTAATCGGTTACGGAAATATTTCTGGCAACGCTACGGCAATTTTGAACGCCATTAAACATAATAGCGGCGTAACGGCGATGCCGTACTTTCAGGCAAAGCTCGCCGATAGCCTAATTGAACAATTAGACTGCTGGAATGCACAAGGTAAATTGAATAATTAATAATATATTGCACTCTCTTAATTTGACGACTATGAAAAAAAAATACGTTTTACCTTCTCTTGCTATTGCTGCAATTGGATTATTTGCTTTTCAAGCAGCCAACACTGACAACGGAGTTGTGAGAAACTTCACGAAGTCACATATGCTTAGTTCTGGTGGGCAATCTGGATTAACAGGTGCTCCTGGTGAAGCAAATTGTACACAGTGTCATTCGGGAACTACGTTGGACGGTTCATCTCAAAATGTCTTTACGATGATTGATGCGGCATTCAACACAGTTACGAGTTATACGCCGGGTGTAACTTATACAGCTTCATTAACGCTTTTATCAGACCCAGCTAAGAAAGGTTTCTCGTCTGTTGCGCTCGACGGAACAGATACAAACGCAGGATCATTTACAGGTTCTGGGATTGGTGGAACGCAAAATTTTAGCGCCGCTGGTCGTGATTATGTGTCGCATACAGCGTCATCGAATACAAGTGCAACTGCAACTTGGGGGTGGACATGGGTTGCTCCAGCGACGAGTGTAGGTGATGTTACCTTCTACATTGCATCTAATACAGCGAATGGCAATGGGACGGCATCTGGCGATGAAATTTTCCTCTCTCAGCATGTGATTACTGATGCAACCGCATCTGTTGAGGAAGCTTCTGAAGTACACAATGACTTTGTTGCAGGATATAATGTCTCAAACAATCAAGTGATTATCAATTTCACGAACTTAGGTTCAAGTGAAATGCATATGAATCTTGTTGACATGAACGGCCGATCTGTTTTCACATCTGATCTTGGTTTGTCGCAAATTGGAGAAAATTCTGAATCAATAGCTCTTCCTACAAGCCTTAAAGACGGAATGTACGTAGTACACTTCTTCGTTGGGAATAAAGCGATGTCGGCGAATATCTTAGTAAGAAAGTAAGCCTTTCAAATTGATAAAAATCCGCTTATGATTTTCATAGGCGGATTTCTTCGTTATAATAATTATTCTAGTCGTTTGGACATGATACTTTCGACTTTGTCGAATAGCTGATTTGGAAGATAAGTTCTCCATTCAATCTCCTCCATTTCTCCTCCCATCAACACATAATGATCGATTCCAACTTGTTGCATTTCTTCACGCACATGGTCATGGAAATTGATAAATGCAATCCATCCGTCTTCTGCATCCTCAAACCATTCTTCATAGTAGCAATCATCAGAAGAATGAAAGTTTAAGACATTCTCACCTATGATAAGATATTTATCGATTCCTAATGGGAGCATTTCATCGATCAAATCCCTTTTGAGCGTCATAATGTCATTTTCGATAGCATCATTCCATTCTCCTATCATCTCCATTATGACATAACCATTTTCATAGTCAGTGAAGAGAATTTTAAGGAAAAGGGTAGGAGAACCGATTGGATCCCATTGTGGATGAATGTAAAAGTTGTACACCGAATCTTGAAATTCGAATTCGCTATACTCTCGACCAAAAAAGGGCGAACCCTCATCATCCGCCGCAATATATAGGCTCCGCCAACGATAATAAGGTTCAATTAAGTGCATACACAAAGGTACGAACTCATTTATTGGTCGAGCCAGATACTTGGCATAAAATATGCATGGAATTATTGATTAAATTTGATACTCAATAAACAAACTCAATTCTTCGCTCTATGATCTTACGTAAAGTCACTTTTGCTCTTTCAATTGTATTCTTACTAGCCGCCTGTTCAGGTGAAACGCCAATAGAGAACAAGGAACTCAAAGAATATTTCTCATCATACCTTAATGACAATGAAAGTGTTGTTGGGTTTGGTAACGCGAAGATTAAGGATATTTTAAATAAAGCGCAATACGAGAAGGTGACAATGCTAGATGCAATTGTTGGAGGGCAACTCGAGACTTTCGAAGGTATGATCAATCTAAGTGGACCGGTATATTATGCCGCAAATGGTCCGTTGAATAGAGATGCTGCTCCTGAAGAAATAGTATTGTTTATTGAAGTACTTGACGAAGCTAATTTGAAATCACATTTAAGCTCTGAGATGGGGTATGATCTTAATGAAGCTAAGGGGTTTAGCTATACCTCTGATGGAGACATGGCCATGGGGATTCGTGAGAACCTAGTTATTATCATTATTAAGCCAGGGAACTACGATGAGAAAGCCTTTTTTAAGAAAGCATTCGAGCGAGTTGATGGTGAAGCTAGCTCAGGTGATGTTGCCAAACTCTTGAAGCAAGATGATGGTGATATTGTCGTAGCAATGAACATTGGGAATTTTATTGAGAATTCAGGGAGTGGAATGGAAGGAATTCCTGAACCACAAATGAAAGAAATGAAGAAGCTATTCGATGGAGCTATCGTAAATACGAAAGTTAAGTTTGAAGATGGAAAGGCTGTTATACAAACAGAGAATATATTCGGAAAGAAGTTGATGGATAAAATGTTTTTTGAAAAAGACCCAACTGCAGAGGTGATAAGTCATTTAGGAGGTGGAGAACCAGCTGCTGGATTTTCGATGATCATCGATGTGAAAAAAATGGAAACATTCATGGAGGATATTCATCCACAAGCGATGAATAAAATTGGAGGAATGCAGTATGTCGGAATGAAACTAATGGCAGGCGCGAATGATTTAGGAGAAGTTATTGACGGTAAGGCAGGTGTTCTTTTTTTCGTACCTAAGGATGGTGAAACTGACAAATCAAAAATGATGAATCTTTATTTAGGTTTAGAATCGAAAGGTGAGAAATTAATTGAAACGGCAACTTCTACATTTGGAGAAATGCTACCGCCTGATCTTCCTGCATACAAATTCGAGGACGGAGGGTTATCCGTACTTGGAAACAGTACGAACGCAAGTTCTAGATTGGTGCTGCCGTCTGTAGCGAGTAATTTTGGAAAATCAGGGATTAACTTCTTTGTGAATCTCGAAGGATTGCAGGCTAAAGATTTGGAAGCAATGTTTAAGATGAAGGATTTAGGTCCAATATTAAAGGTTGCTAAATCAGTGTCTTTCCAATGCAACAATTCTGGCGGCGAACTAGTAATCACTGCTAAGAAAGGACAAGAAAACATTCTTAAGCAAGCACTCGAGGCAGCGGTATCTGATATCTCTGAGTTAATGGGCGGAGTTTCATTCTAATTAGGTTTGAAGATGAAAAATAAAGAAGACTGGAACTCGTTAACGGAAGAAGAGCAGCGAGTAATACTCCGTAAGGGCACTGAGCGCGCATTTACGGGTGAGTTCGATAACCATAAGGCCAATGGGACATATGTGTGCCGTCAGTGCGAAGCTGAGCTTTATCGCTCAGCTGATAAATTCAGTTCAGGATGTGGGTGGCCAAGTTTTGACGATGAGATTGCTGGTGCAATTACTAAAGTTCGAGATGCTGATGGAAGAAGAATAGAAATCATTTGCTCCAATTGTGAAGGGCACCTTGGGCATGTGTTTCATGGAGAAAGACTCACAGCAAAGGATACAAGGCATTGTGTTAATTCTATTTCCCTAAAATTTATCGCGGACTAATCTACAGAACATCTTAAGATGTAATCATAATTCTCGTGCACCATTTCATCCAGAATTAGTTGAGAAGCCAAGGCAAGTTGGGTATAGTTCTGAGAGTTATTTCCAAATTGAGCTGCTGAATTAACCCACATAGAACGAATTAAAGATTGTCCACCTTCACTAGGGTTTATCTTAGCAATTACTGCGCTAACATTCCCTGCTCCTGCATGGTAAACGTGAAGAACAAACAATCTAAACCATAAATCATTTTCATCGAATGCTAGATTACGTGCATTCAGAATTCTCTTTGCTTCGGGAATACAAACTCTATGTATCAAGCGTGAAGCTCCGTATGCACTTCGTTCAAAATCCTTCCGTTCATCTGTATATCGATTAACAGTTAAACCCTGTGCTCTTGCAACTGCCGGCATGAGTTGAAATGGACCATAAGCTCCTGCCCGTGATTTTTTCAATTGTCCCGGACTCTCAATAAGCAAGATGGCTTGTGCATACCAAGGATCAACTTCGAAACGTTCAAAAGCGGCTACACCTTCAGAAATACTTGGATATACGACCTGAAATTTATAGAAATCACTCTTCCCTGAAGTCACATACACGTGAGCATCTTGTGGGAGTCCATGAAGTTTTTTAATACTATCTCGAAAGGAAGCTTTTTCAGCTTTGGTTTGCGAATTCCATGTAGCGAGACTCGTTTTCTCTATAATCTCTCGTGTAGATCCAATATTTACTAAGCATGAATCTGATGAAAGTTGCATGATTTGTTTCCAAAAAATTGGTTGAGCTAACTCATCCCATCCTTGGTCATAAATCATCTCTGCGCTTAATATTGTATTTTGATTGTCACCTTGTTTAACCTCGATTTTCTCGGCATCCCAAGAATCCGATGGTTGTGCAATACTTATGATTGGTGCAAAAGATATAAGAAGGAGAAAATGACGCATAACTGGAGATAAAGATTTAAGTCCTATAAAAATAACGAATAATAGGGTGGGTTTGTTACGAATTTCTGTTAAGTATTCACAAGCGAACGTGAAAAATGGCGTATTTTGTGCCTAATTATGGCTGTTTTTAGACAAATTATAGGTTTTCCATTCATTTTCCTGGTGAAAGTGTATCAATGGGTGATTAGTCCGTTAATACCTCAGTCATGTCGTTATACACCAACATGTTCAAGTTATACTATTGAGGCAATCAAAGTTTGGGGGCCAATAAAAGGAATTTATCTAGGTGCAAAACGGATTTCATCTTGCCATTCATGGTCGCAGGGGGGACATGATCCGGTACCAAAAAGAAAAAATAAATGATCAAGTCGCTGCTTTTTATTCTATCTCTATCGATGCTGACATCTTTGAATGCTCAGACGTTTCGTGCTGCAAAACCAAAGGTATTAACATCTTTTAATGTGGAGTCTCTCGGAGAACAAGGACAGTTAGCTTGGTATTACCCGGACCGAACTCCTCAATTAGTAGAGCAATTTCAGAAAGTGGAATATGGGGTTAAACTTCCTACGGCTATTAATGACAGGATCGTTTCATTTTTAACTCAGGATGATGCTACTGGGATACTCAATCCATTTAATCGTCATGATGTAGATATTACAGCTACATTTCATAAAATGATTGAAAATGGCAGGTCAAGGCAAGTGAAATCAGTGGATGCATTTTTCTATGAAGAATTTCGCCGAGATTTAAGCAATAACAAATGGCGAAATGATACAACTTCATTCAACTTTAGAATTCGATTTTCTCCTGAAGAGGTTGGTGATTATGAAGTTCAAATAAGTGTAGCAATTGATGGAGCAGAACTTGCTGAAATGGAATCTACCTTTAAGGTTATGGCATCTGAGCATAAAGGTTTCTTGGAGCAAGGAAAGAATTACAAGCACCTTCGTTATTCAAAGACAAAAAAGAGCTTTACTGGAGTTGGTCAAGTTATTCCTTGGGCCCTATATGAAGATTGGTATCATACTGATAAAGCTTCAGGTCCGGTAAAATTTATGCCGTTCTACCAGACATTTAATAAGTTGCATTCTTCAGGGGGTAACTTCACACGTTTTATTGCAGCTCCTTGGTTCATGCAGTTGGAATGGGAAGCACTTGGAAACTATCAACCGAAGATGGGTCAGGCATGGGAGTTTGATCGAATGAATGAGCGCTGTGCAGAGTTGGATATCTATTATATGTTCTGTGGATTGTTACACTCTCCTCTTGAAGCACTGCACGAAGGTAAGAGTTCGGTGGTACCGGGTGTTAGTTGGGAGTCTTATTGCTATAACGGAGCTGACAGTACACCTGCAGAGGTCGCATCTGAGCCTAAATTAAATACGATTAAACCGGTTGACTTTTACAGCGACGAAACGGCGAATGATCACCAAAAAAATTATTTCAGATACTTAGTTTCTAGATGGGGGTTCTCTACTGCGCTCGCGGGTTGGCAATTGATGAGTGAAGCGGATCAAACGTGTGAGTATCGCGACTATAAGCTTGAGGATGGTACGATTAAAGATTGTTCAGAAAATCGAGCAAAGGTGAGTGCATGGACAGGGAATATGGTGAACTTTATGCGTGAGGAATGCGATGACGTTCATCCTAAAAGTATTTCGATAATTACGGGAAGAAATTACTCAAGTCATCTTTGGGACAAAACTATGTTTGAGCACGAGAATATTGAGTTTTTTGGATTGCATGATTATATTTTTGAGATGGATCCACCATCAAAGAATATTAGGAATAGGAATTTAGTTATGCGATATGAGACCGTTACCAACCTTGGCGCTGGTTTGGCTGATGGCAAGGTTCAACACCCAGAGTTCCATAAAAAAATGTTTATTTATGATGAGTTTGGGCACGTTTCTACTGTACCAAGAAAAATACCTGAAGATCAGCATGATGATGCTGTGAAAGCGATGAATAATTGTATGGACTTTAATTTCAAACAAGACCTTTGGTTTACCTTATCAAGTGGTTGTGCAATTGTTGGCTTAGATTGGTGGAATGAGCATATGCCGCAAAGACATGCGATGTGGGATAAATACTTCAGAGGAATAACTAAGTTTTCAGAAGATATCGATTACGAAGGTGTGGATTATACTACCGTAAGAGAGCGTAAGGGGTTTGTTTATATTGCCCAACGCTGGCCGCTTAAAAAAAAGGCGATAGATCGTTCGAACGTTAAACCATATCGAAAGTCAGATAAAGTTGAAGCATATATTCAAGTTGATTCGCTCGGAACACAAGGGTTTGGTTGGATGTCGAATCGTTCATTTCACTGGGCGAATTTGGTTGATTCAATCGCTTGTTTACAGCCAATCGTGAATGGCACTAAGCCATTTGATAAGAGCTACATGCTGACACCTATTGATGATGATCTCGTAGAAAAACCAATCATGATTGGCGAAGAAGAAGCATTTATCAAAGTATATAACGTTCAAAGAAAAGCTACTTATACAGTTGATTTTTACGATACAGAATCAGGTGAAGTCATCGAAACTCGGAGTTTGAGATCGCGTGGTGGTACTCTTAAAATATTCGCACCAAAGATGAAGCCCTCAGAACGATATGATGTAGGATTTAAATTCTATGATTCTGAGCGAGGTTGGAAATAACTCTCCAGTCTGAAGTTCTTAAACGGACTACCTTTTTGCTTTAATTCAATCACGAGGTATATCAACAATATAATGTACTCAATAGTAACGAGCGCCCTAACCTCAAATGAACTGCCGTCTCCGACACTGTAAAAGAAGTAGGAGAAGAAGATTAAGAAACTCCAAAGAACCGGAAATGTATAATTGGTAAATAGAGAAAGCGTTAAAAGAGGTAGAACGTACCAAGGGTGCAAGGTACTTCCGAAAAACATGTAGAGAAAAAATCCAAACATCATTCTCGTTACTAATTGTTGCCAAGTTCTAGATTTCCTTCCAAATGAATAAAAAACAATGGTGATCATTGTGGCTCCCGATAATATCGGTCCAATGATCTGAACTGGATTGTAGTCAACGAATAGTTTACCAAATTCGATGTAATTATAGAAGATGAAAGAGTTAAACTCGAATACCCTGAAATACAATGAGAGACTTTCTAAGAAGTGCATAACATTCCTGGGGTAGATCATTGTCATTCCTAACCCAACGATTACAAAACCAGACACGATGTAATACAGGAATGCCTTTTTCCAACCCATATAGCGAAGTAGGAAGAGGAGAAGAAGTAGAGGTACCAGTTTTATTTGGACAGCTAACCCGAAAATTAGAGCACTAATTCCATTCTTTTTTGTGAATAAGAAATAAAATGAAATACAAAGTAATGATATCATGACTCCCTCAAAATGAACGTTTCCAGTACATTCAATGATTAGAAGTGGGTTCATGAAAAGCAACCATAAGCGGGTTGGCTCTATGTTGAAATGAAGGAATAATTTCCTAAGGTAGATCAATCCTCCTATCTCAGTGAGCACAATTAGAAGTTTCATGATAAAAACATTCGTAGCAACCGATGAAGTGAACCCCGAAGAAACAATAAAGTATAACTGATTAACCGGCGGGTAGCAAGAATAATTGTCCTTCGAAAGGTCAGACATACCTACATAGAGATCTTTTAAATATGCTGTTTGCATGTAGCCTTGATCATGAAGTTCTATCGGCGTGAAATCGAATACATTAATTCCACTCCAGGTAAGTTCTCCATCCCAGAGGAATCGATAATAATCATCCGAAAGATTTGGGGCATATAGCATCGATACGAAGTGCGCCGCTCCTGCTAGAATGATTAAGTGAGAAAAATTATAACTGTTCCTTTCTCGTATGATGAGAATAAAGAAAACAAAGGCTAGCGCATAGAAGCTAGCAATAAAACTAAAATTAGTTCGATCTGCCTCAAAGTTGACCAAGAAGATTGATGCGATGAAACCAAATGCTAATGCGAGACGCCATATTTTGCCTCGCTCCATGTATTAACGTGCTTTATTTGAAGCTCTGATTTCTGCAATTGAATAGAAGAATACTAATCCATATCCGAGCGCTAGCATAAGGTGAAAAGGAACCATTCCAATGTCTCCATAGATCGCACGATTAACAGCGGTATATCCGAAAAGAAGGAATAAGAAACCTTCACCGATATTCAGAATAGAAAGACGTTTTTTATCGTATTTGTTTCCTTTGAATTCACTTTTCTTATTCACGTTAAACTTTGGAGTTCTAACAAATGAACTTTTGATTCCTAAGTATCCTTCCATCACTGCAACAGAGTTGTTCAATGCAAGTCCCATCGATACAATGAGAAACATAACGAATCGGAAAATGAATCGGAAGAATGCTACAAATAGATTGCCTTCTTTATCCTTATAAGAGTGCCAATAATAGAAGCTTAGGAAAACCGTACTAAGTAAGAAAACCGCTCCGTATTGAAGGATGTAATTTAAATCTGCAAAACTATCCTTTATATGAAGAATAGGTAATGTCAGTAGACATAAAATCAAGATAAAAATGAAAACAGAAGAATTAAACAAATGCGAAAGACCATGAATTCGATCTCCAAATTTCACTCCTTTGGTCGTTGCAATTCGTTTCCACATTTTGATGAAACACTCCGCACCACCTTTCATCCAACGGTGTTGTTGTGATTTTAAGGCAGACATAGTAATTGGAAGTTCTGCAGGAGAAACTACGTGCTCCAAAAATTTAAATTTCCATCCTTTTAATTGGGCTCTATAGCTCAGATCTAGATCTTCCGTAAGGGTGTCATGCTCCCAACCTCCAGCTTCGGCGATACACGTTTTACGCCATACTCCGCCTGTTCCGTTGAAGTTAATAAAATGCCCAGAAGCATTTCTACCTCCTTGCTCGATGGCAAAGTGACCATTCAAACCGAAGGCTTGTAGTTCCGTAAGGATTGAATATTTTTTATTGATATGTCCCCAACGTGTTTGAACCACACCGATATTATCATCAATGAAATGGGGCATAGTTTTTTGTAACCAGTCTGGTTCTGGAATGAAATCCGCATCAAATATTGCGATAAATTCACCCTCAACCTGATCCATTGCATCATCTAAAGCTCCGGCTTTATATCCCGTTCGATCTGTACGGTGAATATGTTGAATGTTAACGCCAGTTGCAGCAACCTCAGCTACTTTCTTAGCGATCAAATCCGTTGTTTCATCTGTAGAATCATCCAATACTTGAATTTGTAATTTATCAGCCGGATAATCGAATGCTGCGATCGTTTCAATAATTCGTTCTGCTACATAAAGCTCATTGAACATTGGTAACTGAACAGTAACTTTTGGAGTCTTTTCCGGGTTGAACTCAGGCTCGTTTTCAAGTGCAGCTTTCTTTTTCTTACGATTGTTCACATAAGCAATCGCAAGCGACAATTGAAGAATACTGTAAAAGAGAATAAGAACTAAACATGCAAAATAGAAGAAAACAAAAATCTTGGCAGTGAAATGCGCCCAGTAGTGCTCCTCATCTCCGCTATCGCCCCAATTCCACATCCATGAAACTTTGCGATCTACTTCAAAATCTAAATCTGGCTTATGCGTCTCCGTTACTTCAAATTTGAATTTCTTTTGTTTGAAATCCTTATCGGTAACTTCCAACTCATATTTTCCAATAGGTGTGTTTTTGAATGCAAAATATCCGTCAGATTTAGACTTCGTAACATGAATTTTACTAGTTTTCAAATGTCGAATTGTAACTTTAACTCCAGATTCCGGAGCTTCTGTTTTTCCATCAACGATTTTTCCGCCGAAATTTTGATTTTGAGCTAGTCCCGCTAATGGGAGTAATAGTAGGGCAGTTAGTGCTAGAACACGCATATGAATTACTAGGGAATGATATGTGTTAAACATCGTTTGCATCGATTAAAATCGGTACTTAAAGACCGCAAATATAATCTTTATTCCCGCAAGTACGGTACCTTTTACTGTTCCACTCACTTTCGAGACACCAACGCGCTTTTTATAGTTAACTGGAACCTCGCAAAATTGCATTTTTTGTTTGGCCGCTTTTATCTGCATTTCGATTGTCCACCCATAGGTCTTATCAGACATTTTTAATAGTTCCAACTTATCAGACTTTATGGCTCTGAACGGTCCCAGATCTGTGAATTTTACTCTATAGAAGAGGCGAATTAGCTTCGTCGCCAACCAATTCCCAAAGATTTGTTGCGGCGTTAATGATCCCTTTTCTCGTTTCCCTAAAACCCTTGAGCCAATCACCATATCCATGTTTTGACTTAGGATAGGATTAATAACATTAGGAATTTCTTGAGGGTAATCAGAATAGTCTCCATCCAAAAAAACAACTATATCTGTTTTCAGCTTTTTGCTGTGTTCTATGCCCTTCAAACATGCCCAGCCGTAGCCTTTCCTTGGTTCATCAAGAACAATTGCACCTGCTTCCGAAGCGACTTTAACTGTGGAGTCAGTTGAGTTGTTATTGACAACGATCACGTGTTCTACAATCTCTCTAGGGATATCAAGAACGACCTTTCCGATGGACTGCTCCTCATTGTATGCGGGGATGATTACGGTAACTATCGGTTTCGACATATAACTTAATGTGCGGCAAACTTACTAATTCAATTTGACCCCGTCCTTTGTAACAATTAAAGGATTTGAATCAAATCGTCCTTCTTCAGGTCCGTTCTCTAATTTTAGTACTCCTCTCGGACAAACAGCCGAGCAGACTCCACACCCTACGCAGCTGGCACGCACAATGTTTTCACCTTTTTGTGCATAAGCTCTCACATCAATTCCTTGTTCACAATACGTTGAACAATTTCCACAAGAAATACATTGCGCACCGTTTGTAGTGATTCTAAATCTCGATTTGAACCTTTGGAATAATCCCATGTAGCCGGCCATTGGGCAGCCAAATCTACACCACACACGATTGCCTAATAGTGGATAAAAGCCTACGCCTATGACTCCTGCAAAGGCCGCTCCGATTAAGAATCCATATGATTTCTTAATACTCTTGCTCTTGAATGAAAAAACTTCCTCAGCTCCTTCAATAAATGACCATGTTAAAAGACCGGCAAGAACCAAGACAGCTATTGCTGCAATAAGCAAAAGTACTTTCTTTTTTCTCCGCCAAAAGAAGAATAATCCGCCAGATACAACAAGTATTAATACCATATATGAATAAAACACTGAGGATTTAGTCATCGCCTTGAGCGTATACATATTTACCTGATCTTTAACCTTGATTTTAGGATCAAATGAGAGGTAAGCCCAAGTTAAAAAGCCAAGAAGCGCAAATAGAAGTAGAGCTCCAATGAGTAACATATTATGCTTCCGTTTGAAAAAGAGAATTCCAAGGCCAATTCCGGAGAGAGACAATAGCGTAGCAAAAGTGTAGAAGAATCCTTTTTGATCAATGGTCATGAATCCTAATTCAAACTCTTTCCCCGAAAAATAAGGCCAAAGAGCGCCGACAGTCATCACAAGCACAAATACCATTACAAGGTGGATTACCCAACGTTCAATTTTCCAACTCGACTCTTTCTTTGAAGATAAATGACGGAAGCTATCCCCAGCAGTTTCAGCAAGTCCACCGCAGCCACAAACCCACGAGCAATACCATCTCTTTCCTACCAGATAGGTTAAAAATGGAGTGATAATTAAGAAGAGTACTAGTCCCCATACAAAATAAAAGGTACCTGAAACACCATTGTTTTGCATCGCATCTAATTGATACGATTCGACGAAACCATAATTAAGCGGCCAGATATTCTTTAAATCTTTAGCGAAATATCCTTGGTAGTCGTTAAAGGCTTCCAAAATATGTGGAATTGCATAGGCAAAAACTATTTGGAAGAAGATCACTGAAATTGTACGAATTATCTGATAGCGATTGTGTCTGTACTTATAGATGAATTTGATGCCCAGGAAGAAGATTAAAAAAGTGTACACTGTCCCATAAACAAACCATTGTCCGGCTGCAGCACCGGTGAAAAGGTAGGCAAGTGGGTCGAAAAGTCGAATGAGACTCTCAAGAGATTCAGGGAACCAATAGATTTGGATATAGAAGAGCGTAAGAACAATTCCTGCAATCCAGCCAAGTATACCTCGGCTTGTCAATGAATTGAACATGACGTAATTATTCTTTATTCCCTTGAGATGACCAGCGTAACTGCCGTAAGTGTAAGTCATCGTTCCAATACCCATAAGCCCCATGGATAGCCACAGAAACAAGGTGTGATTTGAGGTGATGAGTCCTGCCCAAGCGAGTGAGAATACACCAAATCCTAGGGTCGAAATAGCGAGACCGATTTTTTGAATTTTATTGGAGTACTTCAGATATGCTGACTTAATCGAGAAGTGATGTCTATCATAGGTAAACAAAAAAGTCCCCAATAGCTGAAGTCCGAATGATCCGAAGATATACCATTCGTAGTGCTCGATATCTTCGAACTTCATTTTGTCAATAATTGATATTCGAATCAATTCAATTAGTCCAGTGAGACCAAGAATGAAGATTAGGATACCGATTTTCTTAAAAACGCTAAGCTTCTGAGATTCCTCTCCTACAATTGAATAGTTACTTTTCATAGACTAGTGTGAAATAATTTTTTGCCACCACTTCGGAGCATTTACCGCAACAGAAGCACCAAATTTCTGATTGAACTCAGCGACAACTTCTGACTCGTACTTCGTATAGAATTCGGGATCAAAGTTTGCCGACTTTAAATTGGATAGGACTTCTTCGATCGTTGCGTTATTTAGTAACCAGTCATTAAAGACTGGGTGGCGCATTCTAATTCCAAAGTTGTTTATTCCAATAAACTTGTGGCTTTCTTTTTCGAAAACAAAGTGGAGTAAAACATCCTCTGTTGCATGACGATACACGAATTCTTCTTCGTCTTCTGCAAGAATGGCGCGGACATCCCCATATGTCTGATATTCTATTTCAAAGAATTTTGCTGAGTTAAACCAATGGCCTGGGTTATACTGACGCGGAGAACCTGTGATCGTTTCTGAAACTACCTCTCCCATGAATTTTCCAGTATACCACACCTGCTCGATTGGTCGTCTTCCGGGCAGTGGCTCTCGAAACTCGGCGCAATCGCCTATAGCATAAATATCTGCCTCAGAAGTGCGTAAGAAACGGTCAACTAATATCCCTCGATTTGACTCGATACTACTTCCTTCTATCACTGCAATGTTCGGTGATACTCCAGCTGTTAGGCCTACAAATTGACATTCGATTTTTCTTCCTGCTTTGGTAATGACACCAATTGCCTCATCGTTTTCGTTTGTCACAACCTCGTCCAGTTCAGTTTCATAATACATACGAAGGCCGTGGTGTTTTTCCAAATGATCCATTATTAATTGTGAGTCCTGACTAGGCAGAACTTCTGACCAAAAACCATTATCGCGAACAAGGAAGTGCACTTCGATGTTTCGTGTGAGCAGCATCTCCGCTAACTCAATTCCAATTAATCCTCCACCGACGATGACGGCACTCGCTATTCCTTTGGTTGATTTTTCAATGTTTTCTAGATCTTGTTTCGAATACATACCATGTACTCGTTTTGAATCTTGTCCTTTCCATCCGAATTTATTCGGTTTAGATCCTGTTGCAATAATTAAAGAATCATACTTCATCTTGCTTCCGTCACTGAATCGAAGTTCCTTCTTATTGGATTCAATAGATTCAACGTGATTCTGTAGTAACTCGATCCGGTTCTTTTCCCAGAAATGGGGTTCGTAGGGTTGTGTATGCTCGAAGGTCATATGTCCCATGTACACGTACATCAGCGCCGTACGTGAGAAAAAATATTTTGATTCAGAGGATATTATCGTAATCGCGTCATCGCTCTTTTTACGAATATTTCTCGCTGCGGTGACTCCAGAAATTCCATTGCCAATTATTACGATCATTTCTTTTTCTATTTTAGGAAAGATAGTGATTTTGACGGACTGGTATTTCTTGGCTTACAATTTCAATATTTTTATTTGCACATGAAGTTATGAGAGCTAGCGGAGTGGCTTATTCCCACTCTTTGTAGTCAAATCTTTTGCCATCAACAATCAGGGTGAGGGTATTGCTGTCTTTACTGATTTCATAGGCAATCTTGACATACTTATCCTATTCAGGAAGATCTAATTGACATACTTCACCTATCTGTAGATATAAGTATGTGTCATCGAGGCTAACAGAGAAGTATGTCAGACATGCGAAGCCCATACCTTCCATTTCAAATGGAGCCATCAGGGATTAAAAAGAAAAACTGTTGATCCATTCCCGCGATTTCTGCTCCGCCTTCACCATCTGCGTGTTCCGAGAGTTTATCGACAGGACTAAATGACTCTAAATATTCTCCATCTAATTGACTCCATCCAATGAATTTAAGACAGCATATAAGAAATTAAAAAACGTATTTTATAGTGAATTTATTTCCAAACCCCTCTCTCGGAGAAAGCAGCAATTCTATTTTCAATACGCTGTTCAGGAGATATCTTACTGAGTTCTTCTAGGTATTTCTTTACGCTTTTCTTAACCGTTTTGAATGTCTCCGCAGGAGCTCTGTGAGCGCCATTGATTGGTTCCTTGATAATATCATCAACGATCCCCAATTTTTTCATGTCGCTAGAAGTCAGTTTCAAAGCTTCGGCTGCTTTTTCTTTATACTCCCATGATCTCCATAGAATAGATGAGCATGATTCAGGAGAAATAACAGAATACCATGTATTTTCAAGCATGACTACTTTATCGCCAACTCCAATCCCTAAAGCTCCACCAGACGCGCCTTCACCAATAACGATGCAGATAACTGGAACAGTCAATCGCATCATCTCATAGATGTTTCGAGCGATCGCTTCACCTTGCCCTCGTTCTTCCGCTTCAAGTCCAGGGAATGCACCAGGAGTATCAATTAAAGTAACAATAGGCTTGTTGAATTTTTCTGCCAATTTCATCAGACGAAGAGCCTTACGATATCCTTCAGGATTAGGCATCCCAAAATTTCTGAATTGACGCATTTTCGTGTTGACACCTTTTTGTTGGCCAATGAACATCACTGTTTCTCCATCCAAAAGTCCGAATCCACCAACCATAGCTTTGTCGTCTTTTACATTTCGATCACCGTGGAATTCTTGGAATTGTCGATTCGTAAGTGCGTCAATATATGCTAATGTATAAGGACGTTCTGGATGACGCGACAATTGGACTTTTTGCCATGGTGTCAAGCCTCCAAATATTTCCTTTGTTTTACTCCTAAGTTTAGTTTCGAGTTCTTTGATTTTGTCGCTCATGTCGACATCCGTGTTTTCTCCAATCTCCTTAGTCTGAGAGATTTTCTCTTCCAACTCCTTCAACGGTTCCTCGAAATCCAAATAAATTGCCATAATGCTCAATATTTTGAGGGGCGAAAGGTACAAAAATTGTTTAGTTGTTCTACTTTTAGAGAATGATATTATTTCCTCCAGCTAAGATCAATTTAGGTCTGAACGTTTTGGGTAAACGCCCGGATGGTTATCATGAAATCGAAACATGTATGTATCCCGTGCAGTGGTTTGATGTACTTGAACTTCTGCAGCGAGATGAATTCGAATTTGTGCAAACGGGGATAGTAGTTGATTGTCCGCCGGAGAGTAATTTATGTGTCCGTGCTTTTCGAATGATTCAGGATCGTTATTCCATTCCTAATGTCTATATGCATTTGCGTAAGAATATTCCAATGGGAGCTGGATTAGGAGGAGGTTCTTCAGATGCAGCTTATGTGTTGATTGGATTGAATGAACTATTCTCATTGGATATTTCTAAAAACGATCTACGGCAAATGGCTGGTGAATTGGGTAGTGACTGCCCCTTTTTCATAAATTCAACACCTCAGATTGCAACTGGCAGGGGAGAATTCATGGAAAATTTTGAATTGGATTTATCTGATTACTTCATTAAAGTAGTGCACCCAGGAATTCATATAGGTACAAAAGAAGCTTATTCAGGTGTTCGATTTATAGAAAACAGAATTGCTTTAGCTGGCCTGCTTCGGCAGCCTATCGAATCATGGAAATACACTCTTATGAATAGTTTTGAGTATTCCATTATGACAAGTAATCCTAAGATTTCGGATCTTAAAGAACAAATGTATAGTGAGGGTGCAATTTACGCATCTATGTCAGGAAGCGGATCATCTGTTTATGGTATATTCAAAGAAGAACCAACGATTACCATCACTGATACTTGCTGGGTCGCCAAGCTATAACCAACTATTTTTTCAGAACTCTTCGTGTAATTATGTCACCTGTGCTCAGCCCAACATGAATAATATAAACTCCACTTGGAAGGTTATTGAAATCAATCTGAGTTGAATTTGTTGCTGGATTAAGCATAAGTAATTGCTGACCCGCAAGATTAAAGAGCGTTACTTGGTTCAATTGATTGTCGTTCGAAGCTACAGTGATCATTCCACTTGTAGGGTTAGGGTATATCAACAGCTCAACATCTTTACCTATCCCCTGATTCGAAGCGGTGCTTGTAGAGTCATTTTCGAAGCGGAAAAGTCCACCTAAATCCTGTCCAACATATGCTTCAAGTTTATCATTGTTGTTAATATCAGCAATGAAAATTGAGCTGTACCCTTCTGTTGAAATTCCCTGGTGATTCAATGTTTCAAGATTGAAAGTGTCACCAATGCTGAGGTTTCCATCAATGTCCGTATAGTGATGCATTCTACCGGAAAGATCACCACAGAAAAGATTTACATTCCCGGAGTCGCGTACGAAATGCGGTGTAGAATATCCATCAGGATTCGAATCGGTCGTATTCACTGAACCGAGTGATGGATTCGTCAATTCAAAGCTTGGAACAGTACTTGATCCAATGTTTCGGTAATAAGCTATTTTACCTGTTTTACCACCCAATAGTAGATCGAGTAATCCATCATCATCGATATCAAAAAGTTGAGGAGAATTGAAGCCGCCTGATGTAATCGGAGCGCCTAAATTATCAAGGTAATCAATCACTGGTAGCCCGTATACTGATCCAGCGCCAACTGACATGTTTTCAGAATACGCTAAATGACCATCTTCAAGACCGAGGAACATATCCTTGTCTCCATCTCCGTCGATATCACCAAAAGTTGGTAATGCTCTTAATCCGTAATTTCCATCAGGTAAATCGAGGTAGTTATCATCCACAAATGAAAACTCTGGATCGTTCGCGGTACCCGTGTTTTGGTAGTAGCTTAGCGTTGTTTCCTTGTCCATTATTGGCTTATATCTGAAGAAATTTGCAACGATGAGGTCTTCTAGTCCATCTTCGTTTATATCAACTATTATCGGTTTAGAGCCTGAGCCAGTTTCAATCATTTCGGCTTGTAAGAAGTCATCTTGCACGAAAATGAAGTTCGGAAGTGCGTTCGTACCAATGTTTTTATAGAAAATGACACTATTTACGTTTTGTGAGATATTCTTGGCATTTGCAGCTACTATTATGTCTTTAACACCATCAAAATCGACGTCTACAAAGAATGCTGCCGGGAATAATTGCATGTTTGCCGGTGTAGTATTCGATGGGAAAGCATTATCTACACTAATTATCGGTGAATCCGTATTTACAGCAGTACCTCCATTCATCAGTAAGTTCAGGTTAGGATAAGATACATCACCAATCACTAAATCAAGTACGCCGGAATTATCAGCATCAAAAGCAAGAACAGTAGATCCTGCATGCTTGGGTCCTTTATAGATGTTTCCTGTTAATTCTGGATCAGGAATACTTCCACCTACGCATGGTGCATTAGGATCATTTAGTAGTATTGAGCTTGTACTGAAGTCTTCTTGGAACTTACCCCAGCATTCGTTTCTTAATTCAAATGTTAACGAATCTGGAATACCGTAAAGCTCCATTGATTGGTTCTGGTAGTAGAGCATATGCTGTCCACCAATATGAAAAGTAAGAACGTCAATATCACCATCACCATCTACATCAACTATAGCGGGGATATCGGAAGAACTGACATATAAATTTGTGTTCACTCCCAAATACTCCGTATAAAGAAGTTCTGATATTAGCTCCCATTGAAGTCCATTAGTTACATCTCCAACATTTCTATAAACCATCAAGCCACCAATTCCATAGGTGAAGATATCGTTTCGACCATCGTTGTCGTAATCAACCATCGTTGTTCGATATCTTAGGTCTGTCGGAAATGAATTTTTAGCGTTGTAGGCTAGCTCATAATGTGTGCTTGAACCTGTACCTTCCTGAGTAAAAACTCTAATATTGTCGCTACTTCTGTCAAAAACAAAAAGGTCCATATCTCCATCAAAATCAAAATCGATATCAGAGAACTGCGCATAATTTAAACCGCCTGCCCATGGGTTTTCAAGTTCAACCCCTCCAACAGTAACCGGAAGGTTTGGATTGTAATTGAATAAGAACTGAGCTTGTGATGAAGTTGCAGTTAGAATAATTGCGAGGGTGAATAGAAAGCGTATTGACATAATTGTGCGTTTGTATCTGTAAAACGTCCAACAATTGAAGTTAGTTGCTTATTCTTAGGCTAATGATGAACATTTTTTTTGAATGATTTTAATCAGGAGTTCAATAGTGGTCGCTCTAGGGTGTAATTGGAAGACATCAAGTTCGTTGGGTATGGCTCTTAGATCAATTTAGCTAAAGTTTTCATATTCTTTTAAATCAGGTCGATTGTTGAGTAAGTACGTTTTTATTGACACGTAATAATCATTATGAATGCTGCTATGATATTACCGGATGACTCGCATCCTCTAGAAAGTAAGAATACAATAGTCGCACTTGAAAGGATAATTCTTTGAAGCAACCGATCGATTTCAATAGGTGTCTAACGAAAAACTAGACATTATGATTCGATTGAATATTTTATTTCTTGCACTTTTCGGCTCTCTTTTTTCCTATGCTCAAGATAGTGCCTCAGTACTTTTTGTAGGGAACAGTTACACCTATTACAATACTCTACCTGATATTTTGGTCGACCTTGCTGCATCCTTAGGTGATGTGGTTAGTCAAGATTCTCAGACAGGTGGCGGGGCTACTTTTCAGGGACATGCAGGGAATGCTGCGGTTTATACTAAAATAAATAGTGAGCCTTGGGATTTTGTTGTACTTCAAGGACAAAGCCAAGAGCCATCTTTTCCCGAGGCTCAAGTTGATACAGAAACAATTCCATACGCGAAACAGTTAAGTGATAGTATATATGCAAATCGATTTTGCTCAGAGGTATTGTTCTTCATGACATGGGGACGTGAGAATGGAGATCCTCAATGGATCCCAATATCGACTTTCGAAGGCATGAACAATCGACTTCGAGATGCCTATCTAAGAATGTCAGATACTGTCCAGGGTGCAGTTTCACCAGTAGGAGTTGCATGGAAGAGAGTGCGTGATAATCACCCCTCTATACAATTATATTCTGGAGACGGATCACACCCAAGTTATGCTGGTTCTTATTTGGCGGCATGCACTTTCTATTCATCGGTATTTAGAAAACCTGCTAGTGGAGCGACATTTGTTGGTAGCTTAGATCCAGTAACAGCAGCTACTCTTCAAGATGCAGCAACGTTTGTAGTATTAGATAGCTTAGAACAATGGAATCTTAGACCAATTTCAGAACATACTCAGGCAGGATTTTCCCAAGTTGTCACTGGGTCGACATTAGATTTGACGAACACAAGCACCAAAGCGAATGGATACAGTTGGGACTTCGGTGACGGAAATTCATCAACCGATGAAAATCCATCTCATACTTATGCGTCTAATGGAACTTACAGCGTGTCTTTAGTTGCATCGAGCCCTTGTGATACAGATACTTTAGTGCAATCAGTTACAATTTCTATAGCAGGTATGAATGAACTGCCTGAAGGGTACAAACTTCAATCTTTTGGGAATGGTCATTATACGATTATCGCTTCTGAACATGTCCTATCTATGTCTTTGATTGATCCAATGGGGAGAAAGCTTGAAACTAAACTCCCAACGAGCAATTCAATTGAATTAAATTTAGAAAGACAGCCTGATGGATTGTTCCTTATTCTTCTTGAAACAGAGGTAGGAATCAGAACAATTAGAGTACTACGATAGATTTAAATTGTCTGGAAAATAGTATCATTTGATTTACGCACTTTCGTGCGGTGTTGCGCTTCATCATCTTCATGACGGTAACCAATAGCGAAGACAAGTGTTGCATTTAGGTTTTGACTTGAAAGATCAAGAATCTGATCATAAGCAACAGAGTCGAAACCTTCCATAGGAGTGGAGTCAATTCTTAGGCTAGCGCATGTGTGCAGAACTTGTCCAAGGGCTATATATGCTTGTTTGCAGTTCCATGCGGTCTTCTCATCTAGTTCAAGGGGAGAGATTGTTTGCTTAACGAAGTTGCCGAAACCAGCAGTTTCCTCCAAAGGAATTGATCGGGTAGAGGCAACGTTCGACATATATTGGTCTATATCCGCTTCTGTTATGTCGATATAAGAACACAAAACGATTATATGTGAAGCTTCTGTGAGTTGAGGTTGTCCGAAAGATGCAACTTTCAGCCGTTCGCGAATTTCAGCTGATTCGATGATCAGAAATTTTAAGGGTTGAAGCCCGTAGGACGTTGCTGTAAGACGCAGTGATTCCTTAATTGTATGTAAGTCATCATCCGAAATAGTCTTCGTAGGGTCAAATTTTTTTGTGGCATAGCGCCAATTTAAATCTTCGATTATTGTATTCATTCTTGTCAGTTATTTTTACCAGCCTGATGTCGCGCCGCCGCCGCTAGATGATCCGCCACCCCAGGAACTTCCTCCACCTCCAGAGTAACCACCTGAACGAGAACTTGACCAGCCAGATCTACTGCTAGATGTCGTACTCGAACGAACTAGCTTGGCTATGCGATATTTAGTTGTTTTGGAGTGCTTACAGTTAGAGCAGGAGTACTTTCGTTCTCCTTGACCTGCCGATGAATAGGTAGGCGATTTAAGTGTTTTGTCGTACAGTTTTTTATACGTCTTAAATTTACAGCTAGGGCATTTCGTATATCCCGAGAACAATTTCTTGTACGGAAGAATTAAAACATCCTCTGATTTCTCGGTTATCCAGACATCATAGTCGATGCTTCTAACCAGTTCTTCTGTAATTTGTCCTTTAGACAGGAATTTATCTTCTTCCGTTTCGGTTAATTTGTGCATGATTTCTCCGTTCAAATCAGAGAATCGAATCATGTCGCGGTATCTCGTTTTCAGCTTCTTTGCAAGAATGACAACAAAGATGTGCGTGACTGGGAATATGAGAGCCCAAATCCATAAGGCATGCCATTTAACAATGCTATACTTCGCATATGGATCATGTTTAAGCCTTGCATAAATAAGAGCGATGATGAAAATAATGAGACCGACACCATGCCATGCGCTGAGACCGATCAAAAAGCTCCTATTTCTTGCAGCTCTGCGTTTCTTTTCCTCAGCTTCCCATTCACGACTTAGCTCTTCATAGCTTACATCATAATCCTCCCCTGTGCTCTCTATGATTTTATCTTCGAGCGCATCGTTAATCGCTTGAGCTCCCATAAGAAGCCCCGTAGAATATTGAAAATTCTTGAAGTAAGGAATCATGTATTGCTGCTGAATAGCATAACATTTGGTGTCAGGAAGAATAGTGGAAGTTCCTTCTCCAGTTTCAAATCTAATCAGTCGCTGATCCTGAACAAAGAGAACGAGTAAACCATTGTCTGTATCAGTATTTCCGATACCCCATTCTGCGAATAGGTCCACTGCAAAATCCTCTATAACATTGTTGCCAATTGAATTTACTGCTACAAATGCTACTTGAAAAGAGTGGTTTATTTCTAAATCTGTCAGTATTTTATTAATTGCTAATTCATCCTCGGAAGAAATTATGTAGTCTGGATTTGAAACATAATCTCTAGTCGATTCAGATGAATCATTTGACGAATTTTTTGTTGAACTCGACGATTTAGGATCCGGTATTTGTCGAACATCCGTAAACTGTCCAAAGGAGCAGGTAGAAACAAGAATAGCTAATAAAGCGATTATTCTTACCATCCTTATCGTTGAGTTATTGGTTTGTGAGTACCTGGGTTGTCTGCCTGCTCAACAGAATTATTGTAAAGTGCTAGAGCCTCTACATATCGTTTTTTAGCAACATTGATTCTGTTATCAGCTCCTTCTAGAGTGATCCTTGTGGTGTTGTCAATTCGTACCTCCGATTTGACTTCAGATAAAACGAGTCGATACTCCTGTTCAGATTTTTTGATGTCATCGAAATCATAATCTGTAATTGCAGATGAGAATTCTTTCTTAAGTGATCGATTATCTATTCTACCAACGAGTTCAAGGGCACGTTCATTTCTTGTTTCGATGGCCTGAATATACGATGCTTCTAATTTTTTTGCGTTACCCTGGAGTCTCTTAAAATCAAGATTCTCATAAACTGCAGCTTGCACTTCTTGCGAAGGGGTATTGTTTCCTGTGCAAGTATAAAGAAGTACGAATATTAGAATAATACCTCCTGCTATAAGCGCAATTGTTTTAATCAGCTTACCAGAATATTTACCTTCCTTCCGAATTTGCTCGATAGCTGATAGTACATTCAATGCTATAGAGTCCAACGGATCATTTTTTAGTTCCATTCTAGCATATTGTTCTGCTTTGTAGAACAACTCGTCATCTTGATCAACTATTCCTAGTTTGTAATATGATTGAGCTAGAATTGCATTTCCGTCCTTTATATATGGATTTATAGCGGTGGCTTCTTCTGCGCTTACTATTGCATCTGTGTAATTTTCAACCTTCAAATGTCGGAGGCCAGTCGTAAGAGATACTTCTGCCTTTTGCATAAGTTCAAGCCATTCCGATTCTGATACGCCCATTGATTCTGCTAACTCCTTTAATTCGGAAAAAGTTAAAGGGCGCTCGCTATCATTTGTCTGGCTTGATACAACCTGTTTTAGGTGTTCTCTAAATCGTTCTTCAGAAAATGACATAAATAATTCGACGTGTTAATTTTCAGATCTTCAGCTAATATACTCAAGTTTTTAACTCGAATTCTAGAATTTTCCGATAAATGATCGTCTTGGATCTCAGTCGTGCACTAGTGTTCGTAAAAGTCAATATTTATTTTTCAACGAAGTCCATATTTTTTCGTGAATAACTTAAAAAAAAATGAAGAAATCGAAGAAGGTAACTTTGTAAATTGTAGACGAATCTTAAACTTATACGACATGGAAACTGCAACAACGACAACTGATTTAGCACAAGAGATTGAGGGACTAAAAGCCCAATTAACGGGTGATATGTTTCAAGACATGGAGTTGAAAGACAAGATTCACAATTTAGAAATGCAATTAAAAGGAGTTAAGCCAACCGACAGTCATTTCGACTGTGTTGGTTGCGGAGCTTAATTCTGCCCTGCTACAAATTCTCAGGTAATACCCCTAAACTATCTAATTCCTTCGGACTAATTGCTGGAGGAAATATGTTGTTTTCTAATTTATTGAGTACAAATTGAGCTGCGATTTCTGCTTTCTCTTTTGTTTCAAATCCATAATTTCCCTGAATTGCGGGGATATGCATTTGTTTGATAACCATATTGTTTCCTTGAAACAATTGGTACCCCCATTCATTTCCTGAATCATTAAGTACAACATTATAAGTGTATCCGTTGGATGCGGAAGTTGATTTTGTAGTTGAATTTGTTGAATTTGTTGAATCAGTTGGATTCGACGATTCTTCGGTATTTGGATCTTGACTTACAATGTCTTCTCCATTATCAACTTCTTCTGAACATGAAAAAAGGAGAAGGCCAACAGCGGCCGTTAGAATTAGATGTTTCATTACTTAAATATAATCTTACCGGTATAAACAGTTCCAAAATGAGGGTCTGATAGACGAACAAAGTACGTCCCGGAAGCAGCCCCGGTACGTTTCACATTGAAACCTTCATTCGTTTCCATAATAGACAGGTGGTCATTCATTAATTTTCCAGAAATAGAATAAATGCTGCATTCGAGACCTTCTAAATCAGTTGCAATTGTACAGTGCTCGACAGCTGGATTTGGATAAACAGTTACGTTCGCCTCAGCGATGAGGTCGTCGATTCCAAGTAAAGGTGAGTATGCGTACATGTCATCAAGGAAGATCCCATTGTAGCCAGTTGTAACAAACCCTTGATCAACAAGCGGGAAAGCTATGGCTCCAGCTCTTCCTGGTCCAGGCATATCCGCTCGCTGAACCCATGTATCTAGGTAGTAATTGTATTCCCATAAATCATTCTGATAGATGGAGTTAATGTCTTCACCTGCACATATGAATGCATTCGGAAATAACCCCCAACCGACAGCACCTTTCCTTGCAGTCGCTGGACAGCTTGTTTTCTGAGTCCAGGTATCTGTAGATGGTTCATATTGCCAGAAATCATTTTTCATGACACCATCATCACCTGTCCCAACATAAGCTTGTCCGCCCATGGTGAACCCGACAGCTTCTTTTCTTGCAGTTCCTCCAAAGTCATTAAGTTGAGTCCAAGTATTAGTACCTGGATCATAACTATACATGTCCTTTTTGAATCCAGTAGGAGAGTAGCCAGTACCCACATACCCTAGCGTGTCAATTGCGAATCCAACAGCTTGTCTTCTAAACCCTCCTGCAAAATCAGCAACTTGTGTCCAAGTTTGGGTAACGAGATCAAACTCCCAAGTATCTTCGAAGAATCCGTTTGTTTGACCTTGTCCGCCAACAACAAATGCACTAAATCCAATACTAAATGCTGCTGCTGACCCTCGATTCAATCCAGCGCCATTCGCACCTCCAATGGATAATTCTTGATCCCAATCATCTTGAGAGAATAAGTACGAATACATTTTTCTTCTGAACCCATTTTCATCAAGACCTCCAATAATGTATGCTTCTCCATTAAGCATCACCATAGAACTTACTGATCGTGGGGCTCCGTTTACAGAATCTTTTTGTGTCCAAGTGTTTTGTCCAAAACTAGACGTAGCTATCAATGCCGCTATTGCAACTATAATTCCTTTCATACTATTGGATAATAATGTTTTGTTGTGCGACGATTGAACCGCCATTTTGTTTTGCAACTAAAATGTAATTCCCTGAATGAAATTCTCTAATATCAATTTGCTTAACGCTTTCTCCTTCAAATAATTTTTGTCCTGTCATTGAGAACAACTGAATTGTTTGAAATCGCTGTGCTTCGTACTTTAAGTTAATGAAGTCGCTTGATGGATTAGGATAAACTGCCACGCTAATTTCATAATCATTCACACCAAGAACTGTATTTGGAGTGTATTCATACATGCTCGCTTTCTTACCTGAGTATCCTTTACCAGTGCCGACATAAGCTTTACCGTTTACAGCAAATGCGATAGCATTTTTTCGATTACTACCTCCGTAGTCAGCTTTGACAGACCAACTGTCATTGTACGGGTTGTACTGCCATAAATCTCCAAGTAAACCTCCATTTCCTCCAAGACAAACATATCCTCTGTCTCCTAGCGTAAATGTAGAGAGTGCAGATCGTTCACTCGCCGGGAAATCAAGTTTTTGAGTCCATTGATTCGTTGCAGGGTCATACTCCCAAATATCTCTTCTATAAATATCCTGATCCGTTCCGAATCCGAAATATCCTTTTTGTGCGGCAGCAAAACTATTGAGTTGGTAACGCACTCCTCCTGGGAAGTTAGGTAATTGTGCCCATGAATCAGTCGCAGGATCATATTCCCAAAATTCAGCTACATAATTGTTTGGACCTCTCTTCCCACCACAGATATAACCTTTAGCGCCAATTGAAACTCCTGTTGCAAAGTAGATTCCACTACCCGTAGCTCCGGGAAAACTAGCTTTAGTTGTCCATGAGTTAAGGGCAGGATCATACTGCCAAAAGTCATCCAAAGTATTTGCTCCAAATTCAGTAGCTGTTGGCGTATTCATTCCCGTACCAACATATCCAAAACCATTAATAGCGAACGCAATCGCGTTTCTACGTTGTGATCCTGGTAAAGTGGCTACTTGCGTCCACGTATCCATGATAGGATCGTATTGCCAGAAATCTTTAAGTACTGTTTCTGAAGTGTCGACCCCAGTTCCAACATAGCCATAATCTCCAATTGTGAAGGCTACGGCGCGCTCTCTTTTAAGTCCTCCGAAATCAGCTTTCTTGGTCCAGAAATTTTCCGTTTGTGCATAAGCTCCATTTAGAACGTATACCGCAATCGCGAGTTGTAAAAGTAGTTTCATAATTAATTCAGTGTGATTAGTTCGTAGAATATCAAATGTCTAGTTAACGATCAAAGTACCGCTTTTCACGATCTTCTTATGATATATTATCGAATAAATGTAGCTTCCACTATCCCAAGATGAAGTATTGATCATATCTAACTCAGCCAACGAGGTTTCGTAAACAACTTGACCTGTTATTGAAGTTATTATAAGACTCATTTCATTTGTTGGAACATTCTTATTCCATTCAATATTGAATTGAACAAACTCTGTCGTAGGATTTGGAAAAGCTAGAATGTTCAGATCATCAATGTTTCGTTCGATGAGTGATACTGTCTGATCAAATCGCCAGAAATCTTTAAAGTTTGTACCATTGGTTCCTAGTCCAACGTATGCATAGCTACCAAGTGTAGTAGCCGATAGGTATCTTCTGGCGTTTCCGGCGAAATCCGCTAATTGAACCCAGTTTCCGGTTGTAGGATCAAACTCCCAAACGTCTTTATAGTTCGTTCCGCTCGAATAATTATCTCCAGTTAAAATATAGCCTCTTCCACCTACTGCAAACCCACTTGCTTCTTGACGATTGGTGGGTCCAACGTTATTCATCATTTGCCATGAATCGGTTGCAGGATCATAGCGTTGAAAATCATTGGTCGAACCAAAGTTTGTATTGCCCGTTCCGACGTAACCATAATTATCAATTGCAAATGCTGCCGATGAAGTTCTCCCGTTAGTAATTGACGCTATTTGCAGCCAGGTTTCACTCACAGGGTCAAATCTATAGAACTCAGAAGATTTTCCTGAATTTGTCTCTCCCGTTCCAACATATCCGTAGTTTCCTACAACAAATGAGACAGCTCCACGACATCCAACTCCAGGATAATCTGTTATTTGAGTCCAGCTATTTGATGCTGCTTGGTATTTGAAGAAATCTTTTACCAAAGCATTCCCACCAGGGGAAATTCGACCAGTGCCTACATAGGCAATATCATTGATCGTGAAACCAGTTGCGTGATAATTGATGCCACCGGCATAGTCAGCCTTTTGCGTCCAAGCTCCGCTTGCAGGATCGTACTCCCACCAATCGTCAAATAGAATGTTAGTTCCTCCTCCGTTGTAGTGTCCGAGCCCTGTGTAGATTCGATTTCCGATTGCGAGCATCACGGTTCTATGTCGAGCTTCGCCACCAAAATCTGATCTTTGGTCCCACGCACCGAACGAAAGTGCATACTGCCCGGCTAGGCATATTGAAATGATAAGTAGTAACCTCATGTTAATTGAAACTTAGTTTTTGAACAGAGCTTGAAACATTCGAAATTCGAGAGAATTGAAAGAACTCACTACTGATCCTGATGATTAGACGACCAATTCTTCCATTTAGTTGGATATCTCCAGTCGAAATTGTTGATTTATTCTTCAATGAAACCTCGTTCTTTCTACTCTCTACAAATTGGGAGAGAGAAAGCGGCGCATTACGAGCAATTAAGAGAAATAGTTTATTCATGTGTAGGCTTCATCTTGTCCGACGATACATGTCGGTAAACGACAAGATAATCATTTAAATTAACCTAGGCTTAACTTCTAATCAACATTAGCTGCTTTAGGCTGTCCGATTTCACACTAATGTTCTTCAACTCTTAGGATCCTAAATTTCGAGATTACTTCTCCCAATTCTTAAAAATCTTCTTAGTGGTTCCTTTTTCCGCAGAAGAAAATGAATCGTTCAGATTTATTGGAGAAACGCGTACATTAAGATGTTAGCGCCCATTTGGAGAGCTTGTTTACGTTTCTCAGTTGCATCATTGTGAACTTCAGTGTCCTCCCAGCCATCACTAAGGTCGGTTTCGTAGGTGTATAGGCACACTAATCGACCATTTACGATTATTCCAAAAGCCTGAGGTCGCTTACCATCATGTTCATGAATTTTTGGGAGTCCGTTGAAATCATATTTCTGATGAAAGATCTCATGATCAAAGGGCAGCTCGATAAGGTCGTTGTTCGGAAATATTTTTTTCAGTTCTACTCGGATGAATTGATCCATTCCGTAATTATCATCTATATGCAGAAATCCACCACCTTGAAGGTATGTTCGAAGATTCTCTGCCTCTTTAGAAGAAAACACCACGTTCCCATGTCCGGTCATGTGAACATAAGGGTATAGAAATAAGTCGGGAGAACCTACCTCGACATAAGGGGTCTCTTTTGAAATAGACGTTTGAAGATTTGAATTGCAAAATTCAATCAAGTTTGGGAGGGCTGTAGGGTTTGCATAATAGTCACCACCTCCGCCATATTTCAACACACCCAATTGAAAGGTGCTCTGGCTGTAAGTCAGTCCTGTTAAAAAAATGGTTAAACAAAGTAAGATCAGTTTTCTCATTGATCGAGGGTTAATCGTGCTTGCATACATGCACACAAGGCTGCGGTCTCTGTACGCAAACGGTTTTCTCCTAAGGTAATTGTTTTATACCCATTTTCCAATGCGAGATCTATCTCATCTTTTGTGAAATCACCTTCAGGGCCAATTAAAATAGGGCACCCACTTGATTTGAAAATACTTGTTAGCGAAGACTTTTCTCCATCATAACAATGTGCAATGAGCCCATTTGGATGAGTTTTGATAAATTCTGAGACTGAAGTTAGTTCATTAATCCTTGGTAAAAATCTCCGCTGTGATTGTTTCATGGCAGAGATTGCTTTTTTCTTAAGTCGTTCGGGCTTCATTCTAACGCGTTCAGAATTTGCTCCAGTAATGAAAGAAATCTCAGTGATTCCTATTTCAGTCGCCTTTTCCACAAACCACTCGATGCGCTCCATTTGTTTGGTTGGACCGAGAGCAACGTGAATCTCCTCAGCTGGTGAATTTTGAATTTCTTCACTTATAATAAGAAGTTCGCACCGTTTAGGGTGGGCATTGGATATTTTTGCCTCGAAGTATCCTCCCATTCCATTGATCAAACCAAGAGAATCATCGTATGTCATTCGCAAGACCTTAACAATATGCTTAGATTCTGTTTCAGAAAGTTGATGAGTTGTTGCTCCAGCAGCGATATTTGAGTCGAAGAATATGCGCATTAGTGCATGATTCTATAGATGAGCTCCTTCATCAATTGACCATGAGTAAAGGATGAATTTCCTACGCCTTTCGATTTTAAATCGTACTCATGTAGTGTCGCGATTACAGCCGCGATCTTTTTAGGGTTGTAAATTTTTGTCGCCTTCAGCAATTCACCAGCAACAAATGGGTGAACTCTTATCGCGCTTGCTACAGCTTCCCTCGATTTGTTTTGTAAAAAATGAATTTTCATCAATTGAGAATACATTTTAAAGAGGCTAGAAATCACCATGATAATTGAGCCTCCTTTTGGATTGTGCTCGAAATAGTCTACTATCTGGTTTGCTTTTGCAACGTTTCTCGTGCTCACTGCATTTACCAATTCAAAGACATTGAAATCTTTAGAAATTCCAATATTCTCCTCAATGTGAATCTCATTAATAGTCGTACCAGATTCCATTAAGATATCAAGCTTATTGAGCTCGTTAACAATCTTACTCAAATCATTCCCTAGGAATTCTGCAAGAAGTATAGTGGCCTTAGGTGTGATACCATAACCCTTGGTCTTTACATAGGCTGAAATCCAATCAGGCAATTTATATTCTTTAACCTTTTCTGAATGGAAAACGATCCCATTCTTTGCAGCAGCCTTTATTGATTTCTTGCGACTATCGTATTTCTTGTATTTATATCCAAGTACGAATATTGTTTGATCAGATGGCGCCTCAAAGTAAGAGGCGAGATCTTCAATTTGACGAAAATCCTGAGCTTCTTTGAGTACCACTAATCGACGCTCTGCCATCATCGGGTATCCTTTTGCTTCAGAAATCATACTCAATGCATCAGAATCCTTCCCGTATAATATTGTTTGGTTGAAATCTCGTTCGTGCTCCTGAAGGGCATGTTTAAGTAGCGCATCAATAATCAAATCGATGAAATAAGGCTCTTCTCCATGAAGGAAGTATACCTTCTGGAATACACCGTTTTCAATATCCGATATGACCTTCTGATGACTCATATTAAGAGTGCTTAGCCCAAATTTGAGATAGTTCTACTAAAGTCTTTACTGCCTTCTCCATATCTTGAATACTTACATATTCATGTCTAGAGTGAATAGCCATTTCTCCCGTAAATATATTAGGACACGGCATTCCCATAAATGAAAGCCTTGATCCATCAGTTCCTCCTCTAATAATTGTAGGGAGAGCTGTGACTCCTGCTTTTTCCATTGCACTAATAGCATATTCACCAACAAAAGGCACGGTTTTAAGAACCTCCTTCATGTTTCTGTATTGTTCAGTAACTTCAAATTCATAAGTAACCCCAGGGTAATTATCAACGACAGACTTTACAAGTCCTTCCAAGCGATTCTCATACTCAGACAATTTTGAAGTTTCATGGTCACGAATGATAAAACCAATAGTTGATTGTTCAAGTGTACCTCCGATATTTGTTGGGTGAACAAAACCTTCCCGGTGCTCTGTGGTTTCTGGAGACCAGCTATCTTTTGGTAAAAGCTCTACGAACTCTGCCATTACCTTCATGCTGTTAACCATTTTACCTTTTGCATAACCTGGGTGAGCACTGATACCATTAATCGTAATTTTAACACCATCAGCAGAGAAACTCTCATCTTCGAGAGATCCAAGAACACCACCGTCGAGAGTATATCCGTAATCTGCATTCAATCGCTCCATGTCTAAATGGTCGACACCTCTTCCAATTTCTTCATCAGGTGTAAACAGAATTCGAATCGTAGGGTGTGGAATATCCGGGTTATTGATGATGTGATGAGCATAATCCATAATAATCGCTATACCTGCTTTGTCATCAGCTCCAAGAAGTGTATGGCCACTAGCCGTAATTAGATCATCTCCAATTTTCTGTTTCAAGTAGGAGTGTTGTTCAACTGTAATAATTTGTGTTGGATCGTCTGGCAGAGTGATCGGGTTTCCATTGTAATTTCGGTGAACTATTGGTTTAACATTAGTTCCACTGCAATCAGGAGCTGTATCCATGTGAGCACAAAAACAAATTGAAGGAAGCGTATCGTTCCCTGTATTGTTGGGGATTGTAGCGAATACATATCCCCATTCATCCATTTCTGCATCACTAATACCAAGGTCCAATAATTCAGAAACTAATGCTCGTCCAAGATCCTTTTGAATTTCTGAAGATGGGAATGATGTTGAGGTAGGGTCAGCAGATGTGTCAATTTTCGCATACTTAACGAAACGATTTTCAACTGTAGAAATGTAATTGTTCATGGATAAATAATTTGATTCCAAATGTAATCATTTAGACCCAAAAAAGGGAAGCTAAATTAGCCTCCCTCTTCATTAATTTCTATATCGTTGATTAGAAAATTTCTGCTGCATTGAAATGGAATTCACCTTCAATTGCTGCGTTTTCATCAGAATCCGATCCATGAACTGCATTCTTAGCTTTTGATTCAGCGTAAGATTTACGGATAGTCCCTTCTTCTGCTTCAGCAGGATCAGTTGCACCAATTAATGCTCTGAAATCTGCTACTGCGTTATCTTTTTCCAAGATCGCTGCAACAATTGGTCCTGAAGTCATGTACTCAACTAATTCACCATAAAAAGGACGCTCAGCGTGCACTTCGTAAAATTTCTTTGCCTCATCTTCTGATAATCTCGTGTATTTCATTGCTTTGATTTCAAATCCAGCACCTACGATCATATCTAAAACTTTCCCCAAGTAACCGTTTTCGATTGCATCAGGCTTCAACATTGTAAACGTTCTATTTGTTGCCATTATATTTATTGTTTTTGACTTTTGGCTGCAAATGTAGTGAATCAAGTCTGAGCAGCAATTCTGTTCATCGAAAATCTTGTTAAATTTGCAGCATCTTTAATTTCAATGAAAGAATTAGTTCAGTATTTAAGTGAGTTAGATCCAGTGTTGGCGGCGTTTTATGCCACTACCTTTACCTGGTTCTTAACAATGATGGGGGCGTCCCTAGTATTCTTCTTTAAGCAGATGAATAGAGCACTACTGGATGGTCTGCTTGGATTTACAGGGGGCGTAATGGTTGCAGCAAGTTGTTTTGGACTTTTACTTCCAGCGATTGATCAGGCTGCAGAAATGGGAATGAAGGATGGTTGGGAAGTCATGCCAGCTACAGTTGGTTTTGCTTTAGGAGCCCTTTTCCTCTTCATTCTGAATAAGCTTCTTCCCCACCTGCACATCAATTTCCGTGAAGATGAGAAGGAAGGCCCGAAGACGAGCTGGCATAGTACTACATTACTTGTTTTAGCAATAACACTTCATAACATTCCTGAAGGTTTGGCAGTAGGAGTGCTATTTGGAGCGGCAGGAGGTGATATAGAAATGATTTCTTCCGCTGTTATCATTACTATTGGTATTGGAATACAGAACTTCCCAGAGGGAATAGCGGTTGCTATGCCATTAAGAAGACAAGGCGTTTCTAGAGGTAAAAGCTTTTGGTATGGACAATTGTCGGCTATAGTAGAACCAATCGCTGGGGTAGCTGGAGCATGGGCTGTAGCTTCATTTGTTCCAATTTTACCTTACGCATTGGGCTTTGCTGCTGGCGCAATGATTTTCGTTGTAGTTGAGGAGGTGATCCCAGAAACACAGCGAGATAAGTACCGCGATATTGGAGTGCTTGGTTTCATCGGTGGCTTCTTATTGATGATGGTGTTAGACGTCGTTCTTGGCTGATTCTTCTTCTTTAAAATTGATTCAATACTTTTTTTTACAAAATGCTATTGCTGTTAATGGATTATTCTTATATTTGTTACAACTCTAAAGACAACAGATTAGGTATAATTGTTTTTGGGTTTTATAGTTTTAGCATGGTTTAGCAGGAAGAGGAACAAATTTCAATAAGATTTGTTCCTCTTTTTGATTTATAACAATTCCTTGTACTTTAGAGGAAAAAAAAATACAACCAATGAAACCTGTCGCTATTCTCTTAATAAGTTTTCTATTAGTATCTAACTATGGTGTAATGGCCCAAACTCAGGGGGTGGCTTATACTGCTGTAGGTAAGGGGGTTGCTACCACATTTGTGACGGACTATCATTGTTTGGGAATCAATAGTTCCGCTTTAGGTTTTGGAACGGGTTATGACAAGAAATTCACAGCAGGTTCTACGGAATTTAATCTTGGGTTTTATTCAGATTCACTCAGTGCAGATAAATTAAAGGATCTTTACAAGGCTATCCGTAAGGACATGAAAGATGACGCATCCGATCCAGCCGATTGGGCTACTCAAAGGCAATATGCCATAGAATATATGAATTCTGGAATTACAATGGATTTCAGTTTTAACTGGCTGGGATTCGCATTTCAAGCAGAAAAATTTGGAGGAATTGCTTTCAATATTTCAGAGAATTACAATTGGTATTCCAAGCTAGGGCAGAATGCGACTGATCTTTTATTTAACGGGCGAGCATCATCTTATTTTGATTCATTGACGGTTGTTTTTGGGACAGATACATCTACAATACTAAACTCGGGTAATTTACCGAATGATACACTCGCTGCAGCGATCAACGGCACGGCATCTGTACCTTTGAATATTAGTTCATTAACAAACGGATCGGAGATTCGATTCGCATGGAATAGACACTATAACTTCGGTTATGGAAGAAAGATATTTGGAAGTGATTCCACGTTTGCATTGTATGGTGGAATTGGAGGTCGTTTTATCCAATCGATGGCAATGTTTAACCTTGAATCGGATGGGACAAATTTCTACATCTATTCATCTTTTAGCCCAAATTACGATATCGACTATGGGGCGATAGCATCAAGTAACCTTTCTAATTTTACGACAACTGGTGCAATTCCTAAACCAGTAGGAACTGGATTTGGTGTCGATCTTTCAGCAAGTGCAGTGTTCTTTGGGAAGCTAAAAGTAGCTGCAGCTGTTAATAATATAGGGTCGGTTACATACACTCGAAACGTATATAGCGTGCAAGATACACTAGTCGCTTCGATGGATTTGGCAGGGATGGAAAACTTTAATCTAACTAATTCAATCTACAATTTCCTTGAGGATGGAGGCCTTCTGCAATTAGTGGGAGAAGAGGAGTATAAGATTAATAATGCTGCGACTTATCGATTAGGTGCTTCATTGGAACTTGGAGACATGATTCGATTGGGACTTGATGTTGTCGGTCCATTTGACTCAGGTAATCCTGGGAGCCTGACGAATCCAGTTATATCTTTTGGAGGAGACTTTAAACCGATTGGGTGGTTGCAATTAAGTGCTGGATACCTTGGAGGTGGGCTTTACAAACACAATATTCCAATTGGTGTTAACTTCATTCTTGGCGGTGGAACTTATGAATTCGGTATTTCTTCACGAGATGTATTGAGCTTCTTCTTAGATGATTCAAACAGTATTTCGACGGCATTCGGATTTGCGCGAGTTCGATTCTAGATATTCCAATCTGTATGTTTGGCTTAAACTAGCCGCCCGAGTTATTTGATTCAACATTAAAATATGCGTATATTGAGTGCGAATTACTACGGCTATGAAAAAAAACCTGCTAATGGGCTGCGCAATTCTTGCAAGCACCTATTCAATCTCTCAAGAAAACACAGTTTCAACTGGCGGTGACGGTACCGGATCCGGAGGAACATTCAGTTACTCAATTGGACAGATTGATTACCACAATACTTCTGGCACATTGAATATATCGGAAGGTGTTCAGCAGCCGCATGAATACTATTCTCAAGTTGGTTTGACCGATTTAAATAATGTGGCTACATCCATTTATCCTAACCCGGCTTCAGAAGAGATTATCATCGAACTTAATTCATACCAAACTTCTTTAGAATATGATCTCTATGATGCTAAAGGCAAATTGGTGAAGCGTAACTCTATAATGGGATTAAAGACAATTGTTCCAATTCAGGAACTTTCATCGGGAACCTATATACTTGAAATTTCGGATGGGAAGCAGCCTACAACAACATTGAAGTTTATTAAATATTAGAATGATGAAAAAACATATTTCGACTATTTTAATTTGCCTGATGGGCACATTTATCTTTGCCCAGGCTCCTTCAGAAATGACATATCAGTCTGTCGTGCGAAATGCTTCAGGAGCGTTGGTGTCAAATACAAATGTTGGTGCTCAATTTTCAATCCTTCAAGGATCCGTTAATGGAACAGCCGTTTTTGTCGAGTGGGTAACCGTTTTGTCTAATGACAATGGTTTAATAACTCATGAAATTGGATCGACAACTACGATGGCAATCGACTGGAGCAATGGGCCGTATTTTATAAAAATTGAAATTGATCCTGCAGGAGGAACAAGTTTTACTTCTAGTTCGACATCACAATTCCTTAGTGTTCCTTACTCGCTTTATTCAGAGGTTGCTGAATCTGCAATTTGGGCTGATGGAGCTGACTATACAACGCTGACAAATGCTCCAACAAATGTGAGTGCATTTACAAATGATGCAGGCTATATTGCGAGTGCCAACACGCTTGATCAGGCATATGATGAAGGTGGCGCGGGACTTGGTCGAACAATTACTGCGGACGCTGGTTCTGTGCTAATCAACAATAGCGGATCGAACTTGACTGGGCTAGAGGTGAACTCTGGGGTTGCAAATTCGAGTGCTGTCTTGGCTAATCAAACCTCTACTGGAGTTGCAATCAGAGCAGAGAGCACAAATCCATCGAATGGTTTTTCTACCATTCAAGCTTCGACGAATAGTTCAGTTTCTGTTAATTCTGCAATAATTGGAAGTAATTCAGGTGCTGGATATGGCGTAACTGGACAGTTGCCGCCAACATCAACAGGAGATGCTGGTGTTTATGGAAACAACCTGAGAACTAACGGAGGTTATGGAGTTCTTGGAATTGGTTTCAATGGCGTTGTAGGTCAATCGGCATATGGTGATGGCTTTGCTGTATATGGATCGAATACAGGGGCTACAGGACTTGGGATTGGAACGTACGGAATTGGATTTAATGGAGTTTATGGACAAACCACGAATGTTACTACCGGATGGTCTGGATACTTCACTGCTGATATTGGTGTTGCTGGCACAGGTTATGCTCTTGGCGGCTGGGTGAATGCCTCTGATGAGCGATTGAAGACGAATATCGTCGCAATCGAGAGTCCTCTGGAGAAATTGAGTCAGCTAAATGGCCGTCATTATACCATCACGTATAAAACGAAAAAACCAGATGGTGAAGTTGAAACTCATTCACGACTTCAATATGGTGTCATTGCCCAAGAAGTGGAAAGTGTATTCCCGGAAATGGTAAAAGAGAAATCAATTTTCAGTAATGCTGGAGATGATACTGTATACAAAACTGTTGAGTATACACAGCTAATTCCCGTTCTGTTGGAGTCAATCAAAGAATTGAATTTAAAAGTCGAGTCCTTAGAGCTAGAGTTAGAAAACTTGAAATAAGACTTTAGCGTATTCGCATCAAGATCTCTTTCATTTCTGAAAGAATCATCCCTGTTGCCCCCCAAACGACATGACCTTGTATATCGAAATAGGGCATGTCTTTAATCATTATTCCGCTCCGTAACTTTAGAGATTTTCTTCGAAGTATCGAATCGTCCATTAAGGATAATAAGTCAAATGAAATAATACTTTGAACTTCTCGATCGTCAGGAATTAATGGAGGTAATTCTTCAACATAAAAAATATATGGCTGTACCAAGAAGTCAGACACGGGAATAAATACTTCAGTCAATTGAGATAAGTGTTCCCCATGACCAAAGGGAAGACCTACTTCTTCAAAGCACTCTCTTCGTGCGGTATATTCTAAATCAATGTCACCTGGATCTCGCTTGCCTCCGGGAAAACTAATTTGGCCTCCATGCGTGCCTTCGTAATCCGGTCGCTCAATTAATAGGCATTCTAAACTTGTTCCATTTTTATGAAGGACAATTCCAACACCAGATTCTCTATAAGTTTGTGATCGTGCTTTGGCTTTGCTCGATATGGGACGCTTCAACGGCATTAATGATCGGTGCGAATCTTCCCCAGGCAGTCCCAAAGAACTGACTTTTTTGAAATGATCAATAATGTATTGGTGATCCATTAGATACGAACTGAAGCAAGGAGATCGATGAAGTCGTCATAGAGATAACCCATGTTCTCTTGTTTTCCAATCATTTGAAATACGAAGAATTCTTTACCAACCTGCAATGTAGCCGTGAAGTAAGATGACGATTCGCTATAAGAATTGGCAGAGCCGTGAACTACTTGTATGTAGCCAGGGAATCCAACCTCCTTAGGAACAGGCTTTTTTATTGTGACATCATACTCTTCGAGAGATGCTTGGCGCTTCAAGATGTAATTATCGTGAACGGCATCCAATAACTCAATGTCCTCTTCAAATGAATATTGATAATATCCTGCATCGTCATTATCGAAATATTCAACGCTAAAATTCAAATCCATCATGTAAATAACATGAGTTGAGGCATAGTCAGTGAGAACGTATTGCTTTGTATAGTCTAGCTCAAAGAGCGAGGATAGCTCGAAAATTATTCCGTTGTATGATTTTGGTTGCAAATCCGGAAGATCCATTCCGTTGTTCTTGATTTGCTCTATTGGTGAACTTCTATTTGCCGAAGGAGGACATGCTGTTAGTATAAACAGTAATCCAAAGAGAGGTATGGTCTGTAAGAATTTCACTTGTACGAATATACGATTAATTCAATGTTTCTGATAGATTCAATTCTAACATTGATAAACGAAGAAATTCACTATCATCTTAAATTCTGAAATGCCAAGTAATATGGGCGACAGTGCAAAGTCCAAAAAACAATTATCTTTGATTGAAATCAATAATAATTTGACGTGAATCTAGTAATAAATTGGGATGTGACTCCCGAAATAATCGAAGGTTGGAAGACCCCAAATTTTTATGGACTTCTATTTGTGACTGGGCTAATCATAGGATACTTCGTGATCAAAAGAATGTACAAAAGAGAAGGTGTGCATGAGAAGTATCTAGATCAATTGGTTCTATATGTTGTAATCGCAACAATTGTGGGAGCACGACTAGGGCATGTGTTTTTCTACGGCCCGTATTTCGATGAGGTAGACCCCGTCACTGGCAGACTACTGCAGGAGGGTTACTTGTCACATCCTATGTCAATTTTCAAAATTTGGGAGGGCGGACTTGCGTCGCATGGTGGTGCCCTTGCCCTAATTTTAGCATTGTATCTTTATTCGAGACGAGTTGTGAAATTGCCTATGATATGGATCCTTGATAGGATTGTTGCTCCTATTGCAATCGCCGCATGTTTCATTCGATTAGGTAATCTTATGAATAGTGAAATAGTAGGGGTGCCTACCAATGGTTTCTTTGCTTTTAGTTTTCCTAACTTCTACAACGAGGCACTAAATATTTATGATCCTACACCAAGGCATCCAGCTCAACTTTATGAGGCGATATCGTATATGGTAATCTTTATTTTTCTCCTTTTTATGTTCTGGAAAAAGAAGGCCTATGAAAAGAGAGGAATGTTATTCGGAAGTTTCTTGATTCTTCTATTCGGAGCTCGATTCTTTATAGAATTCATTAAACTCGGACAGACCGCTAGAGATGAAGTCTTTGCACTTAATACCGGCCAAATGTTAAGTATTCCATTTGTTCTAGTAGGAGTTTATATTCTTTGGAGATCCTTCAAGAAAAAGACTGAACCACTCGAACTAAGTCGACTTAATTCAGATCCTTCACCAGCGAAGAAGGCATAGTTTTCATGTAGTCGATTACTGCCTGGGCACACTGATCTACTGATGGTTCATGAAAACGGAACCACAATTCAGGTTCAATGAGTTCTAGTTCTCCTATGCAGAGTTCATCTTCGTTATTCCAAATGATGTCTACGCGCGCATATATAGGCTTTGGATCACAAGCTTCTATTGCTTGCTCGACAAAACGAATAACTTCTTCGTCTGGCTCGTATTTCGTTACGGTCCCACCGAAATCGTCCTGAACCCTGAAGTCACCATCTTTCCCCTGTTTCAGAATCGAATGGCTGTATTTTCCTCCATATACCATACATGCGATTTCGCCTTTGGTTAGGATCTGATTTTGGAACTCTTGCAACAACATGCTCTCTTCAGAAATAAGTTCTTTATAAACTTCTGAGTGCTTATGAGCTCTTTCAGGTTTAAATCGATAGGTGTGTCTTGATCCACCTGAAATTGCGGGTTTCAATATGAATTCGTCCCAATCTAACGTACCAACAACTTCCTCTAAGGATCGTAAGTCACCAGTTTCTATAAATCGTGTATTTGGAATTCGCACGCCTTTTTGATCAAGGTCTTCTAGATAATGTTTGTCAATGTTCCAATAGATCAATGATTTTTCATTGATTAGTTTTGTTTCAGTGCAAACAGCCTCTAGCCAGGAAGCAAATTCCTTATAGCGCTCGAAATAATCCCAGATGGTTCTGAATATTATGAATTCAGTACTTGTCCAGTCAAAATTTGGATCATCCCAATTAGTTCTATGTACTTTCAAGCCTTTTTTCTCAAGCGCATGAAAGAGCATATAGTCTTCATCTACTACATTCTGTGAATATTGGTCGTCATAGCTCGATTCCAAATAGCGGTGATCCGTTAGGATTGTGATGTCTATTTTTGACATGGCTCAAGATTATTGTTTTTTAATAGATTCCCAGGTGTTGTACATTGATTCCTGTTGAGGTCGATTTTCTTCGATTTCTCTGAGAGGATCACATTCATTCAATGAATCGGAGCATTCTTGAGGTAAAGCTTGGTAAAGTGCAGTCCCTTTTGATTTCCATCCAATCATCTCATCCGAGACCTCTTTTACAATTTTTGCAGGATTACCTACTGCGAGGCTTCGTCTGGGCAGGTTCATGTTCGCTGGAACAAAACTTAAAGCTCCAATTATGCAATCATCTCCCACCACAACATTATCCATGATCACAGAGTTCATACCTATAAGGCAATTTTTTCCAATTGTTCCACCATGAATGATTGCTCCATGGCCAATATGTGCTTCCTCTTTCAGTAAAACAGTGGTTCCGGGAAACATATGAATGGTACAGTTTTCCTGAACATTACAGCCGTCTTCAATAATAATTTGTCCCCAATCTCCTCGAATAGCTGCGCCAGGACCAATGTATACATTTTCTCCAATGATTACATTTCCAGTAACGCTAGCCTTCGGATGAATGAAGCTACTTTCTTTTACAACTGGGATAAATCCGTTAAATGAATATACTGACATAGGCAAAAGTTGTTTTCGTTAGTGGTAAAAGTAATAAATTGTACTTTTCCTCGTCAAAAGACTATACCTTTCAATGAATGAGTTCGAAAATAATTTTTATTTACAATGCTAACACCGATCCAATAAGCGCTGCGGTGGATTATGCACATAAAGTATTTAAACCGTCAACCTACAAATGTGAACTCTGTTCGTTAACCCATCATAATTTGGGGCAAAGATCCGCATGGAAGGCTTTTAAAGCAAGGACTGAAGCGGATTTGGAGTTCTGGTATATTCGTCAGTTTGAAAAAAGGCACAAGGCGAAATATGAATATCCCATCATACTTAATAAAGTTTCTAATGGCTTTGAAGTCCTGATGTCAAAACAAGAAATAGCAGAATTAACTGGAGTTGAGGAGTTGATTCAAAAATTAGAGAACATTACTACAAAATAGATATGAGTTATTGCGAGTATTGTAAGTCACCAAAAACGAAACAAGTTCACATTGATTACCACGATGAAGTCTATGGGTTTCCTGTGGAATCCGATAATGAGCTCTTTGGTCGCTTAACTTTGGAGATCAATCAGGCAGGGCTTTCTTGGGAAATTATACTCAATAAAAAGAAATATTTTGCGTTAGCATTTGACGGGTGGAATGTTAGCAGGATTGCAAATTACGATAATGCTGATTTGGATAGGTTAATGAATGACGCTTCGATAATACGGAATCGACGAAAAAGTGAAGCTACAATCCACAATGCTAAAGAAGTTTTGCAAATTCAGGCGGAATTTGGTAGCTTTAAGAGTTGGCTAGATCAGAATCATCCTAAATCAAAGGAGGAATGGGTGGTTTTATTCAAAACTCGTTTTAAATTTGTAGGAGGCGAGATTCTCAATGAATTTTTAATGGGTACTGGATACTTGCCTGGAGCTCACGACAAAAATTGCCCGGTTTTTGATAAGATTAGTAAGTTCAACCCTAAATGGACAGAGATATGAGAAATTTTTTATTGATAATTGTCTTACTCGTAAGTGGAACTATTTCTGCTCAAGTAAGTTTTAATGCAGGTGGTTCTGTAATGAAAGGGTTTAGCTCTCCGTGGTACACAGGATTTCATGCTGGCCTAGAGATTCCGCGCGATGATGCATTGTCATTTTATGGACGTGTGACCCATTTGTTTCACCAAACAGCAGAGGATTCAATTTCGTTCAATGCTCAAGCGATAGACTTTACTACAACTTTCCCATCAGTACTAACAGTAAAAGGATTGCCTTCAATGAATTATACGATCATCGAAGGCGGTACTCGTTTCTACTTGGGGAACGGTTTTGATTTTGGATTTGCAGCATATGGTGGAACCAACTTCATGCTTGCATTGAATAAGGTGAAAGTGAATTATGATGATTTTGATGAGACACTTTATGAGATTCAGCCAGCAGAGCGTGTAGATGGCGGTATTTTCGGAATTGGAGCTGGACTCCTAGGAGGAGTTAAGTACTCAGTACCTCGCTACGGGACATTTTATTTTGACGCAGGAATCAGTTATTTATTCTTAGTTCAAGGAACACAACAGAATGTATACGGTGCCCTTCACAGTAGTCTCTTGTTCGCAATGAACCTTGGATACCGTTACGATATTGTTTGGTAGAATCTACCACCATCTTTTTTTCTGAATTTTAATAAGATCCTTTAAGACTTCTTCTAAGTTTTGGTAGCGCTCTTTTTGTGCTTCAACCAAAGCCTTTTTTACCGATTGTTTTTCCATTTTATTTGGCGGAGACTTGAATGAGTGTTTGTGACACATTTTTTCAATTACTTTGAATAGTTTCCTTGGTATCTCCGGGTGATCTTGAATTGGATGCGTGAGCTGAAGGTTCGTGAAGATACTCGGGTTTGGATGTGTCAGCGGAAGTTTACCAGTGTATAATCTCCAAAATGTAATTCCTAAGGTATAAATATCTGTAGTTTGATCAACTATTTCTAATTGATTGAGTAACAACTCTGGCGATGCAAAGCCCAGCGGAAAAACTACACTCCGATTCTCCACCGCAGCCTTATCTATCGCAAGGCCAAAATCAATGAGGTGACAATCTATACCCTTTATTGAGTCGTGAATAAGAATATTGCCTGGCTTGAGATCACAGTGTACAACATTTCTTGATTTCAATTCGGAAAACAGCGGTATGAGTGCTTGAACAAGCTTAATCAAAAATGGTAGACGCTCTTTTTTTCGAAGTTTATTCCAGTATTCGTCGAGAGGGATGCCTTCCGCATAGTTTCTGATATAGTGTGCGCCGCTGTCCAATTCGTCATAATAGATGGTAGTTGGTAATCCTATTTCGCTAAAGCTAAAACAGGACTCTTGTCTTAATCGAATAGTATTTGTGCCAGTGGCTACTTTTAAAACTGCTTTTGACTTGGAGTCTTTATCCTCAACTAAGTAGACTTCGCCAAATTTCCGATGGGCCTGTTTCCCCATGCGCTCAACAATCCGATATTTATCAGCAATTTCCACGCTTAAATGTAGGTATTCGAGATTAAATTGAAAGTTAACTAACTTAGCGGGGTGAGTAAAATTCAGATTATTGCAGATGGAGGTGGAACTACGACGAACTGGTGTTCGTTGCAAGCAGGAAGGAGGAGCTATTTTTCTTTGGAGAGCTATCATCCATCATTTTGGAATTCAGAATTTGAAGAACGCATTAAGGCCTATTGGAATTCGAAATTTAAACTCTCAGAGGTAGAACTTATTTTTTTTGGAGCAGGATGCTACCGATTAGACAAAAGAATGGAAGCCGAAGAAATGTTTAAGCGGATTGGATTTACCGATGTATCAGTATTGTCAGATTTGCATGCTGCGGGATTTTCGAGCTTAGGAAAACAAAGTGGATGGGTCGCAATTGCTGGGACCGGATCCGTGCTGTTCAATTGGAGTGGAAGCGATGTTTTAGAGGTTGTAGGTGGTAAAGGTCGTGAGCTCGGAGATGAAGGAAGCGGGCATTATTTTGGTAAACTGGTTTTTGAAGCTTTCGAATCAAACGAATTGGAAGGCGATCAATTAGATCTTCTTCTGGACAGAATTAGCAAACATGATCTTGAGGTCTTGAAAATTGAGACGAGATTTTCTGAACTCTCTAGTCTACTTGTCAATGATCAAGGCTTGTTTTCGGAATTTCATGAGCAAAGCATTCGTCTGTTTTTTGATTCATATCTGAACTCTGGGAGTGTATCACACATTCAAATGATTGGCGGTTATGCTTGGCATCTTCGATTGGTATTTAGTAAAATAGCGAAAGAATATAACGTTAAAATTGACGGAGTGATAAATGAGCCAATTGAGCCTCTCGTTGATCAAATAGCACTCTTCACTGAGTAAAATGAAGTTTACGGAGGCTGGTGGATGACTTTAACCGATGAAATGTTACGTTCGTCGTACAAATTATTTGGTTCGTAGAAAATCTAAAAATCGTAGCCATATTTTTGCGACTTTGCAGTAACTAAAGAACGATTTATGAACACGTTGACTATAGAAGAAACGGCTCAAACGCCATTCATTTGTTTCGACAGGAAGACTGGAATTATGGAGATTCGTGGAAGGTCTATTCCCGATAACCCCGATGAGTTCTGGTTACCAATCTTAAGCTGGTTCGAGTCTTATTTGCTCGATCCTAGTGCGGATACAACCTTCAGAATTAACTTAGAGTATTTTAATATTACATCATCCAAACGTATCCTCTTTTTGCTTTATAAACTGAATGAGCTAGCTGATTCAGGGAATGGAGTGAATGTAGAATGGTTTTATCGCGATAATGATGAAGATATGTACGAAGTTGGACAGGATTATGCCTACATGGTAAAGGTTCCTTTCACGTTCGAGGCCTATCATGAATTTGATTTAGCAATCGCATAAGATTTAGATTTTTTGGATTAAAAATTAAGCGCGTACTTTTGTAAGCGCTTTTTTCATGTATTTTTGTTCCAAATTCAAGCAGTGAGATTATTAAAAGAGGTTCCTCATCAACGTTATAAGATTCAAATTTTCAGCTACAATGAAAAGTATATGGTGAAGATTGAACTGGGTGATTATGAGCAGACATATAAAATTGGAGCTACTAATGTGGATGGTCTAGAAGATGTCGAAAATATGATAACTGAAACCTTGCTTTCTAGTGCACTCAAACGATTTGTTGAAATGCGCGCTGATTGGGAAAATTGTTTTAAAGAAAAAAATAATCGAGTATGAAAAGTATAGTATTAGCAATAGGGTTAGTAGTTGGATTAGCTTCTTGCGGTGAAAAGAGTGAGAGTGGAGCAACTGCTGATAGTGAGATGAAAATCGCTTATTATGTTCAAGATAGTATCTCTGAGCACCTTGATTATTTTATTTCTAGTCAGGATGAGATTGAAGAGCTGGAAAGAGCATACAACGAAAAGGTTGCAAAATTTCAAGGTGAATATCAACGTCTAGGAGGAGAGTACCAATCAAAAATGGCTCAAGGTTTATTGTCTGCAAATGGCGAGAAGTACTATCAAAAACAACTGCAAGGGTTAGAACTGGAAATGACTAGTTTACAGCAGACAGAGGGACTTAGCCTAGAAACGAAAGCAAGAGATTTTCAGTTGAGTTTAATTGAAAAGTTAGCCGACTACGGTAAAGAATATGCGAATGAGAATGGAATAACATTGTTCTTAGCAAAAGATAACTTGGGCACTATCGCTTACGCTGATTCTTCTATGGATATTACAATGAAGTTTATTGACTTCATTAATGAGAAGGAAAAAAGCGGATCTGACGAAGCTTCAGAGTAATATAAAATTCGAAACGGAATTATGCTCGTAGCTCAACAAAAGCAAAAGGAGAACATCGCAGAGTACATCATCTACATGTATCAGATTGAGGATATTATTCGTGCCTATAATTTCGATGTGGAAGCTATTCTTGATAATTATGTTCGTCCTCAATTACCTGATGCCTCTTTTATCGAACAATACCGCACCTGGTACTCTTCCTTAATCGCAGAAATGCGTTCTGCGAAAATCGAAAAGACTGGACATTTACCTTCACTGCAGGAGATCATGATAGAGCTATCATATCTTCATAATACAATGGTGAACTTGACAAAAGATGTTCACTATGTCCCTGTTTATGAATCTGCTGTACCTTATATTGAAGAATTTCAAGAGAAGTCAGATCAGAAAGATAAAAATCATACTGAGGCAGCCTTTCAAGCCATCTATATGAAGTTATTACTACGTCTTCAAAAGAAGGAGATCAGTGCAGCTACCGAAGAGGCATTTGATGCAATGCGGGTTATGATTGCTTATTTAAGTCAATCGTATAAAAAAATGAAGGAAGGAGATTTAGATTTCTTGAGTAACTAGTTAGAATCTTCTTCATTTATTACAAAAGGTCACTTGCTAGACCTATTTTTCAGTAACTTTCTCGTATGAGAATTGCACTCATTTTGTTTTCCTAGTAGGATTTTGTTTGCGTGCACAAGTTACAGTCCTTGTTTATTTTTATTTTGATTTCGGAAGCTCCAAGCTCGAAACTGAATTTGAAAAATCAATTACGGATCTATCGGTTAATTATGATTTGTCATTAATTTACTCTATATATTTTGTTGGATATGCTGATTCTCTAGTACGATTAAGTGCAAATTTGAGATTGTCGAAAAAAAGAGCGAGGAATGTCTATCGAACAGCGAAGCGCGGCTTCGATAACAATCTTAATGCATGAGTCTTCGCTCGGGGAGAAGGCCAAAAAACCGAGGACGAAAAAAATCGAAGAGTAGCCATTATACTATTTCATGAACCGTTCGTTGGAAGATTAGATCCACC
>DKPV01000033.1:0-32546 GCA_002471375.1 Flavobacteriales bacterium UBA7325
GGATTAGAGTATCGACTTGTAGGTCCTTTTAGAGGTGGCCGAAGTGCTGCTGTGACTGGAGTGCCAAATCAACCCAACCTTTATTACTTTGGCGCCACTGGTGGCGGAATTTGGAAAACAAACAATGGCGGACGTCAATGGGAGAATATTTCTGACGGTTATTTTGGTGGAAGTATTGGTTCAATAGCAGTATCAAAAAGTGACCCTAATGTTATTTACGTCGGTGGAGGTGAAAAGACAGTGAGAGGAAATGTATCTTCAGGTTACGGTATGTGGAAAAGTGTTGATGCTGGAAAAACATGGACAGCTTCAGGCTTACCAAAATCGCGTCATATTCCACGTATTGCTATTCATCCTACAAATCATAATATTGTATTTGCAGGTGTAATGGGTAATCTTTACAAGCCAACCGATGAACGTGGTATTTATAAAAGTACTGACGGCGGAAAAACATGGAAAAAGACATTATTTGTTAATGCAAATGCGGGTGTTGTAGACTTAATAATGGACCCAACAAATCCTAGAATTTTATATGCTTCTACATGGCGAATTAATCGAACTCCCTACAGTCTAAATTCTGGAGGTGATGGTTCTGCATTATGGAAAAGTACGGATAATGGAGAAACATGGGCAGAAATTTCAAAAATGAAAGGTTTCCCAGAAGGAATTTTAGGTATTATAGGTGTTACAGTTTCACCTTTAAATAATCAACGTGTTTGGGCTATTGTAGAAAATAAAGATAAAGGAGGTTTGTATAGAAGTGATGATGGTGGTGAATCTTGGAGACTAGTTAATAGTGAACGTAAATTACGCCAACGTGCATGGTATTATACACGTGTTTATGCAGATACTGACGATATTAATACGGTATATGTATTAAATGTAAGCTATCATAAGAGTACAGATGGAGGCAGAACATTTGGGAATTATCGTGCTCCTCATGGAGATCATCACGATTTATGGATTGCACCAGAAGACCCAAGCCGCATGATTATTGGAGATGATGGTGGCGCACAAGTTACTTATGATGGTGGTGAAACATGGAGTACCTATCACAATCAACCAACATCACAATTTTATCGTGTAACAACAGATAATGCATTTCCGTATAGGATTTATGCAGCCCAGCAAGACAATTCAACAGTAAGAATTCCTCATAGAACAAATGGTAGAGCCATATCAGAAGATGATTGGGAATCTACTGCTGGTGGTGAAAGCGCTCATTTAGCACCGGATCCTTTGGATGATGATGTTGTATATGGAGGAAGTTATGGTGGGTATCTAACAAGGTATAATCACAATACGGACATGAATCGTGCAATCAACGTGTGGCCTGACAATCCAATTGGATATGGTGCGGAGGGGATGAAGTACAGATTCCAATGGAATTTCCCTGTCTTTTTTTCACCACATGACGATAAGAAGATTTACACATGTTCCCAGTATTTGCATGTCTCACAAGATGGCGGTGAAAGCTGGAAAATTATTTCACCTGATTTAAGTCGTAACGATTCATTGAAATTAGTCTCTTCGGGTGGTCCAATTACGAAGGATAACACAGGGGTCGAGTATTACGCGACCATATTTTCTGCTGTTGAGTCTCAGCTAGAAAAAGATTTGTTGTGGTGTGGGTCAGATGATGGATTGCTCCATGTTTCTAGAGATGCTGGTGAAAATTGGAAAAATATAACTCCTAAGAAATTACCAGAATGGTCCATTATTAATAGCATAGAGGTTGATCCTTTTAAAAAAGGCGGTCTATACGTCGCTGCGACAAAATATAAATCTGGAGACTATTCCCCGTATCTATACTATACTTCGGACTACGGCGAGAGTTGGGAGTTGATTACTAATGGGATTCCATCAAATCACTTCACGAGAGTTATACGTGCAGATCGTCACGTAGAAGGCTTATTGTACTGCGGTACTGAATTCGGACTGTACATAAGCAAGGATCAAGGTGAAAACTGGAAGCCACTGCAGCTAAATTTACCGTTAGTTCCTATCACTGATATTGCACTTAAGGACAACGACATGATAGTTGCAACGCAAGGAAGAAGTTTTTGGATACTTGATGACCTAAACGTCATATGGGATGAACTGAAACAAGCGACAAATACGAATGAATTGCGTCTATTTAGTGTTCACCCAACAGCAGGTTATGGTGGTGGAGGAGAAGAATCTATGACTAGAGGCACGAATCATCATGAGGGTGTGCGATTTTATTACAATATACCTGAAGATGAAGACAGTGTAGCGTTGAGTTTTTATACAAATGATGGAAAGTTAATCAGAGCATTTAGCACAGATGTCAAGGATAAAAGTGATGAGTTGACTATTGAAAGTGGCATGAACATTTTCAATTGGGATACACGTTATGAAAAAGCAGATGATTTCGAAGGAATGTTAATGTGGTGGGGAACGCTAAATGGACCAAAGTGTCCCCCAGGCATGTACACTGCGCGCTTGAAAGTTGGATCGGATAGCGTAGATGTCCAATTCGAGATTTTGTTGGATCCTAGAAGTGAAGGAAGCATTGAAGATAGACAAGCACAATTTGAATTCCTTTTGGAGATTAGAAATAAACTCGATGAGACTCATGATGCAATTGCGAATATGAGAGCAATCAAACGTCAAATCGGGGCCTTAAGTGATAGAGTTGAGCCTGAGCTCTATCCAAAAGTGGTGGAAGAAGGAGAGCGGTTGGATTCTCTTATGACTTCAATCGAGCAGAAGCTTTATCAAACTAAACTGAAGAGTAATCAGGACATGTTGAACTTTCCGATTATGCTAAATAATAAATTGGCTCACGTTGCGTCATTAGCTAATATGGGGATATACAGACCAACTGCTCAGATGATTCAGGTAAAAGATGATTTAGTCTCAAAAATCAATGTAGAGCTCGAGTTATGGTATAAAATCAGAGATAAGGGATTACCTAAATTTAATGAGTTGATCCGTAATGAGAAGATTAATTTAATCGGTGTTAAAGAGGAGTAAGATGAAAAGAAGTCTAGTTGTTTTAATGCTGTTTTCGATGTTCTACTCAATGCGCTGTTCGGCACAATTTGATGAATACAATTCGGGTCGTCATAAAGTAGATCAGAAGCTAATGATCGGTTTGGGCTCCTGGGCTTCATTAAATATAATTGGAAGTGGCATTGGTTGGGCTACAGCTCCAAATGATGAAATGAAAAGTTTTCACCAGATGAATGTCATGTGGAACACTGTAAATCTAGGATTGGCAATTCCCGGTTATATAAAATCAAGAAGAGCTAACTCGTCTTTAAATCCGGCTGAAACACTGGAAGAACAGCGGAAGACTGAAACCGTTTTTCTCTTTAATGCTGGATTGGATCTTGCTTACATTTCGGGGGGATTATTATTGCGTAGTGAGGCTAAATCGAATTTGGAAAAATCAGCTGCATACAAAGGATTTGGAAACAGTTTACTCGTGCAAGGTGGATTTCTGCTTGTCTTTGATTGGATTGCTTATGGAATTCATCGTTCTCGATCCAAAAAAGAACTACAGCCCTTTTTTGAGAAAATAGAGATTAGCGACTCAGGTTTAGGATTGAAATACAAGCTCTAAACTCGATTAAACCTTTCGTTTAAGTATTACAAGCGCGTGGTCATCATACTCGACTTCCCATTCAGCTGAAACTTTCAGTTCGTCCGTAAATAAATCGAACTCTTTTGGATCCATTGGATAGGTGCCTTCTTTTGCGGAGAAGACAACAAATTCGGCGTTTTTAATTACTGGGAAGTGATAAATGTGATCTCTTAGTGCGAGGTGCGGAACAAACTGAGATTGCGAGGAGATGATCGCGTCCTTCGGGATGTTATCAAGAGCCTGATGAACCTCCTTGACATTGTAGTCCTTTGTATAGTGCGCCTCTTTGTAGATGCGTATTCTCGTTTTATCGATGTATGCTGTGGGATTATCCATGATTCGAATCGCAGAAGCTAAACCTAACACCAATGTCGTATACATCACAATAGTGGAGATTTTGGGCTTCTTGAAATCTCGGATGACACTAAAGGCGCCGATGGCTAGAATGGGTGCAAATTCTATGCTGTATTGGTCAGAAACACCCCACATACTGTAATTGTCATGAAATAACTTCTGAAAATAGATTGGAATCAGCATTAAAAGATACTGTGGTTTCCAGAATAAAAGTGGTAATCCAGAGAATATAAGAATTACGTGTAATTCTAGTTTCACGTAATCTCCAAAAGGATCTCCGGTATGATTTACAAACATTGTCTGTATGGAGTCTATCGGGTGTGATAGTAGGTAGATTATCGCCTCTTTAAACCCTGAGCCAAGAATTGAATAATCGAAATGAGCATATTCATTACTGGTTGCAATAGCGGGCATGACTATGGAGGTGACCATCACAAAGAAGATAAAACATCCCAAAGCGGAAAATGCTAGGAAGTTCCTTAACAGTTTGTCTTTTCGGTATTCCCAAAGGAGGCCCAATGAAATGAAACCAACCCAAAGTGAGACATTTTCTTTCGCTAAAATGATGACAAAAAGAAGTATGGCACTCGTAATAAGTCGCCTTCCTCTAATGTGGTAAAGCAGCCATGGGACAAGCATGGCAGCAATCACATTGCTATGATAATCGAATGACACTGCCCCATAAACACCAAAAAATGTATAGAAGTAAATAGCGGCTGGTAATGCGAAGCGCTTAGAAGTCTCTTGCGCATCGAAATACTTAAAGACGCCCCATCCTCCGATAAGCAAGAAGGTTATTTGAACTACAAGTAAGGTGTACGTTTTAAAGATGAGTGAGAGGGGAGAAAATATGATAAGGTAAATATCAAAATGGTCTGCAAGCAGATTCTCGGGTTCTTGAAGGAAAGCTGTACTGTCGTTCCATTGGAAGTGAGTATAGTCATACAAGGCATTGGTATAAGCACCAAGATCAAGCGCATAAGTTCTGAAATTGTAATGGTTCACCAATGAGATAAGCGAGTAAATTGCTGCGAATATTATCGTAGTAATGATCAGCGCACGATACTTTGTGGTGAAGGATTTCATAGGCTAAAAATACAATTAAAACAAAATAATGCATACAGTTGAATAAGTAAGTCAATCAGATGAATCAACCCATAAGTTCCTAGATGCTCGTTCTAAATTGATGGATTTATCTTTTGGGATTGCATAAATGCCTATTGGGACTGTCTTATATGAGGATTGAACAGGCCTTCTGATCAGATTATTACTGAATTCTCAATTTTCGGGTATTTATGCAATTTCGTACTTTAGATGAAAATATTATCATTTATGAAATTAGTTCTAGGATTACTAGCTATATCTTTCTCTCTTTCTACATTTTCACAGCTTAACATGAATCAGTTGGGTCGTATTGGTTATGACACGCTTCATAATGCGGTGTTAAATGATGTTTGGGCTTATGTTGATGAGGATGGAAATGAATATGGTCTTGTCGGAACTACTGAAGGGACTGGAGTAGTTGACCTCGCTGATCCTTCTGCGCCTGTGGAGATCTTTTGGGAGCCCGGTACGAACTCGACATGGAGAGATTTGAAAACATTTGGTGATTACGCTTATATAACTACCGAGGCAAACGAAGGATTGCTGATCATTGATATGACATCGTTGCCGTTGTCGGCTGCATTTCCTACAAATTATTATTTCGGTCCATCTGGTTTTGAATGGCAATCAGCACATAATATTTACATAGATTCGGCTGGTTATGCGTATATCTTTGGAGCCAATAGGGATAATGGAGGAGTAATTATTCTTGATCTGAATACAGATCCAATGAACCCAGTAGAGGTAGGGGTATTTGATAATTGGTATGTTCATGATGGATATGTACAAGGCAATACCATGTTCCTTGCACATATTGGTGAAGGTACAATAAGCGTCGTTGATGTTACAGATAAGGTGAATCCTGTGCTACTAGGAACGAAGACTACACCAAGTACTTTCGCTCATAATATTTGGCCATCAACAAATGGAAATTTCGCTTTTACAACAGATGAATTACCTTTTTCATATCTAACTGCTTACGATGTCACAGATCCAGCGAATATGATCGAGGTAGATAGAATTCAGTCGTCTCCCGGTTCAGGGACTATCCCGCACAATGTTCATGTCATGGGAGATTACATGGTGACAAGTCATTATTCTGATGGAGTGGTTATACATGATGTTAGTTATCCATATAATATGGTAGAGGTGGGGTATTTCGAAACCTACCCAACTCAGACAACAGGCTATGATGGATGTTGGGGCGCATATCCATTTCTCCCATCGGGAATCGTACTTGCAACGGATCGAACTGAGGGATTTTTTGTTCTCGGCGCGAACTATATGAAGGCAGCGTACTTAGAAGGAACTGTTGTTGATGCCGCTACCCTTTTGCCATTAGATCTAGTGGATATTCAAATTACTGGAGATGATCAAATAGAGGATACAGATGTTAGTGGATTCTATGCAACGGGAATTGCAACTGCAGGATCTTATGACGTGACATATTCAAAAATTGGATATTATCCTCAAACAATCTCCGTTCCTATGGTGAATGACGTGATCTATACGCAAGATGTTCAATTAGTTCCGATCCCACCCTATAGTCTAGCTGTTACTGTGATAGATCTCGGTACCGGACTTCCTGTTTTAAATGCGGATATTCGACTAAAAGCTAGTCTATTGACACATGAAGGCGTGACAAACGCATTAGGTCAAGAAAACTTCACACTTTATTACGAGGAGAGTTACGATATAACGGTAGGTCATTGGGGGCATGTTACGGAATGCTTCTCTCAGGTTATTGATAATTCAACGGGTTCACTTACTGTTTATATAGAACGAGGTATATATGATGATTTTGCGTTTGACTTTGGTTGGTCGACTAATTCGACTGCTGCAACTGGTTTGTGGGAAAGAGGAATCCCATTTGGAACAAGTTCTGGTTCTGCTCCAGATGCGGATTACGTAAATGACTGTGATTCCTATGCGTATTTAACAGGTAACGATAGTAATCCTGATCCAGATTTTGATGATGTGGATGCCGGTGCGGTTACTCTAGTCTCTCCGGTGATAGATCTTTCTGGTTTCGCAGATCCTTACGTGAATTACGTACGTTGGTTCTACACAAAATGGGGCCCAAATCCACCGGATGATTCCTTACGAATTGAAGTTTCGAATGGGATGGATGTTGTGGAAATTGACGCGGTTGGAGATGAGCCCTCTACATTCGGAATATGGCAACCACAATCGATTCGATTATTAGATCATATTGCACTAACTTCAACGATGCAGTTCTTTTTTAAGACAAGCGATTTCGATCCTGACGTAAACATTACAGAAGCCGGTGTAGATTTATTTTTCATTAATGAAAGTGCTGTAGGACTTGAGGAGGCTGATCTTGAAAAGATAATTGTTGCTCCAAATCCTACCAATGGAATTGTGAAAGTTTCGAATTTGCTAGAGGCTGAGCCATACGAACTTAGAAATGTGAATGGACAGCTGGTTCAGTCAGGAACTATTTCTCCTGCTTCTGATGTTTTAGACCTAAACAGCTTTGATTCTGGGATCTATTTTCTTTCGACAGCTGGACAAGTTGTTAAGATTTTTAAAACTAAATAGCGCTTACTACGTATTCATTACTAAGCACGAATGAGATTGATTATATTTGTGCAACTAATTTGCAATCACGTTGGATTTGAAAATCGATATTTCTGTTGTAGTCCCTCTATTTAATGAGGATGAATCATTGCCTGAACTTCATGCATGGATAAAGAAAGTTATGGATGAGAATTCATACTCTTATGAAATCGTTTTTATAGATGATGGCAGTAAGGATGATTCATGGAATGTAATTGATGGCCTCGCGAAAAAATTCAGTGAAGTTAAAGGCATTAAATTTCAGCGAAATTATGGGAAGTCTGCGGCGCTACAAAAAGGTTTTGAAGCTGTTGCCGGCAATGTTGTAATCACGATGGACGCAGATCTTCAGGATTCACCAGATGAAATTCCAGAACTTTACCGCATGATCATGGAAGATGATTTCGATATGGTATCGGGTTGGAAGAAGAAGAGATATGATCCGATAACAAAGACGATTCCGACAAAATTATACAATTGGGCTGCAAGAAGAATTACAGGCATCAAGCTACATGATTTTAATTGTGGATTAAAAGCATACAAGAAAATTGTAGTTAAGAGCATTGAATTATATGGGGATATGCACAGGTATATTCCACCATTGGCGAAATACGCAGGTTTTACGAATATCGGAGAGAAAGTTGTTCAGCATAGAGCAAGACAATATGGTGTTACGAAATTTGGATTGAATCGCTTTTTAAATGGCCCTCTTGATTTGATGACCGTAGCTTTTATGGGGAAATTTGGCAAGAAGCCAATGCACTTCTTCGGGGCAATCGGAACATTACTTTTTCTAGTTGGATTTGGATTTGCGCTTTGGTTGGGTGTGGACAAGCTCTTCATTGATAAAGGAGCTCGTTTGATTGCTGAGCGAACAGAATTTTATATTTCTTTGGCTTCCATGATAATTGGATCCCAATTCTTTTTGGCCGGCTTTGTTTCAGAACTTATCGGTCGTAGTTCATCAGGCAGAAACAATTACCTTGTTGAAAAGACATTAAATGTCGATTGATCACTGGAATATAGATGGTACATGGACTCTCTTCCTTGATCGAGATGGGGTAATTAATGAGCGAAACATGAATGGGTATATCACGAAAGTGGAGGATTTTGTGTTTCTAGATCATGCTGTGAAATCAATCGCAAGACTTTCCAGATTCTTTAATCGAATTATTGTGGTAACAAACCAGCAAGGTGTAGGTAAAGGCCTAATGTCTGAACGTAACGTTTTGGAAATCCATACTTATATGTGCGATGAGATTCATGTGGCTGGTGGCACTATTGATAAGTGCTATTTCGCACCGAATCTTAAGGGGGCAGAAGATGATATGAGAAAGCCGAATTCAGCAATGGCAGAATTGGCGAAAATGCAATTCCCTGAAATTGAATTTGAAAAAAGTATTATGGTAGGTGATACTGACTCTGATATATTGTTTGGCAAGAATGTTGGTATGAAGACAGTAAGGATTCAAACAGAGGAGCCAATTAATATAGAGGCGGATCTTACCGTATTGAATTTGAATGAATTTTTGAAAGTAGTTTAGCATGAAGTGGACAACCTTATTATTAGTTATTTTATTGATATCGCCATCTTTTGCTCAGGTGAATCAAACTGATGCGAATGGGAAGAAACAAGGTATTTGGGAAAAAGTGTATCCAGGTACCCGTGTATACATGTATCGAGGTCAATTTAAAGATGATAAACCGGTAGGAAAGTTTTCCTATTTCTACAAATCAAGTAAGGTGAAAGCTGTGATTACACATAGCGCAATATCAGATCGTTCTGAGGGTTATTATTATCATGAGACCGGAGGACTTATGAGTTATGGGATTTATCAGGATCAAAAGAAAGATAGCGTCTGGGTAAACTGGAACATGAACGGTAAGTTAAGTTCGAAGGAATCGTTCTTGAAGGATTCGTTACACGGAATCAAAGTCGTGTACTATATTCCAAAAGAGGGAGATAGATCACAAAGGCCGTCTGCTGTTATTAGGTATGGTAATGGTATGCTTCATGGAGAGTATCAGGAATACTTCGAATCGGGAAGAATTAAAGTGAATGGTAAATACGAAAACCACAAGAAAATTGGTGAGTGGATTACCTATCATCCAGATGGAAAAAAAATGATGTTTGTCCGCTATAAAAAAGGGGTAAAACACGGATGGTGTTATGCCTATGATACTAAGGGGAAAGAATCAGGGAAGAAGTATTATTACTACGGATCTCTGTTGGAAGGTAAACGTCTAAAGGAAAAAATGAGACAGTTAAAGGAGTTAGGAGTAAGTCCAAACGAATAGGACATAAACTTTTTTTGAGTCTAGTAATTCTTTCTTACCTATTTCATGAAGTTTTGGACTAAAAACGGGTAAACCTTTTTAAGGTGTTTCAAACCAACCATTAATTGATTACTTTCGTCTTACAGTGTCCATTGAACAAAACCGTGTTATGATTACTAAATAATGAATTGATTACTCATCACTAAATATTGAATAAATGAAAAATTACTACTTACTTCTCGCTTTAGGTGCCGTTCTTCTAATTGGTGGATGCAAGAAGAGTAATACAGAACCTGATTTTCATTACGAATATTTTGCGATGGAAGAAGGGCGTTATGTTATTTATGATGTAATGAGCATTGTTCATGACGATGGAGGCTTGATACAGCATGATACAACGTATTCGCAGCTTAAAACGATTTGGAAAGGTGAGTACATCGATAATGAAGGTAGACCAGCACGAGAATTATGGAGGTACACGCGTGATTCAGTGACTGAACCGTGGGTTTTACAAGATGTCTGGACAGGAGTAATCGATGGAATACGAGCAGAGCTTATAGAAGAGAATCAACGTGTAGTTAAACTCGTTTTCGCACCTACACTTCAGAAAATATGGGATGCGAATGCTTATAATCAGGATGAAGAGCTCGAGTGTTTCTATCGTGATATCCATAGCGATACTTCAATGAATGGGATAAGTTTTGATCCAACAGTTACCGTTGAAATCAAGTCTAAAAACTCTCTAATCGATAGTGTACACTTCTACGAAGTTTATTCTGAAGATATTGGACTCGTATACAATCATAAACGAGATGTACATTTTCAATACAACTCCTTTACAGGAACGTGGTTTCTCAATGAAGGTACTGAGTTGTACTATGATTACGTCTCTAGCGGAGTAGAGTAATTCCCCTAGCTCGCTTGATTATCTCAGCGAGCTCTTCCGTCGAATTCATCATTTTTTTCAATTGTGCAATGATTTCCATGAACTATACGAGATTTTACCCGGAATAGAGCGTTGTGATTGATTGATAACGAGTGACTTCGAAGAGGATCTAGTCAATATTGAAATCCATTAAATAAGATTCGTCCAATCTATTGACTTTAAGAAAGCTTTCAGCTATATTTGCAGGCTTGAATAATATACTAAACTAATTTACGAAATGCGTAATAAAGGATTTTTTTGGTTTCTAACAATTTTACTAACTGTAGTATGTATCTATCAGCTGTCTTTCACATGGGTTTCTAGCTCTGTTGAGAAGAAAGCTGAGAAAGAGGCACAAACTAGAGTTGACGAGGAGTGGGCGAATAAAGGTGAAGCAGATTCACTTTATTTACCAAATGGAACTGCCGTCGCATTCAATGAATCTGAATCGAAAGAGCTTGCAAAAGCTGCTTACGTGAATGATATCTTGAAATCTAAAGCAGAAACTCCAGTCTACCCATTGTTTGGATCAACATTTAAAGATGTTAAGAAACGAAGTCTTGCTCTCGGGCTTGACCTTGTAGGTGGAATGAGTGTAACTCTTGAGGTTTCTATGCCAGAGCTTCTTGCGAGCTATTCACGTAATGCAAAGGACCTTGACTTCAAGAAAGTTTACGATGCTGCTGAGAAAACTTACAACGAAAACGGAGGAGAGTTCGTAAATGTGTTTGCTGCCAAGTACGATAAGCAAATCGGTGACGATAAAATGGTGAAGCTTTTCGCTATTGCAGATATCGACGAGTTGGGTATCAAATCAACAAACGAAGAAGTTATTGATTTCTTGAGTATTCAAGAAGGAAAAGCAATGGACGGTGTTGAAGAAATCATGAATCGTCGTATTAACCAATTCGGTGTTGCTCAACCAAATATTCAAAAAGATCCTGCGAACAATAGATTATATATTGAGTTGCCAGGTGTAATGGATGAAAAGACGGTTGCTGAAAAGTTAAAATCTACAGCCAACCTACAATTCTTTGAGACTTACCGATTCGGAGTTGATTTTGATGGACAATGGGAAGCTATTGTTGCCGCTTCAATGAGAGAAGAAAGTGATGACGTTGAGGATGTTGTTACAACTGATTCATTAGACTCGAACGGTGTAGCTATAGTTGACATACCTAATCCTTCGGATTCTGGAGATACTGCCGGCGCAGAGGAGTTAACTTCTTTAACTGGAGCAACTCTAGATGAAACTACAGAAGGTGGAACTAAAGGTCTTCGCGAGATGGTCTTGAGAATTGATGAGACACGTATGTTCGTAACAAGCGAAGATCGTGGACAAGTTGAGAAGCTTTTAAAACGTGATGATGTATTGGACGTATTCAACGACAACTTAAAGTTGATGTGGGGTGCAACAATGGAGAAATTAAACGACGAGATCGGTACTGGTTATTTCTTATACCCATGTAAAGTTCCAGAAAGTGGAAAAGCACTCGTTGGAGGTAAAGATATTAAGTCAGCTTCACGTGATTATGACCAACAAGATGGTGAAATCGCTGTAAGTATTAGAATGACTACAGAAGGAGCTGATAAGTGGGCGCAAATGACAGAAGAGAATGTCAACCAGCTTGTTGCTATTACAATGGATAACGTTGTTTACAGCGCTCCTAACGTAATCAATCCTATTCGTGATGGAAACACTCAAATTAGTGGTTCTTTCTCAGTTCAAGATGCTGACGATTTAGCAGGACTACTTAACGGTGGAGCACTCCCTGCACCATGTGTGATTCAAGAACAAACGAAAGTAGGACCAACAATCGGTGCTGAGAATTCTCGTGCTGGTTTGATGTCATTCGGAATTGCATTGGCTCTTGTATTTATATACATGATCTTCTATTACGGAAAAGCAGGTATTGTTGCTGATATTGCACTGGTTGCAAATATCTTATTCTTGTTTGGATCACTTGCTTCGTTTGGAGCGGTATTGACACTAGCTGGTATTGCAGGTATCGTTCTTACGATCGGTATGGCCGTGGATGCTAACGTACTTATCTTCGAAAGAATTCGTGAAGAGCAGGCGAACGGAAAAGATTTAAAATCTGCAATTGATACTGGATTTAAGAAGGCACTTTCTTCAATTATTGATGCCAACGTTACAACAATGTTGACAGCAATTGTACTTAAGGTTTTTGGATCAGGTCCAATTGAATCATTCGCAACAACTTTGATCATAGGTATCTTCACATCGGTATTCGCTGCACTTGTGATTACAAGATTGGTAATCAACATGTGGATGAAAAGAGCTGGTACAATCAACTTCGAGTCAAAAATGACAAAGAATGCGATGAAGAACTTCAAATTCAACTTTGTTGGAAATCGTAAGAAGTACTACATAATCTCTGGAATTTTAATTGCAGGAGGAATCGCAGCAATTGCATTCAGAGGACTGAATCCAAGTGTTGAATTCTCAGGTGGACGTACGTTCGGAGTTAAATTTGAAAAGTCGACTGAAGGTAAACAAGATGCTATTGAAGCTGCTTTGATCGCGGACTTTATTCAGAGCGATGGAACTGCTGCTTCTGTTGAAACTAAAACTAAGGCAAATAGCTATTATTTAGAAATCGCTACTAACTACAGACGTTCTGATAAGAATGCTAACGAAGAGGTTCAAGAGGAACTTCTAGCGAGTCTAGCAAAAATGAAAGATCAGTTAGGGACAGCTTCTGTTAAAGAGTCTCGTAGTGTATCACCGACAGTATCGAAAGAGTTGATGTCATCATCGATGATTGCAATTATTCTTTCATTGGTGATCATTTTTGCCTACATATTAATTCGATTCGGAAGATGGCAATATTCTACCGGAGCGATTGTAGCCATGATGCACGATGTTACCTTGGTACTCGCGGTGTTCTCGATATTCCATGGTATTCTACCTTTCAATATGGATATTGATCAAGCGTTTATCGCAGCCATATTAACGGTAATTGGATATTCGATAAATGATACAGTAATTGTATTTGATAGAATTCGTGAGAACCTTAGAACGTTTAAAGGTCAGGATGAAACGTCTACAATTAATAAAGCCTTAAATTCTACATTGTCTAGAACGATTAATACTTCGATGACGACATTCATTGTATTGTTGATGATCTTCATCTTCGGTGGAGCGGCAATTAAAGGATTTATCTTTGCATTGATGATCGGTGTAGTAGTCGGAACATACTCTTCTGTATGTATTGCAACACCAATTCTGATTGACTTCTCAAGAAGAACAAAAACGGACTTGAAGGATAAAGAAAGAGAAGCGAAAGAAGATCCAGCAGTACTTGTAGGATAGTCTCTAATACATTCAAAATATCGAGCCGCTACGTGAAACGTAGCGGCTTTTTTATTGCTCACAAGAGCCAACGTAATCGCCTTTGTTTTCGTTATATAAATAGGAGGTAGAAGTAGGCAGCTAACTTAAAGATTGAGGTATGATTGTGTTTGTGGGATTGGTGATGTTGATGATTATCGGAAATTGGGTGCTGGGTTTTATGACAAATCCTTAGGTAGCGTTATCTAAACCTTCTCATCATTCTAAATGGTTAGGCAATGTGCTGTATGATATAATGGAAGATTATTACTCTAATGTCATCCAGCGAAGCACATTTTCTGCTTAGAATCGATAAAATAATAATGCAAGAGCGGTATGCGGAATACCTGAAGGAAGGAGAGGTTTTCCTTACTCTTCCTGTTGATTTTGGCTTTTAGAGATAGTAACCAATTCTGGTTCAGTAAACATACAAATCCGCATGCAGAGTCAATCCCTTCTGCAAGGGGTGAGAATACTGATGCTGTTCAATATCAGGTTGAGTAAATGGAAGGAACAGTCAAATGGGATCCTGATGCCTACAAGAAGTTAGTTAAGGTTCCGCGGATATTTTTAAAGATGGGGATCTCCAAAAGAAATGAGGCGGCCGAAACTGAAGGCGTAGACTTGTTGACGCCCGAATTTCTGGATAAAGTAAATGATAAGAGAAAATAGTTGAGTCTCTAAAATGGATTGGTTGCCCAAACGGTTACTTCGGGTACAAAAGCTTTAGTTCTCATTTCAATAAGTGAGACAATCGTATTCGCTATATCTAGAGCTCCCAATTTGTTATCTGCTTCTGCCACTTCAATTCTTTCCTCATTCGCGAATGCTGTTGTAACTTCACTTGGATTGACCAGACAGACTCTTATATTGTCTTTTCTCAATTCCGCTTGCCAGCATTGCGTCATGCCTCTCACTGCGAATTTTGACGCAGCGTAAACCGTTCCTCTGGCAAATCCTTTTAAGCTAGCCGTTGATGCTATGTTAATGATATTTCCTGATTGCTGTGATTTGAATGTAGGAAGGAGTTCCTGGGTAAGGAGAGTCAATCCAAATACATTCGTATTGTAAGTACTGAGCAAGTCTTCCTCGGTAATTTCTCCAAGCAAAGGAAATACTCCAACCCCAGCGTTGTTCACCAAAACATCAATAGATCCATCAAGGAGGTCCAATATTTGCCTAGCTTTTGCTGGTATAGACTTTAAATCTGCAATATCAAACGGAAGTGGGATTGCGCCGATTTCATCTGCGGTGTTTTTGAGTTTGACCTCATCTCGTCCTGTAATAACAACACGTGCTCCATTTAGTGCAAATTGTCTGGCTGTTTCTTTTCCGATTCCTGAGCTTCCGCCGGTTACAAGGATAGTTGAGTTTTGGATCTTCATGGTTTAATTATTTTTCTTGAGGTGATAAGTTGTTTGTCTAAATAGTAGGAGAATCCGCCTCTTCTTTTTTTCTAGAACCTTAAGGTTAAGATCTTGAAAGAGGCTTTCCCATTCCTTTTCTGATTTATTCTGATAGGTCATCTAGTGAGACATGGTAGATCTGGCCGTTTTCATCTCGTAACTGGACATCAAACTCTGCTTGATTTTTTATTACTCTTGAATCTAGAGAATCAATGTGATGATTTTCCTCCGTTGGAAAATTTTCTATAGTTGGTATTTCATGAGGTATTTCCGGCAAGTTTTCAAGCTTAGACATACCGCATGATGTCAGAATGATTGCAGATAGAATCATTAGTATAATCTTCCAGTCCTTCAAATTAATATTCTGTTCTAAATACTCTTTCTCTTGAACCATCTGAATAGATGAAAATCAATGGAGTATTTGGTTTAAACATAGTTTCTTTCCCCATGAGATCAATTATCTTGAGGACTTCTTGGCTATCATTCATTTCAATTGCTTCATCGAGACCAATGAATTGCGAACATTGTTTGCCTGCTAGAAAGTCCCATGCAACTTGGGGTGAATAGAAATCCAGATTTATTGTTCCCACGCCTCCCCAGACAGTAAGAATTCCAGGCCATTGATGTCCACCTCCAATGATTTTGATAAGTTCTAATTCAGCGTTCGTGCAATTGTTGTATGAATATCCTTCAGGATACGAGAGGTCAATAAGGCTTGGATTAGGCATTGGATACTGAGTTGGAATTGGATCGCAATTGTGATAGGTTTGCCATTTTTCCATAAAGGTATTCACAGAGACTCCGGTCGTAGGCGAACCAAAATAACTCACGACGCCATCTGCCGTGCCATGAATGTGCAGAATGTCGGGCATAAACTGTGGAGAACAGTTTTGATAAACGGTATCGCTCATAGTACCCGATATTGATGCAATAGCAGCAAAGCATTGGCTTGATTCACACGCTAATTTGTAACTCATGAATGCTCCGTTCGACATTCCGCAGAGATACTGTCGATTGCTGTCCGTATTGAAGTTGTTCTGCATGAATATGGCAACCTTTTCGATAAAACCGATATCATCAGCTTGAGAAATCGAAACATTCATATTTGCATTCCAGGCTCCTGCAATTCCTGTTGGATAGCAGACGATAAAGTTGTTTGCTTCTGCTATGTCATTAAACCCCGTAATATCCATTATTCCAGGGCCATCTTGCGTTAGAGCGTGCAGAACGAAAAGAATGGGCAATGATTCAGATGGCGACCACGTAGTTGGAGTGTAATAGATGAATTCACGATTGAGACCATCATGCATCATGATATCAGTAGTCTGAGAGTGAGCTGAACAATTGACTATTAATAGCAAAGCGAGAAGTAGTAGTCTCATAAATTGATGTTTAAACAAAGATACGTATTCTCTGCCCGAAATTTAAATCAAAAAAAGGGAAGCAATCAGCTTCCCTTTTAGAAATCGGTTAAAATTATTTCTTAACAAATTTGTCAGTAACAACTTTACCTGTAGCCAATTCAACTTGGTAAACGTAAATTCCAGAACCTAAAGTAGAAACGTCTACTTGGTTAGAATTAACTGAAGTTGATACAATTGAGCCATCTAATCCAATAACGTTGATTGAAGCAACTTCTTCAGAAGCCTGTACATTCAATACGTTAACGGCTGGATTCGGGTAAATAACTACTCCTTCGTTTAATTCGTCCAAATCAGCAGCAGCGCCAATCATGAATGAATCAAGGTTGTTTAGTTGGTTAGTGTCATTAGGATCTGCTGCTCCTGCTAATACAGCAGAACCTGAACCAAGACAAACTACATTACAAGTTTCTCCATTTGGAAAAGCACTTAAATCAAATGTAAGTGGTCCAGTCAATTCAGTAGATGCAGTTAATGTCATTCCTGATGTGAAGTCAGCAGCAAGAATTACTCCTGATGCCTGTCCGGCAACATTTGTAAAACTAAAAACAGCCGAAGCTGTACCATCAGCATATACAAAGAATAAAGTATCACCTGTTGGAATTGCATCAGGACCGTTGTTCGTAAGTGTGAAATCTACGGATACAGTTGATGAAGCTGGTATTGTTGAACCAGATGTAGGTGTTACCAAATCAAGTTGTAAATCATAACTGATTTGTCCGAAAGAAAGTGATGTTGCGCAAATTGCTAGCGCTAAAGTGTAAAGTTTATTCATATTATTAAGTTTAAGATTTTCCTAAAATTATGAATTATTATTTTAATCTACCGCAGTGCTAGGTTAATAATCTTTTGACATGAATTTTCTGTCATTTAAGTGATCATAGATTTTAATAAAATATTTGGTTGGCAATTCGCATGAAGTGAGTGATGATTCAAGTTGTGCCCTGCAAGTATAGGTAGCTCTTCGTTCCGTGAAATGGGATCAACCCAATTTTCGTTGTATCTCTATTTTTTTGAGAGCTTATCGGCGATACGCTGAGCGTCTTGGCAATATTTATCATCGCCCTTAAGTTTCCATTCTCCAGTTTTGTCTAGGTAGAACTTTACTGTTTTCTCGACAACCTCTGAATAACCACCATATAGCCCTAACATCTTAGAGACTTCTTCCTGGTATTCACTTTTGCTTAGTTCGTCTCTCCTAACTAAATCCCACAAACGATTGATGCGCTTTGCTTTCTCTTTATATGAATGATCCTTCGTCTTGTAGGCCATTAGGAAAAGTGAAAGTGCTTTTGCTTCTGGAGATGGTTTTTCGCTTGTTTTCTTCATGTTATTTGTTCTAGATCAAGTGAGATGTTAAAAGTAAATGTTTAATCCTGATCCAATACTGAATTATGAATCTATTTCCATCGAGATTCTCTCCAAGCTTTTTGCTCGCCTTTTGTAAGGCATGTCCAAGCAACGATTCGAGTTGATTTATTCCCCGTTCTTTAGATACTTCTTTGGGCTTTGACTATACGCAGGTACTGCTGATCCAACAAATAGGATTAGTGAAATTATTGGTTTTCGGAATTTCCTAAAAACTGATGATTATACGTTTCCAGAATTAGTCATGTCATCAATTTACAATTTGCATGTCATTTACTGACTTAATCCATTGAGAATTTAGATGCTGTCAACGAAATTGCTAAAGACTTTTTTATGTAGATCCATGTCCATATTGGCTGATAGAGCAACACGTGCAATATAATCCTTATCACCCTCCTTTGTTGTTCCTTGTGTTGAAGTTGCTGGAATGGTCCAGTAACAACCTTTGAGCTGACCGTAACTCACGCAGTATTTACTTTCGTTTGGTATTTCAGAAATCATCAAGTTGATCAACTTCAGGTTTAGTGCACGCTTGTAAGTCTCTCTCTCTTCATCAGTGTTTCCTTTTGTGGGAAGATCTAACGAAAATACGGAAGGTCTAAATCCTTGTTCGGCAAGCTCCTCTGATACAAAATTGATTTTTGCTCCAGGCAATGCTTCTGTGATGAAATTCACGAATTCACGTGTATTGGCATAAGCATTCTCAATTCTCTGCAGCATGGATGGTAATTGTTTTGCCAATATCGCCATTTGAAGGTTTCTCGCTTGGTTATCGCAAAGGATGAGGTGCTGTTCGATTTTATCCATTAGCGATTGTGTCATTGTATTTCCGATACAATATCCAGCGGTACATTTTCCACCACTCGGGAACTTTGAACCACTCACATAAGATATAGTGCGAACGGAAGAAAGTATGTCACCTTCTCCTAAAAAGTGAACATTAGGACAGAATGTTTGATCAAGTATGAACACAGGATCAACAGCAATGCGTCCGTCAGCAGTTTTTCTTTCTGCGCTCAAAGCTTGCTTGAGTTTGATGAGGTCAGGAACTTCTACTCTTGGGTTTGTTGGAATCTCAGCTATGATATATGGAACCGCATCCTCTTTTGCAATTTCATGCAATACAAGATCAATACTTTGAACCATGTCATGGTCTCCATCAACCGGGAGATCTACTACCTGTACATTCTCAATGCATGCAGCAACACGTCTTGCCTGATCGTTTGTTCCGCCGTAGCAATTTGGAGGAACTACAATTTTAATTGCCTTCCCTTTATGCTCCTCAACGGCATCATGAATTAATCCCATCATGATAGCATATTGCATGGAGAGTCCACTAGAGGCGACAAGTGGTTTTACAGAAGTTCGTGTAATTGATTTAATTGATTCTAATACGCTTGCCTTGTTGCCTACTACATCATTTTTAATCGTATGAACCAATGATTTATCCACTAACAGTTTTAAGGCATCGAGGGAATTCGCGGGAGTCATGGCAATAGTCTCTCTTCTCCTGACATGCTGGATTTCTGAAACATAATTAGTGTTCTCTTGACCATTTGCCAGCAGAATACTACCAAGGTCTGAATGAATCCCTACATAAAAATCTATCGAACTAGACAAGTTGATAGAATTCATCTCGTCCTGGTGCGAAATAAAGATTGTAGTTCCATTAAAGTCTTCGATTGAATCTATTTGATCTACCTTCTTAAGTTCAAATTTGTAACCATAAATGTTTTTTAGGACTTCAGAATCAAAGTAACTTGGTAGCTCGTCAGTATAGATGATTCGCGTATTTTTATTGTCAAGAAGATTCTTTCGAAGAATCGCCAAGACTGGGATCGTTTTAGAGGAAAAGCTGATTACACTTTTTGAATCTAGATTATTGAGTCTAGCGATTACCCACTCCAAAACGCACGATAAAGGATGACCTAATCGAATGTAGTCATACGCTGTAGGTAAATCGGATAATGCTGATGGACTAGAGTTGTTTTCGTTGTATAGCGCCTCAAATTCGTCAATGAATTCTGTTTTTGCAAGTGATTCATTGTAAATGTCCAACCGGTGAGTTGTTAGATCAAACCAACCTGAAGGCATATTTTCAATAACATTCTTTATGTAGTTCAGCATTTTATTCTCTTCCATGATTTCCGACTTTAGATGGCCGAAAATAGCCATAAAATCGATTAATTTTAAGCCTTTCTATTGGTTTTGTTGGGAAGATATATTTGTGCAGCCAAGATTAATTCAATCTGAAGTGATGCGCTGTGTTCGGTTATGCATAAATAACATCGATAAATGATATCTTTGTTAGATGATGTCAATCAAATTGATGACTCATAAAAGCTAGATTTATATTACGAACTGAAATGAAGCCAAATATGATCACTCGTCCACTTCTTTTACTCTTTTTTTGCAGCCTAGTTTTATCTGCAAATGCGCAGCAGTACAAACAAATGATGTATGATCATAATGTGAATTTTTACAGTGTGATCACGGAGGCGGAGAGCTACTTTTCAATCAATGGAAAGGGAAAAGGATCAGGTTGGAAAGGGTTTCAGCGCTGGGCGGAAAACAATGAATACAAGTTTTATCCTACCGGTGATAGAATTAATGTAGACCCCTTTCTGGTTAAGAATGCTCATAAGGCTAATTCTCAGTTCAAAACATTGTACCCTAATGGTTGGAGTGAATTAGGTCCTGTTTCGCCTGGTCAAATAACTGGGCATTATGCGTTCGGTATGGGACGTGTTGTGTGTTTTTATGTGGATCCATCTAATGTTCAAACGCTTTATTTAGGCTCGAGGACTGGTGGATTTTGGAAATCAATGGATGGAGGAATGAGCTGGTCAGGCGGCTCAACAGATACTCTTGCTGCAAGTGGAGTAAATACCATAGCTGTTTCTCCGACAAATTCGGATTCAATTTTAATAAATATTAATAATAGCAGTAATCATTATACACATGGGATTTATCGTTCTATCAACGGTGGGAACTCGTGGAGCTTAAGCAATTTTAATCCTACTAACCTCGGTTGGGGAGGCTTAGGTTCGAATAGAGAGATCTACAAGATTAAATACCATCCAACGATTCCAGATTTAATTTTTATCGGGACTCGCGATGGTTTATATAAGTCCACAGATAATTTATCTACTTGGTCTGTTCCGGTATCTGGAGATGATTTTACTGATATAGATTTTCATCCAACAAATCCTAGTATTGTTTATGCATACGCAAAAAACAATCCGAATGTCGTGTATGTCTCGACTGATACTGGTGCGACGTTTACACAAACCCCAATTCCTGGAAGTGCAGGTGGAGTAGGTACGATCCAAGTTAGTGCATCTTGTCCAGGTTGTGTGTACTATATGTCGAATAATGGTTTGTGGAAATCGACAAATAATGGTGCTTCATTTGTTCTCATTAGTAATCCTGGTGAATCAGATGCTGGCTTTGCTGTAAGTGACTTGAATGATAGCAATATACTCGCAGGGTATGTTGATGCATTCTTTAGTACAGACGGAGGCGCTAATTTTAGTCAAGTTACCTACTGGTCATTAGGAAATACCAATGGTGCAGGCAGTGGACATCAAATAAGCTACAACACGAGTACTGACTATATTCACGCTGATCTGCAGGCAGCAGAGTGCCTAAATGGTATATTCTATGCCGTGACGGATGGATTTATGGTGAAAAGTTCAGATAACGGGGCCAATTGGGAAATACTAAGTGAGGATATCGCAATACGGATGAATTACAATTTGGGTGTAAGTCAATCGAATCATGATCGAACAATTGCTGGGTCTCAGGATAATGGTACAAGCATTAACACTGAAAATGGATGGGTTGAGATGTACGGAGCCGACGGTATGGAAGGACTTATTCATCCATTGAATGATGACTGGATGATAGGGAGCTGGCAAAACGGAGGTAGAAGGAGAACCAAAGATGCTGGGCAGAGCGGCTCAAATGTCACACCGCCTGGGCAAACAGGATATTGGGTAGCGCCAATGTTTTATGATCCCAACAATCAAATGACAATTTTTTCGTTGGGTGACAGCGTTCATCGAAGTGATGATTTTGGAGATAACTGGACGAATGTTGGATCACCGTCATTTACAGGAACGATTAAGTATGCTTCGATCGCAGAAAACAACAGCGATATCATTGTTGCAAGCAGGAATAGTGCAATTGAGCTATCATTGGATGGGGGTAGTACTTGGTCAGACATTCAAGGAAGTCTACCAAGTTATTCGATAACGGATGTTGCCTTTGACCCGAACGATGATAATACGATTATCGTGACATACGCTCGTTATCAAGTTGACAACTCGAAGGTTTTTATTACGCATGATCTAGGTGTCACATGGACGAACATAACAGCGAATTTGGGAAATATGCCAGTCCGTTCTGTCGTGATTGATCATACAGCTGCTTCTACCATTTATCTTGGAACTGAAATCGGAGTATACAAGAAAGCTATGGCAGACGCCAGTTGGAGTTTGTACAATCCCAATTTACCGAACATGTCTGTTCGGGAAATGGAAATAATGTGGGGATCGAATACAGTAAGAGCAACAACTTGGGGCAGAGGGCTCTGGGAATATGGAATTGATGGACGTATAAACTTTCCTACGATTGTCAAGACAGACATCAGCAACCTTCCAACTCTTGATATCCCAAAAGAAGGCGTAGATCAATATATCACTTCAACAATAACACACGATACAATTGTTACAAGTGCCTATGTTGGATGGTCTATTAATGCACCAATATTCGACAATGTAATAGCAATGTCTAATACTTCCGGAGATGTTTGGATTTCTGACGCTCATCTCCCAAATTATCCAACGGGAACAAAGATGTATTTTAAAGTGTTTGCGGTTGGTGTGAATGGTGATACAACGGAGACCTATAAATTTATGTACACAGTGCATGATTTTGCAATTTGCGATGCAATCGGGACAAATGATGGATCCAATTTGCGTTTGACTAATGTGAACATTTCAAATATCGATAATGCCACAGGGAATGATTCCTATACATATTATGGAAATCTACCTGTCTACCTCACAGCCGGAGCTACTTATTCTATAACGCTCGATGGTTCTACCTCTTGGACGCAGAATGATTATGCTGCATGGATAGATTTTAATAAAGACGCAGTTTTTGATACTAACGAGGAGATAATCTATGTCATAGATGCCGGGGCAAATACGGCCACTGCTAACTTTACTGTTCCTTTCGATGCTGTTCAAAATGACACGTTAAGAATGCGCGCAAGAATAGGTTATTGGTACTCGGTGTCAATTGATCCATGTGGTTCAGCTCTTGGTGAAGTTGAAGATTATCCAGTTTGGGTTACGTGTGACACAAGTTCGAATTCGATAGCTGTATCAGCTTGTAATAGCTATAATTGGAATGGGGTAGATTACTCTAGCACCGGAACATACAGTTGGCTTGGTGTCAATGCAGCAGGTTGTGATTCGTTAGTTACGATGGATTTAATAATTGATACCCTGGATGTGTCTACATCAGTTCTGGGATCTACTATTTATGCGAATACCTCAGGTCTTAGCTATCAATGGGTAGATTGCGATAGTTCCTTCATTGCGTTAGTTGGAGAGATTAATCAGTCTTACACTGCTACTGTAACAGGAAATTATGCTGTTGAAATCACAATTGGTGGTTGTGTGGATACATCGGCGTGCCAGTTGATCGATTTTACGGGTATCGAAGATCTTTCGTTAGACGGTAAGGAGTTAGTTAAGATAGTTGACTTCCTTGGTCGAGAAACAGAATTTAAGAAGAATACACCGCTTATATTCATCTATAGCGATGGATCAATGAAACGTGTCATGGAGGTTGAGTTATAGCCTCTAATTAATACTTTTTGGAAAACCCTTCAGAAATGGAGGGTTTTCTTTTGACTAAAACTTTTTGACTTTTCGAAAGCCGATATTAATACCAAACTCACCATACATTCCTTGTACAAATTTTTCAAGATATCCAGGAGTTGCGCCTATTTCTTGTGATGCACCAATTGTGAAGTTGGCTATTGGCGCGCCCCAAACATTGAAATAAGATAGACCATATTAATTCGCCATCTAAGCTGGTTGAAGCGATGTATCCTTCATTTCCTAGCTCATCATCGGCTATCATCTGCACGATCAGTGGCAAATCTTCATCAATACGGAGTTTTACTTGAGGTAGACTAATTCGGCTTCTTCATTTTTTCTCAGAAATAATTTTAGGATAGTTCGAGAATCTCTGTCATCGGAAACTATATCGACGAATCGGTCCCATTTATCAGGTTTCTGACGATTAAAATGGAATGGTGCGTAACCAATACCTCTTAATGCTCCTTTTTCTACGAGCACAAGACTCTTTTCATTTCGTGCACGCCCTTTACCTACAATGTAGAAAGATTCTCCATTTAGATTAAGCTGATCTACTAATTCTTGACATCGCAAATTATAATTGTCTGCACTTTCCTCATTGACACAAGCACCATTACATTCTTTAATTTGGTATTGAAAACAAGAACTTGTGGTTTTATAGATATTACAAAGCTTTTTGCACAATTGATGTTTTTCCACCAATCGTTCTAGTGTGTTGGTGGCTTCTTTTTTTGTGCTAAAGCTCAAGAGAGGAGCGTCTTGAGTTTTTGAAACTGAAGCTATGTGTAATCTCAAATATCCTTTCTCATCTTGATAGTCGTAAAGCCCGAATGGAAATTTTGAACGCTTTAATGCTCTATTGTAAATTGGCTGATGCTCTTTTATCATTTGTGACTCTTGAAGAAGCGCAATTAGTTCCGATCCAGTCAAGTCAAATTCGATGCGTGCAATTTCCGTTTGCATTTGAATTCCCTTCTTCGTCTTCGAGTTTCGAAGATGTTGATCAATGCGTTTTTTGATGTGTATACTTTTACCGATATATATTAATTGATTCGTTTCATTGTAGAACCGATATACTCCAGCTTTATTTGGTATTTCTTCAAGTGCGTTAATATCTAGATTAGGGTGAAGTCTCTTCGGGTTGATTTCTTCCTGAACAAATGTTGAAAGTCCTTTAGTATCCTTCTCAATTAATAACGTAAATAACTTTGCTGTTGCGAGTGCATCGCCGCCTGCTCGGTGTCTACCGACAAGATCTATCCCTAAGCTTTTCGTTAGTTTTCCTAGGCTGTAGGATTCATGACCGGGGATTACATAACGTGAAGCTCTTACGGTACAAAGATGTGGTCTTCTGTAGTCGAAACCCAATGACTTGAACTCTAAACGAATTATGCCATAATCGAAACCGACATTATGTGCAACAAATACACAATCCGTTGTGATTTCGATAATCTTCTTGGCGACCTCATAGAATTTAGGTGCATCTTTGACCATTCTATCATTTATTCCAGTTAACTGAATTATAAATGGAGGGATCGGGATTTCAGGATTAACAAGTGTGACATATTCATCTATCACTTCTTTTCCGTCATGTATGAATATCGCAATCTCCGTGATTTTTGAACTTTTTGGGGCTCCTCCCGTAGTCTCTATATCGATGATTGCATACTTCACACTACAAAGTTCTCAAAATGTCTGAGAATTTGTTCCTATTTGGTTAAGAATTGATCAACTTATTTGAGACGAATAAAAATGCCCGATGGAATTTCCATCGGGCATTAATTAAAATAAGCTATCTATTTAATCATAGTGATGATAGCTACCACTGCCTGCCATGTGACCGTCTTCATTGTAGTAGATTACTTTTTGAGTTTCTTCATCCTCATCCTCATCACTTCTTGACCCGCTTTGTCCTAGATGAACAATTTGATCATCCAGTCTTACTCGATCACCTTGAGGTATTTCAATGATTACAATTATTTCTTGTTCTCTCAATTTATCTTTCCGAGGGAAAGAATAGCTTGCCTGGAGGGTTAACGTATCACCAAACACGGCCATTGAATGAGTTATGCGCTCAGCTCTATCTTTACCAATTTTTCGAGTAAGTCCATGTGCACTTTTGTATTGATGGACATGAAACGATGAATCACTTGATTGCTTGAATTTAAAGTGAACCCCGTAGTCTGTAATTATTTTTTGCGTTACGAAGTTTTAGAGGATAAACTTCACTTTATTCCCTTTATTTATAGGGTATGGGTGATTTGTTAAAAAGTGAAAACAATCTAAGGAAGAATGGAAGAGATATCCAAATCGCACCAGATTTTCAGAAATCTACTGAAATTTATCACGAGTTTTATCTGGATAAATCGAATAATGATGACCCATACTATTCAGTAATTAGTGTACTAAGTCTTATGCATCTCACAAATAAATGTGTTCGGCGGAACGGAAGAAATCTTAACTTACTGATATTTAATTACCAGTAACGAGTATTACCCTTTCGGCAATTTGTGGCTGGTTATTTCTGTTCAGGACGAGAATATAGGCGCCGTTAGTTATATCGTCTGGGATTACCAATGAATTCTTGATCCCTGTACTGTGCAAAACTAGTTCACCCGATTGAGAAAATAATTGGGCTTCCCAGCCTTCTCCAGGCGAATCATTAAAGTAGATGATTCTATTGTCTACGAGTGTATTAATGATCACAGACTCGTCGGGTTTGTTTAAGAGTAGAAGATTTAAGTACTGCGGATCATAGACATGAATGAGCGCTCCATATCTTTCTCCTTGGAGTCTTGTTTCACCGCAAATTAGCTTCCCTCCTGAGTACGCAGGTATAATATCAAAGCCGATGTCGATCGATTCGTATCCGAAAAAGGATGTAGATAAAATTGTTCCAGTGGTGTCGGCTACACCAACAATAATGTCATTAGTAAGATTCGATGGATTCCAACCATATCCTGTAAAATAGAACTGATTTTCATTTATCGGTGATAAGTCGAATCCAGTCTCAGCATTGTTAGTATAAGGTAAATACTGAGTAGGTGATATTACGCCGGAGGCTGTGTCTACGCGGGTAATAAAAGGGTCGTAAAAAATTGAAGTTGTCGTAGAGGACTCCCCGGTGATCCAAAGTTCGTGATGCATTAGTTCAAGGTTTTGACAACCCGTATTGTAGGGCGTAACAACTGTATCGCACCACCTCTGGTCGCCGTTCATACTATATGAAGCCACGAAAAAACTATAATCGAAATTGGATTTTTGCTTGTCGTTAGAAACGTAGAAATTGTTCCCATCTGTTACCACATCTTGAGCGTAAGAATTATCAGTAGTTTTAAATTCCTTGCGCCAAATTTCATTACCTGATGTATCCACAATCCACATCAAAGCGTTATTATTTCCATTAATCATGTCAGATATATAGCCAACAGAGCAAATCTTCCCATCGGTGGCAGTAATTCCTCTGAAGCTGGTTTCTTTCGGTAGCTCATTAAGAAGAGAGCGCCAGATTAAATTACCCATAAGATCAACTTTCAATACCAATCCGGAAGAAAGTCCTGAAAGAGAGTCCCATCGCTGACCAGTGAGATACAAATATTGGTCTAGATAAACCATATCGAAGGTGTATTCGGAATGAGAACTCGGATAAGACATACTCCATTGTTCAACTCCGTATTGATCAAAGTGGTATAGAATTGGTTCTGCTTTTGCCGAGTCGTTTTCTTGGAATCCACTGACATATATACTCGAATCTATATGTTGATAAAGACCTCCCCCTTGAGTAGCATGAACTGTATCACCGAATTGGACAAAAAATCCCTGACTATTAGCCTTCATGCTAAATAGGATCGATAATATAACTATGATAAAGCGAATCTGTCTCATGAGTTCTAAAGTTAGAATATGAAGATATTAAACTTAGATGAACAATTATCTCAATTGATTGCTCAATAATTTATGGCAGATTCGAGTAGGATACTATATCCAGCTAGCTCTTACATTTTTCCCGCTTCAAATCGACTCTTAGCAACTCGATAGGAAACTGTTTTCCCATTAGAATGGAGCTTGATAATTTCGCTCACTCCTTGTTGGAGCTCAGGATACCTTTGAACAAATTGCATGAGCGTGTATATGGAATATACTTGAAGAGCCACTTTGTTATCATAATTTTTAATGAAGCCGAGTAGAAGATCAATAAACTCGCTTTCTCTATATTCTGTAACCTGTAAATGATATGTACAATTTGAGACATTTCTTAGAACCGTTTGATTATCGGTGGCAAATAAAACATCTATGAGTTTAGGGTAGAAGTATTGAACATCAATTCTTTTCGACTACACAATATGCATTAGAATCCAAGATGCGTATTCTCTATAAGGATATTCTTCAAGCTTAAAAATGAGTTTCACTAGATTGTCATCTTCCTCTGGATGAGATACAAAGTAGTCTACAAATGATCGTTTGTCTCGAACATCTCGGATATTTAAAACCCTTTAATGTAATGTCATCCCTTTATATATCCAGCGAAGGTACATAATTCATTAAATACGGCTCAAAAGCTATTAATAGTGAAGTGTTAATTAAACCATTAAGTTCAATAAATTTTGGTAATTATGAAGACTAAAAGTATCTTTGTTGATCAATAAATTAAACTATTAACTATGAAAAAATTAGTTCTACTCTTTGCCTTGGTGTTAGGGGTTACTACTAGCTGGGGGCAGTATTGCTTACCAACTTATAGTGTTGCTTGTACCTCAGGTGACATGATCGATGGATTTACCATTGACACTTATTCAAACTTGGGTACTGGCTGTGCCTTCCCTGGTGCGAGCAACTTTTCAGATTACACTGGCCTTGGTTCAGTTGTTACTCTAATTCAGTCATCAACGTACAATGTAACATGCGCACCAGGACCATCTTGGGGACAGTATTTTGCTGTATGGATTGATTTGAATCAGGATGGTGATTTTGATGAAGCGAATGAATTCTTCGATATTGGTTATGCTGCTGCTGGTGTTTCGATTACAACACCAATAACGATTCCAACTGGAGCTCTTGGTGGAAATACTCAATTGAGAGTGTTATGTCACTACGGTACTGGAGCTATTAATCAACCAGATGCTTGTTTAGCACAGACATATGGTGAGGTAGAAGATTACATTGTAACGCTTAGTTCATCGCCACCATTCGAGGCTTCTGCTATTTCAGTAGACGGACCTACAACAGGTTGTGGTTTGGGAATGGAAACAGTTTCTGCGACATTCCAAAACAATGGTACAACTTCCGCTGATACACTAGTGGTTTGTTACAGTGTGAATGCGGGTCCTTGGATTTGTGATACTGCAACTGGGTTGTCTCTAGCTACTGGATCGACATACTCGCATAATTTCTCAACACTTCTTGATCTTTCTACGACTGGTGATTATTACATCGATGTAGCTGTTTCTCTCGCGGGGGATACAATAAATTCTAATGATACGATTACTGGCTTTTTAGCACAAAGTATTCCTACCTTGTCTGGTCTTCCTTACAATGAAAGTTTTGAAACAGGAACTGGAGGATGGACTTCTTCAGGTACGTTGAGTAACTGGGAACATGGTGTGTTGAATCAGTTGAATGTATTTGGAAGTGGCGGATGTGGTTCTGGTGATTCATTGGTTTGGGCAACTGGACTATCTGCTCCTTACAACAATAATACTATAGCTTATTTAGAATCACCGTGTATTGATTTTTCAGGTGTAACATCTGATCCATCGATGACTTTTGATCATATATTTCAAGTAGAAAGTAATTATGAATCTCACTATGTTGAGGTTTCTACAGATGGTGGGACAACATGGACGCTATTAGGAGGAACTGGAACTGGATTAAACTGGTATAACCAAGTTTCAAATTGGGATGGTGTTTCTTATACTACTCCAGGAGAGTGGAGAAAAGCTGGTCATGTACTAACGGGAACTGCTGGTCAATCTGATGTGAGAATACGTTTTGTTCTGACTTCTGATGGATCTGTAAACCAAGATGGAATTGCAGTTGATAATATAAACATTGACGCATCTACACCTTTAGTTGATATTCGACCACTTTCTATAGATGGTCCAGAGTCAGGTTGTGGTTTAACTGCATTCGAAACCTTGACTGCAACATTTGAGAACATTGCTACGGATACTTTAATTGGATTTGATGTTTGTTTCTCTGTTAATGGTGGTGCACCTGCATGTGAAACAGTGTCTGATACGTTGCTCCCTGGAGGTACTTATCAGCATTCATTTGCAACTGCTGCGGATTTCTCAACTGAAGGGACGTACAACGTAGAGCTCATTATTTCTGCAGGCGATTTGGATCCATGTAATGATACGATAACATTCGTAATTCAAAACAAACCAGTAGTAAACACTTTCCCATACCTCGAAACGTTTGAGAATGGTCAAGGTGGATGGGCTGCTGAAAATACAAACAACGGATCATGGGAATTCGGTACTCCAGCTAAGCCAACGATTATTGGAGCTGCTTCAGGTGATTATGCTTGGGTGTCTGGTGGATTAACAGGTACTTACAATCCAAATGAAGATTCCTGGGTTGAAGGACCTTGTTTCGATTTCACAACACTTGATACTGGTTCTTGGGTAGCTATGAAAGTATGGTGGGAATCTGAATTCTCATGGGATGGAGCGAATCTACAAATATCTCTAGATACTGCTGCAACATGGACAAATATCGGTTCATTCGGAGATCCAAATAACTGGTATACTGATAATACAATCAATGCTAACCCGGGAGGGTCTCAAGAAGGATGGACAGGGTCCGGAGTGAGTGGATCAGGAGAATGGGTAACTGCAAAACATGCTTTGGACACTGCCTTAATTGGTGAGCCACATGTCTTATTCAGAGTTATATTTGCATCTGATGGATCTGTTCAGCAAGAAGGTTTTGCATTTGATAATTTCGCAATTGGAGTTCCTCCAACAATCAATTTAGGAGCTGACTACGTAGGATGTGCAAATTATGAAATCACTCCTGGACTTCCAGGAACTTATGAGTGGTACTACGAGGATACAACTGGTACTCCGACTTCTACATTGTTCTCTACTGATTCAACAGGGGTGTTCACAAATACCTTTGCAAATGATACAACATACAATGGTATTGTCGTCTATACGGATTCACTCGGTTTATGCGGGATGGATACAGTGTTGATGACATTGAGTCCAACTCCATATGTTGTGTTCAGTGATACAACAATATGTTACAACGATACAGTTCAGTATATGGCAGGCTCAAATCCTAACTATACGTACAACTGGAATAATGGATCAACAGTTGATTCGTCCTTGTATGTTTATTCAGCAGGTGGACCGGTAAGTGTTACAGTAACAGATACACTATCTGGATGTGTGAGCACGGCTACCGCAACTATCTTCCAAACTGCAGCTGTTGATATCGCTGATGTCGATGCTTGTCCAGGTGATATTGTTTTGTTGGATGCGACATCTGCATACGTAACCTATACATGGAGTAATGGTGATTCATTGAGTACTTCTAGTGTAACAACTAGTGGACTTTACACTGTAACGACAACAGATGATATTGGATGTGTTAGTGCAGATTCTGCAACAGTTACAATCGCACTTCCAACACCAGCAATTACTGGTTCGGTTGATACGCTTTGTGTAGATTACTCATTGACCTTAGATGCCGGTTCAGGATACTCGAACTATGCATGGTCAACTGGAGGAGCAACTCAATCGGAGTCTGTAACAGGTGTTTCACTCGGACTTGGTACAAGTGTTATTACAGTTACAGTTACTGATGGTAGCGGTTGTGTGAACTCTGATAGCGTTTCAATATTGGTTGATGCTTGTGCTGGTATCGAGGAATTAGGTTTCAACTTTGAGATCTTCCCGAATCCATCGGATGCAATCTTCAACTATTTTATTGAAGGTGAATTTGAAAATTCTACAATGAGCATTACAAATGTATTAGGACAAGAAATTTGGAATGAGTCGTTAACAACGATTTCAGGACAGATTGATCTTGGTGCATATGCTCCTGGAACTTACTACTTAAAAATTTCAAACAGAGAGAAATTCTCTACAATGATCTTGATCAAGAAGTAGATCAAACTAAATATGAAAATCCCCGTTGCACTAGCAGTGGGGATTTTTTGTGGCATTGATTTTCTTTGACAATGATAAAAGCTATTTTTGTTTTGCAACATTTCGGGATGTAGCTTAGTCCGGTTAAAG
>DKPV01000033.1:32898-35110 GCA_002471375.1 Flavobacteriales bacterium UBA7325
GTTCGAATCCTCTCATCCCGACTATATTTTGATTTTCGACACTATTCAAACCCTCTGATAGAGTGGGTTTTCATTTTTGTCCCTCCGTAAAAAAAGCCAAAATTCACGATTTGATTCACTTTTTTCTGGCAGTGACTAGCAAAAATCGGAAATAACCGGAAAACCCTTATCTACACTGGGGTTGAGCGGTATTTCCACCAAATAAAGTTATTCACGATTTTTAAAGCCCCTTTAAGGGCACTTTCCTTCATTGGGCTATCGTGCCAGACAGATCATGCGAAACAACACCAAACAGCGTTAAAACCAGTTTTGGGAATGATCTGAGATGGACTCATGCAGCGCAATCTAGCGGATTCGAAAAAATGAACGCCGCATCCTGCATGCAAGATCAGAAAGTGACCCTTGTTCGGATTCCACATGGGTAGAAATCAAAAAGTTTTGCACACACAAAATGGCCCTTTTGACGGTTCGTGAATTTGATAGTGAATAAACCTTATCTAACTTTACCAAAGGGAGTTAGCGTAGTATTAAGCTTCAATACCCAAGATTATGAATCAGTACAATAAGATAAAATATAGCATCATTGCACGCAAACAAAAGGACGTTTTTGGTCTGTTTGTTCGCATTACATTTCAGGGCGATGTCTCTGAGATCAATTCAAGAATTACAGTTCATCACAAATATGAAATGGATAAGCAAACCAAGTTTCCAGTAGATAGCCAGAAACGAGCGCAACTAAAGACATTTCTAGAACAGGTCAAGCATTATGGCCGTGATCTACTCTATAACGATTTACTTACCCATCCAGCGGAAATTTCTGCTGCCTTTAAGATCAAAAAAGTAAAGCTCATTTATTTCATGGAACTCTTCAATGATTTTATCCTCCATCAACAGGCGCAGGTTAGAGGAGGTAACCTCAAGCAAGGGACACTTAAGAATTACTATACCACTCAGAAATTCTTGGCTCGATTCATCCAGGACTGTTTTCATAGAAAGGATATCCAGATCAAATTGTACAACCGTGCATTTTTGGATAAATACTATAACTGGCTAACCGACAATACCGTGTCTACAAACAATGGAAAGGCAAAGCACTTCGAGCGCCTCAAGCGATTTACAACCCTAATGACTGCCTATGAGCGCTTGCCCAGAGATCCATTTTTGGGCTTTAGTTTAAAGAAGGATAGGGTAGCGCGGGTATTCCTAACGATTGCAGAAACCAAAGCGATTCGGGATCTTCAGATTGATCAGCCAAAATATGCCATGACAAGAGACCTGTTTATTTTTATCTGTCACACCGCATTGAGTTATTCTGATCTGTTGGCGCTCACCGAAGACAAAATTGAACAGACCAAGGACGGCAAGATCATTCGTGGCAAGCGGGTAAAAAACGGTCAGCCTTATCTTATTCCTCTCACAGCTGAGGCGGAACGTATCTTGAAGAAGTACAGGAATCATCCGATTGCCAGGCGCAAAGGGCTGCTGCTTCCAGTATATGAGAATCAAGTCTTTAATCGACAGCTAAAAAAGATTGTACTCATGACCGGGATTTCAAAAACGGTAACGGCACATGTTGGCAGGCATACCTTCGCTACTACTGCTCTCACCAGCGGCGTGCCTCTTGTCACTATTCAACGAGTGATGGGACATGCAGATATTAGAATGACTCAACATTATGCCCGTCTGATTGATGACAAATTATTGACCGATATGCAGGCATTTAAAAAGATGATGAACAATCAACCAATTAATAATAAACCTGATTACACCGCAATATTAAGGGTGGTCTAATACTTAACTCGCATGAAGAATAGTAATAAAATCGATGGACTGATCCACAACGCTCAGATGGTTAAAAAAGCAATCTTGAGATTGGAGAATAATGCACCCGTTCGTGTTCGTTGGGTGTGTAAAAATAAAGCTGCTGAATACTATGGAATCTCTATTCGTCAAGTGCAGAATTGGAAGAATGACGGGCGAATAAAAACCAAGGAACTCAATGGGAAGACCTATTACGATATAGAGCCATTACTATGTGATCCAATTCCTGTCCAGACTATAACTTCCGGGGCTTTTGGAATTACTACAATTATGAGTAAAGCTGTTTGAACCAGAATCAATTAGATTCAGTATTCGTTTTGAGAAGAAGTATTCATTCGCTGCCGAGCGATATTCTATTTTAATCTAATTGATTTCATGATTGGCTAAATCA
>DKPV01000087.1:0-26283 GCA_002471375.1 Flavobacteriales bacterium UBA7325
AAAATGAAAAAAATCGCATTTCTCAATCTATTCTTAATTCTATCAATCGTTCTTGCTTCGTGCTCAACATCTAATAATGTTGTAAACAACAGAACTATTTCAAAACGTAAATACAACAAAGGATTTCATTTCAATAAAAAATCAAGTCTTAAGTCATCCAAGGATGAACTTGCAAGCGATGATTTTAAAGCCGAACCATCTAATACTCCTCGAGTAGAACGTGAGAACGCTATTGTTACGAGAACAACTCGATCAACATCGTCTGATGTGTACTCAAATGATGTGGAAAATAACGATATTATTGAAGGTGCTGAACTACAGGATGATCTCTCTCAGGACGATGTTACCTCTCATTCAAGTAATAGAAGATCAGAGGATGTTGAGCCTCAAGATGCAGCGAAAACTTCGACTAGTACATCTGCTAGCACGAGGGATTCAAAATCTACAACACAGGAAAAAGAAAATAATCAGAGCTCAGGATGGAGCGATGCGATGTTTGTTTTAGCTGTGATATTTGCAATTTTGCTTCCGCCTCTTGGCGTAGCCATTTATACAAATATTGATTGGACAAAGGTTCTAATCGCACTTCTCTTGATGATCATACTTTTCCTACCAGGAATGATTTATGCACTACTAGTAGTGTTTGACGTCATTTAGCTTTACAGCAACGATAATAATTAAATCCTCAATATTTCTATTGAGGATTTTTTTGTGCTCAAAAGTTATGAAATCTAACGTTTTTCGGCGATTTGATTGGTTTGAAAACGGATATAAAAAGGAGTTTATCCACTTATTCACGATCATTGTTCAAAACATCTTAAAAAACGTTTTAGCAGGATGCACTTTTTTGTCTAAATTTGCCTTCGATTTGTCATCGCCGTTGATGAAAATTGAACCTTGAAAAGAGCAGAAAATGCCAAAAGACAACTCTATTAAGTCCATACTGATTATCGGTAGCGGACCAATTGTTATCGGTCAAGCATGCGAGTTTGATTATTCCGGATCACAAGCATCAAGATCACTTCGAGAAGAAGGAATCGAAGTAACCCTTATTAATTCTAATCCAGCAACCATTATGACCGACAAGGTTGTAGCGGATAATGTCTATTTAAAGCCATTAGAGCCGGAGAGTATTATAGAGATTCTTGAAACCCACAAGATCGATGCTGTACTGCCTACAATGGGCGGTCAGACAGGCTTGAACCTTGCGATCAAGTGTGATGAAATCGGTATTTGGGAAGAGTTCGGTGTAAAGATCATCGGTGTTGACATCAATGCCATCGAAATCACTGAGAATAGAGAGCAGTTTAAAAACTTGATGGGAGAGATAGGAATTCCTATGGCACCCCAAAGAGCTGCTAAATCTTTTCTAGAAGGTAAAGAAATTGCTCAGGAATTCGGTTTCCCTCTGTGTGTACGTGCGTCGTTCACTCTAGGTGGAGCAGGAGCTGCCATCGTGCATGATCCAGAAGAGTTTGACAATCATTTAGAAAATGGACTTAAAAAATCACCGATTCATGAGGTGATGATTGATAAGGCATTACTAGGTTGGAAAGAGTATGAGTTAGAATTGCTACGTGACTCCAATGATAACGTTGTGATTGTATGTTCAATTGAGAACTTTGATCCGATGGGTGTGCATACAGGAGATTCAATTACGGTTGCTCCAGCGATGACGTTGTCTGATAGAACTTTCCAAGAAATGCGTAATATGGCCATCAAAATGATGCGCTCTATTGGTAACTTTGCAGGAGGATGTAATGTTCAGTTCGCTGTCTCTCCGGATGAGAAAGAAGATATAATTGCCATTGAGATTAATCCGCGTGTATCAAGATCCTCAGCATTGGCATCTAAAGCGACTGGATATCCTATCGCAAAAATCGCAGCGAAATTAGCTATTGGTTATCACCTCGATGAGTTAAATAATCAGATTACAAAAACTACTTCAGCACTTTTCGAGCCAACACTTGATTATGTGATAGTGAAGATTCCTCGATGGAACTTTAACAAGTTCCCAGGGACAAATCGCGAACTTGGTCTTCAAATGAAGTCAGTTGGTGAGGTGATGGGGATTGGAAGGTCTTTCCAAGAGGCACTTCAAAAAGCATGTCAATCGCTTGAAATTAACCGTAACGGTTTAGGAGCTGATGGACGTGAATTGACAAATCAAGATGAATTACTCCATAGCTTAGAACATCCAAGTTGGAATAGATTGTTTCATATCTATGATGCAATGAAACTTGGTATCCCTTTCAAAACGATTAAAGAGAAGACAAAAATCGATAGCTGGTTCTTGAAGCAGATCGAGGATATGATCGGACTTGAGAAAAGGATTGAGAAATTCAGATTAGACGAGATCCCTAAGGAATTGATGTTCGAGGCGAAGCAAAAAGGATATGCTGATCGCCAAGTTGCTCATCTTTTGAGATGCTTGGAGTCGGAAGTTTATTCTAAACGTGAAGAATTCGGGATTAACCGTGTTTACAAGCTTGTAGATACTTGTGCTGCAGAGTTCGAAGCACAGACTCCATACTATTATTCAACATTTGAATATGAGAATGAGAGTGTAGTTTCTGACAAAAAGAAGGTAATTGTATTGGGTTCAGGACCAAACAGAATTGGTCAGGGAATTGAATTTGATTATAGCTGTGTACACGGAGTTCTTGCTGCAAAAGAATGCGGGTATGAAACGATCATGATTAACTGTAATCCTGAAACTGTTTCAACAGATTTCGATACTGCAGACAAATTATACTTTGAGCCTGTTTTTTGGGAGCACATTTATGATATTATTAAGCATGAGAAACCTGAAGGTGTAATTGTACAATTGGGAGGGCAAACCGCTCTTAAATTGGCGGAGAAACTGGAACGTTACGGAATAAAAATCTTTGGAACTAGCTATGATGCTTTGGATTTAGCCGAAGATCGTGGGCGATTCTCTAAGGTTTTAGAAGATAATAATATTCCATTCCCTAAGTATGGTGTGGTTGAAAGCGCAGAGCAAGCATTGGAATTGTCTGATGATCTTGGTTTCCCATTATTGGTTCGTCCATCATATGTATTGGGTGGGCAAAAAATGAAGATTGTAATCAACCGCGATGAATTAGAACATCATGTTGTAGATATTTTGAATGAAATGCCTGGGAATCAGATTCTCTTGGATCACTTCTTAGGTGGGGCGATTGAAGCAGAAGCAGATGCCATTTGCGACGGAGAAGAGGTTTATATAATTGGTGTAATGCAGCATATTGAGCCAGCGGGTATTCACTCTGGTGATTCATACGCGTTGTTGCCTCCTTATAATTTGGGAGATTTTGTAATGCAACAGATTGATGACATTACGCGAAAAATTGCGGTAGAACTTAAGACTGTTGGATTGATGAATATTCAATTCGCAATTAAGGATGATATCGTGTACGTAATTGAGGCAAATCCTAGAGCTTCTAGAACTGTTCCGTTTATCGCTAAAGCATACGATGAACCATATGTGAACTATGCTGCTAAGGTTATGTTGGGTGATAAGAAGATTAAAGATTTTAATTTCGAACCTAAGAAAAGAGGTTACGCAATTAAGATTCCTGTATTCTCTTATGAGAAGTTTCCTGATGTGAAGAAGGAACTGGGACCTGAGATGAAATCTACTGGTGAAGCAATTCGATTTATTAAGGATTTACGTGATCCTTTCTTCCGCAAGATATACTCAGAACGTAATATGCACCTGTCTAAATAATGGTATATGAAGCGAGCATAGTTGGAGCTTTCCGTATGATCGCCATATTTATCGGCGTTTTTGTACTTGTTCGTTTTCTTGGTCAACTGATGAATGCCAAACGTAACAGGGCTGATCAAGAGGAGGATCGTATTAATCGGCAAAACCTGAAGAATGCTCGCGAGCATACTAAAAAGAACCTCGGTAAAACAAGGGTGCTTCGTAAAAAGGATCGTGCGAGCGATATAGAGGACATTGATTTTGAAGAGGTCGAAGATTGAAAACTGTTCTTTTCAACAAGGGTTGGTTGTATAAAAAAAGCTAATGTTTTTAGGTCAAGATAGTTATTGACTACATTTATAGTTAATCTCGTTTCTTAAAAGACATTGAAGAGCTCAAGACAAATATTTTTTAGCCACCCATCTGATGGCGTATTGAAAGAGGAAATAAACTTTTCTTCATTATGGGTATAGTTCAAAAAGATGCACTTAGAACGGCAGTAGTCTCCTATGCAGGTGTTGCTATTGGTTTTGCCAACAAAGTGTTCCTTTTTTTAGCAATTCTATCTGAAACGGAAATTGGCCTTCTGAATTTGTTCCTTTCTGCAGCTTCAATGGTTGCTCTTCTAGCCAATTTTGGATCACTTCACATGATATTAAAGTTCTTCCCAATTCTGAAGAATAAGGAGACTAATAATGAAGGGTTTCTGAAGTTTACTTTGCTTGTTTCGATTGCAGGAGCCTGTTTCTTAGGACTCTTAATTTTCATATATAGGGTTGATATACTCGAATACTATTCAACCAAATCCAAACTGTTCGCTGACAATTTTATATGGGTTCTTCCTATTGCTATCGGGATTCTCTTTTTTAGGTTGTTCGATGGCTACCTTAGAGCTTATCAAAAGAACATAGTACCAGTTCTAGTAAATGAGGTAATTTTTCGACTGGTATTTACAGCGCTCCTCCTGTTACATGCTTATGATGTAATTAACTTTTATTGGTTGATGGTGCTGTCCTCATTGGCGCATATGGGACCGATGGTGGTCATGGTGATCTACTTGTCTTACCTTGGGCATTGGAAGGTATTCACGGCGCGCATTACAATTCGACCGAGATTAAAGAAAATAATGCTTAAGTATGCAGGGATTACTTATTTAAATAATCTCGGAACCTCTATCGTATGGACACTTGATGTTCTCATGATTGCAGGAATGCTCGGGCTCGCAGAGACAGGGGTTTATACAATTCTCTTGTATTTTATGCGTGTATTTGCCATACCATTTAATTCGATTATGCGGGTTAGTGTCCCGCTGGTATCTGTTCATTGGAAGGATCGAGACATGAAGTCGATGAACATTCTTTACGATAAAGTTTCCTCTGTTTCCTTAGTGATCGGATTGTTCTTCTTCTTAGGCATATGGTCAAATCGCACGGAGTTATTTAGTCTGCTTGGTGAAGAATTTCAAATTGGAATTTATGCTTTTCTTTTTCTCATGATTGGAAACCTTATTGATATGTATACTGGGATAAATGGTATCATATTGATTTTCTCAAAAAAATTCAGGTATGATGTTTTCTTTACAGGAAGTCTCATTGCAGTTGTGTTTCTGCTAAACCTATGGTTTATTCCAATCTGGGGAATAACAGGAGCTGCTATGTCCTCTGCAATAGCCTTTTTGTTACTGAATATGGCTCGCTTACTGTTTGTACTTAAAGCGTTTAAAATTCATCCTTTTAAGAAGAGTCAATTTGTTGTTCTTGCACTTTTTGGGGTTGTGCTATGCTTGATGGAGTTTGTTCCGATGGATTTTGGGAATATTTTTGTCAATATGATTTTGAAGTCAATCCTGATTACGTTACTATTCCCGGTTGTTATTTATTTTACGAAATTGGAACCTGAGATAAACTCCTATGTGGATAAGGTGATGGGCGTAATTAAAAAGAAGCTCGGTATGGACCCTGCGTAGTATAGAGAAGCTAACGGCAATACTCAGGTTAGAATTTCTGATGAACGCTAAATTGAAGTTGATTCTTTTTCCAACCATTTGTGGTCTGATTCATTAAACCACATTGAATTTTCAATTTATCAGTAATCAAGTATCCTAAGGCCGCATAGAATCTATTTCTATCGAAAATCTCAACTGTATTTCCATCCCCAATGTTGCGCTGTCCATTGATGAAAATTTCATTGTAAAGGGATAGATATAGTGTGTTTTTTTTAAGCTCTTTTGCAGTTAATCCAACAGTTAAAAATAGATTGTATCTGTATCTTGTTCGAAGATCTTGCTCTTCTACAAAGCGTTGTTCGTATCGTATACGATGATTCATATGGAATCGACTTCCAATTTTAATTGGAAAAAGCGCTTCTTGATAAATTCGACTTTCTCGGGTTGTGTTATTATCCTCTCCGAAAGCACCTGTTGTTACGTCTCCATAACCCAAAGTAAACTTGATATTGGCGTCTTTTGGTTTATAAGTTAAACCTCCTCGAATGAGAAGTTGCTCTAAATCTCCAGCTAAATTCCAGTTTCGTAGCTGAACGTCTCCTTGAAATCCCCATTCTGTATCTTTAAACGCAGTCGCAAAGAAGTACATGTACCACGCACCAAGTTTGTCTTGATTGATTTGAGCATTCGCATTTAAAGAGGAGGCCGAAAGAATTAGAAGAATGAATATTCTACGAAACATATTGTCTGAATAAAATGGGATTATATTACAAAAGCTCGTATCTCAATCTTATGAACTTTCTGCGGAGTATTTGCGGTCACCGTAACGGTCTTGCGAATCTCGTTTTTCTGTCCTTCTTTAGGTTTAAATGTCACTTTAATAACATCAGTTTTACCAGGAGGTATCGGTTTTTCAGGTTTTTGAGGTGTCGTACACCCGCAACTTGCAGCAACATCTTCAATAATCAACGGCATTGATCCTGTGTTCGTGATAACGAATTCTGTAGTGTTTTCGCTATCAGACTCAACATTTCCAAAATCGTGCAAAATCTCATCAAACTCCAAAGAGGCGAGAGTCGCTTCATACTTAGCTAATCTTTTCGCTTCTTCTGCTTCGAAATCTTTTAATTCTTTCGCTAGTTCAGCATCCGATTTATTGCTTGATGATACCGTAGAAACAACGTCACCGTCAACTGCTTTGATTCCATCATTGGAAGATGAATCACAAGAGCTTGACAGAAGGGCCAAAACAGAAAGAGGTAGGATAATTTTTTTCATTACACGTATTAATTTAGAAAGTCAAAAATAAGAAAATCTCCTAATTAGTTTTGTTCTTTTAGTGCTGCATTGTAATTCTCTGATTCGATCAATTCAATGGCCTTTTGAAGGATTTCATTCGAATCATTGTACACCTGATAGAATTCACTGTACCCCCATAGATCTTGGGCAAACATTGATTTTAGTCTTAACTTTATCAAATTCAGGCTAGTTACATAGTCCTCTTCACTGAATTCCAACTCTTCGTCCTCCTGAGAGGAATATTTTAGAAATTTTTTTAGAATCTTATCAGTGATTTCGAATTCAGAATTAAATGTATCGAAAGTAGGATAGTTATTTAATAGATTATCACGATTGTCATCCACGTAAGTCAATGAAAAAGAATTGAAAATTCCAGCTCGATTAAGATCGGAATAGTAATCGCTAGTTTCCGATGTGTCTAAAGAAACAAAGTAGTCTGGCATTATTCCTCCGCCACCATAAACAGTTCTTTTTTCTAATAAAGTTTCAAATTTCAATGAATCGGGAAGTTGTATTGAATCTAGGTTAATGAACTCTCCGTTTTCGTATCTGTTCACAAGATCGTTTCGGTAATCCTCCAAATCGTCATATGGTTTCTGAATAAACCTTCCACTAGGGGTAAAATAACGTGCAATTGTAAGTCGGATTTGAGAACCATCCGTGAGGTCGATTGGTCGTTGAACTAATCCTTTGCCGTAAGTACGTCTCCCGACGATTAATCCTCGGTCCCAATCTTGGATGGCTCCAGATAAAATTTCACTTGCAGATGCCGAATATTCATTTGTTAGCATAACTAACCTTCCGTCTTCCCAAAGTCCTTTCTTCCCAGCTCGGAGGTCAAGTCTAGGCTGAGAGCGGCCCTCAGAGTATACGATCAATTTATCCTCAGAAAGGAATTCATCAGCTAAGTACTTAGCTGCATAGAGCAATCCTCCGCCATTGCCTTGAAGATCAAAAATCAAGTTCTCCATCCCTTGAGCTTGCAGATCGCGCAATGCATCCTGTACTTCTTTCTTAGATGATCGTGAGAAGCTGTTTAATTTAATGTAACCAGTGGTCGTTGTGACTAAGTAAGCAGCATCAACAGAATTAACTGGAATTAAATCTCTTGTGATGACAAAATCAATGGGTCGTTTAGTTCGCTTGCGTTTCACTTCGACCATAACTTTTGTTCCACGATCACCAAGTAATCGTTCCTTAACACCGCTATTTTTTAACCCGATTCCAGCCACATTTTCTTCTCCAATACTTAAGATTTTATCTCCAGCCTGAAGCCCCAGTTTTTCCGATGGTCCTCCTGGAATTGTGGCAACAACCATGAGCGTATCTCGCAGTATTTGAAAGCGGATTCCGATTCCAACAAAATTCCCATTTATTTGTTGATTCGCATCTGCTACGTCTTCAGCTGAAATGAAAGTAGAGTGGGGATCCAGTTTCTCAAGCATTGCAACGATTGCTGCATCGGTTAATTCTTTAGCTTCCACATCGTCGACATATAGCTGATTGACATAGGTTAAGACTTCATCAAACTTCTGAGTCGTTGCAATTTTTGCAGAATCAATTTGGGCAATAGAAAGGGTACTAAATCCTATAAAGGAGAGAATGGAAAGTAATTTTATCATAATCGAGATTTACTGAGTGTAGCGAGATTAAAAATCGTGCTATTTACTAAAGAACGCGATTAATCATGAAAGTATCATAATAATCCCTTAAAATATTGTTAATAAAACTTCAAAATGGTCTATAAACATTGATTTGTGGAAGGATTCTCCAACCGGAGTTAAATCATCGGCATATTTTTTGTTTCTTGCTTCTGACAATCCACATCTATGAAAAAATTTATCGGATCAGTAATATTAATAATGTTTTGCGGGACCTTACTCGCTCAGAATAGAAAGATTGATAAATTAGAAGTCAATTTTGCACAAGGGCATTACAAGAGAACGTATCGTCAGGCAAATCGTTTGCTTGATAAACCGGAGTATGACTTTTCAATGTTGCCGACATTCTATAAAAGTATCAGCATGTTCGAGCTATGTCAAAACAAGCATTGGATGTTAAGACGCGATGAACCTCTTGTGGAGGCAGAGAAACTATTCTTGGAAGTTAAATACTCAGTGAATGGGGATAAGATTTTCAATGCACATATGTACGAAATCTCATGGCTTAAGAATGATATGGTCTCATGGGCTTCGGACATGAAGCGAATGGGGCATCAAGAGTTCTTTGAGGATCTAACCGGAATAATAAATCGAATTTTTGATGCTGTACCAGCGATAGATGCAGGTAATAATGCGAATGAGATCGCTGAGGGGCCAAATCGAGTAAACATCTCGAGTGTAACCAATAGCGCTCGAGATGGAATAATCTCATCTGCAAAGCAACATATAGGAACTCCTTATGTTTGGGCTGGATCAAGTCCGGACGGTTTTGATTGTTCGGGTTTCACGCTATACGTTATGAAGGCTCATGGTGAATCTATTCCGAGAAGAGCAGCGGATCAATATCAGAGTTCAAAGAAGTTGAAGGCGAAAAACGTACAAAAGGGCGATCTCGTATTCTTTAATAATGGTTCTGGAATTTCCCATGTAGGAATTGTGGTTTCAGAGCTCGGGGATCCTTTAAAAATGATTCATTCTAGCTCAAGTAAAGGAATTATTATTACAAATGTGGAAGAATCTAAATACTGGACTCAACGACTCCATGGTTACGGTACTTATGTAAATTAGTCCTTTACTCTTGAGTTAAGAGCAACAACTAATCCTAACGATGAAACAGCTAATAACACTAGGCCAATATCAAATAGTAGGGGAGTAGCTTCGATCATAACAATAGTAGAGAGGTATACTAGAGTTGCTATAAAAAGAAATGCCACAACTTTTCCAGTTGTTGATTTTATATCAATGCGTGATAACAGTGAGGTGCCAATTGAAAAATACAACAGCATAATAGTTATCGATCCCATTGTCATTAATAAGGGATTCGAAATCCAAACAATCGTTCCGACTCCAATTGTTAGAAAGGAAAACAGAAGCGTAGCTCTGATTAGTTTATTTGTTCTTAATGAAGCGAGGGAGGTAGACAGGAATGCTACAAATAAGATGCACGCATAAAGCGCACTCATTCCTGAACTAATTTCAATTGGATCTTTTGAAAAGAGATCGCTACACCAGCGGATGCCGAGTAAAAGAGAAGCAATAGCGAGAATTCCGCTTACAATTCTGATCTTTTTCATTGAGCTCGAAAGTAAGCATATCCAATCAATCTCACAAGGCGTTCTAATTGATTAAGAGCCGATCACGATAATGTTCAGCATCACGTAATCGGCTCTATAATTTTAACCAACTCCGATCTCTTCTTCTTGGTTGATAGGTTTTCTAAAGACAATTTGATTACCGAAAATGTCCATTACTATCTTATTGTCACCGTCTATGTTGCCCGCTAGAATTGCTTTAGATAACTCATTCATGACTGTTTTTTGAATGACTCTCTTCACTGGTCTCGCACCAAAGAAGGGGTCGTAACCAGCCTCAGAAATCCATCTGAAGGCATCATCCTTAATAACCAAGTCTAGATCCTGTTCCAGCAGTTTTTCACGTAATTTTTCTAAATTTATTTCTACAATTGAAGTGATGTTTTCTCTCGTGAGAGGGTGAAACAGAATTGTCTCATCAATCCTATTCAAGAATTCAGGTCGAATCGTTTGTTTAAGCATTTCAAGTAATTCGATTCGAGCAGTTTCTGATGCTCTTTCTATTTCACCTTCCGCTATACCGTCAAATTTCTCATGAATTATACTAGACCCAAGATTGGATGTCATGATGATGATAGTGTTTTTGAAATTGACTATGCGACCTTTATTGTCTGTTAGTCGCCCATCATCGAGCACTTGTAATAGTAAATTGAACACGTCCGGATGAGCTTTCTCGATTTCATCCAACAATACGATCGAGTATGGTTTTCGACGAACAGCCTCCGTCAATTGTCCGCCTTCATCATAGCCAACATATCCAGGTGGCGCACCTACAAGTCTGCTCACTGAGTGCTTCTCTTGGTATTCGCTCATGTCAATTCGTGTCAAGGCATTTTCATCACTGAAAAGGTAATCCGCAAGTGTTTTCGCAAGTTCTGTTTTCCCAACACCTGTAGTACCCAAGAAAATAAATGATCCAATGGGACGCTTTTCATCTTGTAAGCCGGCCCGAGATCTTCTTACGGCATCGGATAAAGCCGTGATAGCCTCTTTTTGTCCGACAACACGTTTGCCTAATTCATCTTCTAATTTCAACAGTTTTGCGCGCTCACTCTCTAGCATTTTGGTAACGGGGATCCCAGTCCATTTTGACACTACATCAGCAATCTCCTCGGAGTCAACCTCTTCCTTAATCATTTTCGATTCGGATTGATTGCTTGCGAGTGTAGCTTTTGAAGCCTCTAGCTTTAACTCGATGTCCTTAATTCTCCCATAACGTATTTCTGCCACCTTTCCGTAATCTCCTGAACGCTCTGCTTGATCTGCTTCTAGATTCAGAGCTTCAATTTCTTCTTTAAGATTCTGCACGTCATCAACGATGTTCCGTTCGGATTGCCACCTTGCGTTAAGTGTGTCTCTTTCTTGATTAAGATTGGCAAGCTCCTCTTCGAGCCCAGTTAGTTTCTTTGTGTCATTCTCACGTTTGATGGCTTCACGTTCAATTTCTAACTGCATGATCTTTCTTTCGATCTCATCAAGTTCTTCAGGTTTAGAATTGATTTCCATACGTAATTTGGAAGCCGCTTCATCAATTAAATCAATTGCTTTATCAGGAAGGTGCCGTTCTGTAATATACCTCTGGGATAGTTCTACCGCAGCGATTATCGCAGAATCCTTAATGAGAACTTTGTGGTGATTTTCATACTTTTCTTTAATCCCTCGAAGGATTGAGATTGAATCCTCAGTTGTTGGTTCATCTACAAGAACTGTTTGAAATCGTCGCACAAGTGCTTTATCTTTTTCAAAGTATTTTTGATACTCGTCAAGCGTTGTTGCTCCTACAGCCCGAAGCTCACCTCTTGCTAGTGCCGGTTTCAAGATGTTTGCAGCATCCATTGCTCCTTGTCCTCCGCCAGCTCCTACAATGGTGTGAATTTCATCAACAAAGAGAATAATTTCTCCCTCGGCTTTTACAACTTCTTTGACTACTGATTTTAGGCGTTCTTCAAAGTCACCTTTGAATTTTGCGCCAGCTATCAGAGCTGCCATATCTAGTGAGTACACAATTTTACTCTTCAGGTTTTCAGGCACATCACCTTCAACAATACGGTGAGCGATGCCTTCAACTATTGCTGTTTTACCTACTCCTGGATCGCCGATTAGAATTGGATTATTCTTTGTTCTACGTGTAAGTATTTGTAGTACACGTCTGATTTCTTCATCACGCCCAATAACTGGATCCAATTTTCCTGATTCAGCTAGTTCGTTTAGGTTGATGGCAAACTTTTCAAGTGATTTGTAGGTTCCTTCTTGACTGTTTGATGTCACAGACTCTCCATTTCTTAAGTTCATGATTGCTTTCTTTAATTTTGATTTAGTTATGCCATTGTCTTTAAGCAATTGTCCAGCTGATTCTTTCGAGGAAAGAAATGCATAGAAGAGGAGTTCTAATGAAAGGAACTCGTCTTTAAACGATTTCAGTTCTGAAAGCCCAGTGGTTATGATCGTATTCATGTGGTTTGATAGGTATTGTTGTCCGCCCGTTACTTTTGGGTAGGAGTCTACAATACTTTCTGTAGCAGTCTTTAGTATGCTAAGGTCCACATTCAACTCTTTTAATAGGTATGGGATAACGTCCTTGTCTTTGTTAAATATTGCTTTGAGGACATGACCAGGTTCTATCGACTGATTCGATAGTTGACTTGCAATAGTCTGTCCTTCTTGGATGATTTCTTGCGTCTTATGTGTCAATTTATTTATGTCCATAATTTCTTGTGTTGTTTGACTTTTTTCGGTCAAGAGTCGAACCAAACTATTAATCATCAAAGGAATCGGAAAAAATGACAGCTCAGTCCTGTGTGTAGTGACATAATGACTTGTTTAATTGTGTTTTATGGAGTTGTTAACAATTAAATGTCAGGTTTTCAACAATTTTTGTAACCATAATAAGTTCTCTGCGTAATAGATAATGCAAACAACAAACAACAAACAACACAATGAAATTATTATTCACAACAGTAAGCGTGCTACTAGTTTCTTCCAGTTTTGCTGGGACTAGAGTGAAGCTTACGAAAGGCGATTACGTCGAACAATGGAAGACGGAGGCAATCGCTCAAATGGAAGAGCATGGAGTTCCAGCGAGTATCACACTTGCTCAAGGGATTTTAGAAAGTGCCTCAGGAAATTCTCATCTAGCTGTCAAAGGCAATAATCACTTTGGAATTAAGTGCCATGGATGGGATGGTAAGAAGATTTATATGGATGATGATAGAGCGGGAGAATGTTTTCGTGTCTATAAATCAGCTAAAGATTCTTATACAGATCACAGTTTATTTTTGAATAAGTATGATCGCTACGCTTTTTTGTTTACATATGATGTAACAGACTACAAAGCATGGGCGAAAGGATTAAAGCAAGCAGGTTATGCTACTAATCCGAAATATCCACAATTATTAATTGACCTTATCGAAGATCTTGGTCTATACCAATACGATTCTGGGTTCAGTCCAGAAATCGAGGCTAAACCAGAATTGATTGCGTCATCAACTACAATGCATGCAACTACGGCAGGTATGTCAAATACACATGATGTTCGAGTACACAAGAACAAAGTAAAGTACGTGGTTGCCAAACAAGGGGATACATTCTATAAAATTTCAAAAGAATTTAAGCTGACTTTGAATCAGTTGTATAGATACAATGATTTTAGAAAGAAGAAAGATTATTTGGAGCCTGGAGATATCATTTACCTTCAACCAAAAAGAAAAAGAGGATTTTTTAAAAAGAATGAAGTTGTAGCGACAGATGATATGTCGGTCAATGAATTGGCGCAATTGCATGGTATTAATGCTAAAACAATTGTTCACCTAAACGATTTCGACAATGTGAACGATACAGTTCATAAAGGCGAAAAGGTTACCCTCCGATAGAGTAATTCTCTGGAGGTTTTAGTTTGTTGTTGTTTGTAAGAGCCTTGAGAAATCAAGGCTCTTCTTGTATTTCTATGTATCCTACTGTGTTAGTAGGAATTCAATAGTTTAGCGCTGTGAGTCACTGTTTATTCAGAAAGTGTTAATCACTTATAATTGAATAATTGATGTAACTATTTGATTCTTATTGTTAATTTAGGTCTAATTGTATGCTTTAAAAATCAAACTATGAAACCATCAACGGAGCTTTTTAAGTTGATAAAGTCACTTACGAAATCGGAGAAGCGATTCTTTAAGTTGTCATCTTCATTGCAGTCTGGAGAAAAAAACTATTTGAAAATATTTGATTTCATTGAGCGTCAAAATTATTATGATGAGAGTGAATTGAAGCAGGAATTCAAGGGAGAAACATTCATTAAGCATCTACCATCTGAAAAAAATCATCTTTATAAGCTGATCCTAAAAAGCTTGCGTGCTTATTATAGCGAGCAATCTATTAGTAGCACGATGAAGCAAGAGATAAAGAATGTCGAAATCTTGTACAATAAAGCACTATATAAGGAATGTGAGAAATTCGTAGGTCGTGCGAAGGCTACCGCAAAGAAGTATGAGAAGTTCTACTATTGGTTTGAATTAATAAACTGGGAGAAACGATTGCTTGACTCCGCTTACGAGGCTGGTGAGTTCTCCACGGATTTAGACCGTTTGGTTGAAGAAGAAGAGATGGTAATCGCAAAACTTCGCAATTTAGCAGAGTACTCGATGATCTATTCTAAAATCAATTTGGTATTCAGGTCTGGAGGGTTCTCACGCAATGAGGAGGAAAGAAAGGTAGTCGCGGATATTTCTGATTATCACTTGATTAAAGGTAAAAATACTGCATTGTCTTCTAAGGCGGCTTCAATTTGTTATTGCATCAAAGGCTTGTGTGCCGCGACGAATAGAAATTATCAAGATAGCTTCCAGTTTTTTAATAGAACTCGAGAGATTCTTGATGGTAATCCATTTATTAAGCATGATTCTGGTCAACGATATGTGATGACTCTATTCCACCTTCTTAGATGTCACATAGATAATCATCAATTTGAGCAAGCCGAAGAATTGATTGCAGACATCCGTGATTTATCGGGTAAAAAAGGATTTAATTCCGTTGATATTGATGTTCGTATTTTTGGTAATACAGCAATTCAAGAGCTGGATTTACTTCATACGAAGGGAGATTTCAAACGAAGTGTCGATTTGATACCAAGTATTGAGAAGAGCCAAGAAGAGTACGGCGAAAAGGTGAGTAAGGAAGTTGAATTACTTCTCACTTATAATAAGGCTTACTGTTATTTTGGTACCGAGAATTACAAAAAAGCGTTACAATACTTGAATGATGTATTGAATGATAACGAAACGAATTTGAGGCAAGATATTTATAGTTTTTCAAGGTTGTTTAATCTTGTAATTCATTATGAGTTAGGAAACTACGACTTTCTTGAGTATGTAATAAAATCTACGAATAGATACCTCAGTAAACAGTCGCGAGATTATCAAATTGAAAATACTTGTATAAAGCATATTCGTAAGTTGGCAAAAACTGATTCTGAGCTGAATCGATTGGAGATTTTTGAGAAAATGGATATCGAGATTGCGAAACTTTTAGAAGTAGAAGATGAGCAAGCGATCATGGAATATTTCAATATTTCTGCTTGGATCAAAAGTAAAACCAAGAAAATATCTTTTGCTGAAGCAATTAAAGAATTGGCTTAATTTTTTGTTTTACAGTTCATTTGTTGATTTCAGGGATACGTTGTATCTTACGAAAAAACATATTCACTATGAAAAAACTTTTATTCAGTCTTCTGATGCTTACCGCTGCACCTTGGACTTTCTCGCAATCTATTGAAGCGGTCTATGCAACTTTGATTAACGACATGACTTCGAGTCAGGCTTTTACTGCAAAAGCGGCTACATGTGGCCCGGATACGATTGGGTACACCTTAGCTAAAGCTACAGGATTAGAGGCGTTAAATATTAATAACGCGACTTCAGCCGATGCTGTAGGTCAGTACTTTGACGCACCGCAGCCAATTACAATCTCTGGGGTTAGTTTTTATGCATGGAAACCTGATGCAACGGCCGGGATTACGATGAACGTTACGGTCGAAGTTTATGCTGCTGCTCTTGATTCGACACCGACGGGAATGGCTCTCGCTACAACTACATCGTTAGTTGATACTGTATTTGGTGCCGGAACATTAACAGCGCTGAGAAAGCATGCTACTTTTACAACTCCAATCACTGTCTCTGGAAGTTATGTGGTCGTAATCACGAATGCTTCGGCAACCCCTTTGTCTATGGTTTTTAATAGCTGGGCTGCGGCTGATGGTGGTCAAGAATGGTTATCAAGCGTTTCAATTGCGGCAAGTTGGTTACGTAGCTACAATGTAAATGTTGGCGGAACTACCTTCGATGCTGACTGTTTATTTGAACCGCACACAACGTATTCAATGGCGGCTAATTTTATACCAAGTGATCAATGTATGACAACGGGCCCAACTATCTCATTTACGAATACCTCTTCACCTGTTTTAAATAATAGAATGTATAATCAGGCTGCTTATTTAGCTTCGACAGATTTATCTTATACATGGGATTATGGTGACGGATCAGGGACAGAAGTTCTTGAGAATCCGATTCATGCTTTCCCTACAAATGTAGGGCCGTATAGCGTTCTTCTTCGAGATACATTATTTGGTTGGACTTCCACATGTGCTGCAGATACTACGATAGTTCTAGGTGCATCTTTAACTCCTGCGTATACTGCCGTTCCTAGTGGATCTACTGTGACATTTACAGACGGTTCTACATCGTCTGTTTCTGTGGCTTCATGGTTCTGGGATTTTGGAGATGGAAATACGTCAACACAGCAAAATCCTATTCATTCTTATGCATCTGTAGGCACATATACTGTTTGTCTTACCGCAACTAATAACTGTGGGTTTACCGATAGCACATGTCAATCAGTGACAGTTACGTCATGTACAGGACCAATTTCAGCGTATACTTTCATTGATGCAGGACTAGCAGTTTCATTTACTGATGCTTCAACTTCAACAGCGCCGCCAGCAACATATTTATGGGATTTTGGCGATGGAAATACTTCTTCTCTTCAAAACCCGATTCATACTTACTCTGCGGATGGAACCTACACAGTTTGTTTACTTTTAGTCGATCAGTGTGATGCAGATACGATTTGTCAGACAGTTACAGTTTCCTCTTGTGTTGTGCCAACGGCAGGGTTTACAATCGGTGGATCAGAACCAACATACACGTTCACCAATACGTCAACAACTACAGGTATTGCAACTTACTTATGGGATTTTGGTGATGGCAATTCATCAACGTTGTCAGACCCTAGTCATACGTATACTTCAAATGGAACATTTACAGTTGTTTTGACTGTAACAGATTCATGTGGAACAAATTCTTTCACGCAAACGGTGACGAATTCGGCTGTTGGCATTGATGAACTTCAATTATCATCTGCGATTATTTTCCCTAATCCATCAAATGATCAGGTTACATTTAGTTCTGAGAATGGGATGGATTTAGTTGAGTTAATCGACGGAAGTGGTCGTTTAGTGGCCAGCATCTCAGTTAATGGTAATGTTGAGACGACTCTCGACATGAGAAGTTATGCTGAAGGAAATTACTCAGTTCGAATTACGTTCAGCTCTGGCTCGACTGATTTGATGAGAATTTCTGTTGTTAGATAACGCTTTAAAATTTAATCAAAGGGGCTCCATGGTGGAGTCCCTTTTTTTATGCCCAATTATATTGCTTTACGTGTCAGGCTTTACTCGGTTATTTCTATTTTTGGGTTTCTTATATAATAGGTACAATTAATGGCACAAAAATTTACAACAAGAGAGCAGGATTATTCAAAGTGGTACAACGAAATTGTTGGACGAGCAGATCTTGCGGAGAATTCAGATGTAAAAGGATGTATGATTATCAAACCTTATGGTTTCGCTATATGGGAGAAGATGAAAGATGAGTTGGATAAGCAATTTAAGGCTACGGGTCATTCAAATGCATATTTCCCACTCTTCATTCCGAAATCATATTTGAGTAAAGAGGCGAGTCATGTAGAAGGTTTCGCTAAGGAATGTGCAGTTGTAACTCACTATAGACTAAAGAACGCTGAAGATGGAAGCGGGGTAGTTGTAGATCCGTCAGCCAAGCTCGAAGAAGAGTTGGTAGTGCGTCCGACCTCAGAAACAATTATTTGGAGCTCATATAGAAAATGGATTCAATCTTATCGAGATTTACCTATTCTTATCAATCAGTGGGCAAATGTTGTTCGATGGGAAATGAGAACAAGAATTTTCTTGAGAACTGCGGAGTTCTTATGGCAAGAAGGGCATACGGCCCATGCCACCAGAGCAGAAGCAATTGAAGAGACAGAGAAGATGCTAGATGTTTACGCGAAATTCGCAGAAGGACATATGGCGATGCCTGTCATCTGTGGACTTAAAACAGAAAGTGAGCGATTTGCTGGCGCAGATGAAACTTACTGCATTGAATCAATGATGCAAGATGGAAAGGCTTTGCAGGCTGGAACCTCTCACTTCTTAGGTCAAAACTTTGCAAAAGCATTTGATGTGAAATTTGCGGATAAAGAAGGAAACCTAGAGCATGTTTGGGCAACTTCTTGGGGTGTATCAACTCGTTTAATGGGGGCATTGATTATGACCCATTCAGACGATGAAGGATTGGTTCTCCCTCCTAAATTAGCACCGATTCAAGTTGTTGCGGTTCCAATTTCCAAGACGCCTGAGGGATTGGCTGAGATTTCAGCAAAGATGAACGATTTAGGTGATAAATTGAAAGCTAAAGGAATCTCGTTTAAATATGATGATGACGATAACCGTCGACCTGGATGGAAATTTGCGGAGTACGAAGCAAAGGGTGTACCTATTCGATTAGCGATGGGACCTAGAGATCTTGAGAATGGAAAGATTGAAGTTACCAGACGTGATGAAAAGACTAAAGAGATTCACGATTTTGATGGTGTCGAAGAATTTATCGAGAGGTTGTTAGAAGATATTCAGACGAACCTTCTTGATCGCGCAATGAAATTTAGGGAGGAAAGAACTCAGAAAATCGACTCTTATGACGATTTTAAGCTAAAAATTGAATCGGAAGGTGGCTTTTTCCTTGCGCATTGGGATGGAACGAAAGAGACTGAAGAAAAAATTAAACAAGATACCAAAGCAACAATACGTTGCATGCCGCTCGATGTAGAAAAAGAAGAAGGCGTGTGTATGGTGACTGGAAATAAATCAGTAGGCCGAGTAGTTTTTGCTAAAGCATATTAAGATGAGTGTAGAAGAAAATAACCGAAATGCAATAATTGGGCTTTTGACTGATAAAGCGAGCTTGAAGCAAGATATTGCAGATTACTCGCAAGAAATTATGGCGCTATTTACGGAAACAATGCGCAAAGAATTGACGTCATTAGAAGCTGATATCACTGATATCCGTGTTCGAATGAGAATGGAGGAGAAGGGGAAGTATGAATTTAGGATATTTATCGGAAGTGATGCACTGATTTTTCAACTTCATCGTAATGTTTTCCGCTTGCCAGATGAGAACCCAATGTGGAAGGCAGCATACCTTAAGGATGATGAATCTCGCGGCTATTTTGGTATCATAAACATCTACAATTTTTTGGCAGAATCTTTTGAGCAAAATCGTTCAAATGATCCGGGATACTTGATTGGTAGAGTTTTCATGAATAAAGAGCGACACTTTATGGTGGAAGGGAAAGGCCAGCTTGGATTCTTGTTTAGAGATCTCCAAGGGAGTGAGATAAACGAAGGGATCGTTCAGCGAATTTTGCAAATTGCAATGGCTTATGCTCTTGAGTTTGATTTGATTACTCCGCCTTATGAAATGATCCAAGAAGTTTCGGTTATGCAGATACAACATATCAGTTCAAATCTTCATGTTGCAACGGGTAAACGTCTGGGTTTTAAGTTCGGGACTGACAATGAAAATGTTTTTTAAAAAAAAAATCACTTTGTTGATTGAAGATTCCAGAAATTCAACATATATTTGCACTCCCAAATTAATACGCGGGAATTGAAATAAATTTTAACGGCCCATTCGTCTAGTGGTTAGGACATCAGGTTTTCATCCTGGAAACAGGAGTTCGATTCTCCTATGGGCTACTAAATTAAATGGCCCATTCGTCTAGTGGTTAGGACATCAGGTTTTCATCCTGGAAACAGGAGTTCGATTCTCCTATGGGCTACATAAATTGAATAAAGGATTAAATTAAAGTAATATGGCGAATCATAAGTCAGCATTGAAAAGAGTACGTTCTAACAACGTAAAAAGAGTACGTAACAAATACCAACATAAAACGACGCGTAACGCGATCGCTAAAGTACGTGCAACAACAGACAAGAAAGAAGTTGAAAAAATGCTTCCTTCAGTATTTGCTATGATTGACAAATTAGCTAAGACTAACGTTATTCATGACAACAAAGCTGGAAACCTTAAATCAGGTTTACAGAAGTTGGCGAACGCACTTTAGTCGTTAAGAACGATTTAACTTGAAAGGGAAGCATATGCTTCCCTTTTTTTATAACTTTATATTTCAGTCAAATTTATTGATTCAATTGAAGCTAGCCTTATTTTCATTGTGCATCCTAGCGAGTAGCTTGTCTTTTGGGCAGATTACGATTCAGTATGACACTTTACGTTTAGGAAATTCAATTTTAGGATCTATTGATTCTCTTGACTATAACTCAGGAGATTTACCAACTACTTTTGATGGCGGTAGGTCGATTCTCAGTGAAAGCGGACTTTCAATTGGCCAGCTATCTAAAGATTATCAAGGCTTCAGGTTTCAGCCAGATGTCGGTTGGAGAACCATGAAGTTCTCGGCGCTACCTTACATTGGTTTCTCGTACACTTTTGGTGGGAATGGCACTCAATTTCTTGAAGCAAATTACGCACAAGCATTTACGGATAGTCTTCTATTAAATATGTCCTATAAGCGAAGGGCAGGTGCCGGATTTATCAGAAATACTGCATTTACTGAGAATGACTATAGGCTACAGCTTGAGTGGAAGACTAGATTTTATGCTATGCAACTGCGTGGTGCATACTTGAGTGATACATCACAGCATTCTGGTGGATTGGACTCGCTTGACGTAGATCTAGGCCTAGAGTTCGCTTCTGTCAATAAACAGGATGCAGCTAGTAAATCCCAGGTAGGAATTGTTGAATTGTCGAATTACCTCAATTTCAATCCTAACTCCAAAACTACTTTAGGACTACTAACGAAGCATGGATACCAAATAAGAGATCGGAGATATCATGAGACTGATACGTTATACGGAATCTATAATCAAGTATATATCGATAGTTTTAATACTGCCGATAAATTTACTCTTGCGAGCGTGTCGAATGGGGCAGGAGTATACTTCTCTAGGAAGGGTGCTTATATTGATGGGACGCTGAATCATACCTATTGGAAGGTCATGAATTTAGGCAACACAAATGATACAACGGAAATCGACCTGAATTCCTCTATGAAATGGGTCAGGAATCAATTTAACTTTTCTAATCAGTTTCATTTTAATATTCTCGGTGGTTTCAATGCATTGACGAATAACTTCGGAATAAACTATAAATTACCAAAATGGGAAATTCTAGGATCCGTAGATTTTCAAAGTTTTGCACCAGAACCGATAAAAAGATCTTATTATTCAAACTCTTTTACCTACTTACAAAATGACCTAAAGCTTCAACAAATGCTGAGAGCTCATGGTTCAATAGCGTGCGAATTGCAGGGGGACACTACTATTTTACAAGCTTCTGCTGATTTTCTTCAAATGAGCAACTCTTATTTATTCAATGATTCTACTTGGGAGGCAAGTGGTCAAGGTGTTACCGCAGTTCAAGTTGGACTCAAGGCGAAGATGCAATTTGGCAAATTTCATGTTCAGCCAAAACTTATCTATACCGCCGAGGCAAATGGATATATTCCATCATTCCAAGGTTACCTTCGCTTATACTTCAAGTCAACCATATTTAAAGCGAAGAAACTTTTGCTCGTTGCAGGAGTAGAGGGTTCTTATTTCTCTTCATTCAATAATAGAGTTTATACACCGGCCATGGATGCTTTCAATTGGTATAAGCCATCAGGTAAGACGGCTGAGATGATTAATATGCATGCTTTCACAGCAATTGAGGTGAGCACATTTAGATTTTATGCAAGATTTGAAAATATCGGTAGTTTTTGGAATCAACCTATCACTCAGGAGGTAAGTGATTATCCTCTTTCTGGATCTCGATTACGCGTGGGCATTACGTGGGATTTCTTTAATTAAGAATAAAAGGGAGAGCAGTAAGATTTACTTAGCTGCTCTCATACCTAACCTACCTTTTACAACTAAACCTAACGCAAATTAAGAATCGCTCGTTCAGATTCCAAATCTTAGCATATTCAATGAACAAATTCATGTTCTCATTGAATTTTCGCCTCCTTTTAGGTAGAATTCATCGATTATTAATTCAATTCTGGCAGCATCTGTGTTATCAATGTGCACTTTGAGTATATTTGGAAAAAATTTGAAAAATGAAATTACTCGAAGATAAGGTTGTATTAATTACTGGTGCATCGCGTGGAATTGGAAAGTCAATAGCTGAAGCATGTGTTAATCAAGGTGCTAAAGTCGCATTTACGTATTTGTCATCAGATGAAAAGGCAAAAGCGCTCGAAGCTGATCTTGCTGTAAATGGAGGAGTTGCGAAAGGGTTTAAATCTGACGCTTCTAAATTTGATCAGGCACAATCGCTCGTGGATTCTGTAATTGAAGAGTTTGGTCAAGTTGACGTTCTTGTGAACAATGCGGGAATTACGAGAGATAATCTGTTAATGAGAATGACTGAAGAGTCTTGGGATGAAGTAATGAATACTAACTTAAAATCGGTTTTTAACTTAACAAAGGCAGTTATGCGTCCGATGTTGAAGGCTCGTAAAGGATCAATCGTTAATATGTCGTCTGTTGTTGGAGTAAGTGGAAATGCTGGACAAGCTAATTATGCTGCTTCGAAGGCTGGTCTCATTGGATTCACTAAGTCAATTGCACAGGAGCTAGGTTCACGCAATATTCGTTGTAATGCGATCGCTCCAGGGTTTATTGAAACAGAAATGACAGACACATTGGACTCGAAAGTTGTAGATGAGTGGAGAGCTTCAATACCATTAAAACGAGGTGGATCTACTAAAGATGTTGCAGATCTCACGATATTCTTAGCATCTGATATGTCTACTTATATTACTGGACAGACAATTAATGTTTGTGGAGGAATGTTGATGTAGAGTCATATAGAAATTTAATGAAGCCGCTGGATTTAAATTCAGTGGCTTTTTTTATGTTCTTCTTCTGCGATTGAATAGTACTTGTATTCCGTCAATTAGTCGCTTCAGTAGGTCAAAATACAATATGATGTAGGTGAAAAATGCGATTACCCAAATAACGATCAAGTTACTCCAGTACGTATCTACCTTAATTCCGAACATGTATTTCTGTGGCGCGTAAAAATGAGATTGTACGAAGCTTACTTCGTTAGGTAGATTGTAGATAGCTTCGTCGTTTTGGTAGATAATATCATTATCTATGATAAGTTTATCCTCTTCCATTTTATTTGTGACAAGGTTCATGAGGCTTTCGTTTGAATAGCTTTTCTGAATGGCAGCGTATTTTTTTACACCTATTGAATCTATAATCTCTTGGATTTCACCGTTGTTGTCGTTATGGTTTTATTGAATTGAACAGTAAGAAAATCAAGAAAGGAATTCAATTTACTAAATCTGCTCATGGAATAGTTTGTTCCATTTTTGATGGAGTCGATACAGTCAATACACTCTAGATTTTCCCAATAATAATCTTCCTTGTCGATTTCGTTTATAAGAATTTGTCGAGCGTGAGTCATGGTTTCTTCCGAGTTCTCGTCTGATCTTACTAGAATATCCATCTGTTTCTTTATTTCAGGTACCCAGAAGTCTTTCTTCCATTTAGCCTGACTCTGCTTCATTTTTTGATCAAAGTAATTTTTCTCTAATTGATTATTACTTGCCTGTTCTACAGCAAGCGCTTCATAAGCCCATCGTGATACCATCATGTTACCTATCCATGGAACTTTAGTAGCATTGGACACGGATGGATGAAGTTTATCAAATTGAACGATTACACCACTAAATAGAAGCTCTGGAATAATTAAAAGCGGTACAATAATGTAGATGACTTTGGCTGAATTAAAAGCGCTCGATATATTAAGACCAACCAGATTTGATAAGCAGGAATTAGAAAACAGCAAAAAAAACGTACAATTCAACATTTCGCGTGAGATAAGTTAGGTCATTGTTATTCCCTAAACTCTCATCAGACAATTCTTATGGATTCTGCTTAGATGGGCAGGTTTCATGGTGTACATATTAAGAGCGAATTGTTATTTTTGCTGTAAGCACAAATTGTTATGAAAAGAAGACCTCGTAGAAATAGAAAATCTCATGCCATTCGATCTATGGTGGAAGAGACTAAGTTGGGAACTGAAAACCTAATCTACCCACTTTTTATTGAAGATGGATCGGGGGTGAAAACGGAGATTAAATCACTTCCAAACAATTTTCGTTGGTCATTGGATACTCTCTTGCCGGAAATGGATGAGTGCGTGCATCTTGGACTCGATAAGTTTGTGCTTTTCCCAGCGGTATCAGAAGAATTGAAGGATTCATTAGCCTCCTATAGCTTTGCGTCTGACAACTTTTATTTAGATGCAATTCGACAAATTAAAGAGAGATTCCCCCATATAGAATTGATGAGCGATGTTGCGCTAGATCCTTATTCATCGGATGGTCATGACGGACTAGTTCGAAATGGGAAAATATTGAATGACGAAACGCTGCCGATATTAGCGAAAATGTCAATAGCACAGGCGCAGGCAGGAATTGACATTATTGGTCCAAGTGATATGATGGATGGAAGAATTGGTTTCATACGAGAAGCGTTAGATGCAGAGGATTACAAGGATGTAAGTCTGATGTCCTACAGTGCAAAATATGCAAGTGCTTTTTATGGTCCATTTCGTGATGCACTTGATTCTGCGCCAAAAGCAGGAGATAAGAAATCATATCAGATGAACCCTGCCAACAAGCGTGAGGCGTTAATTGAAGCGGAATTGGATGTTCTCGAAGGTGCGGACATGCTGATGGTTAAACCGGCAACTTGCTATCTCGATGTCATTCACATGTTAAGAGAAAACTATGACTTGCCGATAACAGCTTATAATGTGAGTGGTGAGTGCGCAATGATTTATGCAGCGAGTGCGAATGGCTGGTTAGATTATGAAAGTGCTATGACGGAAATGTTGTTAAGCATCAGGAGAGCAGGTGCAGATGGTATACTGAGCTATTTTGCTAAGGATTTTGCTCGAATTTCGTAAAATCAGCCCTGATCTTTGCATGATACAGCATTTCTCAATACTTTAGTTTCGTGCAAGAATATAATTTATATCCTGAAAAGCCAGAACTAATCGAACATCAACCGAAGAGTAGTCTATCGGTGACGATATTTTCTTTAGTGATTTTTGCTATGTCTTTCTTGTTGTTTTTTGAGGATCAATTACAATTCATTATTCAGTTAATCATTGTTTTGGTCGTTCACGAACTTGGACACTTCCTAATGATGAAGAAATTCAAGTATAAGAACGTTCGGATGCTGTTCATTCCTTTGATGGGAGCTTTTGTTCAAGGCAAGAAGCGTAATTATTCTGAAAAACAGAACTTTTGGGTGTTGATTGCGGGACCATTTCCTGGGATTTTTATTGGTTTAGGACTGTTATGGTATGCCGGAATAGACCCGAAATATGGCCTCTGGATATCGGAATTGGCGGCTCTGTTTTTACTATTGAATATAATAAATCTTCTGCCTCTGGACCCATTGGATGGAGGTCAAATGTTTAAGCTCTTTGCTTCAAAACGCAAGGAAATTTTTCTAATGATATTTGCGCTTACTTCTTCTTTGATTTTGATTGGAGTTGGCGCTTATATTTCTCGCTATAACAGCATGGGCTATGTTGTTGTTGCTTTTGGCTTTATGATGGGATTGCGCGTTCGTTCTCTGCAGAAACAACACCT
>DKPV01000087.1:26626-67261 GCA_002471375.1 Flavobacteriales bacterium UBA7325
AAGGGAGAGGATGTGAATTACGCAATATCCTACAAGCTCTTGAGTAATGAGGACTTTGCCAAAATTAAAGCTGTAGTGCTAGATCATACTCCCGCTCTTAAGAAGTACGTAGATAAAGTAAGTTCAGAAATATCTAACCCCATTCTGGCTAGTCAAGTTAATAATGTTCTGGAAACACCAATAGAACGAGACGCATCCATGTTTTTCAAGGCGATGATTCTAATAATTTGGTTGTTTTCTATCTTTTCACCAATTATACTGTCTTTGTTTTTTGGTGTTAAATGGCTTGGATAATGCAGTTTAAAGTAGGTCAGCAGGTCGTATTCCTGCGTGAAGTTGGAGGAGGAGTAGTCAAACAAGAAATTTCTCAGGGCAAAATAATTGTTGAAGATTCGGACGGATTTGAACATAGTTGTTTCCCAAATGAAATTGCTCATGTACACGGTGAAGATTATAAAATCAATGCGGATGATATCGTTGCGATTAACGAAGATGAGTCTTTTGCTACAATCCGACATCAAGTAAAGAAAGGAGTCCTCACAGGTCGGCGGAAACCCATCGATGTTTGGGAAATAGATCTTCATATAGAGTCAATTACTGATTCACATCGGGGAATGTCGAATGCCGATATTTTAATGAAGCAAATGCGAGAACTACGCACATTCTATCAACGAGCCCTATCAAGAAGAATACGAAAACTTGTTATCATCCACGGTGTAGGAGAAGGTGTGCTTAGGGAAGAAGTGAGGTCGTTTCTTGAGAGACAAGAAGGATTAGATTTCTATGATGCTGACTTTAGAGAATACGGTAAAGGTGCAACAATAGTAGAAATCAGAGTAAACGGATAGGTTATTTGATTGGGTCTCTCCTATAGAACCTGAATCCACCTTCGACCTTAATTAACTTAATTTCCGGGTAACTTTCTAGTCCAAGGTTTGAAATCTGTGTGATCATGTAAACAGGTTTATCGATTTCACCTTCAACTAACCAGGCTCTATTATGACTTTGCTCTGATCCAGAAGTTGTTCTTGCATAGAAATAGGGTGCGTAGCTTTTATAGTAAGTCTCGATATAGCAATCCTCGCCAGCAATCTCCTCGTAAAAACTAATTACCGGACCTTGAGTCATAGAGTCCACCTTAGGCATTACTGTATAAAGAATAATTAAAAGTGTAAGTCCCGTTCCAGCAGCGGACATTAGTATCATATTACCTAACTTCCCTTTTCTTAAGAAAACAAACGATGCTATCAAAAAGATTAGAAAGACGAATCCACCAAGACTGTCAATCGCTGTCCATGCTTGAGAGCTTTCAATTGAACCTATCACAAAAGGGTCATCGATTTTGCTCAAGAGCCATGACTTTTCACTGAGTAATAAAGGAAGGACGATCATTACAGCGCTGACGATTAATCCAATAACTAAGAAAATTAAGGATATGTACTTTTTTATTACAAACTCACCTTTAAACGCTCTATAAATTACTAGAGCAGCGATGAATGATAGTGGGGCATACGTCATTGAAGAGTAATGAATGATCTTTGTCGTCGTAATGCTAAATAGGATAAGTACCACCCAAAACAACACGAGCATCCATGTTTTAAAATCTAGCGCAGTAGCTTCGCGTTTGCGAAATAAGTAAGGAAGAGCAAATACTGACATTGGGAAACAGCCAAGGCCTACAACAATAAAGTGGTAGTAAAACGGTTGTTCGTGGCCTGCAACTGGCGTGCGAAATAACTCTATTTGATATTCAATGAATTGCGAAATAATTTCGAATCCATTTTGATAAACCTCCAGGGATATCCAGCATCCAATGATCAGAAACATGCCGGCCAGGAAGACCAAGATATTCAACAACGAGGGAAAAACCCTGAATCGCTTAACAATTACGTATACTGTGAATGTTAAACCAAGAAGAAGAAAGCCAACTGGTCCTTTTGTGATCACACTTAGTCCTGAAAATATACCTGCAAATAGTGCGAGCTTCCAAATGGATTCACCATCCTTAGCAAGCACACGTATCATAAAGTAAATGGAAAGAAAAATGAAGAAATTGAATACCGGATCAATAATTCCAGATTTGAAGTAAAGGTGAGGTAGAAGGGAAGCGAAAAAGACCAATGCCCAGATCAGTCCGAATTTTGCAGAAAAGTGCCGCTTTCCGATCGTGTAAAAGGTTAATAAATAGATTAAACCAAAGAGCGCGTTTGGTAACCTTGCTGCAAAATCACCAATACCAAATACCTTCATGGAAGCTACTTGTAGCCAAAAAAAGAAAGGGGGTTTTTCCCAAAAAGGCAAGTAGTTAATCTGGACTCTGAGATAGTCTCCACTTTCAATCATTTCCCTTGCAGACTCTGCAAAGTTAATCTCGTCCCAATCGAAAAGATGAATGTGACCAATCCCTATAAAGAAAAAAGCTGAAAGAAATATAAGAAAAGCATAAGCGTATTTCCTGTTAGAAGCTATGCTATCGATGATTGACATGCGGTGAATCTATAGTTTCGTGCAGCTAAGTTAGCAACTACGTATGAAACTTCTTAGATTTTGCAATTCCGATTTTATTAAAGAAGTACATCCAAGACACGCCAAGAACACCTAGACCATAGGTAGTGCTGCGGCTGATGTTTATTGAAGAAGCATCATCGAAGTATTTTGTTGGACATGTAATCTCTGCAATTTCGAATCCTTTGTAGAAGATTTGAGCAAGCATTTGATTATCAAAAATGAAGTCGTCTGAGTTAATATTGTAATTCACCGATTCTAACACCTCTTTCGAGAACATTCTATATCCGGTATGGTATTCGGATAGTTTTTGATTCATCAATAAATTCTGAGAGAATGTCAAGAAACGGTTTGCTACATATTTGTACAAAGGCATACCTCCTTTAAGAGCACCTTTACCGAGAATTCTAGATCCAATCACGCAAGGGTAAACGTCATTTGCGATTAAGTGCGCCATACTCTCTATTAACTTAGGAGTATATTGATAATCAGGGTGAAGCATAACTACGATGTCAGCGTTCAATTCTAGTGCCTTGTTATAGCAAGTCTTCTGATTTCCGCCATACCCCTTATTCTCTTCGTGACGGATTACGTGCTCTATACCAATCTTTCGCGCGAGCTCAGAAGTTTCATCGCTACTCTTATCATCAACTAAGACCACTTCATCCACGATATCGAATGGTATTTCGTTATATGTTTTCTCAAGTGTTTTAGCAGCATTGTATGCTGGTAGAATTACAACTAGTTTTTTACCCTTAATCATATTGATTCTTCAAAATTGTTGTGCAAAAATAAAACAATCATTCGCAATAGGAACGTTTCAGTTCAACTTCTAGTATAGAGCTAAGATAATTAACTATAGATCTTGTCTGAAAGTATGGATATCATTGTGATTCTCTTCAATTTGATCCTTTATCTTTTTAATCGACATTGTCAGTATTAACAGGTCTGGAGTTGCGTTTTTAGTTAACCAATCGATACTTGTTTTTTCATCTTCGACCGCATCCGCGATATGATATAGAATCTCAAAATCATGAACTTGAAGCCAGCGTAGAGCACTTTCATTACCTTCGGCGGCATTTATGAATGCTAGTAAATGTGGATATCCATTGTCCTGTAGCCAATTACGCGCCTCGTCTTTTAGGTAGATAGCGTACGTTGCCATGAACAGCTCTTTGTAGCCATTCTCTTTAAGCCATAACATTATATCATCATTTCCTTCAATAGCCTTGCTCCAGGCGAGAATGATTTTTGCAGGATAATCGATACGATTCATAGGAACCTTCGAGATTTCGCCAGCAATAATTTTACGTTTTTTCTTTTTAAACCAGTTAAGCATTGCTGTAGAATAAGTATGATATAATAATAGCTGCAATTACCCCCGCTAGATCAGCTAGAAGCCCAACGCCTGCGGCATATCGTGTATTCTTGATACCTACTGATCCAAAGTATACTGCAAGGACGTAGAAAGTCGTTTCAGTGGATCCCTGCATAGTCGCTGCGATTTTGGTCTGCATCGAGTTTGGTCCAAATGTATTAATGATGTCCTGCAATGCCCCTCGAGCTCCACTACCACTTAGTGGCTTCATGAATGCAACAGGTAGTGCATCTATCCATTCGTTTGCGACCACTCCCATATAAATCGCTAATTCAGCAATTCCGCTTAAAATCGCATCCAATGAGCCAGAAGCTCTAAATACTGCTATCGCAGCCAGCATAGCGATTAGATACGGTATGATTTTAATAGCTACCTGAAAACCATCCTTAGCTCCTAAGATAAATGATTCATAGACATTAACTTTACGTCGAATTGCCATTAGCATGAAACCAATGATAATGACGAAAATTAGTGCGTTCCCGAAAATGTTTGAAATAACCTCACCATTCTCAGGATTATTCATAATGTAATAGAGCAAGCCTCCAAGTAGAAGAGTAATGGACCCAAGATAGGCTAAAACAACACCATTCAATAAATTGATTCGTTGCTTTATTGAGACAATAATCAATCCGATAATCGATGCACAGAAAGTCGCCATTAGAATGGGTAGGAATACACTGGACGGTGAATCCATTTTATTAGCTGCGAGAATGGCAAAGACAGATACTGGAATAATCGTTAATCCCGAGGTATTCAGGACCAAGAACATTATTTGAGCATTTGAAGCCTTTTCTTTTTCTGGGTTTAATTTTTGAAGCTCTCCCATTGCCTTGAGTCCTATTGGAGTCGCCGCATTGTCCAGTCCAAGCATATTAGCGCTGAAGTTCATCATCATTGCACCAACGGCCGGATGTTCTTTAGGGACTTCTGGGAAAAGTCGGGAGAACAAGGGGGATACTAATCGAGTTAGAACACGAACCGCGCCGCCTTCTTCACCTACCTTCATAATTCCCATCCAGAGACAGATCATGCCCGTAAGCCCGATAGAAATAGTAAATCCGGTCTCAGCGGCTGCAAATAAGCTATCCACTAATTCCTTGAAGATCATTGTGTCCTGCCAAAAGATGAGTTTACTCGCTGCAACCACAAAGGCCACAACAAACATTCCAATCCATATTCTATTCAATAGCATGGCCCCAAGATCGCTCTTTATTTTGATTCTCTCGGTAAGAGTCTATAATTCTATTAACATTGACGAGTTAATCCTTAATCGATTTCTCCAATTTTAAATTCACCGCTACAGATTTTCGCGAAATTCTCTAGAATGATTGCTCCATGGTTTCCGGATACCTCTGGGTGAAACTGAACACCATAAATTGGTTTTTCGGTGTGTTCCATTGCTTCGTTTACGCAGGCGTCAGAAGAGGCTACAAGCTGAAAACCCTGCGGAATTGAAATACCTTCACAATGATCTTCCATCATTTTTAATTCTTGCGGAAGTCGCAGAAAGAGCGGGCAGTTCTCGTATACTTCGACAATTTGCCAAGATCTATCTTCTTTCATTCTGTTAGCAAGTGCGCCATGAAGAAGACCAATGATTTGATGTCCAAAACAGATTCCAAATACCGGTAGAGTTGTGGAAGTTATCCAAGACATTTTATCGAGATACGGATCAGGATCCACCTCAGTTATTAAAATTGGTGCACCTGAAATAATCACACCTTTAACTTCATTAAGCATTGATAGTTCGAATTCGAAAAATGACACCATTTTAGTATCAATAAATTCGTAGGTCACTTGCTCGATATATTTAGTCTTAGTGCTCCCGCAGTCAATAATTAAAATCATAATTCTATTTCTGCTATTCCTTGACGAATAATTTCTGCTTGATTTCCTGTGCAATCAATGATTGTCGAAGCGTCTAATCTACCAGGTCCACCATCAATGATTAGTTCTACTTTCGAGTCATATCGCTCATAAATGGCGTAAGGATCGACAAAGTAATCAAGAATTTCATCTTCATCATCATGCAATGAGGTGGTGGCAATTGGATTTCCAAGCTCTTCCACAACTGCTCTGATTATGCTGTTATCCGGAATCCTAATTCCTATTTCCTTCCGATTTGTATCAAACAATTTTGGCACCTCGTTTGTCGCATTAAGAATGAAAGTAAAAGGTCCAGGGAGGGAGCGATTTAATAACTTGTAGGTTGGACGATCCAATTGTCTGACATAGTTCGCTAAGTTACTGAGGTCGGAGCAAATGATGGAAAATTTGACTTTCTTAAGTTTAATATCCTTTAATTGTGCTAATTCTTTGATCGCTTTCTTGTTTCTTAAGTCGCACCCCATGGCGTAGACAGTATCCGTAGGGAATATTATGATCTTTCCTTTTCTTAAGGCTTCTACAACGCGCGTGATTAATCTCTGATCAATGTTATTCTCGTTAATTTCAATTAGCATGCTTCTCCGAGTTAATGTTTGAATACTGTACAAGAAATCCCGTAATGATCACTCAGTTTTTCTTCCTGAATATCGAAGTTACGCGACCCCATTGATTGATCATGAAAAATATAATCAATTCTTCCTGCTGGAACCTTTCCTGCATAGGTAGAACCAACTCCAATGGATGTATTTCTATAGGAGTCTACGAGTGCACCTCCAAATTGGTTATATGTGTAGGACATAGGAGTGTCGTTAAAGTCTCCACAAACAATAACGGGATGTGGGGAAGTTAAAACATGTTCCATTACTTTTTCTGCCTGCTCGGCTCTAATCGGGTAAGCACTGAGTAGTTTTTTAAGTAGCTTCTTGGCGTGTGATTGGTCTTTACCAGCATCCGAACCTTCGTCACCAAAAAGTGCATAGTCATCCTTTTGAAATTGGATCGATTGAAGGTGAACATTGTAAACACGAAATGTATCGGCCTTCTTTACAATGTCAACGTAAATGCAGTAGTTATAAGTCTTATCAATATTTGAAAAGCTAATCTCTCCTTTACGGACAATTTTATGCTTGGAGTAGATAGCGACTCCATATTGCTGTGATTTGAAGTCTGAGTTAGTAAATCGTGTGTGAATGTGTTCTGTTCCAAGGATCTCTTTCAATGGATCTTTAGTGTTGTATTGACTTAACTCGTTCCGATGATAGAATTCCTGAAAGCAGTATACATCACCTTTTTGTTGTTCAAGAAACTTGAAAATTTTAGATTTTGTCTCTACGCCATTCTCGAAAGAACCGTTATAAGCATCAAATAGATGTACGTTGTAACTGACAATTTTAAGTTCGGTTTGATTATTTGTGTTGGCCTCATTCCAACCGAAACAAAAGGTGCGAAGTGGGAGGATGCCTCCAATCATAATGACACTTAGTACAATCCACTTCATTTTAGATCGTAGAACGAACCACAGGATCAAGAGGAGGATATTGCCAATAAAAATGATCCAGTATGAAAGTCCGAATAATGGAAGGAAACTAACCGATTCAGGATGGATGTATATGCTTAAATAAGAACATATGAGAGCTAGGAGAGCGACGATCGTTATGGCGCTCAAGATGTTTCGAAATCGAAATATCCTTTTTAGCTTATTTCCCATTGTTGCTTTGCTTGAAGAGGAAATCCTTTTCTTTCCTTGTCAAGGATTCGTATCCTGATTTTGATATCTTATCTAGAATCGTATCTACTTGCGCCTGTCTATCAGAGTTCTCCTCGTTGTACTGTTCATCCGTTTTCATACGGTTATTTCCTTTGGTCTTCTTCATTTTAGGCTTAGAGTTCTTCTTAAATAAACGCATAAACCACTCTCCAAATTGTTGTCCCATAGTGATAATGTTACTTGGGCTACTAAGTTGCTGAACTGATATTAATCCGAGTGTAGCTCCTCCTAGGTGGGCGAAATGAGCAATTCCATCGTCCATGCCAATGTTGACGAAATCCTTAAGGAAAAAGACTCCCGCTATCAAGAACATCGGTACTGGGAGTACACCGAACAAATTAACTTTGAAGCTAGGTTTGTGAGCTGCAATAGCCACCATGACAGCCATTACCGCGCCGGATGCACCAATTACAGGGTGGGGTGTTAATCCTGGGAATAACTGTGCGATAAGTTCAAAGATGCCACCGAAGAGGCCACCGAGCAGGTAGGTATATAAAAGTCTTTTTTGACTGAAGAACATTAGGAATATCTTCCCTGAGAACCATAAGAAAATCATATTCGAGAGAATATGAAAGAACTCTATGTGTGCAAACATGTGCGTGAACAAGCCCCAAGGATGTCTTATGAAAGCAGCAGGAGAGGTTTGTAGGTAAAAGATATCACCAATTAACTCAAGTACCGTAAGGCTAGACTGACCCAATGACAACCTCACCAATGCATTAATAATGCTGATGAGTAGAAATGCTATGAGGTTGACAAATATCAACTTCACAACAATTCCACCAGACTTATACTGATGTTTTAGTTCATCTAAGAAAGTGCGTTGTGTCTGCATCTAGATAAAGTTTTTTCCTTTTTTACGCCAAATTAATACAATGATAATGCCGACGATTGCGCCTCCGACATGGGCAAGATGTGCTACTCCGTCGTTTGAAGGTCGAATACTATTGTAAACCTCATAGAGGAAATAGGCCCCAATAAGATATTTTGCCTTGATTGGTACAGGGATAAACATGATCTGCATAGGGGTGTTTGGGAATAAAATTGCAAATCCAGCAAGTAAACCGAATAGCGCGCCAGATGCACCAACCATACTACTAACCTCTAAATCAGCGTATCTCTGCATAGCTGTAGGTAGTCCATTGAAATAGAGGCTTTGTCGAGAGCCTTGGATTATTTCTTCTTGGAACATTTCAAATGAAGATCTGCCTATGTCAAGAAAGGATTGATTGGCAATAATTTCGGATTTAAGCTGCATCAACTGCCATGCTCCAATCGAGTTGTACAAGGCAAACGCTCCTAGACCGCTGGCAAAATAAACGATAAAGTACTTTTTAGCGCCCCAAATTCTTTCTAAATGTGCGCCAATCATAACCAAAATTAGCATGTTGAAAAGAATGTGAAAAATTCCACTCTGACTATGCATGAACATGTGAGTGATTATTTGATAAGGCTCAAACAGTTCAGATGTCACATAATGCGCGGAAAGCCAATATCCAAGATCGGTTCCACTGCTGGCTAGCACCATAGTAACGATGTACATTGTCACGTTGAGAAGAAGCAGGTTCTTCGTTACAGGTGGCATATTTCCAAATATGTTATTAAACATATACTAAGTAAATTTTTGTTCAATGACATCCATGTTTAGGGTATCAATTATTTTTTTATTTCCTGGAGTGAACATGTGATTCTCACATTGGAACAAACGCTCAATTAAGCTTTCAATTGCCTCTTTAGTATCCAAATTCAATCGACGAAGTGAAGCTGATCTAGAAATAGAATGAACGAGCTCGTGAGCGATATCTCCTTTATCTATGTCGCGATGTGCTATGGCTTCGATTACATGATTTAATCCTGATTGAATGGTTTCATCTTGCAAGACACTTGGGACAGCCTCCAGATGCAGTTCTCCTTTCGTAACCGTGCCCTTAAAGCCTAGCTGCTGAAGCATTGATTGGTTCTCCTTCCATGCTGAGCACTCATTTTTTGAGAGTTCTTTCTCTAGCGGAAATAATAGAATTTGAGATTCTATCGGGTTAGATATAAAGCTGTTAATCATACTTGAGTAAATGATTTGTTCATGTGCCCTTTTAGCATGAATGACCATAAACCCCGACTTACTTGGAGCAAGAATGTAATTGCCTTTTACGATAAACTGAGATCCTGTTGGGTTTGATTCTTGAGGGATCAGTTTTGGTTCTGATTCTGTTGTTGAAACTTCTTCTTCAATACTATAAAAATTAGCCCAATCCTCTGATTTAGCAGTGTCATTTCCGAAGCCCTCACTTTTAATAGCTTTCGAAAAATTGTCTGATTTTCTTCCTCCTTCTGATGGCGTTAGTTTATTAGTGGAGGTGAATGGGTTGTAGGTTGGGTTTACTTGTATTTGAGGTTCAACAGGAGTTTGTGTTCGAACTGTTGCCGGAATGTCAAAACTCGTTTCACGCTCAAAATCAAGCGTTGGAGCAATATTATATTTACCTAAAGCCTGTCGGATGCTACTTAAAAGAATAGAGTAGATGTACTTTTCCTCTTCGAATTTTATTTCAGTTTTTGTTGGGTGAACGTTAACATCGATTTTACCTGCGTCCACTTCCAGGAATATAAAGTAACTCGGAAAATATCGATCTTTCAGTAAGCCTTCGAATGCCTTAGATATGGCATGATTAAAGAAACCACTTTTGAAAAACCTATTGTTTACAAAGAAATATTGCTCGCCACGTGTTTTTCTTGAAAACTCAGGCTTTAGTGCATAGCCTGTGAGTTTTACAATATCACTTGTTTCTTCAATGGGTATAAGTCTATCGTTGGATTTTTTTCCCATGATATCCACAACTCGCTTCCTAAGAACTCCAGGAGTTAAACAGTGAATTTCTTTATCGTTGTGAAGTAACGTGAAATGAACTTCTGGATGAGCGAGTGCTACGCGTTCAAATTCATCATTAATATGCCTAAATTCAACTTGATCTGATTTTAAAAAATTGCGTCTTGCCGGGACATTGTAGAATAAGTTTTTAACCTGGAATGATGTCCCTGTCGGAGTTACCGCTTCTTCTTTTGAAATGATTTTGCTTCCTTCAATCTCAACACAGACACTAGTACTGTCTATCTCACGCTTCGTGTTCATTTGTACATGAGCAATTGCCGCGATCGAAGCTAAAGCCTCACCTCTAAACCCTTTGGTTGAGAGTGCGAATAGATCATCCGCTTTTCTGACTTTGCTTGTTGCGTGTCGTGCAAAACAAATGTCAGCATCTTCAGGGCTCATGCCACAGCCGTTATCCACAACTTGAATGAGAGATTTTCCAGCGTCCTTAATATTGACCTCAATTTTTGTTGCTTGAGCATCAATGGCATTTTCCATTAGCTCCTTTACAACAGAGGCGGGTCGTTGAATAACTTCACCTGCAGCAATTTGATTTGCAATGTGATCGGGTAAGAGTTGAATAAGATTGCTCATGAACGGATTACCACAGTTTATTCACGATGGAATCAATGTCATCCATGCCATTAAAAACTAGGTACCCCAATGCTAGAATAGCTCCAATTAAAAGCAGTATTCGCATGTTCGATGTTTTTTGCTCTCTTTTTCGATAGTCTGCGCGTGAAAATTCGTGACGTAAATTTCCTCGAAGAATAACCTTTCTCTCTTCGTCAGACATTTCACCATTCTGGAGCTTTTTATATTGATCCTTCTTTTCTGCTAAACGTTCTTTTCTCTCATCATAATACATGGGAGTGTAACCGAAGCGCTTATGCTCAATAGTCTTATTTAAAAATCGAAATTTCATTTTGCCTTACAAATTTAACAAATATTCTTAGTGCAAATTCGTTAATAAAGGTCAAAAATTGTACCTAGATATACATGGCTGACAGATCGTCATTCAATCCTCATGAAAGTTATTGATGAGTCCAATGTGGATAAGTTAACAAGTTCATAGAGAAATGTCGATACTCAACGCCTATTTTTGATAAATGACTCGCCTGTTTATGATTAGAATTCTCTCTTTCGTTTTTTTAGCCACAGCCGGAATAATTTCCTTATCAATTATCGATAGTGAAGAAGAGGCAATTGCTGTCCCGCCAGTGAGTCAGTCGGCTTGGGTAGAAGCGAAACTTGGTAAGATGACCTTGGAAGAGAAGATTGGTCAGTTTTTCATGCTTGCTGCATATTCAAATAAAGGTGAGAATCATTTTGCATCATTGGATTCTGCAATTACCATGAACCATGTTGGGGGACTTATCTTTTTCCAAGGACAACGAATCAACTTGAAATCTGTAATTAATCGCTTTCAGGCCAAGGCGAAAACTCCGCTTCTTATTGGGATGGACGCTGAATGGGGGGTGCAAATGAGGCTTTATGGAGAAGATAGGTTCCCTTACAACTATACCTTGGGAGCTGCAGATGACTCAAAGTTGACGAAGGAAATTTCTCAAATGATTGCTCAAGAGTGTCGAGAGCTTGGGATCCATATGAATTTTGCGCCTGTTGCAGATGTGAATAGTAACCCGAAGAATCCGGTAATTGGATTTCGCTCATACGGCGAAAATCCAGCTAGAGTATCCTTGCATGTTAAGGCAAGCGTGCAGGGAATGGAATCTCAGGGAGTTTTGACAAGCATTAAACATTTTCCGGGGCATGGAGATACCGATCTAGATTCGCACTACGACTTACCACTGGTGGATAACTCTTATGAGCACATCGATGCAATTGATTTTGCGCCATTCCGCTCTGGGATTAAAGCTGGAGCTAGTAGTGTAATGATCGGTCATCTGAATGTTCCTGCCCTAGATTCGACGGGTACACCGAGTAGCTTGAGTTCAGAAGTGATTCGTAGGTACTTAAAACAAGAGTTAGGATTCAGAGGCTTGGTTATTAGTGATGCGCTGAACATGAAGTCTGTTTCCGATCGCTATGGCAAGACTGAAGTTGTTGTCAAAGCATTTCAGGCAGGTTGTGACATATTACTTTTCCCTGAGAGTGTATCCGAGGCTATCGCTGCGATCAAAGCTAAGGTGATCAGTGGGGAGATAACTGAAGAAGAAATTAATAATCGTTGTAGACGTGTACTTGATGCGAAATACAAAGCGGTTGTTTCTCCAAAGAAGTACAAATCATTTTCTGAATTCGAAATTGAATTTGCTAAGAAGCAAGTTTATGAAAAGGCTATAGTAGTATTAAAAAATGAGAATGAGACGTTTCCTATAAAGCGCTTTGATCAAAAGATAGCCTGCGTGAGTATTGGAATTCACACTAACCCGCTTAAGGAATCCATGGACCTTATTGCTCCTGTTGATCATTATCATTTTTTCACGATAGAGGAAGCAAAGGAACGATTCAAGGATAAGTTAGAAGAGTATGATTTAATCATCACGTCGATTCATTGTAACACTGTTCGATCAAGAAATGAATACGGAATGCCAAAGGGATGGAAGGCATGGCTGAATGCTATCCCGGAGTCGAAGAAAAGCACACTATTACTTTTTGGAAATCCCATGGCTATTTCTGAATTTGATGATTATAATGTTGATGCAGTAGTTGTCGGGTATGAAAATCACAAGTTCGCTCTTGATAGAATGGGCCAGCTATTGATGGGGACATTTGCTTCAGATGGATCATTGCCAATCACACTTAATGAGAAATATCGGAGAGATCATGGTGTTAAGGTTCCTTGGGCAGGAAGGTTGAAGGAGTCTCAGCCGGAAGAACTCGGAATCAGCCGCAATAAATTGAAGGAGATTGATCGAATTGCTGAACGCGGAATTCGTGAGGGGGCTTTCCCGGGCTGTCAGGTTCTAGTAGCTGTTCAAGGCAAGGTGATATTACGTAAATCGTATGGATATCATACTTTTGACGAGGAACGTCCTGTTCAGAACAATGATTTGTACGACATCGCATCAATAACAAAAGTAGCTGCGTCCACAGCCTCATTGATGGTACTCAACTCTAGAGATCAATTTTCATTGAATGATAGATTAGGAGATCACCTCCATGCACTTACTGATAGCACGCAATATGCGAAGATCTTAATGCGTGACATGCTGACACACCAAGCCGGATTGGTACCCTGGATACCATTCTACGTGAAGACCTTGTCGAATGGGAACCTGAATCCCAATTGGTATTCTTCGGCAAAATCAGCAACAATGAATACTCCCGTAGGGACAGATCTTTGGATGAAAGGTGCCTATACGGATATCATCTATCAAAGAATATTGAGTTCACCTTTAAAATCGAGAAGATATAAGTACTCGGATTTGGGCTACTATTTTGTTCGAAAAATAATCCAAGAGAAATCTGGAAAGCAACTTGATGATTTCGCAATGGATGAATTGTATTTACCAATGGGACTGAAACATTTGAGGTATAATCCGTTGGATCATTTTTCATTAAAAGAAATTACGCCAACAGAAAATGATACAATATTCAGAAAGCAATTAGTTCATGGTTATGTGCATGACCAAGGAGCAGCAATGATCGGTGGAGTTGGAGGTCACGCGGGTCTTTTCTCGAATGCAAGTGACTTAGCAGGACTAATGCAGATGTTTCTGAATAAAGGCTCTTATGGAGGCGTTCAATACGTAGATCCGGAGGTTATTTCGGAATACACGAAATGTCAGTACTGTCCAAAAAATAGAAGAGGGGCAGGTTTTGACAAGCCAACTGTAAATCGCAAAGGCGGTCCCACTACTAATAAGGTTTCTTTAGCCAGTTATGGGCATTCAGGATTTACTGGGACATTAGTTTGGGCCGACCCGACGCATGAAGTTAACTACGTCTTTCTTTCTAACCGTGTTTATCCAAATGCGGAGAACTGGAAGATCATTAGTATGAATATTAGAACAGACATTCAGCGCGTAATATATGAAGCATTAGAACAGGCAAATTAATGAGTCGTAAATGGATTTTCATTGTATCATTGCTCTTCATCGCACTTTGCGGTGTTGTTATTGCTGTATTTCTTCCCATTCATGAAGTCCGTGCGGATACGATTAATTGGCAGCTTGATGATTTTGCATTCAAACTATTGCCGGTAGCTGATGTTTCCATACCCATATTTTCGATCACTTACGGCTCAATTGCCTTGTACATAATTGGTAATAACAAACGGCCAATGTATTTAAGTAAGGCGTTCTTCTCCTATGGCATTTTGCTACTTATGCGCATTATCACTTTGAGCGTAATCCCACTGAAGGAGCCAGACTCAATTGTTTTATTGGAAGATCCTTTTCTAAATAATATCATTTATAGCTCAACTAACGTCGGAGATTTAATCAATGCGGATTTGTTCTTCAGCGGGCATACGGCATTACTTTTTGGTATTTATTTCTTGAGTGGAAGGAAGCTTTTTTATCTTATTCTTGGAGTTATTCTAGCTCTACTACTTCTCATTCAGCGTGTTCATTATTCTGTAGATATTATTGGTGCAGTTATCTTTGCATATATAGCTGTAAGAATATCAGAATATCTCGTCTTAAGACTAAGTAAACGCTCTTAAATAACTATTTTCGGGCAAAGAATTTAACTATTAAAAGAATGAAGATCGGCATTGTTTTGTACCCGACATTTGGAGGAAGTGGAGTTGTAGCGACAGAATTGGGTAAATCCTTAGCTTCTAAGGGGCATGAAATTCATTTTATTACGTATTCACAGCCAGTCCGTTTAGGGGCTTTTCGAGTGAATATTGCCTATCACGAAGTTTCAGTTTCAGATTACCCTCTTTTTGAGCATTCTCCATATGAGACTGTATTGGCAAGTAAAATGGTAGATGTTGTTAAGCGTGAAAAATTGGATCTATTACACGTTCATTATGCGATTCCACATGCATCTGCAGCTTACATGGCTAAGATGATTTTAAATCGTCAGGGAATTGATATTCCATTTGTTACAACTTTGCATGGTACTGATATTACTTTAGTAGGAAAGGATGCATCTTTCGAGCCAGTGATTACCTTTTGTCTTAATGAGTCTGATGCTGTTACAGCAGTTTCTAAAAGTTTGAGAGAAGATACGTATTCTCATTTTTCGACTCAACGGCACATAGAGGTTATTCCTAATTTTATACCTTATCAAGCTGACTACACTCTTCCAGAGCCAAATGTTCGCAAAAAATATGCTCGTTCGGATGAACGTATACTTTGCCACATATCTAATTTTAGAAGAGTCAAAAGAGTAGAGGATGTCCTACGAGTTTTCAAGAAGGTGAATGATAAAATTCCATCGAAATTGCTTCTCGTTGGAGATGGTCCAGAAAGGTATAAACTTGAAGAGTTATGTGCTGAGCTTCACCTGTGTGATCGCGTAAGATTCTTAGGTAAAATTTCAGATACTTTGGAAATGCTCAAAATAGCGGATTTGTTTCTACTGCCTTCTGAAACAGAGAGCTTTGGATTGGTGGCGCTTGAAGCTATGGCTGTTGGCGTGCCCGTTGTATCGTCAAATACTGGAGGTATCCCAGAAGTTAATGTTCATGGAGTGTCGGGCTACCTCTCAAATGTTGGAGACGTAGATGATATGGCACTTAACGGTATAAAAATACTTAAAAATCAAGATGTATTAAACCAATTTAGGAAAAACGCGCAGGAAAGAGCTCGACAATTTGAGCTCGATTCTATCGTTACGAAATATGAGGCAGTTTATAAATCACTAATAAATTAAATTATCATGAAAATACTTTCGTTATTTTCTTTCGTTTTAATTCTAGCAAGTTGTGCGACTACGCGTATTACAGATAATGAAATAGACAAAGTTGTTGAAGTCTCTTGTGGTACGTGTCAATTTGGAATGATCGGTGAGTCTTGCCAGTTGGCTATCCGTGTTGATGGTAAAGAGTACTTCGTGGAAGGTAGTACGTTGCAAGATCACGGAGATGAACATGATGCAGAAGGAGGTATGTGTAATGCAGTCCGTTATGCACATGTCAAAGGGACTAAAAAATATGGAGTTTATATGGTAAGCTCGTTTGAGCTATTACCAATGGATTCAATTCCTCAATTGTAGTCCAGAGATTTAGAAAAAAAAATCCCATTGTGAAAACACAATGGGATTTTTTAGTACGAGTTTGTTTTAGATATTCTCTATGATCATTGCTGATGCACCGCCGCCACCGTTGCAAATCCCGGCACCACCGAACTTACCACCATTCTGCTTAAGAACGTTGATAAGTGTTACAATGATTCTAGATCCTGAACTGCCAAGTGGGTGTCCAAGAGCAACCGCACCTCCATTAACATCAACTTTTGCAGGATCTAATTCTAATTTTTGCGTATTCACAATTCCAACTACAGAGAAGGCTTCATTCAATTCCCAGTAATCAATATCAGAGATTGATTTACCTGCTTTTTTAAGTGCCACAGGAATTGCTTTGGATGGAGCCGTTGTAAACCATTCTGGTTCGTGCGAAGCATCACCATATCCAATAATCTTGGCGATTGCTGTTAGTCCTAGCTCATCCAGCTTTTCTTTACTCATTAACAATAGAGCAGAAGCTCCATCATTTAATGTAGAAGCATTGGCAGCTGTAACTGTTCCTTCCGCCGTAAATACTGCACGTAATTGAGGTATTTTCTCCATTCTAACGTTCGTAAATTCCTCATCTTTATCTATGATGATAGCGTCACCTCTTCTTTGAGGAACTTCTACAGGAATGATTTCATTATCAAACTTACCAGCGCTCCAAGCAGCTGTTGCCCTTTTGTATGATTCGATCGCGAAATTATCTTGATCTTCACGAGAAATACCATATTCAGTAGCGCACTGATCAGCGCAAACTCCCATATGTACTTTATTGTACACATCAGTTAAGCCATCCTTAACCATACCGTCAACCATCTTAGTGTCTCCCAATTTGGTAGCTTTACGCGCATTGTAATAATGAGGTACATTACTCATGTTCTCCATACCACCTGCAATGACAACATCGTTGTCGCCAGCGAGGATTGATTGAGCGGCCAGGCTAATTGATTTCATGCCAGAAGCACATACCTTATTAACAGTAGTACATGGGACGTTCTCATTGATTCCAGCAAATATCGCCGCTTGTCTAGCAGGTGCTTGACCTAATCCGGCTTGCAAAACATTACCCATGAATACTTCTTGAACTTCATCAGCTGAAACCCCAGCTTTATCTAATGCGCCTTTAATTGCTGTGGCTCCGAGCTTAGTAGCCGTAACGGATGCCAATCCTCCACCAAAACTACCCATTGGTGTTCTAACTGCTGATACTATATATACTTCTTTACTCATCTAATGTTGTTTTTTTTGAACGCACAAAAATACGAATTAATTAGTGATTTCCATCTAGTCAGCTCAGCTGTAGGCTGGAATCGCCGCTTAACGGATTTTTTATGTTATTTGTCGATATTGACAAGCCATAATTTCAATAATACGCAGAAGACCATTACTTTTGTCGTATCAAGAGGAGGTTGATCCTTTTAACTTAATATGTAAAACACAGGTAATGAATAAAATAACTAAAATGATGGTCGCTGTAGCGGCAATGCTAATTTTGACAGGATCAGTCAATGCACAAGATAGCGACACAAGCTGGAGACTGAAAGCTCTATATGGTTTAAACGGTACACAAAGTTCATTTGTGAACTGGAATGCAGGGGGACGAAATAACATCTCAATTTTGGGTTATATCATTGCATCAGCAAATTACAAGAAAAACAATTTGAAATGGGATAATGATCTAGGGCTTGCTCTAGGTGGTATTCAGTATCTTAATCAAGATCAACCAGAAGATATCCAAAAAACAGATGATAGAATTGAATTAGCATCGAATTTTGGATATAAAATTAAGGAGCATTATTATGTATCTCTTTTGAGTTCATTCAGAACTCAATTCATGGATGGGTTTACAGATATTACTCAACCAAGAACTTCTAAATTTATGGCTCCTGGTTATTTAAGCTTTGCCTTGGGTATTGATTATAGCCCAAATGACAATTTCAATATGTTCTTGTCACCGGTTGCTTCCAAAATGACTTTCGTTCAGGATGAAGTACTAGCGAATAGTGGTTCTTTTGGAGTTGAACCAGCTGTTTATGATCAAACTACTGGTGATGTAATAACTGCAGGTAAAATGTTTCGTGGAGAATTTGGAGCTTATTTTCGATTGAAATACGCAAAAGAAATCTTCACTAATATTGAAATGAAAACTAAGTTGGAGCTTTTCTCTAACTACATGGATCGTCCTGAAAATATTGATGTCAATGCTGAGGCGCTTTTTACATTTAAAGTGAATAACTGGTTCTCCGCTTCTTTAAACTGGAACTTGATTTACGATCACGATATTCAGATTACGGATTCTGATGGAAACACTGGACCGCGTACACAGTTTAAGTCTGTTTTGGGACTGGGTGTTTCATATACAATGAAGAACTTCGAGAAATAGTTCCCAATTTATTCTAATACTAGAACTTTTCGAGTTACTGAGATCAAATTCATAGTAGTGTTGTCTACTAGTTTATTATTTTCGTAACTCGTGAAGTTTTTTTCTGATATATCTATTTGGTGGCTGATTCCATGGGGAATATTAGCAATTGTAATAGCCATTTGGTATTATCGTGGTCAGAAGACGCTTAGTGATCTTAGCTCATGGATAAAAACCTCGTTAATCTCATTGAGGGCAGTCAGTTTATTTCTAATTGGGGTTCTTCTCTTAGGTTTACTAATAGAATCCATTGAATATAAAGCTGAGAAACCAGTTTTCATAACACTTGTCGATGATTCAGCTTCTATGTTGAATTACAAAGATAGCTCTGAGGTTGCTCGTCGTATTGATGAATTCAGAACTAAGCTTGAAACCCAGTATTCTGAAAAGTTTGATGTTATTCACTATTCAGTGGGTGATGGTGTTGAATCCGTAGATCCTAAGTTTCGAGATCAATTATCCAACTTGGATGAAGGTTTTGAGCAACTTTACACGCAATATTACAATCAAAATGTAGGTGGAATATGCTTTATTTCTGATGGGAATTTCAATAAAGGAAGCGATCCTAATTACTCAGCAGCGAAAATTGCTCTTACTCCAATATTCACGGTCGGAGTGGGTGATACCATTAAAAAAAGAGATCAGGCTATTAGGACTGTCGCAGCAAACGATATTGCCTTCTATAAAAATAAATTCCCTGTAGAGATTGATATTCAGGCGACAAGAGCCGGTAAGATCTCAAGTAATGTATCGATATTCAAAGCAGGGAAAAAGATTGCTTCAGAGGTTGTTAAATATGAAGATGGAAAGCTAGATTTCGCACATGTATCTATTATGCTGGATGCTAGTGAAATTGGTTTTGTTGAATATACAGTCGAAGTCGAAGCCATTGACAATGAGTCGTCTTATGAGAATAATAAATGGACTTTTTATGTCGAAGTAATTGATTCTCGCTCTAAGATATTAATGCTGTCGCATGCGCCTCATCCTGATGTCACAGCTTTGAAATCCGTGATAGAGAAAGATGAAAATGTTGAAGTTAAATCAATGCTTGCATCAGAATGGTCTGGAGATCTTAGCGAATATGCATTATTGATATGGCATGAACCTGGTGTGATTACTAATACGGTTTTAGCGGAAAAGGTTAAGTCCTCTTCAATTCCTGTCTTATACCTGATTGGAAATCGATCAATCCCATCTAATATTCGAAATTTAGGAATCGGAGTATCTCTACCTGTCTCAAGGGGGACAAGATCTGATGAAGTGCAAGTGAGTTTGAAAGGTGGTTTTCAGCTTTTTGAGGTCTCCGAAGATGTACAAAAAGCATTGAATTACTGGCCGCCAGTGAATGTTCCTTTTGGAACAATTTCCACTCAGAAAGGGTCGGTTCTTCTAAGTCAGCGAATTGGTCAAGTAGTAAAAACGGATCCGGTTCTTGCTTTTACCACAGATTCAAGAAAGCAAGGGATCTTCATTGGTGAAGGGCTTTGGAAGTGGAGGCTAGCTGAATATGCTCGAACTAAAGGGAATAAAGGGTTTAATGAATTGATTCAGAAATCAGTACAGTATTTAGTTGTTCGTAAAAACACGGATGCTTTGAGGGTTAATATGCCCAGAAGGTTTAATGTGAATGACGATGTTATGATTAATGCAGAATTTTACAATTCTTCACTTGAGCGAATTACTGAGCCGTCAATTTCCTTCGTTCTCACCGATGAAAAGGGAGATAAGGTTAACTATGAGTTTGCAAAGGGAACTATTGATTACAAATTGTCGTTAGGCAAGCTTAAGTCAGGGAAATATGATTGGGTTGCTCGAACTTCATTTGATGGAAAGAAATATGAGAAGACCGGTGTGTTTGTTGTTACAGATATATCGCTCGAGAACTTAGAGTCTAGTGCGAATCACAATTTACTTAACCAGATGGCGGATAAAGCTAACGGTGGGTTCTATCGCTTAGATCAAACGGAGAAGCTTTTAAAAGATATTGGTGAGCGGAATGATATTGTTAAAATCACCTCAGAGAAATCCAGTTTTGTAGAGTTAATAGATTACAAATGGATATTCTTTTTGCTAATTATCTTGCTAGGTATTGAGTGGTTTGTAAGAAGACGTGCCGGATCATATTAACATTTCTTTTATTTTCTTGATTCGTAGTAAAATAATTCAGAAAATACTGCGTTCTAAACACAGACCAAATCAAATAAATGATGCCTATGTTAAAAAAATACCCTGAATATATTGCTCCTAACGAAGAGTTGAAAATCGAACCAAGTATGACTAGCATTAATGCGATACTGAATTACAGTAAGTCATTAGAAGTTAAGAATACTAAAAATAGTAAGACTAGAATCTTAATTCATTTGAACTAAGATCAGAACAGTAAATTAAAAAGCCCTGACATTTTACAATGTCAGGGCTAATCTTTTATAACAACTTCTAATGATTACACTAGATGATAGCTAGAAGGGGGCTTGCTACCAAATATTCGAGATTTTATCCGCAGAATTTCTCATTGGATCTGATTCCTCCACATTAAATTCTTTAAAGAAGTAAGGGCAATTCATTAAGGGGCCATTGACACGATACATTCCAGGTGAATGCGGATCATTCGCGATGCGATTCTTTAACTCCTCATCCGTATAATTGATTTTCCAAAGCTGCGCATGTGCTATGAAGAATCGTTGTCCTGGAGTGAATCCTTTTTTAGAGATTCCAGCTTTATATTCTGGAGTCATTGTGTATGCTTGATAGGCAAGTGTTAAACCTCCTAAATCGGCAATGTTTTCTCCCATAGTTAAACTAGAGTTAACACAATGACCTTCAATAGGGCAGAAGCCGTCGAAAGTAGAACCAAGCTTAGCAGTTCGTTCTTCAAATAGTTTACGATCAGATTCTGTCCACCAGTTTTTAAATGAACCATCGGCCGCGAACTTTGATCCCATGTCATCAAAACCATGTGTGAATTCATGCCCGATCACCATACCGATTCTTCCGTAGTTTACCGCGTCTTCATACGTATCGCTGAAAAAGGGTGCTTGCATTATCCCTGCAGGAAAGGCAATTTCGTTAAGAAGTGGATGATAGTATGCATTCACCATATGAGCAGGCATTCCCCATTCATCTTTGTCAACTGGTTTAGTGAGTTTTCCCATATTCTTTTGGTGCGAGAATAGAGCAGTAGCACGAATATTCTGAATGTATCCATCTCGTGAAAATGTTAGTGAGCTAAAATCTTCCCACTTAGAAGGGTATCCTAGTTTTCTACCAATCGAATTCAATTTTTTTAAGGCTTCACCTTTAGTAGTTTCAGACATCCAATCTAAGTTCTTAATTCTCATTCGGAATGCCTTAAGCAGGTTGTCAACCATTGTATTTACTCTCTTTTGTGCTGCTTCAGAATAGTGCTCTTCAACAAATGCTTTTCCAAGTAATTCACTGAATTCAGTTCTAGTAATTTCATCAATTGCTCGCTCATTAATTGGCTTCATTTCTTTCTTGCCACGTAGAACGGTACCGTAGAATTTAAAATTTTCGTTTACATAAGTCGTGTTCAAATGTCCGGCGAAGTGATCAATGACCTTCCATTTAAAGTAGTTCTTCCAAGTATCCAATGGAGTAGTTTCAACGAGATCAACAACCTTAGTCCAAAATACTGGCTGACCAACGATTAGTGAATCAGAGGATTGGCTACCTAATACTGATAGATATTCCTCGAAATCAAAGTTGTTTGATTGAGTGATTATATCCTGAGTAGCCATCTTATTATAGGTGTTTTCAGGAATTCTTAGTTCTGCAGGAGCCATAGAAGCTTTTGCAAGCTCTGTCTCAAGATCAACTATACTCTTAGCAAATGCGGCACTTTCCTCATCGCTGATATCAAATGTCATAGAGGCCATGTTGGCTATATGCTCTCCGTATTTCATTAGTATCTCTTGCTTGTCTTCCTTGAGGTAGTAATCACGATTTGGAAGGCCGAGACCACCTTGTCCAAGGTATGAGATGTGATTGTCAATATCCTTCAAGTCCTGACCAACACCAAATCCAAAGAGCGTCCCAATTCCAATTGAATGATGTTTTGCAATCATTGAAGGTAGGTCCTTCTTTGAATTAACATAATCAATTGTAGCAAGATCACCTTTGATTGGAGCTAATCCGAGCTCATCTCTCTTGTTCATGTCGATGAATGAACCGTAATAATAACCCAGAATATGATTTTGCTCTCCGGGTGCTGCATCTTTGCTATTCGCTTGAACAAGAATCTTTGTCAGTTTAGCCTTGTTGGCTTGGTCAAGTTCATTGAAGCTACCCCAGCGAGATTCCGATGGTGGTACTGGGTTTTCTTTAATCCAAGTCCCATTTGTAAATTCGAAGAAATCATCCTGTGGGCGAACCTCCTGGTTCATGTAGTCAATATCTATCGTTTGACCGGTAACCGCTTCGATTGTTTCGTCAACAATTTCTTCAGCAACTTCCGACGCTGTGCCACAAGCATAAAGGGCTATCGCTGCAGCTGGGATTGAGAATATTTTTATTGTATTCATATGATTTTAAATTGTAAATTTTAATTCTACTTTGGGTTGAAAAGCATTTCGACATGTGGAATACCATCTTCTAAATATTCCTTACCCGTCGAGTTGAATTGATGTTTGTTGTAATAATTCTCAAGATGCTTTTGGGCAGAAATTCGAATTGGTGTCATACCAAATTCAAGCATTGAGAAATCTACACAGCGATTCATTAGATCATGTCCTATGCCATTTCCTCGAATGTTTTCCTTAATCACAACACGGCCGATAGCAGTTTCATCGTAAACTAATCCTGGGGGACAAATTCTTGCCGTTGCAACTATATCGCCTTTTCCGTCACGACAAATTGAATGGTATGATTTTTTATCCTTACCATCGAGATCGAGGTAAGCACAGTTTTGCTCAACAACAAATGCTTCCAAGCGAATAGCGATTATATCGTGAAACTCGTTAAGTGTTAAATCTCGGTAATGTTTTACTTGCCAGTCTAAATGCATAAGCTATGTATTCGAATTAAGTTTGGATAACTCCCACGTTATATTGTTTTTCAGCTTTCTTATGATTAGCCATCTCAATTCCTAATGAAATGACTTTTCTAGTTTCTACAGGATCAATAATTGCATCAATCCAAAGTCTACTTGCAGCGTAGTATGGTGAAGTTTGATCGTCGTAGCGATTCTTAATTTTATCAAACAATTCTTTTTCTCTTTCCGGAGATATTTCCTCACCTCTCTTTTTTAGAGAAGCAACCTCTATTTGAAGAAGTACTTTTGCAGCCGAGGCACCGCTCATTACTGCAATCTCAGCAGTTGGCCACCCTACAATTAATCTTGGGTCGTAAGCCTTTCCGCACATAGCATAATTTCCTGCACCATAAGAGTTTCCCATTACGATGGTAAACTTCGGTACAACAGAATTCGCCATTGCGCTCACCAATTTAGCACCATCCTTGATAATTCCGCCGTGCTCACTTTTCGAACCAACCATGAAACCGGTAACGTCCTGTAGAAAAACAAGAGGTATGTTTTTTTGGTTACAGTTCATAATGAACCTAGATGCTTTATCCGCCGAGTCAGAGTATATAACTCCTCCGAACTGCATTTCACCGCTAGCAGTTTTTACGATCTCACGTTGATTTGCAACGATTCCAACGCTCCAGCCATCAACTCTTGCGTATGCGCAAACGATTGATTTTCCATAATTTGCTTTGTATTCGGTAAACTTAGAGTCGTCAACAACGCATTTAATGATTTCCTTGACATTGTATGGCTTCGATCTCTCTGCAGGTAATATGCCGTAAATGTCTTTGGGCTCTCTTGCGGGAGGCAGTGATTCTTTGCGGTCAAAGCCTGCCGTTTCCGTGAAGCCAATCTTGTCCATTAAATCACGAATAGTACTTAGGCAGTCTTCATCAGATTCAGTGGCGTAATCACATACCCCTGATATTTCAGTATGAGTTGTTGCTCCACCTAAAGTTTCGTTATCTATCGTTTCTCCTACAGCTGCTTTTACTAGGTATGAACCAGCAAGGAAAATTGTTCCAGTTTTGTTTACAATAAGTGACTCGTCAGACATGATTGGTAGATAAGCTCCACCGGCTACACAGCTACCCATTACGGCTGCAATTTGTACAATTCCCATTGAACTCATTACAGCATTATTTCTGAAAATTCGTCCAAAATGTTCTTTATCCGGGAATATCTCATCTTGCATTGGAAGATAGACTCCAGCTGAATCTACGAGATAGATAATTGGCAACTTATTCTCCATAGCAATTTCTTGCGCTCTCAGATTTTTCTTTCCAGTAATAGGGAACCAAGCACCGGCTTTTACGGTAGCATCATTTGCTACTACAATACATTGTTTACCTTTTACATATCCAATCATTACAACTACACCGCCAGCTGGACAACCGCCGTGCTCTTCATACATACCATATCCAGCGACAGCGCCAACTTCAAATCGATCCGTGTTTGGATCGAGCAGAAGATCAATACGTTCCCGTGCACTTAGTTTTCCTTTTGCATGTAACCGCTCAATACGTTTCTTTCCTCCGCCTTCATTGATTTTAGAGATCTCACGCTCAAGAGCTGAGATCTTCAAACGCATTTCATCGTCGTTTTTATTGAATTCTAGTACTTTCTTTGATATAGCCATTATTCTGTCTCAATTGTCGCTCAAATATAGGGAATTGAAAGCGAAAAAAGATTGCTATCATGCTGGTTTATTTGATTTGCAGCGATGAGTCTAATTGACGGCTACCGAATGTGATTTTCCTGCTGAAATACAACAGTAGGTTTATATTCACAGTCGCGTGTTTGAAACTCAATCTTAATTTTTGGATAGAATGAAGTAACTTCGTGCAATGCAGGACTCGTTCAAATATAAAGGTATGAGACGTCAACTTGTCAGAGAGTTGAACGAGAAGGGGATTAAAGACAAAAGGGTGCTAGATGCTTTCGAGGCTATTCCACGTCATTTCTTTCTTGACAACGCCTTCGCTGAACAAGCCTATACGAATATGCCATTCCAAATTGGTTCTGGCCAAACAATTAGTCACCCTTATACGGTCGCTTTTCAAACTGAACTTCTCGATATTCAGAAAGGCGATAAGATTTTAGAGATTGGATCTGGTTCTGGTTTTCAGACGTGTATGCTTTGTGAAATGGGAGCGAAGGTTTATAGTATTGAGCGCCACAAGGAATTGCACTTGAAAGCGCAACGCATGGTTCGAAAACTGAACTATATTGCTCGTATGTCTTTTGGTGATGGATACAAGGGTTTGCCGACGTTTGCTCCGTTCGATAAGATTATCATCACTTGCGGTGCTCCAAATATCCCACAAGATTTACTTGATCAGTTGAAGATCGGGGGGATTATGGTTATTCCTGTTGGAGAAGGAGCAGAGCAGCAAATGAAATTGGTAACTAAGACATCAAATGAGGATTATTCAGTCCAAGACTTAGGTGTGTTTAGCTTCGTTCCGATGCTTGAAAACAAAGTGAAATAGAAAATTTCAGAATATTTCTAAAATAAAAAAGGGAGAATCAGTTGATTCTCCCTTTTTTAATTCTTCCAAGTTTTATTTTGTTGTGTATAATTCTAATGCCCTTTTGCAGCTAAGTATCTTTCAGCGTCTAAAGCAGCGATACATCCGGTACCAGCCGCAGTTATAGCTTGTCGATATGTCTTATCAGCAGCATCTCCAGCAACGAAGACTCCTGGGACATTTGTCTTTGATGTTCCGGGCTCTTCGTATTCGATGTAGCCTGTGTCATCAAGGTTAATGAAATCTTTAAAAATGTCAGTGTTTGGTTTGTGTCCGATCGCCACAAAGAAACCTGTTGCAGGAATGTCAGTCAAATCACCTGAAATATTATTCTTGACAAGAACTCCAGTCACAACCTGTCCGTCTCCAAGTACTTCTTCGGTCTCCGTATTGAACAGGATTTCAATATTCTCGGTATTCTTAACTCGTTCAGCCATAATTTTTGAGGCTCTAAATTCATCTCTACGTACTAACATAGTAACCTTAGTACATAATTTAGAAAGGTAATGTGCCTCTTCACATGCAGAATCTCCTGCACCGACTATAACTGTTTCGTGACCTCTATAAAAGAATCCATCACACACTGCGCAAGCTGATACTCCACCGCCTAGTTTTAGGTATTTTTGCTCGCTCTCTAGTCCAAGATATTTCGCCGAAGCTCCTGTAGAGATGATGATTGTGTCTGCATGGATCTCTGTCCCATCATCAGCCCAAGCCTTATGAACATCTCCTGAGAAATCAACTTTTGTGATAAATCCGAAACGAACATCTGTTTCAAATCTCTTAGCTTGTGCCTCAAGTTGAACCATCATTTCTGGGCCAGTAACGCCATCTGGATAACCTGGGAAGTTTTCAACTTCATTGGTTGTTGTTAGCTGTCCTCCAGGTTGCATTCCTTGGTATAACATTGGGCTCATGTCCGCACGTGCTGCATAAATTGCGGCTGTATAACCAGCAGGTCCAGAACCGATAATTAGGCATTTTACTTTTTCAATATCGCTCATATTCTTTATCTAATTTTTTCTCATTTGATGTAGAAACAAAAATAACATTTCAATAAGAATTAAAATATGATTCAACTTTCTTTCTAACTATCTAGGAATTCAATGATTTTAACAATCAAAAGAATGCATATATTTTGCTATTGACGAAAAGAACAGTAGCTTTGTAGCCACTTTTTTTCCTAACATATATTATGATTGATACTGAATTGTACGAAGCCAAAACCCTCTATCCCTTTCAGGAACAGACGGTTATTTCGATCTTAAGTGAACTAAAAGAGAACGGTAAGGATTTTAACCTTCTCTTTCAATTACCTACTGGTGGAGGAAAGACAGTCATATTTTCTGAGATAGCGCGTCGCTATATAGAAACGATGAAAGAAAAAGTACTAATTCTTACCCATAGAATAGAGTTATCTGTTCAGACAAGTCGACAGCTTTCTGCGATAGGTGTTGGGAATATGGTTATTAGTAGTGAGGTGAAAGAAATTCCAAAAGATTGTGATCATCAGTGCTTTATTGCAATGGTGGAGACATTAAATAATCGATTAAACGATGACAAAGACTTCATTAAAGGAGTAGGGCTCGTGATTGTCGATGAGGCGCATTACAACAGTTTTCGTAAGATTTTTCAGTTTTATGATAATGCAAATATTCTCGGTGTAACAGCAACTCCACTAAGTAGTAATAAGGCGCTACCATTAAATGACAACTACAATAAGTTGTTGGTAGGAGAGAGTATCTCTTCTTTAATTGAGTGTGGATATCTTGCTGATGCTGACTCTTATACGTACGATGTCAATCTTCACGGATTAAAGATCGGATCCAATGGTGATTTTACTGTGAGTAGTTCAGATGTAGTCTATGGTAACTACTTCATGCAAGAGAAACTATTATTCGCATATGAGGAAGTTGCAGTTGGTGACAAGACATTGATCTTCAACTCTGGTATTGAGACGTCTTTAAGAGTAGAGGAGACATTCAAAAAACGTGGATATCCAATTCGACATTTGGATTCTACATTTAGTGATAAAGATCGTAAAGATGTTCTCGCTTGGTTCAAGAAAACAGACGACGCTATCCTGACCTCTGTTGGTATTTTGACAACAGGGTTTGATGAGCCTACTGTGCAGACAATCATATTGAATCGAGCGACACGTTCGCTTACACTTTATCATCAGATGATAGGTCGTGGGTCAAGACGCTTGCCTAAAAAGGCTAGATTCAAGGTAATCGATTTGGGTAATAACGTGAGACGATTTGGAATTTGGCAAGATTTTCTGAATTGGCAAGACGCATTCAAATTTCCAGATCGTTTCTTAGAGGCTCGATTGAGTGAGGCGGAAGATTTGGAATTTGAAGTGGAATTTGAATTCCCAAGAGCAACTTCGGAAGCACTTAAAGTTGATATGATGATTGAATTCAACATTAAGGAAGTGTACTACGAGTGCGTTGATAATGGTCAAAAGGGGAAGGATGCGATCGATGCATCTCTTGAAAATCACTACACTGCAATCATGGCCTCTGCTGAGGATTATTTCCACGGACTTGAGCTTATGGATATGCTTCGAGATCATATTGATCACCGTTTGAAACATTACACGAAATGTATTACAAAGAGTACTCCTAATTACTTGAAATACATTACCGAGACGTACCACAGACAGCTACGTCAACGCCTAAGGGCCAATTTAGCGGACGAGTAAATCAACTCTTTTGTGGAATATGAACTAAACCTACATCCTAATGTGCAGGTAACAAATTCTGACACCATGAAAAAAAACATCAACATCAAAGAGCCTTGTTCTGAGAGCCTGGAGCAAATGTCTCCAACTCAAAAAGGAGCGTTTTGCGATAAGTGTGCAATGGCGGTTTGCTAGATAAAACCGTAAAATGTAGGAAGGTAAGTTGGATAATCCTTTTATTCGATAAATAGTTGCATTTTACACTTAAAGACACTATTATTGACGACTAATTTTATTAACCACCAAGACGACTCCAAAATCGTTTAGGATTTTAAACCACAATCATGAAAAATTTAATTTTTGTATTTGCAGCACTTGCATTAGTGTTAGCATCCTGCGGAGGAGGAGATACAGTTGTTGGGAAATGGCAATTAGAAAGTGTAACAGGCGAGGAGCTTACGGATTCTGAGAAAGAATCAATAATGACTTTCAACGAAGACGGGACATGTGAGAACAAGCGTGGAGATCGTGTTCGTAAGGCGACGTACAAGGTAAGTGAGGATGGAAAGACAATCACTCTTGTTGTGGAAGGCGGAAAAGAAGACACAATGGAGGATGTTGTTTTGACAGCTGACAAATTAAGCTTCAAGGATCGTGATGATACAATCACATACAAGAGAATAGAATAAGGACTACAACTACAATAACTAAATCACCCTGGTTTCAAATTTGAACCCAGGGTTTTTTATTGAATGAAATCACAACGATATAGTTACTGAAGCCCAGAGCAATCTAGCTCCGAAGAGAATCATAACGAGTCCGAAAATTCGGAAAACTTGCCTCAATATCTTTGGGTGAATTAATTTGAGCAATCGTTGTGCAAAGATTGCCTTGAGGATGTCGGTTGAGAATATTACGACTAAAGTTGTGATCACCGATACAACACTCCAATAATCATCGTAAATAGTTTGGTTGTAAGAAATAAAACCAAGCCATACAGCAAATACAAAGGGGTTCACGAAATTTATCAGAAACCCGTTCATAAAGTAAATTCCTAACGATTTCTTCTTGATTTTCCCTTCAATATTCGTCTCTGTATTTGGTTTGATAGCATATTTTAATCCAATAATTAGAAGGATAATTCCTCCCGCCAAAGCAATCCATTTTTGGTATTCAGGATCGTTGAAGTATTTCTTAACACCATAGAACGCAAGCACAACGTAGATAGCGTCACCGATAATAATACCGAAAGCCACCGCGACGCCTGCTTTGGTTCCAGATTCCATTGAACTCTTGATTAAGTAGAAGAGAACTGGACCAATGAATGCAAGTGTGCTTAATCCAAGTAAGATTCCTGTGACTATGGCCATTAACTTGATTTTAGAGCGTTCTTGGTTGTGTCTGTTGCAACTTTCTTTCTACTTATAAGTGCAAATAGGTTTACCACGTGCAATAACCAGAAGAGCACGGCAATTGAAACCGCATAATAGAACCCATTGTCAAAGTTCCAGTCTTCAATTTGTTCCTTCTGAATTATAATCGAAAGTATAACGAAGTATAGGAAGAAGGAAAAGCACAGAATCAACCCGATTAATGCTGTGGCGATGTTTTGTTTAATTCCAGTAATGAGTAGGATGATTAGATAGAGTGCTAATTGTGCCCAAGCAAAATTAATATCGTAACCGCTAATGTGTCTTGTAATATCTGTATCAATGAAAACTTGGACATAGGGTGCAACTAGTGTCAAAACTGCAAGCAACAGACAGACCATAGAGTAAAAAAGATGTCCTTTCATACTTCGAATTTACAATTTCTTGTAACACTATGCATTCATCGCGTGTCATCTTTATTTTGACTTATTAGTTAGTCAATTAATCATTAGTATTCACGAGAAGAAAGGCGCCGAATTGAGCGTTGGACTAAAACAGTTAAGTAATCTCCATATTTTTTTAGAATGTGTTAATATTTTCACAATCACTAGGTTTCCTATCTTATCGTTAAAAACAATTGGAGGGTAAGTCGATTTGGTTTATCTTTATTACTTACAAAAAACAACTTATATGAAAAAGAAACTACTACTATTTATGGTCACTGCGTTCAGCGGACTTGTAGCATGGGGGCAATGTTTGCCAACATTCACGAGTGCATGTACGTCAGGTGATTTCATTAATAGTGTTACGTTTAACACTATTAGTAACCTTGGAACTGGTTGTACCAACCCAAGCATGAACAATTATGCGGATTACACTGCAATTTCAACGAATGTTCAACAAAACACAACTTATCAGATTGATGTTGCTGCCGGTCCTTCATGGGGGCAATATATGGCCGTTTTCATTGATTTTAACAACAACGGAAGTTTTAATGATCCGGGAGAATTTTTTGATGTAGGTTATGCTGCTGCAGGTGCAACAGCTTCGAATAATATTTTAATTCCAAATGGAGTACCTGGTGGATCAGTTACTATGCGTGTTATTGCAAAGTATGGAACTGGGACTATTATAGCGGGGCAGAGTTGTAACAACTTTAGTTATGGAGAGTGTGAAGACTATACTTTGAATATCTCAGCTCCGTTAACGGATGATGCTGGTATCGCGGAGTTCGTTACACCAACATTGCCTACTTGTAGCTTCACAGATTCAATTCGTGTAGCAATTACAAATTTTGGTACTGACACTTTGTTCTCTGCGAATATCGATTGGGTAATTAATGTAACACCAATGACTACGTACAACTGGACCGGTGCTTTACCACCATTCGCTACAGATACGGTAAATCTTGGTTTATTCCCATTAGCTACTGGAGATGCGCTTAATGCTATTTCTTCAATGCCAAATGGTTCTGTTGAGAATCCTGCTGGAGCTTATAACGATGCTGCTTCTATAGCGAGTTTATCGCAAGGATTAAATGGAATCTACACAATTGGTGGGATTACTCCTGATTATGCAACATTCGCCGCTGCTATGACGGATATAAATACATTCGGATTGTGTGGAGCTGTTGTTTTTGACATCCGTGATGGAGTTTACAACGAACAAATTGATTTGACATCAGTTCTTTCAGATGCTACTAACAACATAACTTTCCGTTCAGAAAATGGAGATGCTTCGTTAGTTACTTTAAGTTATGCTGGAACGTCTGGTACTGATAACTTTGTTGTTAACTTAAACAACACTGACTATGCTTCATTTGAAGATTTAACATTAGAGAATTCTGGTTTTAGTTTCGGTTCTGTAGTAAAAGTATCGGGTGGTTCAGATTACAATCGATTTGAAGATTGTCATATGCATACTGTTGCTAACACATCCACATCTACAAATACAGCTGTACTTTATTCAAACAATGGGAAGGATAATGGAAACGAATTCATTAACAACATTTTTGAAGGAGGAAGTTACGGTGCTTACTGGTACGGTGCTGGCACATTACCTACGGACTTAGAGTCTGGAACCGTATTTGACGGTAACACTTTCTTGGATAACTACTATTATGGTGCTCGTTTCGAGAGACAAGATGCTCCTATGTTCATTGGAAACTCTTTCATTGGAGAATCTACTTATACTGGACCTCGATTCGCGATGTATATGAACTACTGTGACAATGGATTCACAGCAACGGATAACAATATCTATGGTTCAGCTACATCGAGCTGGAGATATGGAATGTATATGATTAACTGTGATGCAACAAATGTTGCTCACGCTACAGTTGCGAACAACATGTGTCAAGTAGGGGCTATTGGAAATACATCGTCGACCTACGCAATGTACATTTCAAATTGTGGGTATACTGATATACAACATAACAGTGGTTACATTATTGATGGTGGTGTTTCTTCACGTGCGTTCTATGGAGCGAGTGGAGGTGGAAATACATTAGCTAACAACATCTTTGCAACAGATAGTTCTGGATATGCAATCTATTTAGGAAGTAACTATACACTGATTTCTTCAGACAACAACTTGTTCCATTCGCCAATGGGTAATGTTGGATATTATGGAAATGCTAATCAAGCAACCTTGGCTGATTTTCAAGCTGCTTCGGGATTAGATGCGAACAGTGTTGATATGAACCCTAACTTTAATTCACCTTACGATCTACATGTTTGTAATGATTCATTGAAGGGATTAGGAATGCCATTGGCAATCGCAACTGATATTGATGGACAGCCAAGAAACGCAGCAACTCCTGATATGGGAGCGGATGAGTTTACTGATCTAGCTGGTAACTTCCTCGGAAGTGATGTAGAGATCTGTACTGGTGATGTTCTTGTTCTAGCTGCTGGTGCACCTTCTGATGCAATACTATGGTCAACTGGTGATACTACAACAATGATTAATGTAACTGCACCAGGAACATACTTTGTTACAGTGACTGGAGCTTGCGGAATTGGAGTTGATACAGTAGATGTTACTGCTTCAGCATTAGTTTATTCAGGATATCTTGAGGGAGCTGGTCTTGAATTCTGTACAGGAGATAGTGTATTATTATACTCAAATGAAAATGGATATGATTCTTACTTGTGGACTGGAGGTACAACGAATGATTCTTTGTTCGTAAGTGCTGGAGGAACATATACGTTAGATGTAACTGATGGATGTGGTACTGGTTCTGAGTCAATCACAGTAGTAGAGAATTCTGCTCCAACTGCAGGATTTACGTGGACTAACTCATTCGTAACTGGAATATTCACTAACACTTCAACTGGAGGTGGGACTGCAATTTACGCTTGGGATTTCGGTGATGGTAACACATCAACTGAGATGAACCCAACGCACTTGTATTCTGCTGCTGGAACATACACAGTTACTATGACTGTTACTAACGATTGTGGTACATCAACATTTACAAACGATATTATCGTTACAACTGTAGGAGTTGAGGAAATCGCTGGATTAGGAACAATCACTGTGTATCCAAATCCATCAACTGGATTATTCCAATTAGATGTTAACTTGAACGAGTCTTTGACACTTGACATTGTTGTTACAAACATGCTAGGTGAAGAGGTTGCTGTAAGTCAAATCAATGCATTGGATGGTATCCATTCAGGTGTTATTGATCTTACATCAAAAGCTCCAGGAGTATACTTCTTAAACGTTATCTCTGATAACAACACAATCAAAACACAAGTTTTGGTGAAAAAATAAATAAAGATTAAATTCTTTAAAATCCTGCTTCACTCGTTGAAGCAGGATTTTTTTTGTTCAATATCTGGTAATCAGCTTGTGAGAGTGGACGTCGGGATCGTTTATCACCAGATAATATCTAGTGCGCTAGGAAGGAAAGGCTAAGGAATGATAATGGGAGTCAATAATACGAGTATGCTGATAAATGCAATCATTATGATAAATGAAATTAAACTGTTCGAATGAACCAATCAGAATCAATCTATGTTTATCTTAGCAAGAACTAATATTCAACGCAAGTAGACAGTTTCAGATTTTTACATGAAGTTCCTAATTGTTTCCATATTCACGTCGCTAGCCCTTTTCTCGAATAGCCAAAATTTGGATTCATTATACTCCGTTCGGGAGAGTGGTAAAAGAACCGATACGGAAAGGATGGAAGCTGTTTCTACTATATGTTGGAAGCTAGCATTTTCAGATGCGGATTCATCAATCTCATTATCACGAAAAGCACTAAAGCTTGGATATCATATGGATATTCATCCGAAATTGTACAGATATTCAACACAATGAGGGTTGCTGCAACGGTTAACGGAGACTATCTTGTTGTACTTGATTTCTATGATAACGGAATAAAACGCGCAAGAAAAGAAATCAATAGTGAGGATATAGCTATCGCGGAATCAGCAAAAGGAACCTTAGTACAAACCTTCATTAACAAAGGAATACTATATTAAGACTCTCAAACAAAATAACAACCATGAAATTAAACGGATTTATCGTTGGACTTTTTATTCTGTCATCAACTACATTAAATGCTCAAGACTGGAGTACAGGCAAATATAAATATGGTGAACAATATGAGGGCTATGTTGTTGATATAAATGGAGATCGAATTGACGGCTTTATTAAGTACAGAAATAGAGCTATAATGCAAGATGAAGTGATCTTTTATGGTGACAAGGATAATGCGAGCACGAAAAAGAAATACGCTGTCAGTGATCTTGCTGAGTTTAAAGTAGCGGACAAGCATTACCATTGTATCCCATATTCAGGGAGTAATGGAGTACAATTGATTAAAGCGAATTTAGTTGTGTCAGATGAAGGATGCATTAAAACTTATGTATGGTATGACCGTGCATCTGGATATAAATCAATGAAAAAACGTGCTGGAGAATCAGATGAAGATTATGGCAACAGAAAATTCCCTTCAGTAAAAGTGTACTTTAAGTCAACTGATGGGATGGGAGTAACTAAAGATTTTTTCAGTGATGATTTTAAAAAGAAAATGGCTTCATATACTTCTGATAATAAGGAGCTATCAAAGAAGGTGAAGAAGGGTGAAAATGGCTATAGTGAAAGAAATTTCATGGCAATCCTGAAGGAATTCAACGAAAGTTGTAACTAGTCTTCTTTCATGCCTTTAGTGATTTCTTTAAGTCTCCTTTTGGTCTCTTCCTGCGCTTGACGTTTCTTATCCTTTTTTTGATTTAGAAGCTTCGTGTGCTTTTTCTTGTTAACCGTGTTTTTTTGCTTTGACATAGTGACAAGAAGTAATTCATATATGTTTAAGATTTGAATAAGGCGCCCAATTGGGCGCCTTATTTTATTCTGTAAATTAGCGGATTAATTTTAAGTGGATTGAACATCCATTTAAAAAGCCACTCGTTAAAGTGGTTTTAAATCTTAACCTTTGCCGTTATCGGTTTATAAGTGTTTTAGTAGTTCGTAAATTGTTTTTATTGTCATGTTTTTTTAATTTAATGTTATGAAATTTTTCTATTTGATTTGCGTGAGTATTTTTATTTTTTCATCCTGTCAGACAGGTGCTAAAAGAGTTTGTATAAACGGTTACAAGGAAAGTAAGGGGATTCAACGAACCTTTGGTGCAGGAACTGATTCTGAAGTGCCTCCTTATGTTCATAATGTATGTGCTTGTGTAGCTGAAAAGTGGGATAACGGTTATGATATTGAAACTGCTACTATTGAATGCAACGAAAAATACGGTCAAAATCAATGATAGGTGATAATATAACTAACTTTAATCCTATTTTAATAATTCCTAATTCTCGTTTCTCTGCAAGCCAANNACCTTTGCCGTTATCGGTTTATCCGTGTTTTACTATCTTCGTGGAAATAAAAACCAGTTGTTATGAAAATCCTATTTGTTTTTGTGTTTATGTCGGTTGTTGCTTTTGGTCAAAATGTTCGTATACCGGATGTTTGGTTTAAGCATTACTTGATTAGTAACCCTGATATAAATACCAATGGTGATCAGGAAATACAAATTAGTGAGGCAAAGGCATATTCAGATACAATTAATTGTTCTAATGGAAGAATCCAAGATTTGACGGGTATTGAATTCTTCACCGCTTTAACTAGTCTTAATTGTAGTAGAAACAAATTGAGCTCATTAAATGTTTCCAAGAATACATTGTTAACTGAGTTGAATTGTGACAATAATCAACTGAACATACTAAATATATCGAATAATACTGCTTTAATTGGTCTCAGTTGTAATCGAAATAAATTAAGTGTATTAAATGTTTCCAAGAATACTTTTTTAACCCTGCTTAAATGTGATTATAATCAACTAATTTCATTGGATATTGCGAATAATAAGACCTTAAAACTTTTAAGTTGTTCTGGTAATCCACTGAAATCATTGGATGTATCAATGAACATTACTTTAACTGGGTTGACTTGTATTTCGAATCAACTATCTTCATTAGATGTTTCTAAGAATACATCGTTAACTGAGTTGAATTGTGGGTATAATCAACTAACTTTATTAGACGTTTCTAATAATAAGACCTTAAAACTTTTAAGTTGTTCTGGTAATCCACTGAAATCATTGGATGTATCAATGAACATTACTTTAACTGGGTTAACTTGTATTTCGAATCAACTAGCTTCATTAGACGTTTCCAAGAATACATTTTTAACTAAGCTTGAATGTAGCGATAATCAATTGACGTCATTAGATGTTTCCAAGAATAAATCTTTATCAGATTTGAATTGTGACAATAATCAACTGAACATACTAAATATCTCGAATAATACTGCTTTAATTTATCTCAGTTGCAAAAAAAATAAATTAAGTGTATTAGATATTTCCAAGAATACATCTTTATCTAGTCTGAACTGTATGATGAATCTGTTGCCCTCGTTAAACGTCTCTAAGAACGTTAATTTAAATTCTATAAAAGCTGCAGGTAATAATTTTAGCTGTTTGACCAGTGTTCCAAGCAGTTGCTATAGTGTATCACCAGGAAGGTGTGATTAAAAAAAATTCAATAACCTTAATCTCAAGGTTTATCTTTCGTTAATTAAACAACCGATTCATATTTTGATGTGAGGACTTAAAAGAGCAATAAAAGTGTTGCGACAGGACAAAGATGGTGATGAACTGCTTCTTTATTTTCTTGAAAAAGGTGATACTTGCACGATGACAATGACCTGTTGTATCGGTCGTACGAATAGTGAAATTCGAGCAATTGCAGAGCAAGATAGTAAGATCGTTTTTATCCCAGTTGAAAAAATGGCAGAGTGGACCCGTAAGTATAATGGGTGGATGTCATTTGTATTTGAAAGTTATAGTAATAGATTCAATGAAATGCTTGAATCTATTGATAGTCTTGCGTTTAGCAACATGAACGATCGACTGTATAAATACATAAAAAGTAAGGTTCTGGTGAATAAATCAACGACGCTAGACGTGAGACATCAAGACATCGCGTACGATTTAAATTCATCTCGAGTTGTTATTTCCAGACTTTTAAAGAGCCTCGAGAACGAGGAAAAAATAAAGATCTATCGAAATAAAATAGAGGTGTTGGTCTTTTAGTGAATGCTCCAATCATCGTATGAATTATGTAACATTTGTTGCTTGCTCCTTTGATCGAGCGTAGTATTTTTGTCGTAGATTAATTCAATCTATGGAGTTTATAGAAATATTCGGATACGTTGGTGCTCTTTTGATCGGTTTGGTACTCGGTCTTATTGGAGGCGGTGGATCCATATTAACAGTTCCAATTTTAGTTTACGTACTAGCTGTTGATCCAGTTACTGCAACCGCGTATTCGCTTTTCGTTGTAGGTACTTCAGCTTTATTAGGTGCTGTGCGTAATGCCAAGAAGGGCATAGTTGACTTCAGGACCGGGATTGTCTTTGCAATTCCAGCTTTCATAGCCGTATTTTTAACCCGCAAGTTTTTAATTCCCGCGATTCCAGAAGAATTATTTTCTATCGGCGACTATATGGTGACAAAGAATGTCGCCATTATGATCTTTTTTGCATTAATCATGCTTGTAGCATCCATATCTATGATTCGCGGTAGAAAGGATAGAGGGGATGGAGAAGAGGAAGTGTCATATAATTACTCTCTAATACTCATTGAAGGATTTGTTGTAGGTGTTTTAACCGGTGTTGTTGGAGCGGGTGGTGGATTCCTAATTATCCCGGCGCTCGTCCTTTTCGCTAAGTTACCAATGAAAAAAGCCGTAGCGACATCTTTAATGATCATTGCGATTAAATCGTTGATAGGTTTCTTAGGAGATTTAAAAAATGTAGATATCGATTGGACTTTCTTACTATCCTTCACCAGTCTTTCAGTGGTTGGTATATTTATCGGGATTTATCTGAATAAATTTATTGATGGAAAGAAACTAAAGAAAAGTTTTGGTTGGTTTGTGCTGATAATGGGAGTTTACATCGTCTTAAAGGAGACAATTTTGGACTTGTAACAGATGTTACTGTGGTAACAAGATTGGTTGCTTATCTTTGAATAATAATAAGAGAATATGAAAATAGAACAATTATATACAGGATGTCTTGCTCAAGGAGCATATTACATCGAGAGTAATGGAGAGGTAGCCATAATAGATCCATTACGTGAAGTGCAGACATACATTGACATGGCGGAAAATAGAGGAGCAAAAATCAAATACATTTTTGAAACACATTTTCATGCTGATTTTGTGAGTGGCCACGTGACACTCGCGGAACGAACTGGCGGAGAGATCGTTTACGGTCCAACAGCCAATCCAGATTTCGAATGTACAATCGCAACAGATAATCAAGAATTTAAGTTAGGTGGAGTAACAATAAAAGTGTTACATACCCCTGGCCATACTATGGAGAGCTCATCTTATCTACTTCTAAATGAGAACGGTAAAGAACATTCTTTGTTTAGTGGAGACACTTTATTCCTAGGGGATGTTGGACGACCTGATCTCGCGCAAAAGGCCGCATCGATGACGCAGGAAGAACTAGCAGGAACATTATTCGATAGTCTTAGATCTAAGATAATGACCTTGCCGGATGACACTATCGTATATCCAGGTCACGGAGCCGGCAGTGCGTGCGGTAAGAACATGAGTAAGGAAACAGTAGGGTCTATAGGTGATCAGAAGGCGACAAATTATGCCTTGAGAGCTGATATGACGCGTGATGAATTTATAAAAGATGTCACTGATGGACTGTTAGCACCACCTGCTTATTTTCCAATGAATGTGAAGTTGAACAAGACGGGATACAAAGACGTAAAGGAAGTTGTAAGTAAAGGTAAGAATCCCTTGTCGCCTGAGGAATTTGAGTCGGCAGCAAATGAAACTGGAGCCATAGTGCTCGATGTAAGACATCAATCAGATTTTTCTGAAGGACATATACCTAGATCGATTTTTATCGGTATCGCTGGAAATTTTGCTCCATGGGTAGGGAGTTTGATAAAAGATATTGAGCAGCCAATTCTTTTAATTACGCCAGAAGGAATGCTGGAAGAGACAATTATCCGTTTATCGCGTGTTGGTTTTGATAATGTGATCGGTTATTTAGAGGGAGGAATTAATGCTTGGAAGGATTTAGGTAAAGAAATCGATACGGTTGATAGTATTACACCAGAGGAGTTTGCTTCGAGAAAGTCAGATTCAGAAATCTTCGTAGTAGATGTTAGGAAAGAATCTGAATACATGTCTGAGCATGTGTTCAATGCAATTAACACGCCTCTTTCAGAGATTAACATGCATTTAGCGAAATACAACGATGATGTTCCGAGTTATGTACATTGTGCTGGAGGTTATCGTTCAATGATTGCTTCATCAATTTTGAAATCAAGAGGTGTTCATAATATCGTAGAGGTGCAAGGTGGATTCAATGCAATCAAGGGAACTTCAGTTGGAATCTCTGAATACGTTTGTCCGACAACACTCTAAATAATAAGAAATGGGATTTTTATCCTCACTAAAAGAATTATTTGGCGGGGCTAA
>DKPV01000090.1 GCA_002471375.1 Flavobacteriales bacterium UBA7325
ATCATGAGAAGTAACGAGACGGCCATGCTCATTTTGACCGCCACGGAAGTTGATGCAACACCATTCAGCTGAGAGCTTTTTCCCATAATCAGGAATAAACCGATGAACATAAATGCGCAAATAATTACAAAAGGAACCCAGCTTGTGTTCTGCATGATTCGCTCGTTCCAAGTGTCGCCATAGAGAACCACTCCAATGCTGAACGCCATGAAATAATTCACGACAATTGCTTGAAATGTATCGATTTTGAATCGAGCAAATAGCTTGAATATAACAAAGATCAAACTTGAACTTAGAACGGATAGGAGAAGTGCGATCATTGGTTGATGAGGTAATTTATTTCATCCTTAAAGAAGGATTCAGATCTCAGATTCGTTCCTGAAATTTTTGGTGCCGCTGTCCCGCCATCAAAATGGCTCCTGCCGGTAATCACTCGAGCTTCGTCCCATTGTTCAGAATCGATGAATGATTGCAGTGTGGCTTTCCCTCCTTCAATTAGAATCGACTGTATCTTTAGATCATAGAGTTTCTCTAAAATTGTAGAAACATCCATACTCTTGATAGCGTGAAATTCAATATTGTTATCGATCCTTGATTCAATCGTGTTTAAAATTATCGTACGCGATTCGTCGTTTTTTATCTCAACGTTTGAACTAAGTTCCAAGGAGCTGTCTAATATAATTCGGATGGGATTCTTTCCAGCGATAGCTCTGACAGTAAGGCTTGGATTGTCGTTTTTCACCGTGTTCTTACCTACAAGAATTGCTTCGTGTTCAGTTCTCCATTTATGAACTAGCGTCTGGGTCTCTGTACATGAAATCCAAGTTATTTCCCCGTCAGAACCATTTTTTGAATCAATTAATCCATTTTGACTTTGCGCCCATTTCAATAATATGTATGGCCGTTTCTTTTCATGAAATGTGAAAAAGTGTTTGTTTACTAGTCTACATTTGGTTTCTAGAACTCCAAGCGTGACATCGATGTTGGCATCTCTCAATCGTTGAATTCCCTTCCCGCTTACCTTTGAGAATGAATCAGAACATCCAATTACAACCCGTTTAAAATTATGTTTTACCAGAAGATCTGCACAAGGTGGTGTTTTTCCGTAATGAGCACAAGGTTCGAGTGATACGTAAATCGTGGCTTTGTCTAAAACTGACTTATCATTCACTGAATTTACTGCGTTCACTTCTGCATGAGCGTCTCCGAACTTTTCATGATACCCTTCACCAATGATTTTGTTGTCTAAAACAATAACGGCGCCAACGATAGGATTCGGAGTTACTCTTCCTTTTCCTAGTTCTGCGAGTTGAAGACATCGCATCATGAAGTGTTCATCGTTCGTCACAAAGCGAAGATATGTTTTGTGCGCAACATGCGACCGTATTTTAAGTAAAATCTATCAACTCAACAACACTTAGTTTGGGTTAGAAATTGTCTAACGTTCTGTTTTTGAGTAGAATATTTGTACTTTTGTCGTGGATTTGAAACAAAGAGACAAATTTTTTGTTCGATGCCGAATTCGCTCATTACTGCCTAATCTAACACACTGAAAAATCAAAAATGTAATTTTTTCACTGACATTCATCGTTGCAGCCCTTACTAGTAATGCTCAATGCGACCCAGGTCTAGTAAATCATTATAATTTAGATGATTTTCCCTTCACATCATCAACAGGAGTAACTGTTAACATGGGTGGGACAAATTCGGGTACATTAGGACCGTATAATCAGTATGGTTGTAGCCCAGCTTTATGTGATGCGAATACAATTCGTCTTGACCCAGGAGACACATGAATATTCACTTTTTCTCAGCCAGTATTTGACTTGACATTTGTATCAGGCGTAATGAATACAACTGAAAACGGTAAAATTGAAACGAATAACGGTACACCGATTCTAACTTCAAATTGTCCGACTGACTTACAGATAACAGGCAATTCATTTGCGCAAGTTGGGCCTCTCGGCTCACCTGTAATAACAGTGTCAATTCCAGGTGGGGCAACATCAATTTCTATTATTTGCCTACCTGCCTCAAACAATGGAGTATTCACCGTCGATCTATTAGATTGTATCAACGAATTAGTTCCACCATGTGGAACAACGGGCAGTCTTGTTGCGAACTCCTGTGATAGTTACACGTCACCTAGCGGCAATTATACTTGGACTTCAACTGGCTTATACAGCGATACAATTCCTAATGCTGCTGGTTGTGATTCCGTAATTTCATTGGATATTACAATTAACACAAGTTCTGTTAGTACTGATACTCAGGTTGCATGTGATTCTTATATGTGGATAGATGGGAATACCTATACTTCAAGTGATTCTGCGTCTACATATACACTTTCTAATACTGCAGGATGTGATTCAATAGTTACGCTTGCTTTAACAATTAATACGGTTGATGCATCGGCAGGGCAAGTCGGCGAATTGTTAACTGCAAATGAAGCTGGGGCAACCTATCAATGGCTCGATTGTTCTGACATGTCTCTTATTAGTGGAGCTACGAACCAATCTTATACGGCAACTGCTAATGGGGACTACGCTGTGATTGTTTCTGCTAATGGATGTACGGATACTTCTGCTTGTTTAACAGTGTCTGGACTAAGTCTTACAGAAGAGGATTTCGGAAACGACTTACGTTTATTTCCGAATCCTACAAATGGAAATTTCTCTGTGGATCTAGGGGCAAATTATCAGGACATTGAATTCTCATTAAGAGATTTGTCTGGTAGATTGATTCAAACGAATTATTTTGACGGAGGGCAATTGTTTGAGTTGAAACTTAACGAGTCTGCTGGGGCATACTTACTTCAAATTGATTCAGCTGGCAAATTGGCAACGATTCGCTTAGTGAAGGAATAGCATTGAATTCAAACCTTTTTAGTAGGTACGTTAAATTGTGATCTAGTCGGTCATAGAAATTCTTTAAATTCGTGCTAATGATCAAACGATTTGGGAGAATTTTAAAAACAATGCTGCCAACGCCATTCTCAATAGCGTTGTTGTTGACTGCATTAACATTTATTTTAGCGTTTACCCTAACTTCTTCCAGTCTCTCTGGAGTAGATAGAGTGGTTGAAGTTCTCGGTTTTTGGGAGCAGGGTTTGTGGGACAAGCCATTATTAGCATTTGCTGTTCAAATGATGCTGATGCTAGTTTTGGGGCATGCTCTTGCGCTCACCAAACCGGTCGATTCTTTGATGAGCTACGCTACACGTTTTTGTACATCCACGGCAAGAGCAGCTGCTATTGTCACTTTTCTAACAGTAATAGTTTCGCTCTTTAATTGGGGGCTAGGATTGATATTTGGGGCGATTTTAGCACGAAAAGTTGGTGAACATACCGCACGCTTAAATGGGCAATTGAATTATGCACTAATTGGGGCCGCAGGTTATAGCGGGTTAATGGTATGGCATGCTGGAATTTCTGGTTCTGCTCCAATTAAGGCCGCTGAACAGGATCATCTTGCTGGTCTTATGGGAAAAACAATGTCCGCAGAACAACTGGAACTGCTGCCCAAGAGTATTACGTTTTCAGATACTGTCTTTGGATCAATGAACTTAGTCGCAATGCTTCTATTGATTCTGGTTCTACCGGCTTTCATGTACTGGTTAGGGAAAAGGACAAAAAAGATGACATCCTTACCTCAAGTGAGCCAGACCGCTATTGAGCTCGAAGACCCAGCTGAAGGGGCGGAAAAATTAGACGTCTCTCGACTTTTCTCATTGTTCTTTGGGCTTCTTATCGTAACATATTCCATTTACTTAGCCTCAAATAGTTATGGGACAAAGGGGGTTGGTTTTATCACCCCCAACTTCATTAATCTACTATTGCTGGGTCTTTGTCTTTCATTTCATCAGAATATTCGTGCTTTTCTGAAAGCGATTGATAAGGCAATCGGTGGCTCGTCAGGAATTTTGATACAGTTTCCTCTATATTTTGGGATCCTGGGTATCATGACCAATTCAGGTTTGGTACAGCAGTTTTCAGATTTCTTCGTGCGCGTTTCAACAGAAACAACTTTTCCTATATACACGTTTTTCAGTGCTGGACTGGTAAATATTTTTGTGCCTAGTGGTGGAGGGCAGTGGGGCGTGCAAGGTCCCATTATTATTCAAGCCTCTATGGAACTCGGTGTTAGTCTTCCGAAAGCAATCATGGCATTAGTATATGGGGATCAATTAACGAATATGCTCCAGCCTTTTTGGGCACTTCCTTTATTGGGTATCACTGGTCTAAAGGCAAAGAATATTCTACCCTATACGCTGGCGTTGATGGGCGTTGGGATTGTCATTTTCATTTCTGTATTACTAATGTTTTAGTTATGAAAAGCGAAAAAATCACCAATTTGTTGAGAACGCTTGGGCCTGGAATTCTATTTGCGAGTACGGCAATAGGAGTTTCTCATTTGGTTCAAAGCACACGAGCAGGTGCTACTTTCGGATTTGTTCTTGTTCCAATAATTTTGGCGGCAAATATATTTAAATATCCATTCTTCGAATTCGGTAGTCGTTATGCAAACTCCACTGGAGAGAGTTTAATCGACGGCTATCATAGAGTGGGAAAGTGGATGCTTTGGTTGTACTTTTTTATAACTATTGGTAGCATGTTTTTTGTGACTGGGGCTGTTGGTGCAGTTACTTCAGGCTTTCTTCAGAACCTGTTTGGAATTTCATCTTGGGGAATCTGGGCAACAGTATTCTTATTTATCATTTGTATGAGTATTCTAATTGTTGGACGATACAAAATATTGGATTCAATGATGAAAGTCATAGGTATTGTGTTGTTGTTATCGACGCTCCTAGCTTTCGTTTTGGCGCTCATCAAAGGTGCAAATCCTCCTCTACCTGAATTCGTTGCACCAAATGTGTTTAGTGATACAAGTTTGTGGGTAATCATTGCCTTGATGGGGTGGATGCCTACGGCTGTAGATTTAAGTGCTTGGGTGAGTTTATGGACTGTTGAAAGAATAAAGCAAACAGGATATAAGCCAAGTATGAAAGAATCGCTCGTTGATTTTAATTTCGGGTATATTGTTTCAGGATTGTTGGCTTTGTGTTTTGTGACATTAGGGGCGTATGTTCTTTACGGCTCTGGTAAAGAACTACCAGATAATGCTGCTGGGTTTTCTCACTACGTGGTCAAGATGTTTACTGAATTTATTGGTGATTGGAGTTACATAATCATAGCAACCGCGAGCTTCTCAATAATGTTTGGAACGTGCATTGCCGTTTTCGATGGCTATGCGAGAAGTATTGAGCGGACTTCGACATTTCTGTTCCTAAAGAAAAAAGAATCATTTGACACTTCGAAGATTTACAGATTGACTCTGTTGATCGTTGGTGTTGGATCGTTTGGGATCATATTTTTCTTAGGTAAACACCTAGGGGCTCTGGTTGATTTAGCAACTACGATTAGCTTCTTAATAGCACCAGTCATTGCAATCGTGAATTTGAGACTTGTAACAGGGAAGTATATCGTTAAAGAGGATCAGCCTAAATTGTGGCTAAGGATATTGAGTTGGGGCGGCATAATATTTCTAACTGGCTTTGCACTATACTATGCTTACATGAAATTTCTTTAGAACCTAACCGAGTTCTTCGATTCGCTCTAATGGTCTAGCGATAATTGCCTTATTTCCTTTAACTATTATAGGACGCTCAATGAGCTTGGGAAATTCAACCATGGCTGAAATCCATTCTTCTTCTGTGAGTTCTTTTCCTTTGAAATTCTCTTTGTACGCTGGCTCTCCTTTTCTGATTAGTTCTGAAGCCGGGATGTTTAGCATAGAAAGGATATTTCTTAGTGATGCTGCATCTAGATTGTCCTTTAAATACTCAACTACTTCATATTCTGAATTGGTTTCATCCATATGTTGAATTGCGCATCTACTTTTAGAACAACGTGGGTTATGATAAATTGTATATACTTTCATGTTGTTAGCCGAGTTTCATTGGTCGTTTTTCAAAATTTCCGCCGCAATTTGCTGCAAGTATTATTTAATTTGGTTGTGACACATGTGATGCAGAAAGTACACTCATAAGAGCAAGTCATAGTCTCATAACTATCCTTTGTGAGGTGCTTTGAAAAACATTCACACTTTTCTCTCATTTCTAGCATGGTGTCAAGATACAAAAAAGCCCCACCGCGAACGATGGGGCTACAGATAATAATGTTTCTAGTGATTAGTCAAGTAATCAGCAACGCCATCGAAGCTTGCTGTCATACCTTCTTCACCCTTTTGCCAACCTGCTGGACAAACTTCACCGTTTTCTTCGTGGAATTGAAGAGCATCAACCATACGAATGGCATCATCAACGTTTCTTCCAAGTGGAAGGTTGTTTACTAGTTGGTGTTGTACAATACCTTCTTTGTCGATCAAGAATAATCCGCGGTATGCGATCATTGGTCCGTTCGCGATCATGTTGAGATCTTCATCGTAATCATATTCGCCACACATTACGCCGAATGCTTCTGTTATCGTCTTTGTTGTATCTGCAACAATTGGATACTTAACCCCTTCGATTCCTCCTTTACCTTTAGGAACTTGTAACCATCCCCAGTGAGATTCTTCAGTATCTGTCGAACAAGCAACAACTTTGGTTCCTCTTGCTTCAAATTCAGCAAGTTTATTTTGGAATGCATGCAACTCTGAAGGACATACGAAAGTGAAATCTTTTGGATAAAAGAACAAAACAACGTGGTTCTTTCCAATGTATTGATCCAAAGAGAAGTTTTCTACTATTTCTCCGCCATTTACAACAGCTGATGCACTAAATGATGGTGCTTTTCTTCCTACTAATACTCCCATTTTATAATTTATTTAATTGTGTTATTGTTTGGTTTCAAAATTAATCATTTACTACTTATCGAGCCATGATTTTAGCATCCAGTTCGTTTTTTCTTTTTCTCGAATGAGATCACTCATGAGAGCGTTAGTTCCTTCATCAGAAAGTTCTTCCGATTGATTCAACAATATCTTTTCAAGTTTAAGAATATCCTCCTGAGCTGTTAGAATGTAATTGACCCCGTCATGTCCATTTTTAGTCACTTCAATTTCGTTAATCGGACTTGTTTTTAAGTAGCCTTTTAGTTGAGACATTGGTGAAGCACCAATGGATAGTATTCTTTCGGCTAATTCGTCAACGATCACTTGAGCTCTGTTGTATAGTTCTTCATATTTCAAATGAAGTTCAAAAAAGGATTGACCCTTGATGTTCCAATGAAGCGAACGTAAATTTTGGTAGTGTACTTGATAGCTCGATAGGAGTTCATTCAATTTTTCAATGTATTTTTTATCTCTTTTCATAGAACAAATTTACGGTCATACAGCTATAGTAATTATTGATTAACTTTATACTCCTATAAAATGTTTCTATATGATATCAATTCAGCAAATGCAGTATATTTGGGCATTAACAGAGGAACGCCAGTTTTTGCGTGCCAGTGAAGTGTGTTTCGTTACTCAACCGACCCTCTCTATGCAGGTAAAGAAAGCTGAGACAGCTCTAGGGACATTCGTTTTCGATCGTTCTACATCTCCACTTGAGCTAACATCATTTGGAGAATCTCTTGTTCCTATTATTAGAGATGTGTTGAATGAGTACGAACAAATTGAAGTTTTAATACAAAAGAAAAAAGGAGTTTTCAAAGAACGATTGCGAGTCGCAATTATTCCAACTATTGCAGGCTATCTGCTGCCAGATTTATTCCGCGAATGGAGGGATGCATTAATTGATGTCCAGCTTTCAATTGAAGAAATGAAAACGGAAGAGATTTTAATAGCTCTAGAGAATAAGCAGATCGATATTGGGATACTAGCTGGCCCCGTTAATGATCCTAAATTAAGATCTTCTATTGTGTATCGTGAGGAGATTCGAGCGTATCTACCGAATGTTGAAAAGGATGAGGTCACAACAACTAATCTGGTTGAGTATCACCCTTGGTTATTAACTCAGGGCAATTGTTTGAGAACTCAAATGATTCATTTCTGTGAGTTAAATAAAGGAGGTAAGGATGAATGGAATTATGAAGGTGGGAACATGAATCTATTGGAGGAGATGGTGGAGTTACATGGAGGATATACTTTAATACCGCAATTCGCAATAAAGAACAACTCCAAAGACTATAAAAGAATTCGTTCAGTAACTGGTGAGGTTCCGGCTCGAGAGGTGATTGCACTTACTCCAAATAGGAGCTCAAAATGGTCGGTAATTGAAAAACTTATCAGATCCATGCAGTTGAAATATGGAAATGATCAAACCGATGAATTTAAAATGCTTAGCTGGAAATAATGTGATGGTAAATTCGCTTAGAAGCACCTGAGTTTTTCTCGATGAATAGTTTTTCTTCCTGACTAATCTCGCTTAGATTAGACTTGATCGAAGAAAGTGAATTTTCAAATTCAATCAAGGTATTAATGGAAAAGCCAAAACCATGATCTATGAATGCTTGGGCTTCTGGAAATCTCTTGTGTTTAGGTCCGAAAATAACTGGGAGACCAAATACAGCTGGTTCAAGAATATTGTGTAGACTTCCTGAAAAACCACCACCTACATAGGCTATTTCGCCATACTTATAAGCACTCGCTAACATGCCGATTGTGTCCAGGATTAGTATATCAAAATCGAAAACGGAATCTGATGTTGTTTGACTATATCGAGCTACTTTTCTAGTGAGCGCTTTTTGAATTTGTTGAATGTGTTTTTCATCAACCTGATGAGGTGCGATTAAGATTTTGTCTGAAGATTTATTCATCCATGCGGCTAGGATTTCCTCATCAACAGGCCATGAACTCCCGATTACGATTATGGATTGGTCACCTTTGAATTCTTCAATGATCTTGTTAGAATCTGCCTTTTTACTATTCTCGATCACTCGATCAAAGCGGCTGTCTCCAGTTACTTCGACGTTTTTTATACTAATCCTTTCAAGAAGGTCTTTTGACGTTTCATTCTGAACAAAAAAGAAATCAAATTTCCCGAGGACTGATCTGAAAAAGCCGCCATACCACTTGAAAAATCTGTGAGAATTTCGAAATAGTCCACTCACATTATAAATTGAACTTCCTGCTTTTTTTGCTTCTACTATATAGTTTGCCCAGAATTCATACTTGACAAAATATGTTGATTTTGGTTGAATGATTGAAACGAATTTCCGAGCATTCGATGGTGTGTCCAATGGCAAGTAACATGCAAAATCTGCTAGGTGATCACGTTTCTCATAATGTTCAAATCCTGATGGCGAGAAAAATGTTATTATTAAGAATGTATCGGGGTTCTCTGTTTTAATAAGATTCATCAGAGGTAGCCCTTGATCGAATTCACCTAAAGATGCGCAGTGAAACCATACAACTTCTTTATTCTTAACATTAGGAAGAGTGTCAAAAATTCCCTTGCGACCTCTAATCCATTTTTTTGCTTTTGGATTAAATAGTGATGCTAGCCTGATGCCTAACCCATAACATAATACCCCAAATGTGTAGAGTGCACGCATTAGTCGTAATAAAATTCTTTAGGTTGTCTTTGATAGATAGGTATCAGCCAGCCAAACTTGAATCCAAATTGAAGCTCTAGCCTTAAGTCTTGAGATACCGGTATGTCCGGGGTGTCAAAGTTAATTGCTCTTCGATTCTTTGTAAAACCTTGTTGAGCATATAATCCACCATAGAAATTGACTCCTCCTTGATCAGCCATGAATGCATAACCAATGAATTGTGTTACGTTAGCTCCTGAACTCAATCGATCATAGCCCTTTTTGTAGTCCAATTCTATTTGTGGAACAACATGATCTTGCGTCTCGATTCGCAATCTATGTATGAAATATCCTAATCCCATATTGACGTAGATCCCTGAGTTTGGATTTGGACTTAAAATAGGGAGGATTTTTCCCACTACCCCATTGATGTAAAGGCCTCTCCCACCAACACGAACTGTGGCAATGTCACCATTTATATCCGTTATGTTTCCTTTGGAATCAACCAGATGGTCAAAAAGCCCTGTTAATGCTACGCTATCGCCGAACATGAAATTAGCCTCCATTCCGAAAACCCAATTCTTATTCGTTTTATATCCTCCCATGATACCGACATGATTAAAATAGCCATATCGATCCGCTAGATCTCCACCACTGAATCCGCCTGCATATTGAATCCCTAACCAAGCCGCACCTATTGCTGAATCTGCTGCATTTCGCTGTGCTAAAGAGTGATTTGAGGCTAACGAAAAAACGATGCTAATTGCGAAAAGATAAAATGTTTTCATGTACGAGTTTTGTCTGTGTGACGCTGAGAGAACGAAAGTACGCATCAATTATTTGATCAGAGCTAAAATTGAAGTTTTTTAACACCACAAAAAAGAGGCTACTCAATTGAACAGCCTCTTTAATTTATGTTTTAGTACTAGTGGGATTACTTTGCTTTGAACATTGTTGTAATATCCATTATTCTTCGGTTCTGAGCTCTTCCTTCTGTTGTCTCGTTAGCCGCAACTGGTTTAGTCTCTCCGTAACCTTCAGATGATAAATGATCAGCTTTGGTACGAATTTAATATCAGTTTGAGAAATGTTAGCGTATTCTCGATGAGTGGTCTGAAAATTTCGATGAGATGAATTTTGTCCCTAAAAGTCAGAATCAATCCATCTTTTTTAGCGGTTGTGTAGGTAGCATTTGCCACAATGTATTATCTTTAGCGCCTCCATATATGTAGATTTTAGATGAGAAAAATACAGATGGTCGATTTGATGGCCCAGTATCAAAAAATTAAGCCCGAAGTAGATAAGGCAATATTGAACGTGATTGAAAATGCTCAATTCGTAAATGGACCCGAGGTTAAAGGGTTCCAGAATGAGTTAGAAGACTATCTTGGTGTTAAACACGTTATTCCTTGTGCGAATGGAACGGATGCGTTGCAAATTGCAATGATGGCTCTCGGGTTGAAGCCTGGAGATGAAGTTATCACACCTTCCTTTACTTTTATCGCAACAACTGAGGTGGTTGCTTTGCTTGGTCTTAAGCCTGTTTTTGTTGATGTCGAAGAAGATTCTTTCTGTTTAGATCCTTCTAAACTTGAGGCAGCTATCACCGAGAAGACAAAGGCGATCGTTCCTGTTCATTTATATGGCCAAGCGGCCAATTTGGACGAGATTATGGCGATTGCAGAGAAGCATAATATTGCAGTAATCGAAGATAATGCTCAGGCTATCGGAAGCGATTACAGGAAAACGGACGGTTCAACACAGAAGGTTGGATCAATTGGTCATGTTGGTTGTACATCATTTTTCCCTTCAAAAAATTTAGGGTGTTACGGTGACGGAGGGGCGATTTTTACAAATGATGATTCTCTTGCTGCGCAAATGCGACAAATAGTCAATCATGGCCAGAGCAAGCGATATTATCACGATGTTGTCGGGTGTAACTCACGATTAGATAGTATTCAAGCGGCGGTTTTAAGAATTAAGTTGAGAGAACTTGATGATTATATCGCAGCAAGAAGAGCTGTAGCAGATCACTATGATAATTTCTTTGCGCAATTTAATCAAATAACGACACCGAAAAGAGATATTTACTCTAAACACGTATTTCATCAGTATACGATGAAGTTAGAAGGAGTTGATCGAGATGCGTTAAATGCGTTTTTGGCGGAGCGAGATATTCCGTCAATGATATACTATCCTGTGCCCGCACATCGTCAAAAGATGTTTGAAGCATACGGGAGTGCAGATACTAATTTACCGGTAACGGATTGGTTGACTGAACGAGTTCTGTCATTGCCAATTCATACTGAGATGGATGAGGAGCAATTAAACCATATTTGTGGTGGCATTGCTGATTTCCTTAATCAATAAGATACTAGATGAAAAAAATTGCAGTTGTTGGTACGGGCTATGTTGGCCTTGTTACTGGAACATGTTTCGCAGATACCGGTAATCAGGTTGTTTGTGTAGATATAGACGAAGCAAAAGTTGAATGCATGAGAAGAGGTGAGGTTCCAATATATGAGCCGCACCTTGATAATGTTTTTCAAAGAAATATTAAAGCAGGAAGAATTTCATTTACGACTCAGTTGAAAGAGGCTGTGGACGATGCGGAAATCATTTTCTTAGCACTTCCAACACCTCCAGGGGAAGATGGCTCTGCTGATTTAAGTTATATACTCAAGGTTGCAGAACAGCTAGGAGAAATGATGACTGATTACAAGGTGATCGTGGATAAGTCTACAGTGCCGGTTGGTACTGCAGAAAAAGTTGAAGCGAAGATTAAGGAGAAGGCGACAGTAGATTTTGCTGTAGTGTCAAATCCTGAATTTTTGAGAGAGGGATTTGCGGTAGATGATTTTATGAAGCCAGATAGAGTAGTTATTGGAACGTCTGATGATAGAGCTGTTCAAGCAATGACTGATCTCTACAAACCTTTTGTTACGAATGATCGTCCCTTGATAGTTATGGACGAGAAATCTGCAGAGCTAACCAAGTACGCCGCGAACTCATTTTTAGCAACGAAAATTACTTTCATGAACGAGATCGCAAATTTTTGCGAACTGGTAGGAGCTGATGTTGATAAGGTTCGTCTTGGTGTCGGTACAGATACTCGAATAGGTCCTCGCTTTCTATATCCAGGAATTGGATTCGGAGGCAGTTGTTTCCCGAAAGATGTTCAAGCCCTTGTGAAAAGTGGGAATGAGTTAGGCTATGATTTTAAAATCATCAACAGTGTTCTTGATGTTAATCACAATCAAAAGTTTCGTTTGGTTGAGAAAGTGAAAGATCACTTTGGAGATGTTGCGGGTAAAACATTCGCGCTTTGGGGATTGGCATTTAAGCCAGATACCGATGATATTCGCGAGGCATCCGCACTCTATATGATAGATGCTCTAACTGCGGCTGGAGCTAAAATTTTAGCTTTTGATCCAGAAGCAGCGGAGAATGTTCGAAACACTATTGGTGATAAGGTTACGTACGTAGATGATCAATACGATGTTCTGCAAGATTGTGATGCGTTGCTAATAGCTACAGAATGGAGTATATTTAGTAATCCAGATTTTGATAGAATCAAAACATCGCTAAAGGAACCGTTGATTTTTGATGGAAGAAATATGTATAGTCTTGATCGAATGGAGCGCGAAGGATTCTTTTATAGTTCAATTGGAAGAAAAACAATACTGCCTAAGGGAAATTAAATGGAAACTTCGAAAAGAATATTAATAACTGGTGCAGCCGGATTTCTCGGGTCACATTTATGTGATTTCTATACTGACAAGGGGTATCACGTAATCGCCATGGACAACCTTATCACTGGGCATTTGGATAACATTACTCATCTGAGTGAACTTGATAATTTTGAGTTCGTAAATCATGATGTGTCCGAGCATATAAGCATTGAAGGAGATCTAGATTATATTCTACATTTTGCTTCTCCGGCAAGTCCAATCGATTACTTAAAGATTCCTATTCAGACTCTTAAAGTTGGGTCCCTTGGGATTCATAATTGCTTAGGTCTGGCAAAAGCAAAGGGTGCACGCGTGTTAATAGCATCTACATCTGAAGTGTATGGTGACCCTGATGTTCATCCACAGCATGAAGAGTATTTTGGAAATGTAAATCCAGTTGGCCCGCGAGGTGTGTATGACGAAGCAAAACGTTTTCAAGAGGCTATGACAATGGCCTATCATACTTTTCACGGTTTAGAGACTAGAATAGTTAGAATTTTTAATACCTATGGTCCTAGAATGCGACTGAACGATGGGCGAGTACTACCTGCTTTTATTGGTCAAGCTTTAAGAGGAGAGGATTTAACCGTGTTTGGTGATGGTTCACAGACAAGATCATTCTGTTATGTTGATGACCTTATTGAGGGGATTTATCGTTTATTGATGAGTGGTTATCACATGCCTGTAAACATCGGAAATCCTTCTGAAATTACAATTAGTCAATTTGCAGAAGAGATCATGGAATTGACAGGTACCGACCAAAAGGTTGTATACAGAGATTTACCTGTTAATGACCCTAAGCAGCGACAGCCGGATATCAAACTCGCAAAGGAACTGCTTGACTGGATACCGAAGATTGATCGTGAGGAAGGATTAAAACGAACATACGCTTACTTCAAAACACTGACTGATGAACAGTTGAGAGAGACCGAACATCATAATTTTGAAAATTACATAAAGAGATAATGGATTATTTTGCACATGATACAGCTATAATTGATGATGGGTGTCAAATTGGTGAAGGAACCAAGATTTGGCATTTTTCCCATATCATGCCGGATTGTGTTATAGGAGAAAAATGTAACATTGGTCAAAATGTTGTAATCTCTCCGAAGGTTGTGCTAGGGAAAAACGTTAAAGTCCAGAACAATGTCTCCATCTATAGTGGAGTTGTCTGTGAGGATGATGTCTTTTTAGGCCCATCCATGGTGTTTACGAATGTTACCAACCCTAGAAGTGCAGTAATTAGACGGGATGAGTATTCCTCAACTCGCGTAAAAAAAGGTGCGAGTATTGGTGCTAATGCTACAATTGTTTGTGGACATGACATTGGCAAATATGCCTTTATTGGTGCGGGAGCAGTAGTGACAAAAACAATCCCAGACTATGCGGTTTTTGTGGGGAATCCTGCAAGACAAATGGGCTGGATGAGCGAACAAGGATATAGATTAGAATTTGACTCAAGCGGGTCGGCTTCTTGTTCAGGAAATGGAGAGAAGTATCTTTTAGAAAATGGAATAGTTCAAAAACTAATAAGCTAATGAGCGCAAACGAAGAGGCGATAAAATTTGCAGTGATCGGTGCCGGTCATATTGGTAAGCGACATGCTGAGATGATTCGTCGAGAGACGGAGTCGGAACTAGTTGCAATGGTTGATATACGGACTAAAGATGAGTGTGATGCCACGAATTTCGATGTACCTTTCTTTTCATCCTTGGAAGAACTTTTAGCGTCGGGCTTAGATATTGATGTTATCAATATCTGTACTCCAAATGGACTACATGCAGATCAGAGTATTCTTGCGCTAGAGTCTGGTCGCCATGTTGTTTGCGAAAAGCCAATGGGGCTTTCCAAAGAGCGATGCGAAAAAGTTATTTTCAAATCACTTCAGAAATCTAAGCATGTATTTTGTGTCATGCAAAATAGATATTCACCTCCTTCGGAATGGATAAAATCTGTTGTAGATAGGCAATTATTGGGGGATATTTTCATGGTGCAATTGAATTGTTACTGGAACCGAGATGAGCGTTATTACAAAAATGGTGGATGGAAGGGTACAGCTGACTTAGATGGCGGAACACTCTACACGCAGTTTTCGCATTTCATTGATATCATGTATTGGTTATTCGGTGATATAGAAAATATCCATGGAAGATTTGCTGATTTCACACACAAGAACAATACAGATTTTGAAGATTCTGGATTTGTAAACTTTGATTTCAGTGATGGTGGTATAGGAAGTATAAATTATTCCACCGCTGTAGCCAACCAAAACTTAGAAAGCTCGCTGACAATTGTAGGGAGTAATGGGAGTGTCAAAATTGGAGGTCAATATATGAATGAAGTTGAGGTGTGTAATATACGGGATTATGAAATGCCGGAATTGCCAGATTCAAATCCTGCCAACGATTATGGTCCCTATAAAGGTTCTGCAGCGAATCATAATTATGTAATCAAGAATGTAATTGACACATTAAAGGGAAGAACAACAGCAACTACGAATGCTCTCGAAGGGCTTAAAGTTGTTGAGATTATTGAACGAATTTATAAAGTGAGAAATGAACAACTCAATCTACAATAAACTACAAAGTAAGGAAGCTGTTCTCGGAGTCATCGGACTCGGATACGTAGGCTTACCGATCGCGCTAGAATTTGCAAAGCAAATGAAGGTTGTTGGATTTGATATTAATGCTGAACGTGTTGAATTGATGAAGAAGAACATTGATCCAAGTTCGGAATTGGATTCAAGTGAATTTGAAGGGTGTGATATTACCTTTTCCGCAAATCCTGAAGATTTGAGTGAAGTCAATTTCTTCGTTGTGGCTGTTCCCACTCCTATTGATGATGCTAACTTGCCAAATTTGCGTCCGCTTCTTGGAGCGACAAAAATGGTGGGTAATGCCTTGAAGAAAGGGGATTATGTTGTATTCGAATCTACTGTATATCCAGGGTGTACTGAGGAGGATTGTGTTCCAGTACTTGAAAGAGCTTCTGGGCTTAAATTCAGAGATGATTTTAAGGTAGGTTATTCACCAGAACGAATTAATCCAGGAGACAAAGAGCATACATTACAAAATGTGATTAAGGTGGTATCTGGATGTGGTGCTGAGTCACTAGAGGAGATCGCTAAGACATATGAAACAGTTGTTGGAGCAGGAGTTCATAGAGCTGCTACTATTAAAGTTGCTGAGGCAGCGAAAATTATTGAAAACACGCAGCGGGATGTAAACATCGCATTGATTAATGAGCTATCAATCATTTTTGATAAGTTGGACATTAATACTTATGATGTGCTTGAGGCGGCCGGAACCAAATGGAATTTCTTGAAATTCTCACCTGGTTTGGTTGGTGGACACTGCATTGGTGTTGACCCTTACTATTTAACGCACAAAGCGATGCAAGCGGGTTATCATTCGAAAGTGATAACGAGTGGACGTTATGTAAATGATTCCATGGGATTCTATATCGGAAAGCAGACTGTTAAGAAGATATTAGCACGCGGTAATAGCATCAAAGGAGCTCGAGTTCTTGTTATGGGAGCAACATTCAAAGAAGATGTTACTGATATACGTAATTCGAAGGTGATTGATATTATTAAAGAATTGCATTCATTCCAAGTTGATGTTGATTTAGTAGATCCTTATGCGTCTTCAGATGAAATGAAACATGAATACGGTGTTGCATTAGTCGATCAGCCAGGAAAAGACTATAATGCAATCATAGTAGCTGTAAATCATGAGAAATATATCAAAATGACGGAGGCAGACTTTAAATCCTTGATGAAAGGAGGAGATGGAGTGCTGGTTGATGTCAAAGGCTTGTACAAAGGAATGATCAATGATCTAGAATACTGGAGTCTTTAATTGATCATTAATACTATTTAGAATGTCGTATACTAAGAATGTGTTGATTACAGGAGGAGCTGGATTTATCGGTTCTCATCTTGCGAGATTAATGGTGAATAAGTATCCAACTTATAGAATTATCAATCTCGATAAGTTAACCTATGCCGGTAACTTAAAGAATCTAGAAGATCTGGAAAACGCTCCAAATTATGTTTTTGTTAAGGCGGACATTTGTGATCAAAAGGCCATTTCTGAGGTTTTTACTCAATACGAGATATCGGATGTAATACATTTGGCAGCAGAATCTCATGTCGATCGATCGATTGAAGGACCAATGGAATTCGTAATGACTAATGTTGTCGGGACTGTTAATTTATTGCAACAAGCAAAGGATAACTGGAAAGGTGATGATCATGTTTTTCAACATGTATCGACTGATGAAGTCTATGGTTCATTAGGAGCTGAGGGATTGTTTGAAGAAGTCACGGCTTATGATCCAAGAAGTCCTTATTCTTCGTCTAAAGCATCATCTGATCACTTTGTTCGAGCGTTCCATCATACTTATGGTCTTCCAATTAAGATATCTAATTGTTCAAATAACTACGGAAGTCACCAATTTCCAGAGAAGTTGATTCCATTGATGATCAATAACATCCTCCAGAAAAAGCCATTACCTATTTACGGTAAAGGTGATAACATCAGAGATTGGTTGTGGGTAGAAGATCACGCCAGTGCTATTGAAACAATCTTTCATGGTGGTAGATTAGGGGAGTCATACAATGTGGGTGGATTGAATGAATGGACAAATTTAGATCTTGTCCTCTATCTATGTCGATTAATGGACAAGAAGCTTAATCGTTCTGAAGGAGAGAGTGAAGAGCTCATTACATATGTAACTGATCGAGCTGGGCACGATATGCGATATGCAATTGATGCAACCAAGCTAGAGACGGAATTGAATTGGAAGCCTTCATTGAAATTTGAAGAAGGTCTAGAAAAAACCGTAGATTGGTACCTAGCCAATGAAGATTGGATTCAAGAAGTGACCAGCGGTAGCTACAGAGATTATTACGAAAAAATGTATCAAGACAGATAATGGGATTATTTGGACGAGGAAAGGAACGAAAAAGGGAAGCAGCTCTTCCTCCATTCGATTTGTCCTTACTTGGTGTGGATATTCATAGTCATTTGATTCCAGGGATTGATGATGGTTCGAAATCAATGGATCAGACAATCGCCATGATGGCAAAATTTGAAAGCCTTGGTTATTCGAGGCTTATTACAACACCTCATATCATGGGAGACTTTTACCGAAATACTCCTGAAATAATTCTTGGTGGACTGAAAGAGGTTCAGAAAACAGCGAATAAACTAGGGTTAAAAATTCAAATTGATGCAGCTGCAGAATATTATTTCGATGAAAGTTTGATGAATCGTCTTCTTGCTAAAGAAGAGTTATTGACATTTGGAGACAAAAAGGTATTGTTTGAATTTTCAATGCTGTCAAAACCTGATCAAGTTGATAAATTACTTTTCGAATTTTTCACGCAAGGATATACGCCAGTATTAGCCCATTTTGAGCGCTACACGTACTATTTTGGTTCTGTTGAAATGGCAAGTGAATGGCGTGGTAAGGGAGTGGAGATTCAAATGAATTTAAATTCACTCACAGGTCATTATGGTCCCGAAGTAAAGAAACAAGCAGAGCTGATGATCGACTCTAAGCTTGTGGACTACGCAGTGAGTGATTGCCATCGGATAGAGCATTTGATGCTACTCGAAAAGAATTTGGGAAGAAGTTACATGCACAAGTTAGCAGACCTGGATTTAAAGAACTCTGAATTACTTTAGGAGATAAAATATAAATACCCAGGTAATTAATCGTATCTTTGACAAAACTTGTCTCTTGACGGGGCAAACTTCAATAAAAAACACTTCTATGAACTCAATAGAGCTAGTTACTTTTCTTCTACTTGGAATGGCGGCGGTTATCTTTAAATCGTATAATAGAGCGAGTCTAGTTGATTTTCTTCAACTAATGTTTTTTGCGAGCATTGCGCTGCTGATAAAAGATGATTTATCTTCTGAGGTGAATGGCGCTATGCCGAGTCAAGTAGTATTTGGTCTTATCGGAGTAGGTGCAATCAATCTGGTGATTTCGAAATGGAAAGGTTATCATCGGCCATATATTCGTGTTATTCCACCATTAATTACGTTCTCAGCATTTTGGATATTCTTCGAGTCTGGAAATTTGAGCTACTTGTCAAATTCATTCGAGCTTGGAAGTATGGCGATCATCGCCTTGCCCTTTTTGGGAGCCCTTGCCTATGAGTTCGGGAATCTAAAAACTAATTTGATCTCAAAGTTGTTCGATACTAAAGGAAATTTAGCGAATGTAGTTTCTCTCTTTGTTTTGGCTGTTGCACTGTTAGTTGGCGTTTTTAACGCTGGTGGATTTGGAGTACTTTTAGTTGCGATTGGACATCTTTCAGCAAGTTTCTTTAGAGAAAAAGAGGAAGGTGATGTGACAACCTCGCTAATGGCTATAAGTTTAATTTGGATGTTTTCAGGTTCCATCGATGGAGTGGAGACGGAAGTTAGTCTTGGAAAGACCCTTATGGGCTTGTTCGTGGGAGTTGGGATCGTAGGGATGGTCAAGTTTTCATGGACGTCCAAAAAGCGGAAGTTCCTTCTCGTATTCACGGCGTATTTAATTTCGGCTGGATTTGTAATTCTTTTATTGCTTCTAAACTTGCAACACAATGCTTTCGGAGGAGTTGAGGCGTTTATTGGTGTTGTTATTGGATTTGCGTTGGCTAGTGTTCTTATTGGAAAGCCATTCGTCGGGATGAGCGTCTTGGCAATTATTGTTGTAGCCGGACTTCACTTCCCTTCGTATTTAATAAATGATGAGCAGCTTCAAATTGAAAAAGAGTTGGAAATTTTCGATAAACCAGATGTTGAATCCGATGAAGCTGATAAAGTTAGTACACTCCCAATCGGAGACATTTCAGGGAGCTACAAGATTGAAGAGAAGACGGCTCTAATATCGTTTCAATTGGGTCCAAAGGGAGGTGTAACTAAAGGGGCTATTAAGGGATTTAGCGGGACCGTCAATATTGGTGAAGATCTACTAGAGTCTTCATTTAGTGTAAATATGCCAATCGCAAATTTGACCACATTCAATAAAATGCGGGATGATGTCCTGAATGGTGCTGATTATTTTAATTCCAAGAAATTCGGTAAAATGACCTTTTCAGCAAATGGCTTGAAATCTACTGCGGTGGAGAATCACTGCGAGTTAACTGGTGAGTTTAACTTACTTGGAAAGATAAAAGAGGTCACTATTACTATAATGAGATTGGATGATGAGAGCAATATACTCATCGGTAAAGGATCGTTGGATCGGACACTTTTTGGAATGACGCCAGATACTCGCCAGGGAAATGTTGTTTCTTTTGAATTTAAAATCAACTTAATCTAGTAGTATAAGCCTCTCCCACTGATGCCGTCATTTCGAATGATCAATGCCGGGAATGGGAGCTTGAAATAGTTGAAGTGTTTCACAATAGCTTTGAGCCAAGGTTTTTTAATCGGTAGCTTACTGAAATCAATATCCAAAGATAATACCAATTCACGCTGGGAATTGTAGCCGAAATTTGTTTCGGGGTCTAAATAGTACTCTTCGTTACCAACGAGCTTTGCGTGCGAGCTATACCCAACGGAGAAACAAGCCCATTCAGGAATGCCACTATTTTTGAAAAATGTGCCAGGGCTAAAACTGAGCCAATACGTCTGGCCGTTATAGTCTTTTAGCAAGGATTCCGTAAATGTGCTGCCCAGAACTTCTGGCCTGATAGCAGCGAATTCAGTCGGAGAGTATGAGAATTTCGGTATAATCCTTTGTTCATCCCAGAAGTAGGATTGAGCCGCATAGGTTGCAGTCCCAAGCGTGTTAGCAGCGACATCGCTCCATGAAAATCCCCAGTCCGCGCTGAAGGCATCAAATAATTCAAAAGTGGTTTGATAGCCTATACTCACCCCTGCTCCGATCAGTGCACATTTCTTATCATCTAAACCAGTCCAGCGATAGAGGTCAGTGGTGAATTGTGCTTCTTGATAGGCAATGTAAAAATGGCCAAACTTATCCATTTGAAGCCAATTCTTGGAGTCATCGAATGTGTGCCATTTCGATTTCTCAACCTTACTATACCATACTTGATTTAAGCCAATCATGCTGCCGGCCCAAAAAGTTACCAGACCAGTCGAGATGCTGATAGCCCTTTTTTTGTTAAGTGTGTCAGAATGCTCGAAGAATGAACGTTGAGAAACTCCTGTAAATGAAAAAGCCAGTAGGAAAGAAAGAGCAATCAAAATTCTCATGGACCTAAATTAATGCAAATCGATCAAAAGAGCAATTGCAGGGTTTCGATTAGAGTTGATCGCAGCTTATTGTGGTACATATAATAGTAGGATCAGTTCCATTTCACAACAATCATTAAATCACCTACAATTTTGATTTCAAATCTGCGTTATAGCCTATAATTATACTACATTTGCTGCTTATAAGTACGTGTCACACGCAAATCAACCTTTGAATAAACTATTACTTTATAGACTTTATATTAGGGCTGTTTGTGAAGAAAAAGAAATTGAATGAACAAAGTCATAAAAGATTGGAACGAAATAAAAATTAACGATAGCTGGGCGATTTTTAAAATCATGGCCGAATTTGTTGAAGGTTACGACCGGATGGCGAAAATTGGTCCATGTATCTCAGTTTTTGGTTCTGCTCGTACTAAACCTGACAATAAATACTATCAGATGGCAATCCGTGTATCTGAATTACTTGCCGAAGGTGGTTATGGAGTAATCACAGGAGGTGGCCCTGGAATCATGGAGGCCGGAAATAAAGGAGCTCAACAAGGAGGTGGAAAATCAGTTGGATTAAATATTGATCTTCCTTTCGAACAGAATCATAATCCATACATCGATCAAGAACACAATTTGGAGTTCGATTATTTCTTTGTCCGCAAAGTTATGTTCGTGAAATATGCTCAGGGATTTGTAGTGTTACCTGGAGGGTTTGGAACATTAGATGAATTGTTTGAAGCATTGACCCTTATCCAGACTAATAAAATTAGTAAGCGACCTGTTGTACTGATAGGCAGAGAGTATTGGGGAGGATTAATCGATTGGATTAAGTCCGCCATGCTAGAAGATGAGGCAAATATTTCTGATAAAGACATGGATTTATTTGGTCTTGTTGATACACCAGAGGAAGCATTTAAATACATTGATGACTTCTATCAATCGCATAAAATGGCACCGAACTTCTAATTTAAAGCCTTATGGTACTTCTAAAGAAAATTGGTAATTATATCTGGAGTAAACAATTTGCGATCAATCTAGGTGTGATTATTCTTATTTATGTCATAGGCTTCATCTTATTGAATAAATGCCTGGATAGTCAAACTAAATTTGGAGAGAAAGTAGCTGTTCCTAATCTTGTTGGGAAAAATCAGAATAATCTGAAGAAGATCTTAGGTGATTCTCTAGAGTTTGAGATCTTAGGTTCGATTTACGATCCTTCTAAAATTGAAGGAACAATCCTGAGTCAGGATCCCGAGGCAACAGCAATTACTGAAATTTTCGTTAAGAGCGGCCGTAAGATAAAAGTACGTGTCTCTAAACGTTCGCAAATGATTGAGATGCCTAAGTTGGTTGATAAATCACAACGTTTTGCCGAGACAATACTAAAGAGTAGAGGATTTAGATATACATTGGAATATAAGCCATCAAAGGAGGCGCATGGAGCTGTTCTTGATCAGTTGTATAAGAATAAACCGATCGCTGAAGGGACGCGTGTTCCTATCGGTTCTAGGATTAAATTGGTTATTGGACGAGATGAAGCAGGTGTGCCACAGGCTCTTCCAAACCTAATTGGTTTGACAATCGAAGAAGCTAGGACTCGCGTTGCAAACATGCTCGATATGGAATTGCAAATTGCTTGTCCGGAAGGGTATAACAAAGCTGACTCGTTAGCTTCTCGCGTTGAGACTCAATCACCAGATTATTCTGAGGATGGCCGAGTGGCATCTGGTTCTTCAATTTTGATCTTTGTGACTAAAGAAGCCATAGAACAAGAACCTTAATTTGTAAATGACATTATGAACAAGTTCATTATTTTTATCTCTTTCCTAAGTTTCACATTGATTGGATGGTCGCAGGGTGAGGAGGTAGGACCATTAACTGGAAATCCACAACTTCTGGCAAAGAAAGCACATGTATTAAAGATAAACGAAGGTACTTTCGATAGTACTTTTATCTATACACAAGATACTATTTCGCTTCCTGTGTTTGATGACTTTAGCTCGAATAAATTCCAGTCATATGATGCTGATTACCTAGATGCAGGAGTAACTTCTGACCAGGTGTTTGCTCTTCTCGATGGATCTAATAATCCGCTTGCATTTGATGCGGTATATACAACTCAAGTAACTTATCGAACAACGTATACAGTTTCTACATCATCGAGTGCAAATGTGAACTTTAGTTCAACATCGGTTCAGATAGGTGATCTCTCGAGCTACCCAGTAACACATGTTGCTACAGATGTTTATCCACCATTTTACATTTATGATACTTTAAATACACCTGCAGACACGGATTTAACACCAGATACCGTGTGGTTAGTCGGGCCAGATATTTATCAAGATTCTGCAACGCAGTTTTTTGCACCAGTGAATGACTTATCAAAGATTTGGATGGACAGTGAAGCTTATCACAATTATAGATATGCTGTTAATCCATGGTCTTTGGGAGTAGCTACTTTTGATGGACTAGATGAGGTTGGTTACCCATATGATTTTGGGAGTGCAGCTTCTAATTTTGCGGATCATTTAACCTCCAAGCCAATAGACATGTCTGGTGTAAGTGCATCTGATTCAATTTACTTTAGTTTTCTTTATGAAACGGAAGGGTATGGAGATCAACCTGAGTCAGGCGATTCATTGATATTAGAGTTTTATGCCCATGATCTTTTTCAATGGAATCAAGTTTGGAGTGTTGGAGGTGCTGCCTTGGATAGTTTTAAAATCGGCCATATTTTGCTCGATAATGCGGATTATTTCAAAAAGGGCTTTCAATTCAGATTTAAAAACATTGGCGGCCTTTCTGGAAGTTTAGATCACTTTCATTTGGATTATGTGAACCTTAGAACATTGTCAGGATTTCAGGATACGCTCTTCAAGGATTTTGCAATCGTTTATCCTGTGAATACATTGATCAACGACTTCACTTCGGTACCTTGGGATCATTGGAAGAACAACTTTGCTGGAAAGATGTCTAGCGACGTGTTAATGACGGTGAGAAATAGCAGTAACAATGCTGAAAACAACTTGGATGGGTCATCTGAAGTGTTCTATAGCGGTACTTCAGAAGCTACACCTTTTGTGTTGACGGCCGGAATACTATCTGGAGGTGAGATCAATTATGCTGCAAAGAGTTTTTATGAGTCAACGCACGATTTTAGTACTGGATACCATTTCGATGAAACAAAGGTCGGTGCAAGTCAGACGTTTGATGTAACCACAGTAGCTGCTGCACAGTTCCCTACTTTCACGGGAAATGACTCTACATTTACACAGCAAGTTTTTGAGAACTACTATTCTTACGATGATGGTTCGGCAGAGCAAGCTTACGGAATCACTGTAGCTCAAGGCCGACTAGCAATTGAATATGAAGCGTATGAAGCGGATTCGTTGATTGGTATGAATGTTCATTGGGTGCCATCAGTGAATGATGTTTCAAATAAATTGTTTTTGTTGACTGTTTGGGCGGATAACGGTGGAGTACCTGGAGATACATTATACGAGGATAATTTCTTTTTTCCACGCCAGCCGAGCTATGAGTATGATCGTAACATCTTTACAACATACTACTTGAGAGATACGATGAAGCTTCCAATTAGCGGGAAGTTCTATATTGGCTGGAGACAGTTTGATTCGGATCGACTTAATGTTGGGCTGGATAAAAATATTGATAACTCATCAAGGACATTTTACAGCCTCGATGGAGGTGCTTCATGGGGGAGTTCTACAATACCCGGAAGTGTAATGATTCGCCCAATTTTCTCTACAGAAATGGATGCAACTCTTGGATTAAGAGATGAGGTTTCAACTGTTTATGCGGGAGTAAGTGTATATCCAAATCCAAGCACTGACATTGTGAATATTGAAGTTGAGAATGGATTATACAGCGGGGTTCAAGTGTTCGACCTTATGGGAAGAATGATTGTCGAAACTACTTCTCAAGAAGTTGATCTTTCCGCAAGCCCGGATGGTGTATATATCTTCAAATTTGAAGGTCTTAATAAAATCGTGAAGATAATCAAGCGATAATGAGCGAGCAGGAACAACCAGATTTGGAAGAATCTACCAACGAAGAATTATTTGAACATCACAGAGTCATCGCAGATCCTGGTCAGGAAGTTGTCCGGATCGATAAGTTCTTGATGACTAGAATCCCCAATACGTCTCGAAATAAAATTCAAGATGCTGCCAAAAACGGAAGCATTCTGGTTAACTCAGTTCCAGTAAAACAGAATTATAAAGTTAAGCCAGGGGATGATGTTTCTATTGTACTTCCATTTCCAGTTAGAAATTTGGAATTGCTTCCAGAAGATATTCCAATCGATATCTGTTATGAAGATGACGAGTTAATCGTCGTGAATAAGGAGGCTAACATGGTTGTTCATCAAGGCTATGGGAATTATACTGGTACACTTGCTAATGCACTGGCGTTTCATTTTGGTGATCTTCCAGTTGGTCCAGATGGTTTCTCTGGCAGGCCTGGGATAGTTCATCGACTAGATAAACATACGACTGGATTGATGGTTGTGGCAAAGACAGAACGCGCATTAACCCACTTGGCGAAACAGTTTTTCGATAGAACTACTGAGAGACGTTATTGGGCGCTCGTTTGGGGTGATGTTGAAGAAGATGGGACGGTAACTGGTCACATTGGGCGCTCATTGAAGAATCGTAAAGTTATGACGGTTTTCCCTGATGAAGATTATGGGAAACACGCTGTGACACACTATAAAGTTCTAAAGCGATATGGCTATGTAACACTTGTGGAGTGTAAATTGGAAACTGGAAGAACTCATCAAATTAGAGTTCATATGAAGAGCCTTGGGCATCCATTATTTCACGATTTGGAATATGGTGGAGATAGAATTTTAAAAGGAACAACAAGTACAAAATATAAACGATTTATTGAAAATTGTTTTAATCACATTCAAGGACAAGCTCTCCATGCTAAAACGCTTGGGTTCAGTCATCCTGTCTCCGGAGGATTGATTCAACTGAATTCAGGTCTTCCTGCAGGATTCCAAGCGATCCTCGATAAATGGGATAAATATACCGGGGGAGATTGTTAACCTTTCGCTCATTTCTACATATAAGTTAAATGGGCGTGTTAAGAATTACATTTTTATGTTACTTTTACGTTTGGAAATCTAACCATATTGTATAAAGGTGTCCATTTTTAATCGATTTAATAACAGCTTGTAAAGACAAGATCTATGAGGGTGAAAAGTTTTATGGTATTTGCGGCAGTGACGTTTTTTATAACATCATGCGGTTATTTAAAGATTGTAACAGATGCAAATGAATCATATGTACGAGAAGATTACTGTGATGCAGCTGAGAAGTGTGCATTGGCTTACACTAAGTTAACTCGTAAAGGTGGAGGTGCCCAAGAGTCTAAAGGTAATATGGCCTTTAAAACTGCAGAGAGCTACCGGATGATAGAACAGTATCGTGATGCGAATGAGTGGTATGAGCGCGCAAAATTACTAGAGTATGAGCAAGTGATGCCTGAGGTATTGCTTTACAATGCTGATGTATTGCGTAAAATGCGTGAGTTTGATAAAGCGATCGCTGATTACAAGATGTATAAAACAATGGTTCCTGGTGATGAGCGTGCAAATGCAGGTATTGAGTCATGTGAGAACTATGATCAATACAAAGCTGACAAGACACGTCATACAATCGAGAATCAAGGAACGATAAACAAAGTTGAGTTTGATATGGCGCCAGTGTTTGGTGATAGAAAACAAACGAAAATGTACTTCGGTTCATCTCGACCAGGATCAACTGGTAAAAACATTGACCCTAGATCATGTGAATCATATATGGATATTTGGGTTTCTGATCTAGATAAAAAAGGAAACTGGACTAAGCCTTACTTAGTGAAAGGTGATAGTATCAATACGGAAGCTAATGAAGGAACGGTTTGTTTCGATGATAGAAAGAAAACAATGTTCTTCACTCGCTGCCCAACTTTGAAAAAGCAAAACCTAGGATGTGACATCTGGATGTCTACAGCAAAAGGTAAGACAGCTTGGAACAATCCAACAAAGCTTGCTTTAAAAATGCATGATTCAATTTCAGTTGGTCATCCTTGTACAGCTGACGGGAAGTATTTGATCTTCGCGTCTGATATGCCTGGTGGTTTTGGAGGTAGAGACTTATGGTACACTGATTACGATCCTAAATCTAAAACATGGTCTGCACCTAAGAACATGGGGCCAGAGATTAACACGAAAGGAAACGAATTGTTCCCTTCATTTGGATTAGATGGTGGTTTAATTTATGCTTCAGATGGAATGCCAGGACTTGGTGGACTTGATATCTTTAAAGCAAAGAAGGTTGGAGAAGAGAATAAATGGGAAAATCCAACTAACCTTGGAACGCCAATTAACAGTGAGAATAATGATTATGCATTAGTTGAAAAGGATCCTCGTCTAGGTTACTTTACATCCGAGCGTAAAAGTGCTAATGGTGAAAATAAACCAGATATCTATTCTTATGTAATGCCACCTAACGTGTTTAGCTTGAAGTTGAGCGTAACCGATTTAGCCGAAGGTGATAAGATTGAAGGAGCAACTGTAACTGTTACAGGTCCGGATGGGGAATGGACTGGTATTACCGATGAGAATGGATCTGTATACTGGGATAAAAAACCAACTGGTGATCGTTACATCAACGAAGAGTCAGGATATACGATGAACATCTCTATGGATGGTTATTATGAGAACCCAAATCCACACGAAATTTCAACAGAAGGTTTGAACTACGATCAAGATTTCGTTGTTGATATGGGACTTTTCCCTAAACGTCCGATTCGTCTTCCTGAGGTTCAATACCACTTGGATAAATGGACATTCGTAGTTGATTCAACGATTAACTCTTTAGATTCATTATTATTCGTGTATGACCTACTTGAGGCTCGTCCAGAGTTAGTTATTGAGTTGAGTTCACATACTGATGCTCGTGGATCAAATGCACGTAACAAGAAATTGTCAATCAACAGAGCGATTGCAATTTACAAGTACTTGGTTGATGAAAAAGGAGTTGATCCAAGAAGAATTATTCCAATTGGAAAAGGTGAGGAAACACCAAGAACTGTTTACTTACAAGATGGATTATACAAACTTCGTGAGCCTAAAGCGGGAGAATTTGAAACAATTGTTTTAACAGAAGCTTATATTAATAAGTTCAGAAGAAGTGATGTTAAGACATTCAAGAAATTGCACCAGTTAAATAGACGTGCAGAAGGTGATGTCCACTCATTAGATTTTGATCCGGAAGCTGCACCAGCTGCAGACCCATCATACTCTGAGTACGTTCGTTACCCATAGGTAAACATGAAATTTTATTTAATCCGCTCGACAATTTGTTGAGCGGATTTTTTTGTACCTTTTATAATAGATACCTAACCTATCTATTATGAATGAAGAATACTTGCAACTGATCTGGGATCGTGCTCGCTTACCAATTCCGTCATTAAAGCTTACCGATGGAAGATCATTAATTATCAAAAATACCGGAGACCATAATCTCAAGTTTAGTGGTCCGGATTTTTACAATGCATGTGTAGAATATGATAGCCTGGAGTTTCACGGCTCCGTTGAAATTCATGTGAATGGCTCAGATTGGTATAGGCATAATCATCACTTAGACCAGTCTTTTGAGAGTGTGGTTCTTCACGTTGTCTATAATGATGACAAGCAAGTGGAGCAAAATGGCTTTATGATTCCGACACTTGAATTGAAAGAATTCATTGATCCGGAACATTTCAGATTGATAGCAAAAGGACTCCCAAATAAGTCTTCTTATCCCTGTGCCACGTTTTTTGATCAGGTTGATTCGGTGTTTTGGACTTCTATGAAATCAAAAGCGTTGATCGATAAATGGAGCTGTAAAGTGAAGGAACTTGTGTATTTGAACGAAGAGGAGGTTTTGTTTCGGTTGATTGCATCCTCATTTGGGATGGGTGTAAATAAGAAGGCGTTTGAAACGCTGGCTACTGTTCTTCCATGGTCTCAATTAGCCGCACTTAGCGGTGAGCAAAGGTTGCAATTGATCCTCGTAAGTAGTGGGTGGGTGAGTGATGATTATAGTTATATGTCCGGTAGCGATAGTAGATGGCATTTTCGAGGAACGAGACCCGCTAACTTTCCGAAGAATCGAATCTTACAGTTCGCAACCTTTATATCTCGTTTTGAAATCAAAGATCTCGCGGGATTAGTTAGAGAAGAGAATTTTGTACAGCAATTTAAAGTTCTCTGTCAAGAGAATTTGTTCATTGATTCCGATGTCCGTTTTTCTAGTGCTTTGCTTGATTCGATTTTAATAAACGGTTTTGTTCCTTTTTTGTGGTGGAAAGGAGAGAATGCCTATGATCACTCTTTTCAGGAGATGGCATCGGTTGTTTTGGAGCAGGTTTCGGCAGAGAAAAACGGAGTAATTGATCAATGGAGAAAGATTGGAATTGAAGTGAAATCAGCCCTTGATTCTCAAGGATTATTGGCACTAAACAGGTATTTTTGCAGAAGTAAAAAATGCCTATCTTGCGAAGTAGGTTTAAGAGTACTAGATCGAGAATTATGATCCAAAAAACGATCTTCTTTTTTGAAATGAAATCTTTCGGGGTTTGTAAATGGTGGGCACGAAAATTAGGCATCAGCATTTCTAAGGTCCGAATAGGATTTATTTATGCATCTTTTTTGGCTTTCGGATCACCCTTAATTATCTACCTGGCAATGGCTTGGATTCTTGAACACAAACATTACTTCAAACTTCAACGTAGGAGAAGAAGTTCAATCTGGGAGCTGTGAGAGGGATGTTTGAGTCTAAACTTTTCAGCAGGATTTACTATTTCATCCTGATTCTTGCGGTAATCATTACCGGTGGAACAATTGGATTTGTATTGATCGAGGGATGGGGTTTTGTAGATTCGTTTTACATGACAATCATAACAGTCTCGACTGTTGGGTTTAGAGAAGTTAGTGAGCTTTCGGTTTATGGAAAATTCTTCACTGCATTTTTGATTATTTCAAGCTTTGGTAGCTTCGCTTATGCGATTACCACAATCACCACGTATGTAGTTGGTGGACAATATAGAAAACACCTTAGAGAGCACAAGATGATGAAGCAACTAAAAAAAATGAAAGATCATGTTATTATTTGTGGTTTTGGTCGCGTTGGACGCCAAGTAGCTGAAGACCTAACTGCAAACAATGTTGAGTTCGTAGTGATAGAAATGGATGAGCACCTTATTGCGCATCAGGATGAAGATAAACTTATGTTTATCGAAGGGGATAGTACGGACGATGAAGTGCTGAGAAGGGCTTCTGTGGAAACAGCTAGAGCCGTTGTTACGTGTCTTCCGAAAGATGCTGACAATCTATATGTTGTTCTTACTAGTAGACAGTTTCGAAAGGACCTTACTATTGTGAGTCGTGCATCTTCTCCAACTTCAGTATCTAAATTGAAGTTTGCCGGAGCGAATAATGTAATCATGCCAGATGCCGTTGGGGGATCACATATGGCCTCGTTGATTGCTGACCCAGATATCATGGAGTTTATGGATTCCATTCGCATGAGAGGACATTCAGACACGAATATTGAAACGATTTCTTGTAGTGAATTACCAAAAGATCTCAGAGGGAAATCAATAGGTGAACTTGAGTCCAGAAAAATTACCGGTGCAACAATCGTCGGATTTAAATCTGTAGAGGGAGAGTATACGATCAATCCAGGAATGGAAACAATTGTGTGTGCGGGATCAAAAATATTCGTTCTAGGAAATGTAAATCAAATTCAAAAGTTGATTGCTCATTTTAAACTTGATCGAGAATGAAAATTGTCATTACCGGAAGTAATGGTCTGCTTGGGCAAAAGCTAGTAGATTATTGCCTAGAAAACAAAGTAGATTTCGTTGCTACATCGAAAGGTGAAAACCGTAACAGCGTCTGTCCTAGATCAAATTATCGCGAGTTAGATATTACTGAGCCTTCAAACGTCAAAGAACTTCTGCTCGAGTTGAAACCAACTCATGTAATTCATACTGCGGCAATGACCAATGTTGATCAATGTGAAAGTGACCTTGAGGGTTGTGAACTGATAAATGTATCGGCAACAGGTTATTTGATCGAGGCATGTAATGTTATGGGATGTCATTTCCAACTACTCTCAACGGATTTTGTGTTTGACGGAGAGAAGGGGAATTATCAGGAGGAGGATCCGATTAATCCCTTAAGTGAGTATGCACGATCAAAATCAAGAGCGGAGGCAATTGTGAAGAGCAAGGCAATTTGTGATTGGTCAATAGTAAGAACAATAATTGTTTACGGAAAAGCTGAAAATCTCTCAAAATCAAATATAATTCTTTGGGCAAAGACTGTCCTCGAAAAGGGAGAGCCATTATCAATTGTAGATGATCAATTTAGAGCCCCGACCTGGGCTGAGGATCTTGCGGTAGGCTGTATGGCAATCGTTGAGCGCAATGCTACCGGTGTCTACCATATGAGTGGGCCTGAAACCATGTCAATTCATGAGTTGATCACAAGGATTGCAGTTCATTTCGGATATGGAACAGATCACATCGCAAAAATATCCAGTGCAACGCTCAATCAAGCTGCAAAGAGACCCCCGAAGACCGGGTTTGATCTTACAAAATCAAGGACGGAAGTAGGCTACAATCCTCACACGCTAGAGGAGACATTAGATGCTCTATTTGATTGATAAATATCCTATACTTCTCATTATCAGTATTTTCTGAGAAGCGATAATATTATTATATTTGCCTACACTGAAAATTAAGTAATAACACACATTTATATGAAATTTCTACTTGGGGCGCTTGCCACGATTTTACCTTTTGTTCAATTCGCACAAGAAAAGGGTTTAGACCAAAAGATTGACGAAGGGTTCGGTGCTGCTACAGGCTGGTTTGTGAATGCCATATTCTATCAGATTGAATTTTCAGATGACATAAAAGTGTATTGGGTACTTTTCCCTCTAATCATTGGAGCAACGTTCTTCACTATTTACTTTCGATTAATAAATTTCAGTGGGTTTAGAACCGCTGTTAACATAGTTAGAGGTAAGTATGATGACATTGAATCTGGAGGAGCGGATCACGTAGAGGCTTCGCATAGTGTGCATACAGTAGATGGTGATGTTGTGGATACAATTCGTGTCGAGCAAGATGCTGATCATCACGGGGAGGTTACTCACTTTCAAGCGTTAACTGCAGCGCTTTCTGCAACAGTTGGATTAGGGAATATTGCGGGTGTAGCTATAGCGGTAACAATTGGTGGTGCAGGTGCAACATTCTGGATGATTATAGCTGGTTTCTTGGGTATGGCATCGAAATTTGTAGAGTGTACACTAGGTGTGAAGTATCGAGAAATTGCGGAAGATGGTACTGTTTACGGTGGTCCGATGTATTATTTGAAGAACGGACTTAAGTCTCGAGGTTTCAAGGCTCTTGGAGGTGTGTTAGCTATTGTTTTCGCGATCATGTGTATTGGAGGTTCATTTGGTGGTGGAAACATGTTCCAAGTGAATCAAGCCTTTCAATTAGTAGAGAACATTACAGGAGGTGAGGAATCATTCTTTCATGGTAAAGGTTGGTTATTCGGTTTGATCATGGCTGTTTTAGTTGGAATAGTAATCATTGGAGGAATTAAGAAAATTGCTAAGGTTACAGATAAGATCGTGCCTTTCATGGTTGCCATTTATGTTGCTGCATGTCTCTTTGTGATCTTTGCTAAATATGACATGATTGGAGGAGCATTTGTTCAAATTTGGGATGGAGCCTTTACGGCTACTGGTATCGCCGGTGGTGTTATCGGGGTGTTAGTTCAAGGATTCAAACGTGCGGCCTTTTCAAACGAAGCTGGTATTGGTTCTGCGTCAATAGCCCACTCAGCTGTAAAAACTAAATATGCAGCAAGTGAAGGCTTAGTTGCGCTACTTGAACCATTCATTGATACTGTTTTGGTTTGTACTATGACAGCGTTAGTTTTGATCATAACTGGATTTGTGGATCCATCAAATACTGGGATGAATGATGCTCAGGCAATATTGTTAACATCAGGGGCCTTTGAGTCTGTTATTTCATGGTTCCCTTATGTGCTTACAGTTGCTGTTGTTTTGTTTGCGTTCAGTTCGATGATATCATGGTCTTACTATGGATTCCAAGCTTGGTCGTTCCTGTTTGGGAGATCAAAGCGCGTAGAATATTCATACAAAATTCTGTTCTGCCTATTTGTAATCATTGGATCTGCGGCAAGCCTTGGATCGGTGATCGCCTTTTCGGATGCGATGATTTTTGCAATGATGGTGCCTAACATGATCGGATTGTTCCTTTTAGCGCCGAAAGTGAAAGCAGAATTAGTGAAATTCAAAACTGCCATTGCTAATAAGGCGAAAGCGTAAGAGCTGTGCCAATCTCCAAACGAAATAGAAGAGGAGTCCTTGCATTACTTCTTGTTGGAGTAGTTATATCGTTTACACCTAGATTTCTCGCGAGCGTATCGCCCAGAGAAGAACCAGTAATATCCTTTAAGAAAGCGAAGGTTATCGAAGGTGAGATTGTAGAGCACAAGCGTACCTGGAAGAAGAATAAAGCGCGAAAGAAGAAAAGTTCTAGAAATAGATACAAGACACCATCGCAAAGGTTTGATCCGAATCAATATGCGGAAGAAGACTGGATGAATCTTGGTTTATCCAAGAAACAGGCACAGGTAGTTGTGAAATTTTCGAAACGTGGATTGAAATCGAATGCAGACCTTGAAAAAATCTATGTTCTTTCGCCTGAATTCTTAGCAACTATAGAAGACTCAACGTATTATCCTGAGGGGTATATATACATGCGTGAAAAGGACGCTTTGACGGATCTTGATAAGTCTAGATTGTTGGTTGCTTTAAATTCCGCAGATGAGAGTGAGTTCAAAAAGATTGATGGTATAGGACCTTACTTTGCTGCTAAGATTATCAACTATCGAGAAGTGTTAGGGGGGTATGCGAATAAGGAACAATTACTAGAAATTTGGAAACTGGACATTAAGAAATACCAAGAAATCCGAAATTATATCGAGGTGGATGATGTTAAGTTTACGACCATTTCAATTAATACTGCAACGGTCAATGAGTTAAAAACCCATCCTTATATAAACTATAATATCGCGAACTCGATTGTGAAGATTAGAGCGCAAATTGGATCTTACGGAACTCTTGATGAAATTAAGAAGTCAGTTCTAATAGATGAGATCACTTATCAAAAAATTAAACCGTACATATCGCTGTAAAATGAGCCTTGAAGAAAAAATTATGAACGCAATTAGAGATGTTGTGGATTTCCCAAAAGAAGGAATAGTTTTTAAAGACATTACTCCTATCATGATGGACCCTACTTTATCTAATGAGATTGTTGATGCCCTTTATGAGCGGTACAAGGATCAAGGAATTGATATTGTTGCAGGGATTGAAAGCAGAGGCTTCCTTTTTGGTTACCCACTAGCGATGAAATTAGGCCTCCCTTTTGTTTTAATTAGAAAGAAAGGAAAACTACCCTACGATAAGATTAGCTACGATTATGATTTAGAATATGGTAGCGCTACAATCGAAATGCATACAGATGCAATAGGAAATAAGCAACGTGTTTTAATTCATGATGACTTACTGGCAACAGGTGGATCGGCAAATGCAGCGGGACAATTAATTGAGAAAAGCGGCGGTGAGGTTGCAGCCTTTAACTTCCTTGTTTCTTTAGATTTTCTAAATGGAGAGGAAAAACTGAAAGGATTTTCTAACAATATTACTAATTTCGTCGCCTACTAAATTGGTAGGGAACTTTCAACACGACCTTAAACATGAATTTTGAGCTTAACGAGAATCAAAGAATGATCTCCCAAATGGTACGCGATTTCGCTGAAAAAGAAATTCGTCCAAATTTGAATCAATGGGATGCTGATGAGCATTTCCCTGTGGACGTAATGAAGAGGATGGGCGAGTTAGGCCTTCTAGGGATTTATGTTCCAGAACAATATGGCGGGTCTGGATTTAGTTATTCAGAATACGTCACAGCTTTAATTGAACTTGGAAAAGTATGCGGAGGAGTTGGTTTGAGTGTTGCTGCTCATAATTCACTGTGTACTGGACATATCTATTACCATGGTTCTGAGGAGCAGAAAATGAAATATCTACCAAAACTGGCTTCAGGAGAATTTATAGGGGCGTGGGGATTAACAGAACCTAATACAGGGTCTGATGCTATGCGAATGAAAACTACTGCAGTCAAAGAAGGTAATGAATGGGTAATTAATGGCGCTAAGACATGGATTACACATGGGAAATCAGGTGATGTTGCCGTTATTCTTGTTAGAACTGGAGATTTATTAGATAGCCGTGGAATTACTGCCTTTATTATCGAAACAGATACTCCTGGATTCTCAGCAGTGAAAATCGGTGATAAATTAGGAGTAAGAGCAAGTGAAACTGCAGAGCTTATTTTTGATAATGTTAGAGTACCAGAAGAAAATGTGATTGGTGAAGTTGGTATGGGATTCATTCAATCGATGCAAGTTCTTGACGGTGGTAGAATATCAATTGCTGCATTAAGTTGCGGTGTTGCTAGAGGGGCTTATGAAGCTTCTGTTAAGTATGGAAAGGAACGCGAGCAGTTTGGAAAGCCAATCGCACAGTTCCAAGCGATTGGGTTTAAATTAGCAGATATGGCGACTGAAGTTCATGCGGCAGAGTTATTGACAATGCAAGCGGCCGAATTAAAGAACGCGCAGAAGCCAATGACAAAAGAGGGAGCTTTCGCAAAATATTTTGCGAGTGAAGTTGCCGTGAAATGTGGTAATGAAGCTGTACAAATTATGGGAGGATATGGCTATACGAAAGAGTACCCAGCTGAGAAATTCTTGAGAGATGCCAAGTTGATGACCATTGGTGAAGGAACCTCAGAAATACAAAAAGTTGTTATTTCAAGAGAAATTTTGAAGCAATAATTGCAATTAGAATTAATAGTAGTATATTTGTCGCCCGTACATCAATAAGGGATGTGCAAATAGACTAAAGAAAGAAGAAAAGATATGTTAATTATTCCAGTCAAAGAAGGCGAAAACATCGAAAGAGCAATTAAGAAGTACAAGAAGAAATTCGAGAAGACGAAAGTTATGCGTCAACTTCGCTCGCGTAGAGAATTCACTAAACCTTCAGTAAGTAAGCGTCAGGAGCGTATCCGCGCTGGTTACAAGCAACGCATGGCGTCTGCTGAGATTTAAATCGTAACATATTTCTATAATACTACGTAAAAGGAGCTGTATGGCTTCTTTTTTTATGCACGATAGTTTTATTGAATACCTTGTCGCTGAGAAGCGGTTCTCCGAACATACGTGCAAGGCATATAAAAAGGATCTGGATCAATTTGCTGAATTCTCAGGAGCGATAACTCAAAAAGACCTACAAGAAATCGATGCTCGACTTATCCGTGGTTGGATTGTTTCTATTATGGAGAATGGTCTCGCGCCTCAAAGTGTTAATCGTAAGCTTTCCACGCTGAGAACATATTTTAAATGGCTTCGAAGAAGTAATTTGATCAAAAGCAATCCGATGCAGTTGATTACAGGGCCGAAGAATGTAAAAAGATTGCCATCCTTTGCGCAGAAGCAGGAACTGGAGCCGGTAAGAATTGATATCCTATTCTCAGGTGACTTTGAAGGTATACGAGATAGATTGATGTTTGAGTTTTTCTATCAAACTGGAATCCGTTTGAGCGAGTTGATCGGATTGTCAGTCTCCGATGTGGCTCAAGATAAGATCAAAGTACTGGGGAAAAGAAACAAGGAGCGATTGATTCCTATAACACCAGAGTTGAGAGAATTGGTGAATAAATACCTTGCTTTAAGACATGATTTGGAGCTTAAGAATGACGCTTTCTTCGTGTTAAAAACTGATAAAAAACTATACCCCAAGTTTGTTTATAGGAGAATAAATAGCTATCTTTCTTCCGCAACGGATATGAAAAAAAAGAGTCCGCATGTGCTTAGACACACCTTTGCAACTCATATGTTAAATAATGGAGCAGGGTTAGAGGTGTTAAAAGAGCTACTTGGGCATGCAAACTTGTCAGCAACTCAAATATATACACATAACTCGTTTGCTGAGCTGACATCTATTTACTCACAGTCCCACCCAAGAGGACAACAAAAATAAAGCGCTATGGATTTTAAAGTAAACACAGTACATTTTTCAGCAGACCAGAAATTGTTGGACTATATCCATGGGAAGGTTAAAAAGCTTGAGATGATGGCTGATCAAATTATTGCCAGTGAAGTATACTTGAGGCTCGATAAAAATGGAGAGCAAGAAAACAAAGTCGCCGAAGTGAAAATTCTCTTACCAGGAAATGAGCTATTCGCCCGCAAGCAATGTAAAAGTTTCGAAGAAGCAACAGATTCGGCAGTGCATGCATTGAAGAAACAGGTAGAAAAGTACAAGGCTAAAATGTCTTAAGAAAAATTAAAATACTGAAAATGAGGGTGATTTATTTCAACCCTCATTTTTTTTTGAAAAAAGTTTTCAAAAGTCATTGTTACATAGGAATAGTTTCATACATTTGCACTCCCTAAACGGAGGGGACACTTTAAAAGTTCTTTCAAATATTGAATATAATTATACTAAGGCCGATGTAGCTCAGCTGGCTAGAGCAGCTGATTTGTAATCAGCAGGTCGT
>DKPV01000063.1:0-230 GCA_002471375.1 Flavobacteriales bacterium UBA7325
AATTTCCTGATCACCAATGTCTGATCCAAAGACTGAAATCATGAGTGTCTTATGAGGTTTGGAGATGCCGATGAAAGAGTCTGATACTGCATGATAATGTGGTCGTCCTCAGTTTTGATAACGGAGAATCGATTGTCTTTATACCAGTCGCACGCAGGGTTATTCGCGAGAACTTTCAATTGTACTGGTATCGCTTTTCGTTGTAGCGCGAATTCAATGACATGATGCAA
>DKPV01000063.1:607-2669 GCA_002471375.1 Flavobacteriales bacterium UBA7325
TCACGTTATAAAGATCCCAATGGTTGCCAAGAAGTCGAATGCCGATACACCCCGTCGGCAATGCCTTAACGAGAACCATGAAAAGATGATCCTCATCCCGAGTGAGGTAGTGGGAAAACTACTGCCGTTGCTGTGCAGGGCTAATTTTTTCACGATAGAAAAACCGCTGAGAATGATCGTTCCTCCATGTGCGTGCTATTATATTCAAGGGCTACCTAATTATCATCGTATTACCCGTATTTCTTGCGTCTTCTTCGCTAAAACGGTGATGTTCTGGTGGATTTCCACCTCCTCCATCAGATTCACTCTAGCGGCTCTAATTTCAAACGCTGCGGCCTTATATACAAGGGTAGCCCTTTCTACTTATTCTTCGAGCTCCAGTTGTAGACTCAAGAAAACCTTTTTCCCTGTTTTTGAAATAAAGTATGCGTTTCTATGATTTTGATGAGTGAGAGCTCTAAGGCGATCTAGGAAGCATCTGAAGGGTCCGATTTCGTCGAGTTGAATCTTACAAATCCCATCAAAATCTTTTTTCAGGTTTAGATTGCCCTCGGAGTGTGGAGTTGATGCAACATACTCCTCATCTCTTATCCTTTGAAACCACTCTAAAAGCAATTGTCGCTCAGCCTTCATGATTTTTTTATAAGCACTTCCGGAAGTATCCCACTCTGTAAGTTCAATTTTTTTTTGAACTATTATTTTCCCGTGGTCAATTAACTCATCTATTTCGTGTATTGTCACACCGCTAGCTGAACCATCAATTATCGAAAAAACTTGAGGATACCAGCCCCTATTGTATGGATTGAAACCAGGATGAACATTTATGCATCGAACGCTTTCGATCAAATGTTTTGGGAACATCTGTTTGCAATGGATTGATATCACTAGATCATATTTCTCGATGACAGACCGTGCTACTTGGCTTACATCGATTCGGGAGACTTCTTTAAGCTGACCTGTTTGTGATTGTGCAATATCAACGTCCCCGAACAGAGTATTTAATTCCTCCGCTAGACTTTTTGCATACGTATTGTCAGTTATAACCAGTGTCTTTCTGTTCATTTCGAATCAGTCTTGAAACGTTTCTGGTTGAGGCTGTCGGACTTACGTAGGGCTCGACATAATTTCTAAGGAATTACTTGTTTGCAATGTGTAAAGACAAGTCTTGTGGTTGGTTGTTTGATTTATTTTGAATTAGAGTAGTCCTGTTTTTGTCAACTCGATTCACTGAGGGTGCGAGCCTCATTCGACAGAACCATCTCTAACAATTTTTTGTCTTATCAATTTGAATCACTCGCCCCCACCAACTCAAAAAAATGCTTTATTTTTTTCTAAAGTTTCTTCAGTAGATTTTTTCGAATCCATAGCGTGATTAGATCTGACACTAACATTCTTTTTCTTGAACCACAAAAATAGCGGACTTGCTTCATTGAGAAACACTTCTGACTTTTGCAGGAGTTCTTAGATCCCATGCATGTTTAAGTCTTTCTGATTTTTTCTTTGATTCATCTTCTGCGGCCATAAATGCAGCACATACTGAGATCATTACTCCAGAATCTTTTATTGATTTCTTATTTTATGTTTGCTCTGATTCTAATGTTATTACTGTAATGCCAGCCTTTACAACTGCTTTCAACCAATCCCAAGCATCCTGATAATCATATCTAGCATAGCCTGTCTAGTTTTTCTACTAATAGCATTGAGCCGTTTTCAATTTCTCCACTTTTTACTTTTTTTACAAAATCTCCTAGTGCTGCTTTTAGGTGTTCTTTATGAACACCAGATTCAACATAGTCTGTCATTTTTATATGTTTGGGGGCCGGTTCATGTTCGTCAGCATGACGTTGCATCCATTCCTTTGCTCATCCCTTTTGTCGAGCAAGGGAACTTCCTGCGATCTGCGAAATATCTGAGAAACGGATGTAACTGTATACCGTCGCCATAGTGTCTCCTTTGTCCAAGTAGTATACGGAATTTACTATGCTCAGAATACAATAGAGTAGAGTTTCCTGATCTTCTAGAACAACTTTACGAACAGAAATATTCTGATTTGGAAAACACG
>DKPV01000036.1 GCA_002471375.1 Flavobacteriales bacterium UBA7325
CCTCAACAGTAACGCGGTTTTTTGTTTTTCTAGATAGCGTGCGATTGCTACCATCAACAACTTCTCCGTTAAGAAATATATAGGCTACAGCACAGTTCTGATCAGTTTCCTGCCCAAAAGCAGAAATAGTTAAGAGAATAACAAATAGGGAAAATAGGATTTTCATGATGTTGAATTTTGGAGATTAATAAACAGTTCGTATTATTACAATTCCACAACATTGGATAAGTAACAGAATCTGGTGATTAAAGATTGTCCAAAAATATTTAGTTCATTATTAGACTTTAGTCGTTGAATATCGTTCACGTAGCACCCTCTTAGTTTTTCTAAAAACAGTCCGAATCTCCCATATGAGCATTGTCACAAAAGACCCCTTACTGATTTCTGGATACAATTTTCCATTTACGAGCTTTACACGATCCAAATAAGTAAGATGATCTGGGCCACCGATTAGTGAAAAATCAATACCTCTTCTATTTAGTTCTTGCCTGACCACATTAATATATGACCCGCGACCATTACTAAACTCAGGAATTCTAGTGATATCATTAATCGCTTGAACGAGTTGAGCCAAGGAGGACTTTCTAAACCGAAAACTTTGCACTACATCAGAATTCTCATGGTTTTTAAATGCTGATTCAGATTTCTTATGACTAACAAAATGTCCATTCTCAGACATTATGCTACTAATCCAAGTTGCCTTATCGCAACTTGGAATTGGGTCGTTTAATCCTACCGCTTCTTTGCCTTTCCATTCTTTCATGTTCCTTTCAAAGACAAATACGTAGTCATCAAACTCTTTAAATCCTCTTGGAGCTAAGATATCCTCTACTATCTCATAGAGTCCCCATGGTGGGTCTTTCATTTCGGTTAAAAAGTATAACTCACCGTTTGTATGTCCCCATAAATAATGGAGCATCCCAAACAATTCAACTGATTCGCATTTCGATAAAATGGAATCCACATTAATAATCAAAGTACTCATGGTAACCTTCAGTACTTTATCATCGGTCTCGGAAATATTAAATAAACTTTTCATACACAGCTACTAGTTTTCCTCAACATAAATGTAGATGTATGAACCGCCTTCATCAAAACTTCGTAGAAGATACACAGTGGAATCATACCCGTTCTCATTGTCCAAAAACCAGTATAAATCGCCATCCTTATCTAACTCGCCATCTAGAACAGTCAATCCCCATGGCTCTAACATAGAATTGAGAAGTGATTCTGTTATACTAGTTTCGTTTAGATAGTAAATCCAATTTTCTTGATCTTCCCCTCGAACAGAAAACCACTGGCCAATGGGCTCCAAATCATTAGGATCGATCGTACAAACTCCTAACTGTGCTGAACTGTTAAAGGTGATTAACAGAACGGATAATAAAATGAATTTTTTCATGATGTAAGTTTTTATTAGTTAAACAATACATCATCAAGATTGGGTAAGTGATACGCATATTAATTTTAGGTGCGAACCTCTCATCTTTTGTTCCACCGTGCCCTGCGTTGGGTCGGTTGGCATTCCCGAAGGAAAGTCTTGATGATATTATACTAACGGAGTTTATTAAGAATTATTGTCAAACCAACAAGTAATTTCGATATGCTTAGAATGCAAGAACTGGCATATATGTCGGATTCAATATCGGTGGAAAATGGACAAATAAAGTAGTTTACACTTCTTCTGATGGAGAAAACAGTACTTCTGAGTATAGTGTTGAAATGTGCGGTGATGAGCTAGATATGAGATTCATCAGAGGCTTGAATGCTGGCATTGGAGCCGAGTATATAGGGCTACACTTAGAAACAAATTTCAACTTTGGAGTCCTGTCTCTCGTGGATTTCGATAATGACTCCTATACAAGTGATCTATCAGTTACATTAGGATAAAAATTGAAGTTTAAGAAGAATAAGTAGAATTTAATACAATCCACCTTTTATCCCTTAACTCATCGAGGTGAGGAATTTTTTTATTCCAATATAATCTTACTATATATCTAGGATCTCGTCATCCTTAATACTCCTGTCGGGGCTTAAGTTCTTACCTCGTAATTTGATCAGTGTAAATGGCACTGCTATTACAAACCAAGTGATTGCGCAATCGACAAACAAGTATATTGGACTCCACCATGTACTTTGGTATGCATTCCCATCCAGAAAAAACTCTCGGTAATAGGTGAAGGGGAGGCCCAATTCTAAATGATACTTGTTACTACTAGCCCGTGGGTTAAACGTACTCAAGTCAGCAAGGAGCGTTAAAAACGAAACTGAGAAAAACACAAGAATCGACAATAGCGTACCTAGGAATAGGTAGTATAAAACTGTCTTTATTGAACCCTTGCGCTTCAAGATTGTGCCTTATTTTTAACTAATGAGTATGCTGTTCTCCCATAGTAACACAGAAATATCAAGAAAAGTTGCGTTCAATCATCATTCTCTGTTGATTATGATGTAACTTAGTAACAACTAATTAACAATCTAACACCTACTCATAATGAAAACGATCTTTAAACATGGGATCAATGTTCTTTTTGTGATGCTCCTTTTGGGAACGGCATCTTCTACTACATTGGCTTCTAACACGGACTCAACAAACCCTACCGAACAACACGACGACTGGATTTTGGTTCAACAAGAAAGTGGAATCAACGTTTACTTCTCGAAATTTTCTTCAGATGGAGATTCTTTTTTGAAAGTGAAAGTTGAGAACTCCACTTATAAAAACATGAACTTTACATGGAACCTATTTAACAATGATACGCCTATCATCGTTACAGAAGACTCTATGCAAGAAGTATACACGCAATTAGCTTCAGCTGAGTCACGTACTTACGGGACAGCGTTTACGATCCCATTGAATACAGAAGATTCATTGGAGCAATTTTCAATTCGTTTTAACAGCTTTAATTAATCAGTCATGACAAAAACATTACATAAAATAGCACTAGGATGTCTTGCTGTTGCGTACACTGTTATTGCACAAGCACAATGTCCTGATATAACCTGCACACCACACGTTACAGATACAAACGATGTTGGAATGTGTGATGCAGTCGTAACATTTTTTGATCCAGTTGGTATCGACACATGTGCCCCAGTAGCTTCTCAAACTTTCTCATACACTGGGACAGAACAAACCTTTACAGTTCCAGCAGGAGTTACTTCTATCACCGTAGATGCTTATGGTGCGCAAGGAGGATCTAACTCACCAAGCACGAACGTAAACTTCGGTGGTTACGTTCAAGCTGATATCGCTGTAACTCCAGGTAGTACAATTTATGTCTACGTCGGAGAACAACCAACAGGATTACCTGGTGGATTTAATGGTGGAGGAAATGGTGAAACTGCGGGTGCCGGAGGCGGTGGCGCTTCCGACATTAGAATTGGCGGTAATACCTACGCTGAAAGAGTTGTTGTCGCTGGTGGTGCTGGCGGTGGTGGATTATGGAGTGGACAAGAAGTTCATGGTGGAGAAGGCGGAGGCCTCATCGGTGGCCCTGGATACAGAACGAGTACCGTAAACCCTGGAGGTGATCCTGGAACTCAAACATTAAGCGGAAACGGAACGTGCGTTTCACTTAATAATCCTGCTGTTTCTGGAGGATTTGGAGTTGGCGGTGGCCCTAGTGGATGTGGATGTGAAGGCTACGGAGGTGGCGGTGGATGGTACGGAGGTGCCGGAAGTGGAAACTGTCGCGGTGGCGGTGGTGGATCAAGTTATACAGATCCCGCTGCAACAAACGTAACCCACACACAAGGTGTTCGGACCGGTAATGGCGAGGTTACGATTTCATGGGTTGGAGCAGGTGGTGTAATGACACAGATTGCTGGTTTAGCAAGTGGATCTACTTTCCCAGTTGGTGTCACCACTAACACATTTGTCTTTACAAGTGGTGGTGTCGATGACACGTGTTCTTTCAATGTAACTGTTCTTGATCTTGAAGCACCAGTAGTGACATGTCCGATGAATGTGACTGACTGTGAAGGAGCTACGATAATAACAGCTGCAACTTCTACCGACAACTGCATAGGAGATTCAATTGTATATACGCTTTCAGGAGCAACAACAGCATCGAATGTTTTCGATCTGAGCACTGTTACTTTTAATGCGGGAACAACAACGGTAACTACTGTTGCATTGGATGCTGCAGGAAATTCGGACAGCTGCTCATTTGAAGTTGTTATGAATGCTTTACCTACTGTTTCATTGGCTTCATTCTCTGTAGACACGTTATGTGTATCATATGCTCCAATTGCACTACCAACAGGAACACCTACCTCAGGAACATACACTGGAACTGGAATTAGTGGGACGGACTTCGATCCTTTAATTACAGGTGTAGGTACTTATTACATTACCTACACTTATACTGATTCTTTAGGATGTGTGAATTCGGATTCTTCTGCAATTGTTGTTGATGGATGTGCTGGAATTGATGAAAACAATGCATTGACCAGTGCCAAAGTTTACCCTAACCCAACAACGAATGTTATAACTATCGATCTTGGTAACCATAAAGGATCAGTAGATTATTCACTCGTTTCATTGGAAGGAAAAGTGATTGAGAAAGTTTACAATGTCAGCACTTCAGAAATTGTACTGGATCTAAGCCAAGAACTAGCTGGTGTGTACTTATTAAGGATTGATGATAACACTTCCTTTAAGATTACAAAGGTTGTGAAGCAATAGAATTTGCTAATAGATTTGAAAAGGTCCTCGTAATTGCGAGGGCCTTTTTTTGTGCGGATAACAGTTCAAAAAATAGCGTAACTTTAACCCATCATCTATTACGAATACTCCCATGAAATTAGTTTCAATTTTCCTGCTCATTAACTCATTTTGTTTTGCACAGATAGAATCGCCTGAAATAAACGTAATCCAGCAACGATTAGATTCTATTGAACAAGTGAAAATAAAGCTCAATTCAAAGCTGGAGAAAGCAAAGCTCCAATGGATCAGTGATCAGTTTAAAGAGGTTGGAACACCCATCTCAGGAAATACAGAGAGTGTTATCTCCCATATGGCTTATTGCTTAAGCTACAATGAAGATCACGAACAAGCAAATTGGGTAATGCATGCAATTATACCAGCAATCAAAAATGGTAATGTTTCCAGAACGAATGATTTCAGAAAAGATAGTCTGGTAACAACAGGGACTTCATTCGAGAAAGACTATTTCCTCAAAACAAAACAATCTAACGGTAAATACAAATATGACGGTTTTGGATATGATCGTGGACATTTAGCTCCTTCCGCAGATTTTCGATGGAGTGAAACAGCGCTGTCCGAGAGCTACTTCTACTCAAATATGTCGCCACAATTGGCCGATTTCAATCGACTTAAATGGGCAGAGTTAGAAAATTGGATGCGCGAATACGTGACTAAATACAATACTAGCCTCATCGTAGTAACTGCACCGGTATTAACAGATGATCTGGCAAAAATTGACCGCGGTGTAAACAAGGTTTCGATCCCCAATTTCTTTGTGAAAGTCGCCTTGGACCTGGAGAATAAACGAGGCATTGGATTCATTCTCCCGCATCAAAAAATAGAACTTCCATTAGAATCTTTTGCTGTTAGCATCGATAGTATAGAGAAGATATTAGGATATGATCTTTTCTCCAATCTTGATGATGAACTCGAAAATGAACTCGAAGCCAACACCCCCTATGCAGAATGGCTCCCTGGCACCCAAAAAGATGATGTGAAAGCAATCTCAATGACCAGACTTCCTGAGGGAGCGATCAATACTAATCGAGTTAATGGAGTGATGGATGACGGCAAGAAACACACAGTTTGTGGTAAAGTGGTAAGCACAAAAAAGCATAAGAAAGGGCATGTATTTATCGATCTGGATAAGAAATTCCCACACCAAGTTTTTAGTCTCTCGATCTTCGAGCCTAATATTAAGAACTTCGACTATGAACCTGAGATTTACCTTATCAACAAAGAAGTCTGTTTCACCAGTAAAATAAGTGAATACAACAAGACTCCAAACATGGTTCTAGAGCATGGAAAGCAAATCGAGATATTGGAAGAAACTAACCTGAACTAAAACAAAACTGAACCATGACGTCATACATCTACCCTTTACTCCTTTAATCATATGCGGCGTGCTTGATTGTTGAAGAATAATCATAATGCAAATCTGAACTTCAAAATTACGCGCTTTTAACCGAATTAAATGTGACTATTGTCACCTTATTTGTAAGAAAACAAAGCGATCTTTGTTCTAACTAGAAAAACAATAAGAATGACTTGGGAAGAGTACAACAACCTCTTTGAATCAATCCTTTCAGGAGAGTTTACGGACAAACCATATGACAATCCAGCTTACACGAATTACGTGAGCTTAAATGCATCACGGCAGAAGCGTTGGATGAAAAGAGGGGCTCTCAATGAGGAGCTTGTTGCTACACTTGAAGGGTTGAATTTTAAACAAACTTGGACACTAATTTCGGAGCCTTGGTGTGGAGATGCTTCACATATAGCGCCGTTCATCGCTAAGCTTGCAGAAACCTCATCTAATATTGATTTCAGGGTTAACTTGCGAGATGGTGAAGACTCTATGATTCAAGATTACCTGACAAATGGTGGAATGTCAATTCCAATTTTGGTAGTTCGAGATGAAAATGGAGATGACCTGTTCCATTGGGGTCCTCGTCCAAAAGATGCTCAAGCCATTCATATGAATAATCGAGAAGACGATAGTAAGACCGGTGAAGAGAAAAAAGTGGAATTACAAAGTTGGTATAACAAAGATAAAGGCGCAGATCTGCAACTTGAATTACTAGCTAAGTACAGCTAGATTCAAAGCGCTCTGTTGTGGTACTCTTTGGTGAGTTCGATATACTCCGAAGTATAAGCGCCGCTTTCCGTTCGAATTGAAAATGATTCAGGAGCATATTCTGATTCAGTTCTTGAAAAAGAAAAGATTACTCGCTTGACATCCTCCCCTTCTTTTCCATAAATCTGAATTGAACGCGCCAAGAATAACCCATTTTCTCCGCATGTATCTATCCAGCGTTTGCAATTTTCATAGGGAGCTATGATCCAGAAATGACCCTTAGACGATAGTAACGTTTCCACCTTTGCAACTAAAGCATCGATGGGTAAAAAAACTTCATGCTTGGCACTAGCCATGCGCAGGTCCTCATTTTGTAATGAATCTTGGTAGTAAGGCGGATTTGAGAAGATCAGGTCGCACTGACCATTAGAATTTATCGACAGTACATCTTGCTGTGTTGCAGATAATCGCTCCGACCAATCAGATTCACTAAAGTTCTGCTGAGCATCTTCTACAGAACCTGAATCTATGTCAATCGCAGTAATCTTCAACTCAGAATTTCGTTGCGCGAGCATCAATGAAATCACTCCAGTTCCCGTTCCTATATCTAGTCCTTGAAACTTATCCGTAACATCCACAAATGATCCAAGTACCATAGCGTCAGTTCCCACTTTCATGGTCGCACGATCTTGATTTATTCTGAAATGTTTGAATGTAAAGGCTGACATTAGCCTAAATATAACTCGATCAATCCGTCAGGAGCAGTGATATGCAATTCTTTCTTTTTGCGATCTACCTTCTGAACGACACCATCAATCAAAGGAACGAGGATTTCTTTTTCATCTTTGTGGATCTGCAGTAATGGATTTGCTTTAAGATCAATCACAACTTCAAGAATTCCAACATCACCATGATTGGTGTCAATCACTTTATAGCCCACAACTTCATGATCGTAGAAGTTCGTGCCTTTCAATTCTGGTAAGATCTCTGCTGGTAGGTAAACTGCCTTACGAAGTAATTTCTTCGCGTAATTTTCGTCGGCCACCCCTTCGAAGGTAACAACAGCGAACCCTTTCGTTGACATTCTCATGGACTCAATAAAGAATGGAGTCAATTGGTTATCAATATCAATAAAGAGTGCGTCTAAATTTGCGTAATCAGACGGATTAGTAACGTCTAAAAACAGCGAAACTCCACCTTTATATCCGTGGAGTTTCGCAATATGACCTAAATGAAAGCAATCTGCTTTATTCATTTAATCAAAGTTATTTAGCTTCTTCGCCAGCCTGTGGCTCTTCTTTAGCAGGAGTTTCTTCAACCACTGGAGTTTCCTCTGCCGCTGCTTCTACAACTGGTGCCTCTTCTTTTACTTCTTCAACTGCAGGAGTTTC
>DKPV01000017.1:0-6635 GCA_002471375.1 Flavobacteriales bacterium UBA7325
TGGTGAAGAAAGAGCATTTGTTGTAACTGGCGAGCTCGAAAAGGTATTTCCTTTTGATATTTTGCCGATGCAACTGGTTAAAGCAGCAGTTACCGACGATATTGACGGGATGGAAAATTTGGGGATTTATGAAGTAGCTCCCGAAGACTTCGCATTGTGCGAATATGTGTGTACTTCAAAAATTGACATTCAGGATAAAATCCGACAAGGTTTGGATTTGATCGCTAGCGAGTGCATGTAGGACTTAAAATTTAGAAGACGTGAAATTTTTAGAGAAAATCGTTCACAAACATGAACCAAAGTTTGCCAAAGGCGGTAAACTGGAGAAATGGAATCCAATCTTCGAATCGTTTACGACTCTGGCTTTTACTCCAGCGCTTACAACGAAGAAAGGCTCCCATATCCGTGATGGAGTGGATTTAAAACGTACAATGATGATGGTCATCTTGGCGTTGGTTCCATGTTTACTATTTGGAATATATAATACTGGGCATTACGAGTTAGTTGCTGAAATGGGAGATCGATCTCTACCATATTTAGATCAGTTTTGGTCTAAAGTTGGCGCTGGAGCACTTGTTGTACTGCCATTAGTAGTAGTCTCATACGGAGTAGGATTAACTGTAGAATTTATATTTGGTGTAATTAAGGGGCACGCGCTTCACGAGGGGTTCTTAGTTTCTGGGATGTTGATTCCATTGGTTATGCCTGCAGACGTTCCATTATGGATGGTCGCTGTAGCCACGATCTTTGCTGTTGTAATCGGAAAAGAAATTTTCGGTGGTACAGGTATGAATATCGTTAACGTTGCACTTACAGCACGTGCTTTCTTGTTCTTTGCTTATCCTACCAAGATGTCTGGAGATTTCGTTTGGATGGCGGGTGAAGAGAAAGCTGTAGATGGTTTCACAGGATCAACAGCAATGGGTGATCTTGCAACATTTACAAGTGAAAAAATGACAGTTGCCGGAACAGAAGTTGTTGGCCAAACCGGTGAAGCCGCCATGGAGTTATTTAATAATAGTTATTCGATGTTCGATTCGTTCGTAGGAATGATTCCAGGATCTGTTGGTGAAACATCTGTTATTGCATGTTTACTTGGGGCAGCACTCCTGCTGTTTACAGGTGTAGGTTCTTTAAGAATCATTCTTTCATTCGGTATTGGTGGATTTGTTACTGGTTTACTTATGAATGCAATCGGATCTAATCCTTATATGGATTTGCCAGCAGCACATCACTTATTAATTGGTGGGTTTGCGTTTGGAGCTGTCTTTATGGCTACAGATCCTGTAACAGCTGCACAAACGGCGACTGGGAAAATTTTATATGGATTCTTTGGTGGGATGGTAGCAATTCTGATACGTGTTCTGAACCCAGCTTATCCAGAAGGGGTGATGCTAGCGATTCTTTTCATGAATGTTATGGCACCAATCATTGATCACTACGTGGTCCAAGCGAATGTTAAACGTAGATTAAAACGACTTAAAACAGCGTAATCATGGCAGTGAATAGAGATAGTAACGGTTATACTTTCGGCTTCGCAATTGCATTGGTAGTTGTGGTTGGGGTCTTACTTGCAGGAATCGCAATGTGGACAAAACCTTTCCAAGAGAAGAATGAAGAAGTAAAAAAGAAAATGGATATTCTGAAAGCCATATTGGTGAAAGATGATTATTCTAAGATCACGCGTAAGAATGCTGGTGATGAATTTGAGAATTACGTAAATCTTGAAGAAGCAATTGTTCTTGATATGAATGGTGTCGTGAAAGATACTGCGGCCTTTGATATTGATATCAAAAAGCAATTCCGAGACAAAAATTTGGAAGAGAAGGATAAAGATTACCCAATGTTTATTGCAAACATTGATGGTAAGAAAGCCTATGTAATTCCGGTTGTTGGTAAAGGTTTATGGGGTCCAGTTTGGGGTAATATTTGTCTTGACGAGGATATGAGATCTATTAAAGGAGCAACATTTGATCACAAAACGGAGACACCTGGTTTGGGAGCTGAGATCAAGCAAGATTTCTTTATCAAAGGATGGATCGATGAGAAGATTTCAGATGAGAATGGAGACTTTGCAAAATTTGAAGTAGTTAAAGATAAATCCGGAAGTACCAAAGAATCTAAAGTTGATGGTATCACAGGAGGTACGATTACTTCGAAAGGTGTTGAGGAAATGGTTAACCGTTGTTTGTTACCATATATCGCTTATTTCAAATCGTTGAAAAATTAAGAGTCATGAGTGAAGATGTAAAAAAGACTAAAGAACCGAGCGAACCATTATTCTCGAAGAAGAATAAGAAGCTTGTGACTGATCCATTAACGGACAATAACCCTATTACGATTCAGGTACTAGGAATTTGTTCAGCACTTGCAATTACTGTTCAGGTTGAGCAAGGAGTTGTAATGAGTGCTGCTGTATTGTTTGTATTGATTTTTGGAAACGTGATTATCTCTTTGTTGAGAAATTTAATTCCATCGAGAATTCGAATTATAGTTCAATTAGTGGTTGTAGCCTCATTGGTGATTATTGTTGATCAACTTCTGGCTGCGTTCTTACCAGATGTATCGGAGAAACTCTCCGTATTCGTCGGACTAATAATAACCAACTGTATCATTATGGGACGTTTCGAAGCGTTTGCTATGGCAAACAAACCTTGGCCATCATTCATGGATGCACTTGGGAATTCATTTGGCTATGCTTGGATTTTGATCCTCGTATCGATCATTCGTGAATTATTTGGTTCTGGATCTCTTTATGGTTTCCCAATTTTTGGAAGTGCGCTTCCAGGAGAAGAGTGGGGGATATATACAATGGGATATATGAATAACAACATGATGATTCTGCCTCCAATGGCATTGATCATTGTAGGAATCATTATTTGGATCCAACGATCTCGAAATAAGGCGCTAATTGAAGAGCACTAAAAACTAGAGATCAAACAGAAAGATTATGGAAAGTACATTAGACATATTTGTAAAGGCGATCTTCTCGGAGAATATGATTTTCGCATATTTCCTTGGGATGTGTTCGTATCTCGCTGTATCGAAAACAGTGAAGACGGCCGTAGGACTTGGAGCAGCTGTTATTTTCGTTTTGGCAGTAACAGTACCAGTAAACTATTTGCTGGAAAACTACTTATTGAAAGAAGGAGCACTAGAATGGATCAATCCTGAATGGGCTGAGATTGATTTGAGTTTCTTGTCTTTTATCATGTTCATTGCGGTTGTTGCATCAATCGTTCAGCTTGTGGAGATGTTGGTTGAAAAGTTTGCCCCTGCTCTATACGGAGCCTTAGGGATTTTCCTTCCACTGATTGCCGTTAACTGTTCGATTCTTGGTGGAGCATTATTCATGCAGGAGCGTCAGTATTCAACAATTTTGGATGCAACAGCATTCTCTATTGGTTCAGGTATTGGATGGTTTATTGCCATCGTTGCCATTGCTGCCATTCGAGAAAAAGTACGTTACTCAAATGTCCCTGCTCCGTTGAGAGGATTGGGAATTACATTTATCCTTACTGGGTTAATGGGAATCGCATTTATGGCCTTCATGGGTATTAAATACGGAAAAGACGGATCAAAAGAAGAAGACGATACGACTAAAACTGGTCAAATCGAGCTTGTGGATAAAAAATTAACTGCTAAAATAGATTAGTCATGGGAACAGGAATGGTTATTGGAATTACGGTAGTGGCGTTCTTGATCGTCATTTTGGTACTTGTATTAATGTTACTATTCGTAAAAGCAAAGCTTTCACCAGCTGGGAAAATTACGATTGATATCAATGATGGTGAGAAAGTAATTGAAGTTGATGGAGGAGGAACTCTCTTGAGCACACTTGGTAGTAATGGTATTTTCTTGCCTTCTGCTTGCGGTGGAGGTGGAACTTGTGTTCAATGTTTATGTCATGTTCACGAAGGTGGTGGAGGAATTCTTCCAACTGAGGAACCGCACTTTTCTCGTAAGGAAATTGCAGCGAATATGCGTCTCGGATGCCAAGTAAAGGTGAAAGAGAACATGAAAATTGAGATCGAAGAAGAAATTCTTGGTATAAAGGAGTGGGAAGCGGAAGTTGTATCTAACTACAATGTAGCGACATTCATTAAAGAATTCATCGTTGAGATTCCAGAGGATATGGATTATAAAGCTGGAGGATATATCCAGATTAAGATTCCTAAATGTGAAGTGAAATACACTGATATGGATATTTCGGCGCATCCATTAGATCACCCCGGTGAGCCAGATAAGTTTAAAGCTGATTGGGATAACTTTGGATTGTGGCCTCTAGTGATGAAGAATGATGAGGAGGTTGTAAGAGCTTATTCAATGGCTTCTTACCCTGCGGAAGGAAGAAGAATCATGCTAAATGTGCGTGTTGCGACTCCACCATGGGATCGTGAAAGAAATGCATGGATGAACGTGAATCCTGGAATTGCATCGTCTTACATTTTCAATTTGAAAGAAGGAGATAAGGCAGTGGTATCAGGACCTTATGGTGAGTTCTTCATTAATGAATCAGATGCCGAGATGTTATACATCGGAGGTGGAGCTGGAATGGCACCAATGCGTTCTCACCTGTATGAGTTATTTAAGACATTGAAGACTGGTAGAAAAGTGACTTACTGGTATGGTGGTCGATCACGAGCAGAGTTATTCTATATACACTATTTCCGTGATTTGGAAAAAGACTTTCCAAATTTCAAATTCTATCTTGTATTGTCTGATGCTTTAGAATCGGATAATTGGGTTGAGAAATCGGATGTGAATGATGAAAAAGGCGATGGTTTTGTTGGTTTCGTTCACAATGCTGTGATTGATGAGTATTTAAAGAAGCACGAAGCTCCTGAAGATATTGAATTCTACTTCTGTGGACCGCCAATGATGAATCAAGCGGTAATTCGATTGTGCGACGAGTGGGGAGTGCCACCGGAGAATGTTCGTTTTGATGATTTCGGAGGTTAATCCAAATTAACTAATATTTATATCCCGCTAATTCTTGGAGTTAGCGGGATTTTTTGTGCGACAAATTGTATCTTAGCGATGGGATGAAAGTAATTGTTCTTTTGTAGCTCATATGGCTGGAGTTCTCAAACTAACATTCTAGCTACTAATAGGTTTAACAAATAAATTATGGCATGTAATTTGCAAGTTCTCAGTTGTAAAATTAAGTACTATGAAAATAAATTACCTATTATTTGTCTCGTTTATATCTTTAGTCGCAACATCTTTCGCGCAAAATGACTCAAATTTCGAAAAATCGTTTGATCCAATTCGTGCTGAATTAGAAGAATGGGATCCAATCCGTGGACCATGGCTTTCTTCTAGCTTAGAAGCAATGTCTAATGAAGAACCGATTCCAGATAGAACTTTTCCAGAGGATATTACACCAGCGCAAATGGTCGCAGCATTACCGAAGAACACTCGTAATAGCGTCGAGAAACTTGCCATGAATAATAGACCAACAAATGATCAGGGATCAGCTCAATGGGGAACCATTAGTCGTGTACTAGTTAGACCCGGAGCAGGTTGTGGTGTTCGTAATGCAAGAACATACGGAGATCCGCATTTAGTAACCTTTGATGGCGCTCGTTACTCTTTTCAAACCGTTGGTGAATTCGTACTTACTAAGTCTACAAGTGGATTAGAGGTGCAAGCTCGTCAACGTCCTCAACGGGATGATTTCTCATTAAATACTGCAGTAGCAATGAATGTTGGCGGAGATCGCGTATGCCTTTATGCTAGTGATTTTCCGGATGCAAACCGTTCTACACCAGTTAGAGTAAACGGATCACCTGTTAATATTGGATCAGGTAACACTCATTTTCTAGCGAATGGAGGTACTGTTCGCAGAACAGGTAGAACTTATACTATCGCATGGCCCACAGGAGAAACCGTAACTTCTCAAATGAGAACATCGGGAGGAATGGACTTTATGAACGTGAACGTACAAATTACAGGTTGTAGCGAAGGGAACTTCACTGGACTTCTTGGTAATGCAAACGGTATGGAACGTGATGACTTCCAAGGGATGAATGACGTTTCTTCATTAAGAATGAATAGAGGTAACGACCCTTTTGCAAGTGCTAATAGAGAACTTGAACAAAGAAGATTGGCTTTTCTAGCGAATGCTATGGCCGATGAATATCGAGTTACTATGATTACCACGTTATTTGATTATGCTCCTGGGACAAACACAGTTTCTTTCACAGACAGATCATTTCCTCGAGTACATAGAACAATGAGTGAAATTCCAAGAAGCAGAAGAGATGCAGCACGTCGTGCCTGTCAACAACAAGGAGTTTTAGACAGAGATCTGAACGGGTGTATTTTTGATAATTCTCATTTAGAGATTCCACCTGCACCAAGACCAGTAATTGATGATCCGTCACAAGGAATGATCATGATGCCTTTAGAGCGTCCAACGCCAAATACGAACGAGACAAATGAACTTCCAGATCATTTTGAAGATCGTACAGAGCGAGGAGACCGACCTGTCTTAACTCCGTTGCCTATGGAAAGTGAGCCAGCAGAGAACACAACAGTAAAGGAAACCATTGATGAACGTGAGACTTCTCCTTCAAACAATGAACCTACGCATGGTGAGCCAGTAAGAACAACTCCTACACGAACAACTC